>CAZAXF010000023.1:0-46524 GCA_964489055.1 uncultured Rhodanobacter sp. | reverse complement strand
GTGCGCAAGGCCGGTGGCCGGATCCGGATCAACGCCCAGTTGATCGACGGCGCCACCAACAACCACGTCTGGGCCGAGCGCTACGACCGCGACGCCAGCGACATCTTCGAACTGCAGGACGAGATTTCCAAGGCCATCGTCAAGGCCCTGCGCCTGCGGTTGTTGCCGCAGGAAAAGCGCGCGATCGAGCGCCGCGGAACCGACAGCGCCGAAGCGCACGATCTGTACTTGATGGCGCGGCAGATCTACGTGACCAACCAGGAGGCGGATGAACGCTCGGCGCGCGCGATCGTGCGGATGTGCACCCGCGCCACCGAGATCGATCCCGGTTATGCGCAAGCGTGGGCGATGATGGCGGTCGGTTACCGCAGCCTGCGCGGGCTCGGCGTACAGTCCGATGACGGCATGGTGCCCGCCGAGAAGGCGCTGGCGCTCGATCCCGATCTGGTCGAAGCGCACGCCGTCAAGGCCTACATCCTGTTGATGAACGACGAGATAGATGCTGCCGCGGCCGAAGCCGCGATTGCGCTGAAGCTCGATCCAGAATCCTACGAAGCAAATCGCTCGGCCGGGCGCCTCAACTATCAGATGCATCGCTACGAGGAGGCCATCCGTCTGTACCGGAAAGCCGCAGACTTGATGGAAGGGGACCTCAATTCGGCGATGATGCTGATCAGTGCCTGCCACGCCGTGGGTGACATCGCTGGCATGCGCGAGGCCGCGGCACTGGCGCAAAAGCGCGCCGACGCGATCCTGGCACGCGACCAGAACAATTCCGGCGTGGTGGCCTACAGTGCGTATGCGCTCGCTGCCGCGGGCCAGAACGAGCGTGCCAAGTCACGCATGAATCGCGCGCTGCTGATGGATCCGGACAACTGGAACATGCGCTACAACTTTGCTTGCGCCCTGAGCGTGTATTTGAAGGACAAGGAAGCCGCGCTGGACATGCTCGAATCCGTGTACGCCACCGTCTCGGACGCATTCCTGCCCTACGCCAAGGCCGACCCGGATTTCGAATTCCTGCACGATGAGCCGCGCTACCAGGCGATCGTCGCCGCCGCAGAGGCGCGGCTCGCGGCGAACAATGATGCAACGGCACCAGTGGGCGAGCAGCCTGCGCGGCCGTCCGCGCCGCCGGCGAGCTGACGCTCCGCTCACCCCCTTCAGAACTGAGCGGGTCGCGCTGAAAGCGCGGGGGAATGTGCGCGTACCTGTTGAAAAGCCATCCCCCTCAGTCCCCCTTCGTGCCGAAGGGGGAAGGCAACAGCGGGCACCTTCGCTCCGGGACAGTTCTGCGGCACCATTTGTCCCCGCCGCTTGCGAAGGCGCCGTGCTTACAGCTTGCCGTGTTCCAGCGGGCGTTCGCGGTGTCGCAGCGCCCATTGCGCGTGCTCGGCCAGCGCCGCCTCGCCCAGCGCCCGCAGGATGTCGCGCCTGGCCTGCGGGTCGCGCCGGGCATCCAGCTTGTGGCGTGCGTTGGAGAAAATCCCGCGCATGTACTGGTACTGCTTGATCAGTTCCTTGTCGGCCTTGCGGTAGGCGTAGGATTCGCGCGCCGCGGCGATGATCGTCAGCACGCCCATCAGCGCCACCATGTAGGTGACGTTGTCCGGATCAAGCCAGGGGTGGAATGCCGCCAGCAGCACGCTGATCGTGATGGTGACGATCAGCAACATGCGCAAGAGCGTCTCGGTGCGCCGATGGACGCGATGCCGTTGCTCGCTGTTGCGGGTGTAGTAACCCAGTTGGCCGCCGCCATCCGGATCGCCGATCCAGTCGTCGATCACGGGCACCAGGTCATCCGCGGGCGTGGTGGCCGCGGCGCGCACCCCGGCCACGCGCATCACGTTGCGGATCCAGCCCAGTTCGATGTCCTGCTTCTGCATGAATTCGTCGTGCGCGAACGCGCCGAGTTCGTCGGCCCCGATTCCCGCGCGGTCCCAGAAGGCCTGCACCCGCAGGCCCTCGGCGAGCGCCCGGTAGTCGATGTACTTGCGGTGCCAGTCGCGCCGCCGGGCCAGCCACGCCAGCAGCACGCCCGCGGCAAACAGCACCACGAACACGTAGATCGCTTCGTCCACGTATGGCAGGTTCGGGGGCAGGTCGGAGTAGCACACGAAGGCGAGCCCCATCAGCGCCGCCAGCACATACAGGCCGCGCATCGTCCGCAGCACCTGCTTCTGGAAGTGGATCGCCAGCCAGTCAGCGGTGGCGAACAGGCCCTCGGACGCCGCGCCCTCGCCGCCCGCGCGGGTTCCGTCGCGGCGGGCCGGCGTGCTCGCGGCGTGGATGCTGGCGGCGTAGCGCGCGGCATCGGCGTTGAATTGCTGCATGCGCAGGAACATGCGGCGGAACTCGCGCGGCATGCCCGCCTCGGCCGGGCGCGCGCCGGTGTCATCAAGCCAGCGCGCCTGCAGCGCTTGCAGCGGCGGCAGTGGCGGCTCGATCGTGTCCGCGCTGCCGTTGCGCGAACAGGCAATGTGATACAGCAGACTCTCGTCGCCACTGTCCAGTGTCACGTGGCGCGAGCGCCGCCGCTCCACCGGGCCCGGCAGGATGCGGTCCATGTGAAAGCGCACGATCTGCCCGGTCCCACCGAACTTGTCCGAGTCCCGGCCGTCCCACAGTGCCAGCAGGATGTGGCAGTGGCTGGCCACGAACACCCCCGCGTGCGCGTACTGGCGGTCGCGCGCCTCGCCGTGCGCAGCCACGTTTTCCGCGGTATTGCCCGGCAACAGCGGCAGTGGCAGCACGTCGGCGCGTTCGCACAGGTCGATGAATCCCGCGCGCGGCGCGCCATTGAAGTCGTCGAGATACAGATCGCGCGGCAACGGCAGCGGTGCGACCAGCCGCGCACCGGCGGACAAGGCTTCCTCGGCCACCAGTTGATCGCCGCCTTCGGCCAGTGCCGACAGAACCACCAGCGGCAGGTCGGGAAAATCGCGCTGCAGTCGTGCGAAGAAATCCCGCACGCGCAGCCGCAACGGCTCGATCTCGCGCGCGGGAATGTTGCGGTGGCTGGTAACGCCGATGACCAGAGGAGTCGTGGCGCGCATCCGGGGTTCCCTGACTTGGCCGTGCCCAGTATGCCTTGAACTGGCAGCCATACGGCATCGGGGCGCCGCGATCATGCCTGACCAGAGCATGAAGTAAATGACCGGACAACAGCCCGTGGTACTCAGCGCAGCGGCGTGGCCATGCGCAGCATTTCGGTGGCAAAGCCGGCGTGTTCGTACAGTGCGCGGGCGCGGCGGTTGCCGGGAAATACGTTCAGGGTCAGCAACTTGCACTTGTGCGCCTGGGCCCACTCGCGTGCGTGGGCAAGCAGCGCGGCACCGATGCCGTTGCCGTCGTGGCCCTTTGCGACCGCGATGTTGGAAATGTGGCACGCGCGCTGGCCGGACAGGAAGTCGCGTTCAACGCGCAGGTGCACGAAACCGGTGCGATTGCCGTCCGCGTCCTCGGCGACGAAAACATGCTCGCCGGGCTTCGGATCGTGCAGGGCACGATCGACTTCGCTGCGGATGGCCTTGGTGATGTCGCGTTTGTTCCGGCCGCGCGGCAGCTCGAACGCGGCGAAGCGTGGCGCCAGCGACACGATGAAGCTGCCGTCATCGGCCGTGGCGGGGCGGATGTGGGTCGTGCTTGGGTTCGACGATGACACGATGCTTCTCCCGGCATTCCGGCAACAACTCCCTCTCCCCCAACAGCTTCATCGTTGGGGGAGAGGGTTGGGGTGAGGGGGCAATCGGCCATCTGCAAGCAACAGCGTCAAGAGCAGCGCGCGGACCGACGCACTCGACTTCGGATGTGCATGCGTAGCACAGTGAAGCCCGACCCCCTCACCCAACCCTCTCCCCCGCGACTCGTCGCGGGGGAGAGGGCTTTCATCGCGGCGCTTGCCACAACGTGCGGGAAAATCCCGCAACGGCGGCGCCATGCAAGCAATTCGGGCGGAAGATCAAAACAACCCGTCCGGCATCGCCAGCACGCTGTCGGCGTCGGCGCGCATCGCGGCCATGTGCATGCGCGTGCGCGGCAGGATGCGGTCGAAGTAGAAACGGGCGGTCAGGCGCTTGGCCTGCTTGAAGTCATCGGACTGCGTCGAGGCCTCGGCGGCGGCGACGCTACGGGCCCAGGCGAATGCGAACGCAGCGTAGCCCGAATACATCAGGTAGTCGTAGGCGGCCACGCCCACTTCGTCGGCGTTCGATACTGCGCGCTTGCCCAGGCCCTGCGTCGCCTCGCCCCATTCCTTGGCCAGCGCCGAGAGCTTGGGCAGAAACTCGCGCAGCCCTTCGTCGTCGGCGTGCTGCTTGCAGAAGCCGCCGACCTGCGCCAGGAACAGCTTCAGGCCTTCGCCCTGCTGGCGCATGATCTTGCGGCCCAGCAGATCCAGCGCCTGGATGCCGGTGGTGCCTTCGTAGATGGTGGTGATGCGCGCATCGCGCGCGAACTGCTCCATGCCGTTGTCGCTGATGTAGCCGTGGCCGCCGTAGATCTGCAGCGCGAGGCTGGTGCACTCGTTGGCGTTTTCGGTCAGCATCGCCTTGACGATCGGCGTCAGGAACGACACCAGCGTTTCCGCGCGCTTCGCTTCCTCGGCGTCCTGCGAACGGTGCTGGATGTCGACCAGCGTCGCGGCGTACAGGCCCAGCGCGCGGCCGCCCTCGATCAGCGATTTCTGGGTCAGCAGCATGCGCCGGATGTCGCCGTGCACGATCAGCGGATCGGCGGGCTTGTCGGGGAATTTCGCGCCGGACAGGGCGCGCATCTGCAGCCGTTCGCGCGCGTAGGACAACGCGTTCTGGTAGGCGCGTTCGGACAGCGCAAGGCCCTGCAGGCCGACCGCGAGACGCGCGGTGTTCATCATGGTGAACATCGCGTTGAGGCCCTTGTTGGGCTCGCCGATCAGCCAGCCCTGGGCCTCGTCGAAGTTCATCACGCAGGTGGCCGAACCCTTCAGGCCCATCTTGTGTTCGATGGAACCGCAGCGCACCGCGTTGCGCTCGCCGGGTTTGCCGTCCTTGCCTACCTTCACCTTGGGCACGATGAAAAGGCTGATGCCCTTGACGCCTTGTGGCGCATCCGGCAGCCGCGCCAGCACCAGGTGCACGATGTTGTCGGTGAAGTCGTGTTCGCCCGCGGTGATGAAGATCTTGGTGCCGCTGATGGCATGGCTGCCATCCCTGGCCGGCACCGCGCGGGTCTTCAGCAGGCCGAGGTCGGAACCGCAGTGTGGCTCGGTCAGGCACATGGTGCCGGTCCATTCGCCCGAGACGATCGGTTTCAGGAAGGCTTCCTTCTGCCAGTCCTCGCCGTGCACGCGCAGCGCCTCGGTAGCGCCGTGCGAGAGCAGCGGGTAGGTGCCCCAGGCGAGGTTGGCAGAGTCGATCATCTCCTTCACCGGCGCGCCGATGGATTCCGGCAATCCCTGGCCACCGAATTCCTCCGGCGCGGTCAGGCCGGCCCAGCCGCCTTCTACATACTGTTCGTAGGCGTGCTTGAAACCTTCGGGCGTGGTCACCTCGCCGCTGGATTTGTCCCAGTGGCACTCCTGCTCGTCGCCGACCGCGTTCAGCGGCGCCAGCACGGTCTGTGAAAACTTCGCGGCTTCCTCCAGCACCGCGTCGATGAGCTCGCGGTTGAGCTCGCCGCAGCCGGGCAGCTTCGCGAACAGCTTTTCGATCTCCAGCACGTCGTAGAGATCAAAGCGGATGTCGGCGAGCGGGGCGGTGTAGTTGGTGGTCATGGCTATCCCTTGGGGTGGTTCGGTTGCAATCGTTCGTTCTGAGCGTAACGCAGCGAAGTCGAAGAACATTGCTCTTCGACTCCGGCCCTTCGGGCCTGCGCTCAGAGCGAACGCGTTGTCGATATTCCGGCGCAGGTGTGTTCGCCTGCTTGCCACGAAACAGCGGGTGCGTCAGCGCCAGACGTTGCTGACCCCCGGCACCGGCGAGATGTAGCCCTTGCCGTCGAGTGGGAAAGGTTGCGCGTTGCCGTCGCTGCCCTTGCCGACCGACAGCGTGCCCTTCAGCTCGTAGCGCACCGCGTTGCGTCCGGCCGCGGCCAGTACCGCGGCCCCGGCGGCATCGGGCTTGAAGGTCGCGGTGGCGACGTCCGCGTCCATGGCCGCGATGTCCAGTCCGGGCGAGAGGGTGACGTGGCCGGCGGGCTTGCCGTTGAGGCTCAGCGTCGCGTCGATCGAGTACACGTGCATTCCGGTGTCGTAGCTGTAGTTCTGGAACCGTACCACCGCCGCCCAGGTCCCGTCGGACTGCAACGTCAGTTGCTGGATACCCGCGGTTGGCGGCTGCAGTCTGGTCCCGAAGCCGCCGCAGCCGGCAAGTGCAAGCATGGCGAGCACCAGCACGCCGGTGAAAGCGATCCGTGGTCGACGGTGGAGGGGCGAGGTGAGCATCGGCCGGTTCCTGTGGGGTTGTACATGGACGGGCGGGTTACTTTACCGCGCCCAGCGTTCGTTTGGTGCGGGCCAATGAGCCCCCGATCCCCGGGCGCGCACGGAACGCCGCAACGTCGCAGAGCCCGGCGAGGCGGCCGTCGTCGATCAGCGCGACTTCGTCGGCCAGCGCGGTCACTTCATCCGGCTGGTGGCTGACCAGGATGGTGCTGACGGCCAGCTCGCGCTTCAGGCCGCGCAGGTGCGCCAGCACCTCCTCGCGCGCCTCGCGGTGAAGGTTGGCAAGCGGCTCGTCCAGCAGCAGGGCGCGCGGGCGGCGCAGCAGTGCGCGGCCGATCGCCACGCGCCGGACCTGTCCCCCTGACAATTGCCCGGGCCTGCGCTTGAGCAGGCCGTCGAGACCCAGCAGTTGCACGGTGTCATCGAAGTCGGCAGTGGCATCGCGCGGTGCGCCGTAGCGCAGGTTCTCGCGCACACTCAGGTGCGGGAACAGGCGCGCGTCCTGGAACACCACCCCGAGCCTGCGCTGCCGCGGCGGCAGGTTGACGCGCCGGTCATGGTCGAGGAGCACGTGGCCGTCGATCGCGATGCGCCCGCGCGTCGGGGTCAGCAATCCGGCAATCGCCAGCAACGTGGAGGTCTTGCCGCAGCCGGAGTGGCCGAACAGTGCCAGCGCACGCGCGCGCGTTTCCAGGGCAAGTTCCAGCGAAAATTCGCCGCGGCGCAGGGTCAGGTCGAGCGCGATCATGCCTCCGCTTCCCCAGGCCGCACGCCGCCACGCAGCAGCATCAACGCGGCCATCGAACCGGCCAGCAGGGCCACGACCACCGCCACCAGCGTCAGCCGCATGGCGCCGCCTTCGCCGCCGGGCGTCGAGATCAGTTCGTACAGCGCGATCGGCAGCGTGCGCGTCTGGCCGGGGATCGAGGACACGAAGGTGATGGTGGCGCCGAACTCGCCGAACGCGCGCGCGAACGCCAGCGCAAGCCCCGCAACCAGTCCGCGCGCGGACAGCGGCAGGGTGATGCCGAAGAAGATCCGCCACGGGCCGGCGCCCAGGGTCGCCGCCGCGTGTTCGAGCCTGCGGTCCACCGCCTCGAACGCGTTGCGAAGCGCCACCACCAGCAGCGGGAACGCCATCACCGCCGACGCCAGCGCCGCGCCGGTCCAGCGAAACGCGATCGACAGCCCGGTCGCATCCAGCCAGCGCCCGATCGGCCCGTGGTGGCCGAACGCCATCAGCAGGATGTAGCCGGTGACCACCGGCGGCAGGATCAGCGGCAGCAGCAGCGCGCCCTCGAACAGCGGCTTGCCGAAGAACCGCGTGCGCGCCAGCAACCATGCGCAGCCCACCGCCACCGGCAGCGAACACAACACGCCGACCAGCGAGACCTTGAAGCTCAGCGCAAGCGCGATGGATTCGGCGTGGGTGAGAAACGGCATGGGCGTCAGGATGATGGGAGCGCGATCAGTCCGCGAATGGACGGGATGGAAGAGCGATCAGTCCGCGAATGAACGCGAATGGACGCAAATGGAGCCAACCGATTCAGGCAACCGCACACCTGATTATGCCCGTATGTCAGCCGAGTCGAGAGCGGCGGTCGCGCGAAAAGCGCGTCGCATCGGAGCAGGCACCCTCCCCCATACTCGTCATTCCGGGGCTGCCCGCGGTTTTTGCGGGCAGAACCCGGAATCCATCCAGAGACCTGATTAACGTCGAAGTTCAACAAGCTTCTCCCCTCTCCCTTCGGAAGAAGGTGGCGCGCAGCGCCGGATGAGGGTACGAGCTCACGAACAGTTGGGTTCCGAACGGATGGTCGCTGCCTCGCATAGGCGTACCCTCACCCGCCCCTCCGGGGCACCCTCTCCCGGAGGAAGAGGGCACGTTTGTGTTGAAGATCAGCGCTAATCAAGGCCAGGAAAACCATTCACGTTCATGGGCGTTCATTCGCGGACGGATTGTCTTTCGTGGATCCACCCGCAGCCAGCACCGTGAATCCCCAGCGCCGGAACACCACGCCCGCAGCCTTGGACTTCAATGTGCGCAACAAGGCCCGTGTCGCGGCGTTGTCATGCCCCTTCACGATCGCGACCGGATAGACGATGGGCTGGTGCGAGCCGGCGGGGAAGGTCGCCAGCGTTTTCACGCGCGGCTCGGACACCGCATCGGAACGGTACACGATGCCGAGCGGGCACTGGCGCAGCACCACCAGGTTCAGCGCCGCGCGCACGTCGCGCGCCATCGCCAGGCGCGGCGCCAGCGCCTTCCACAGGCCCATGGCCGTCAGCGACTGTTTGGCGTAAATGCCGGCGGGAACCGAGTCGGTGAGGGCGACGGCGAGGCGTCCGTCGGCGCCGAGCGCGTGCAGCAGCGGCGTCGCGCCGTCGGCAAGGTTGATCGTGGCGTGCGATCCGGCGGGCGCGATCAGCACCAGCGCGTTGCCGAGAAGATTGCTGCGCGTGGCGGGTGCGATCGCGCCATGTTTCGCCACCGCGTCCATCCAGCGTTCGTCCGCGGAAATGTAGATGTCCGCCGGCGCACCGCTGTTGATCTGGCGCGCCAGTGCGGAAGACGCCGCGTACACCAGGCGCGGCGCGGGCGTGCCCAGCGCGCCCGAGCTCGCCAGTTCATCCAGCGCCGGCTTCAGGCTGGCTGCCGCGAAGATCGTCGGTGTCGCCGCCATCACGGTCAGCGGTGCGATCACCAGGCACAGGGCGAGAACAAGACGCAACGCGCGTGAAACGCCGCACATTCGACGTGCTCCACGTGACGAAAGCGGAAATTGTATCGATGGCCGCTCTGGTTCTGCTCGTCGTCCCGGAATCGCGAAGCGATGTCCGGGATCCAGAGACTTTGCCGGGTGGCGCCTTGCCGCAAAGTCGCCCGGTTCCGGCGTTCACCGGAATGACGTGCAAAATCAAGACACGTCAGTGCCCAGGCGCCGGCCGTCCCCAGAGCACCGTGAGCGTGGCCTTCGCCAGCGCGTGGCGCTTGATCGCCGCCAGTGCGTCCTTGCGGCTGAAGCGTGCAGTCATGCCCAGCGTGGGAACATCCAGCGCGTACACCGTGATGATGTAGTGGTGCGGCGCGCCCGGTGGCGGGCAGGGGCCGGAATAGCCCGCGTTGCCGAAGTCGTTCTTCATCTGCACGGTGTCGCCGGGCGCGTTGCCGCTGCGCGGCGTGCCGGCGCCGGCGTTGAGGCCGTGCGCGCCGACCGCGATGTCGAACGCGATCCAGTGCCAGAAGCCGTCCCCGGCATCGGGATCGAACACCGTGACCGCGTAGCTTTTGGTGCCCGCGGGCGGATCGTGCCAGCGCAACGGCGGCGACTGGTTGCCGCCGCCGCAACCCGTGTAGACGTAGCTGATCGGCATGCTGCCGCCAGCCTGCAGCGCGGGACTGTCCAGGGTGAAGCCCTGCGCCGCCCACACCGCGGCGGGTGCCAGCATCAGGCACAGCCAGAACGTCGCGCGGCGCATGCCGGTCACGCGGTCGCCTTTGTGCGTGGTTTGTGCTCACGCTCGCGCAGGTATTCGGCCAGCACCACCGCGTTGCAGTGTTTCTCGTCGTGCGCCATGAACAGCAGCGTCGCGTTGGGGTGCTCCTTCAGCAGGCCTTGCAGCTCGGCCACCGCCTCGGGGTTGGCGTCGAGTTCCGCGCGGTAGCGCTTGCGAAATTCGTCGAATTTCTCCGGATCGTGGCCGAACCACTTGCGCAGCTCGGTACTGGGCGCGATGTCGCGTACCCAGGCGGTCAACTGCAGCTTGTCCTTCGACTGCCCGCGTGGCCACAGCCGGTCGATGAGGATGCGCGCCCCATCGGCCTTGGTGAGGGGCTCGTTGGCGCGTTTGATCTTGAATGCCATGGCAACCTCCATTGTGCGCTGGCTACCAGTGCCATCATCATAGGCGTTTTCGCGTGAAAGAATCGACATGACCAGACGCATGATCGTGCGCCGCTCGCCCATCCACGGCAAGGGCGTCTACGCCGCCGTCGACATCCCCGCCGACACCGTGCTGATCCAGTACAAGGGCCGCCTTCTGACCCACGCCCAGGCCGACCGCCTGTACGACGACGGCGCCGACACCGGCCACACCTTCCTGTTCACCCTGAACGACAAATACATCGTCGACGCCAACGTCGGCGGCAACAGCGCCCGCTGGCTCAACCATTCCTGCGCCCCCAACTGCCAAGCCTACATCGAGGAAGTCGACGGCGGGAAAAAAGACCGCGTGATGATCCAGACCATCCGCAAGGTGAAAGCCGGCGAAGAACTCACCTACGACTACGGCATCGTCCTGGACGTGCCCCACACGCCGCGGATGAAGAAACTCTGGGCCTGCCACTGCGGCGCCAAAAACTGCACCGGGACGATCCTGAAGCCGAAGCGGTGAGTGTAGGCTGGCTTGCGGGTCCGGTGGGCCGCGAACGGCTGCTTCCGGCCGGAGTAGGTAACCGTGCATTTCAAACTTGATGCTACGAGCGCCACCCTCTGAGCTCAGCTTTGTTTGAGGCGACGGCCATTTTTGCCGAAGTAAGAACAGGCGCCGGAGTGATTGAGTCACCCGCACCAATCTGTCTGGCTGCTCCCAAATTCAAGCGACATGCACCTAACCTCTGGGTGCCTCTACTTCCCCACAAACCGAAAGATAATTCGCGACAACGAGTTCGGTTGTTCCTCGTCGGTGAACAGATGCTGAAGCGAGTCTACTATATCTTGAAACGCTCAGGCACTGCCAAATCTCATCGCGGTAGAGCTCGCGAACTGATGGATGGTCGGCGTTTGACACCATCACACGAGCGCCACGGGCGGCCGCATCTCGTAGCGCATGGGACAAACGAACTTGATCAGCCCAAGAGAAAATATTCTCGTTGTACTTAACGAAGTTGTTCAGATTGTGCTTCACGGTATAAGGAGGATCCGCATAAACGAAATCTCCTGCCTTTGCGCATGTAATTGAATCCTCAAAGTCTCCTGCCACCAAATCGGCGTTTCTGAGCAACCGAGACGTAGCTGGAAAGTTGTCACTAGGCAAAATAACAGATGTTTTCGACCCTATCGGTACGTTGAACATGCCGTTCAAATTTACTCTATAAAGACCATTAAAGCAAGTTCTATTCAGGTATAAAAATCTAGCTGCACGGGTTGCGGGTGTGCGCGGCTGCGTACTCCGAACGCCGTAGTAATACGACTTACAGTGATTGGCGTGGTGTCTGCGTAAATGTTTAAAAACACGCTGGGGGTCATCTCGAATAACGCAATAGGTCTCAATCAACTCCTGATTTGCGTCCGATAATAGCGATACTTCGGGCCGGAGGTGGAAGAAGACTGCTCCTCCACCTAAGAACGGCTCGATATGCTTGCCAACAGCAGGCACAAGCCACTCCCGATGATTGGTCACGAGCCAACGCTTCCCTCCCGGCCACTTCAGAAACGGTTGGACCATAAACTCACGCATCGGTAGACTCGATCGATGTCATATCGAAATTCTCGAGACGCTGCATGAACTCTTGATAGACAAACTCAATATATTCAAAATCCGCGGCCTTGTAGTTACGTTTTTCTGTCGCGTGGGCTGGAATTCTTCGAAGTTCGTTGACTCGCTCCATCCAACGAACGTTCTTCGAGTAGCCCTTCTCTCCTGGCTCGGGAATATCGAATAACGGTTTGAAAAGTAACCAGTGTGCCTTATTTTCAACAATTTTTTTGTATTCGATAAAGTCTAAGTAGTTTTCTAATGGCAACCGCTCTTCGTCATCATCGTCCAAAGATTTCTCGAATGCCTTGGTCATGATTTTCTTATCTACAATGCCCTTATGAAGGTAGGCTTGGTTCTCGATTCCGTACCTTAGCTTGAAAATGTCGAATATGACCTTCTGGACGTGAACATTTAGATCTTTTAGCTTCCGGTCGGCTTCCAACACTAATTCTTCAGACTGCTCTTGAGCCCAGTCCTCCATGCCCTCAGGCGTGAAGTCTGAAAAGCTCTCCTTAATCATGTGGCTGAGTCTGAAGAAATATTCGCGAGGGCCGCCTGACCCAAACTGCACCTTAAACTGTTTCTCCATTTGGCCAGCGTTCGCCTTGCTGAGCCAGCTGAGAATAGGGTCCAAGTACTCCTCGACTTCCGAGATAAGCTCGATTGGCGCAAGCTCCCGTGCGGAGAGGCCCTTGTTAGACTCCATGTAGCTGATCACATTTCCCAGTAGCAACAGATAGGCTTGAAGCGATACGTTGGTGCAAAGGTAGCCCCGCCGTCCGATCTCCCACTGTTTCGGATTTGCGCTCGACAGCAACTGGAAATAGGCATTGATTGTTTCCCGTGCCCTGTCCAAGGTGTCCGCGTCCGAAGTCCCAGACAGGGGCCCGGGAGAGTATTCTTTGTTGCTAAAGATCGCGGTGCCAACCAACCCTGACCGACGCAGTCCGTCCTTCAGCGCCGGAACCGTGAGGCACGTCTTTTCAGTAGGTGGAATGCCTTGTTGCGTGACGCGACCGTAAAGTGCCTCACCCAGATCGTTGTTCAGTAGACCGACCAAGCGAGCACTGATCGCTCCTACCCTCTCACTTGGTTTGTCGGAACCCCATTTGAGCTCGCCTTCGAGATCATCGAGAAGGGTCTTTGGTACAGATTTCTGTTCGTGATTTATTGTTACAAATAGGTTGGCCTCCTCCTCCTTCTTCATTCCTTCGAAAGCTACAACCATAATGTTTTGACTAAGATACTTGTCTGGGAGCGGCGCGAATCCATACAGACGGTGTTGCCCATCGATAATCCACGCGGACCGATATCGGTTCGGCAAAAATAAGTTTCCGAAGACAACGCCGGTGTCATCATCTTTTGCAACTGCCTCGAATCTGCATTTACTCGTAAAGTTAACAAGAATGTTGGTTGGGAAGAAGCCTCCGGAACTAATGAATTTAGAAATCTGCCGAAGGCGAGTCCTACTTACCAATCTTTGGTAGGAAGGAGCACCCGCGGGGTCTTTTAGGGAACGATGGTTTACGAACGCTATCTTCAACATTTGTCGCGGAGTGGATACAAATGAGTAAAATGACTTCCCGCCAAGCTTTCCTCGTACTGCCGGAAGTTTTACGCCTTCCAGTTCCGGAATCTTTTGCCCCTTCAGGAATTCAGCAAGGAACTGGAATCGCGCCGCGGACCGCAAGTGGTCTGCAATCTGCATGTAATAGCGTAGCTCTTTTTCTGTAACGACCTGGATGTGTGCTCCTGCAGCCCTTTTCCGATCGGGAACAGACCACACGATATTGCTTGTGAAAAAGGCCCAAATTATCTTGGGCTTAAATTTCGACCCATAATGACGTTTGATTGCATTCGCGAGCGGACCTTTCAAATTTGCAAATTCTGCAATATCCTTCTGGAGTGATCGTCGTGAAATTTTTTCGGAGGATTTGCACTCAACAACGATCACGGTCTCGTCATCCTTCGCGAGAACGTCAATCTGCTTGTAGTAGGGCTCGGCGCTCTTACGCTTGATTAGTACCTGGAAGTTTCTGCCTGCGCTTATCTCCGGGTAACCAAGGAGGTACGTCAAATGCCAGACCTTGTTCTCAAGGCGTTCGTCGTGTCGGAATGGGCGACGAAGTTTGACTTTTCGTTTAAGCTCTCGGTCGATCTCCCAACCGTTAGCCAAGTACTCGTCAAGCAACGCCTTCGGTACAGACTGCTCCTTAAATGCCTTGCGTCGCTTTGCCGCTTCACGCTGAAGCCGCCTGTGATCTCTGCAGATCTCGTTCAGCCATTTGGAATCCGACATTTTTGCCTAGCTCCCTGTTTTCCCCACCGCCCCATGGTGCCATACGACTCACCGCAAGTCGCGTAGCTCAAATTCTGTCCCACCAGCAGGCCGTGCACGAAGTATCGCGCGTGGGCCGGCAGCGCGCAATCAGGAGAATCATGCCCGCATTCGGCGTGTTGCCGTGTTCGCGTCGCGCGTATCTGCGGGAAGGCTTGTCGCTTGGGAAAGGAGCGTGGCGCGATTTGGATTTTAGCGGAGGAGATGTCGGTGCAACGGTTGCGCGCAGGCACTCGCCTCCTCTGCTGGGCGCGGTGCGGTCTCCAATTCGGTCGCCGCGCGTGTTGCGGGCTTTGGTCGACCCAATTGCCGCGTCGTGAGTTCACTGGCGAGACTAGCGGGTAACCCGACGAACGCGCCGATCGACCGCTCTACGGCTGAAGATTGTCGTCCTTGCCTGGACACCTTGTGCCGAGAGCTGACTGTGGGCTGGCGACGCGGCGGGCATGTCGCCTGCGCCGTCGGACGCTCCCCTCAATCCTCCTCCACCTTCGGCTTGTACGCCTCGGTGAGCTGTTTCTGCACTTGCGGCGGCACGGGGTCGTAGTGGGACAGTTCCATCGCGAAGCGGCCTTCGCCGCCGGTCAGTGAGCGTAGCTCGGTCTGGTAGTCGATGACTTCGGCCAGCGGTGCCTGGGCCTTGATGACCAGGCCGCCGCCGCGCTGGGTGTCGGTGCCGTTGATGCGGGCGCGCTTGGATGCGAGGGCGCCGGTGACGTCACCCATGTACTGTTCGGGAACGTTGACGTCCATGTCCACGATCGGTTCCAGGACGATCGGTTTGGCCTTGGCGACGGCATCGAGGAAGGCCTTCTTGCCGGCGGACACGAAGGCGACTTCCTTGGAATCCACCGGGTGGTATTTGCCGTCGTAGACGACCACGCGCACGTCCTGCATCGGATATCCGGCGATCGCGCCGGCGTCGAGCACCTGGCGGATTCCCTTTTCGATCGCGGGGATGAACTGGTTGGGAATCACGCCGCCCTTGATCTCGTCGGTGAATTCGAAGCCGGCGCCGCGCGGCAGCGGCTCCACCCGCAGGTACACCTCGCCGAACTGGCCGGCGCCGCCGGTCTGCTTCTTGTGGCGGTGGTGCCCTTCGGCCCTGGCGCCGATGGTTTCGCGATAGGCGATGCGCGGCGGATGGGTGGTGACCTCGACGCCGTAGCGCGTGCGCATGCGTTCCAGGATCAGCTTCAGGTGCAGGTCGGACAGGCCGCGCAGCACGGTTTCGTTCAGTTCCTTGTTGTGTTCGATGGCAAGGCAGGGGTCTTCCTCGGCCAGTTTCACCAGCGCGGTGGCGAGTTTCTGGTCCTGGCCCTTGTGTTTGGGCTCGACCGCCAGGCCGAACATGGACAGCGGGTAGCTCAGTGGTTTGAGGTGGATGCCGTCCTGGTCGTGCGAATCGTGCAGCACCGCGTTGAAATGGATTTCCTCGATTTTGGCGACGCCGGCGATGTCGCCCGGGACGGCCTGCTCGATCTCGACGTGCTCCTTGCCGTGCAGGCCGAGCAGGTGGCCGACCTTGAACGGCTTCTTGGCGTCGTCCATGAAAAGCTGCGAGTCCTTGCGCACGGTGCCCTGCCGGACGCGAAACACCGCCAGCTTGCCGACGAACGGATCGTTGATGATCTTGAACACGTCGGCGATGACGTTGGCGTCGGGGTCGGGTCTGGCCTCGACGGGCCTGGCGTTGTCGCCGCTGCCCTTCACGAAGGGAGGCGGATTGGCTTCGCCCGGATGCGGCAGCAGTTTTTTCGCGATCGCCAGCCATTCGGCGACGCCGGTGCCGGTGCGCGCCGAGGTGAAGCAGATCGGCACCAGGTGCCCTTCGCGCAGGCTCTGCTCGAAGGCGGCGTGCAGGTCTTCGGATGAAACCTTGTCCTCGCCTTCCTCGAGGTAGCGATTCATCAGCGCCTCGTTGGTTTCCACCACCTGGTCGATGATCTGCTGGTGCGCGTCCGCAACCGGCCCGAGGTCGCTCTCGCCCTCGCGCGCAAAGAAGCAGTCGATCACCTTCGCGCCGTTTTCCGCGGGCAGGTTCACCGGCAGGCACTCGGGGCCGAACTCGTCGCGCAGTTCCGCCAGCACCCCGGCAAGGTCCAGGTCTTCCATGTCGATGCGGTTGACCACCAGCATGCGCGCCAGGCGCCGTTCGCTGGCGTAGTGCATCAGGCGGCGGGTGCCGTGTTCGACGCCGTTGGATGCGTTGACCACCACCGCGCAGGTTTCCACCGCGGCCAGCGCGGCCAGTGTCTGGCCGCGGAAATCGGCGTAGCCGGCGGTGTCGATGAGGTTGATGTGGCATCCTTTGATGTCCAGCGAAGCGATGGCCGAATGGATGGAGTGCTTGCGCTCCTTTTCCTGGTCGTCGAAATCGGACACGGTATTGCCGCGCTCGATGGCGCCTGCCACGGGAATCGCGCCGCCGGCCTGCAGCAGGGCTTCGAAGAGGGTGGTTTTGCCGGCGCCGGCGTGGCCTGCCAGGGCCACGTTGCGTATGTCTTCGGTGGTGTGCGCGCTCATTCGGGCCTCGCGAGTCGGCTGCGGATGGACGCCTGAACATGCGCCGATCCGGCGATGGGGTCAAGTTGCGGCGCCGCGGGCCGTTCGCCGCGCGCCACCACGGAACCCGGAAGGCTGGATGAGTGTCCCATTCTCTGGCCGCGGCAGGTTCCACGCCCGTTGCGACGGCTTCCGTGGTGTCACCGTGATCGGGCACTCCCATTCCCGCCGTTCCGGGCTCCAGCGCCGACAAGGCCGGCGACGCCCGGGGCATGGCGGACCAGGCCGGTCAGGCTTCGGGACCGATCAGGCCGCCGCGACACCTCCCGTACACTTTTCCCGCGCGTCGGGCGCAGACCGGACCCTTGCATGCCCCGCAATGATGCACAGCCGATCCAGCCACCGCCCCGGGCCGGAAGGTCCGCACCGGGCGATCCGCGCATCGCCGACATTCCCTGGGTGCGTCTGACCCAGCGCGAGCAACCGCGGCCCAATCGTCGCCGTGTCATCGGCCTGGTTGCCGCGGTGCTGGCCGGCCACGCCGTGCTGGTGGCGTGGCTGTGGTGGAATCCGCCACGGCCGCATGCCGCGCCGGGCGAAGCCATCGAGGTGACCCTTTCCAGGCCCGAGGCCACCCCGCCCGCACCGCCGCCGCTGCCGCCCCCGCCCCCGATCCTGAAGCGGGCGCCGCCGTCCCCGCCGCCGGCACCGACGCACCGGCCGGTGCCGCGCGCACCCGGCAGCATCACCGCGACCATGGAGGAGTCACCGCGCAGCCAGCTCGACCTGTACGACCGGCAGGGACAGGTCGAGTTGCCGCAGGGCGGGTCGCCGACCCAGACCCCGGCCTACCGCACGCCGGAGCCGAAGGGTTCCTCGGCACTCACCATCAAGACGCCGCTGGATTACAAGCCGACGCGTTTCGAGAAGGACTGGGCGGACGCCAACCGTTCCGAGGGCGGCAAGCTGTTCGACCGCATGGTCGACAAGACCACCGTAAGCAAGACCATGCACACGCCCACCGGGGACCGCATCACCTGCAGCGTCAGTCCGTTGCTGATCCTGGTCGGCGGGCTGGGATGCCACGGCCACATTCCGCCGCCGCCCGAGAACGACGATGACATCCGCCTGTCGATGCCGCCGCCGGAAACGCTCACGGGGAAGAAGGTGAAGCTGCCCGCATCGGCAACCAGTTCCCCGCCGCCGGCGTCCGGGACGGGCGGCTGAACCTGCGCGCTTGCGCCGCGGGCTACAATCGGTGGATGCGCAAACCACCCGAGATTCTTGCCACGCGCGCCGTGCACGTCAGCCGTTTCCTGCACGTCGAGCAAATCGATCTTGCGTTTTCCAACGGCGCCCGTCGCACGTTCGAGCGCCTCAAGGCCACCGGCACCGGCGCCGTGTTCATCGTCCCGATGCGTGATGCCGACACGGTGCTGCTGGTGCGCGAATACAGCGCCGGCGTGGATCGCTACGAACTGGGCGTGCCCAAGGGCCACATCGATCCGGGCGAGGACGCGGCCGGGGCCGCCAACCGCGAACTGAAGGAGGAAGTCGGCTTCGGCGCGCGCCGCCTGACGCCGCTGACGGTATTGTCGTTGTCGCCCGCCTACATGACCCACAAGGCCGCCGTGCTGCTGGCCGAGGACCTTTATCCCGAGCGCCTGCCCGGTGACGAGCCCGAACCACTGGACGTGGTGCCGTGGAAGTTGTCCGAGCTGCACACGCTGCTGGCGCGCGAGGACGTCTCCGACGGCCGCTCGATCGCCGCGCTGTTCATTGCCCGCGAATACCTTGCGGGCAGGTACCGGCCGGCATGAGCCGCCTGGACCGCATCGCCAGGGAAAGCTGCGAGCTGGCACGCCAGGCGGGCAGGGCGATCCTGGATGTCTACGCCGGCAGCTTCGCGGTCGAACGCAAGGCCGATCATTCGCCGCTGACCGCCGCCGACATGGCCTCGCACCGCATCATCGTCGCCGGGCTGCGCGAGCTGGCGCCGGACATCCCGGTGCTGTCGGAGGAATCGAGGGAAATCGCCTGGGACGTGCGGCGCGAATGGGACCGCTACTGGCTGGTCGATCCGCTGGACGGCACCCGCGAATTCGTCAAGCGCAACGGAGAGTTCACCGTCAACATCGCGTTGATCGAGAACCACGTGCCGGTACTGGGCGTGGTGCTGCTGCCGGTGACCGGCGAGCTGTATTACGGCCTCGTGGACGAGGGCGCCTTCCTGCAGGAAGCGCCCGGGGCGTTGCCGCAGCCGATCGCGACCCGCGCGGCGGCGCCGGTGCCGGTCGTCGCCGGCAGCCGCTCGCACGGCAGCGATCGCCAGGCGGCAATCCTGTCCAGGCTGGGCGGGCACGAACTGGTCGCGGTCGGTTCGTCGATCAAGTTCTGCATGGTCGCGCGCGGCAACGCCGACCTGTACCTGCGCCTGGGTCCGACATCGGAATGGGACACCGCCGCCGCGCAGTGCGTGGTGGAACAGGCCGGCGGCGCGGTGCTGGACCTTGAAGGCCGGCCGCTGCGCTACAACACCAGTGATTCTCTGCTCAACCCCGAATTCCTGGCGCTGGGCGATCCGTCCGTGGACTGGCTGCGGCGTCTGGGACTTTCGTCGGACGATGACATGCCCCCGGCTCCGGAAGTTGATCCGCATTCGTCCGCGTGAATCCGCGTCAGAAATGGTCTGTTTGACATGCGCTTGAATGAAAGACAATTCCGAAACAATGGCCTCGCCCGTGGGCATCGATAGACTTCTCGCGATCATGGCACGCCTGCGCGATCAGGAAAACGGTTGTCCGTGGGACGTCAGGCAGACCTTCGAGACCATCGCCCCGTACACCATCGAGGAAGCCTACGAAACCGTCGATGCCATCGACCGCCGGGACTACGCGGCGCTGAAGGAAGAGCTGGGCGACCTGCTGCTGCAGGTGGTGTTCCACGCGCGCATGGCCGAAGAGCAGGGCCTGTTCGCATTCGATGACGTGGCCGAAGCGATCAGCGCCAAGCTGGTGCGTCGCCATCCACACGTGTTCGCCGACGCGCACTACGACAGTGCCGACGAACAGACGCGTGCGTGGGAAGACATCAAGCGCGATGAACGTGCCGCGAAGGGTGAGCGCGACGCCAGCGCGCTGGCGGGCATCGCGCGCGGGCTGCCGGAGTGGAAGCGCGCCATGAAGCTGTGCGACAAGGCCGCGACGGTCGGTTTCGACTGGCCCGGCCCGGAGCCGGTGCTGGACAAGCTGGAAGAGGAAGTGCGCGAGGTGCGCGCCGAATTCCATGCCGGCACGGGCCGCGCGCGCCTTGAGGACGAGATCGGTGACGTGGCCTTCGTGCTGGTGAATCTTGCGCGCCACGCGGGGGTGGATTTCTCCGCCGCACTGCGCCACGCCAACGCCAAGTTCGAGCGCCGCTTCCGGCGCATGGAGGCCCTGGCTGCCGCGCAGGGCGAAGGGCTCGACGGCAAATCGCTGGCCGACCAGGATGCCTTGTGGGATCGCGCCAAGGCCGAGGAGCGCTGAAATGGCGCACTGCCATCATTCGCTGCATCCCACGTGCACGAAGTGCACGCTACGCACCCCGTGGCGTGCGCTCTGCGCACGATGGGCCGGCATTCATCGGCCGGCCTTCCCGTGCACGAAGTGCACGCTACGGCACCCCGTAGCGTGCGCTCTGCGCACGTTGGGGTCGCAATCTGCCGATCGCCAGCTCCACGTGCACGGAGTGCACGCCACCGCTGTCCGTAGCGCACGATCCGTGCCGCAAGTCACGCGGACTTTGGGCACATGACCGGGAAGTTCGGGCGCCGTATGCTGCGTGGTATTCACCGCAAAGCGGTGTTGCCGGAGCCTTGCCATGCGCAAATCCATCCTGATCCCCGCACTTGTCGCGTTGCTGGTGGTGTCCTCGGGCGCCCTCGCCGCGGAGCACTGCCGGTACAGCGCGCCGCGCAACGCCGAGATCGATGCCGCGGGGCTGCAATCGTTGTCGGTCCGGATCGGTCCGGATGAACTTGCGATCCACGGCGAGCCCGGACTCGCGAAGATCGTGGTGCGCGGCACCGCCTGCGCTTCCAGCGAGAAGTGGCTGAAGGACGTGCAGGTGGAAACCGCCCGCCACGGTGACCAGGCCAGCGTGGTCGCGAACGACGGCGACCACAACGTCATCTTCAACCTGTTCGGCGGCTCCTATGCCTACCTGAAGCTGGACGTACGCGTGCCGCAGTCGCTGGCGGTGAAGCTGGCACAGGGATCCGGCGACGCCAGCGCGAGGGACCTGGCCGCGCTGGATGCCTCGCTTGGTTCGGGCGACCTCAAGGTCCACGGCGTGGCCGGGCCCCTGCGGCTGAGCGTGGGTTCCGGCGATGCGATCATCCGCGACGTCGGCTCGCTCGACCTGTCCAGCCTTGGTTCCGGCGACGTGACGGTCGCTGGCGTGCACGGCGATGCGCATGCGGGGTCGGTCGGTTCGGGTGACCTCGGGCTCACCGGCGTCAAGGGCTCGGTGACCATCGGTTCGATCGGATCCGGTGACGTGAAGCTGGCCACGGTGGGCAGCAACGTCAAGGTGAACAGCGTCGGCTCCGGGGACTTGAAAATCCGCGACGTCACGGGCGACGTTGGCGTGGGCTCGCTTTCCTCGGGCGATGTCGCGATCCAGCGGGCGGGCGGCAACGTGCACGCCGGCAGCATCGGCTCGGGCGATTTCGGGGCCGACGGTGTCGGCGGCGATTTCAGCGTCGGTTCGCGTGGCAGCGGCGATGTCCGCCACCGCAACGTCAAGGGCAAGGTCAGCGTGCCGCGCGACGATTGACGCGTCGGTGCGTCCAAACGCTGCGGCGGGCGACCCGAAAGCCGCCCGCCGCAGCGTCGCGTGTGATGCCAGGAGCCTGGGCGGTCGTTGCCCCGCCCGATATGACAACGCGCCAGCGCGCAGACGGTTGACGGCGATCGGCCACGTTCACGCCGTGCTCACCCGCGACCGGGCACATTCGCGTTGCGGCGCGCGTGCAGGGGGAGGCAACAATGACGGGCAACGAGAACGAAAGCCAATCGGGTCTGGTCCTGCTGGTCGAGGACAACAACGGCATTGCCGAAATGGTCGGCGAGTTCCTGGAACGGCGCGGCTACACGGTGGACTACGCCGGCGACGGTGTCAGCGGATTGCACCTGGCCGTCACCGGCAGCTACGACGTGATCGTGCTGGACCTGATGCTGCCGGGAATGGACGGCCTGGACGTGTGCCGCAAGTTCCGCGGCGAGGCCAGGAAATCCACCCCGGTGCTGATGCTGACCGCGCGCGACACGCTGGAGGACAAGCTGGTCGGGCTCGATGCCGGGGCCGACGACTACCTGGTCAAGCCGTTCGAGCCGCGCGAACTGGAAGCGCGCATCCGCGCGTTGATCCGGCGCGAGCGGCGGCAGGTTTCCAGCGAGGTCTACCAGGTCGGCGACCTGGCCCTGGACACCGCCACGCTCAGGATCACGCGCGGCGGCGAGGAGCTGCAGGTATCACCGATCGGCCTGAAACTGTTGACGATCCTGATGCGCGAGTCGCCGCGCGTGGTGTCGCGCCACGACATCGAGCGCGAGATCTGGGGCGACACGCTGCCCGACTCGGACACCTTGCGCTCGCACCTGTACAACCTGCGCCGGGTGGTGGACAAGCCATATCGCAGCCCGCTGCTGCACACCATCCACAGCGCCGGTTACCGGATCGCCGACCTGGAGGCCGAAGCCGCGGACAACAAGGCATCGGCGTGACCTGCCCGGTTGCATCCGTGCCGCGATGACGCAGACAATCGACGCCACGCAGGCGGCGCGTTCGGGGCAGGTTCGCGGCATGGCCAGGTATCCCAGCATCAGTCACCGTTTCTGGGTGATGTTCTCGCTGCTGGTGGCGGCGATCAGCGTCGTCACGGCGCTGGGCGTGTACGCGTCCGCCAGCTCGGTGCGCCAGGCCGTGGCGCGCCAGGAACTCGATCGGGAGGCGACCTACCTGGCCGGGCAACTGGCGAGCGATCCACACACGCCGATGCCCGATACCTGGCTGATCCGCGGCTACCTGCAACGGCCGGGGCAGACGGACGCGGTGGTGCCGCCGGACCTGCGCGGCCTGCCACCGGGCTACCACGACGTGCGCCGGCCCGATGACACCCTGGGCACGGTGCGCGTGTCCGATACGCCGCATGGCCGCCTGTACCTGCTGTTCAACAACGACCGCCCGAACCGCGTGGTGATGCTGTTCGGCCTGATTCCCGTGGTGCTGGTGGTGCTGATCGTGTACCTGGCCACCTACCTGACCTACCGCGGCTCGCGCCGGGCACTCTCGCCGGTGGTCGAACTGGCCAGGGTGGTGCGGCGCTGGAATCCCGACCATCCCGACCCGGCGTCGCTGGAACCGGGCAAGCTGCCCGCGGCGACCAACAGCGATGTCGAGGTGCTGGTGACCGCGCTGTACAACTTCGCCAGGCGCCTGGATGCCTTCGTCGAGCGCGAGCGCAACTTCACCCGCGATGCCAGCCACGAGCTGCGCACTCCGCTCACGGTGATGAAGGTTGCCGCCGACGTGCTGGTGGACGAAGAAGGCCTGAGTCCGTTCGCGCAGCGCTCGCTTGCGCGCATCCGGCGCTCGGTGCGCGACATGGAGGCGTTGATCGAGACCTTCCTGGTGCTGGCGCGTGAATCCGACGCCGGCCTGCGCGAAGAGGATTTCCTGGCCAACGACATGATCGCCTCCGAGGTCACGCGCTACCGTGAACTGCTGGTCGGCAAGCCGGTGGAACTGGTGCTGATCGAACACGCACGCTTCGCGCTGCACGCGCCGCCGCGGGTGTTCGCCGTGATGGTCGGCAACCTGATCCGCAACGCCTGCCTGTACACCGAGAAGGGCAGCGTCACCGTCGAGGTGGAGGCAGGTCGCGTACGCGTGATCGACACCGGCAGCGGCATGAGCGAGGAAGACCTCGAACGTGCCTTCCAGCCCTTCTACCGCGGCAGCCGCACCGGCGGCAGGGGCCACGGCATCGGCCTCGCCATCGTGCGCCGCATCGCCGACCGCTACGGCTGGCAGGTCACGCTGGAAAGCACGCTGGGCAAGGGCACCACGGCCACCGCGCACTTCCCGTCAGCCCAGCCACCGGACGCGGCATTGCCCGCACCCGGCAAGGACACCGCCCCCGATGCCGAAACCGGAAGCTGAGCCGCGCGGGGCCGCCACGCTGCTGGTCCACGGCGGCGCGGGCGTGATCGACCGTGACATGGACGCGGCGACCGAACGCGCGGTGTGCGAAGCGCTGGCCGAGGCGTTGCGGCAAGGGCAGGCGAGGCTTGCCGCCGGCCGTTCCGCGCTGGATGCCGCGACCACCGCGGTGACGGTGCTCGAGGATGCGCCGTATTTCAATGCCGGGCGCGGCGCGGTGTTCACCCACGAGGGCATCAACGAACTCGACGCCGCCGTGATGGACGGGGCTACGCTGCGCGCGGGTGCGGTCGCCGGCCTGCGCCACGTGCGCAATCCGGTGTTGCTGGCGCGCGCGGTGATGGAACACTCGTCGCACGTGATGCTGGCCGGTGCGGGTGCCGAAGCCTTCGCGCGCGCGCACGATCTGGCGCTGGTCGAACCCGGTTACTTTCGCACCGACCTGCGTTGGCGCCAGTTGCAGGATGCGTTGTGCAAGGCGGAGCGGGGCGGGCGCGTCGATCATTTCGGTACCGTGGGTGCGGTCGCGCGTGACGCAAGCGGCCATGTCGCCGCGGCCACCTCGACCGGCGGCATGACCAACAAGCGCTGGAACCGCATCGGCGATTCGCCGGTGATCGGCGCCGGCACCTACGCCAACGCGGCCTGCGCCATGAGCGGCACCGGCTGGGGCGAGTTCTACATCCGCACCGCCGCCGCGCACGCCGTGTGCATGCGCGTGGCGGCCATGAACCAGTCGGTGGCCGCCGCGGCCGACACCGTCATCAACCGGGAAATCCCGGCGCTCGGTGGCAGCGGCGGTGCCATCGTACTGGGCGCGGACGGCAGCTTCGCCCTGCCGTTCAACACCGGCGGCATGTACCGCGGCTGGATCGGCGCCGAGGCCGAACCGCACGTGGCGATCTGGCCGGACCCGGAGCCTGCGTGATCACGCCGGGTCAGGATTCGTCGGCGTTGCAGATGTGGGTGAGGCTGGAAATGCCCAGCATCCAGGTGCGCACGTGGATCTGGTCGAAGGCGTGGCCATCGTCGACGTTGATCAGTTCCCAGTTGCCGTCGGGTTCGCGGCGCAACGTCACCGGACAGGCCGCATAACGCTTGAACACGCCGTTGGTCAGGTACCTTATGACCAGCGAACCATGGCCGCCGGTGGGCTCGATGGTGCCCTGCAACAGGATCGCCTTGACGCCTTTCCCCTGGCCGAGCACCACCCCGTCGCGGCTCTCGATCTGTTGCAGCCAGTACACCTGCCCGGACGATTCGGGCGGGGCACTGTTGCTGTCGGCGCTGGTCTGCAGGTACAGGCCCTTCACGACGCCTTGCGCGCTGAGCATCAGGTCGAGGTAGCTGACGGTCTTGTCACGGTCGTTGGTGATGGTGGCCAGCCGCCGCGTGACCATGCCGCTTGGCAGCCGCGCCGCAACCGCCGCGCCCGCCACGCAAACCACGGCGGTGGCCACGAATGACGACAGCACATGCGGCACCTTCATCAGCGATCGCATCCCAATGCTTCTGATGAGTACGTATTGCAACCTACCACCGCAGCCGGATGCCGGACTGAACGTCCCGCAACGCGCGTCGCATACTTTCCGCGGCGCGGGGCGGAAGCCCGCGTAGCGTGCGCTGCGCGCACGAGGCGCATCGGTTGCCATGAAGCACGTGCGCACAGCGCACGCTACGAAAATCGTGTCGGGGTGTGTTTTCCCGCCATCCCGTCGCCATTTCGACGAAAGTCCAGGTTCCGGAACGCCCCCTAACCCAACGGCTGCATCGTTGGGGGAGAGGGCGTTTTCGGGCGCAATGTGGGTGAATGTCGGAAATTCCCGTCTCGCGTAGCGTGCGCTTCGCGCACGAAGTGAATCCGTGCGCGAAGCGCACGCTACGGGAATTGCGTCGTGTCTGTTTCCCTGCCGTGGTTCAGCGGAAATCCCGGCTGCGGCTGTCCAGCGTGCCCAGCAACGGGCTGTAGTCATGCAGGGTGTCGGCGATCAGGTGCTGGACGCCTTCGACGCTTTCCCAGCGACCGTCGACGCCGAGCAGCGTCGCGGTCAGGAGCGTGTGGCGCTGGCGTTCGGCAAGGTCGGCCCAGACCACGATGTTGACCATGCCGTCCTCGTCTTCCAGCGTGAGGAAGGTGGTGCCCCTGGCGGTCATCGGTCGCTGCCGCAAGGTGACCAGGCCGGCGGCGCGCACGAGGGCGCCGTGGGGCAGGGCGCGCAGTTCGCGCGAAGGGCGGCAGCGGCGCGCGCGCAGTTGTGCGCGGATCTGCTTGACCGGATGCGTGCCCAGCGTGAGGCCCGTCGAGGCGTAATCGGCGACGGTGTCTTCGCCGGCGGCGGGCGGCGTGATGGCGATGGGTGATTCACCGGGACCGGCATGGCCGAACAGCGGCCGTTGCGGTTCGATGCCGGCGACGTTCCAGCGCGCGCGGTGGCGGTGGCCGGCCAGCCCGCGCAGTGCACCGGCGTCAGCCAGCAGCTTGCGGTCGCGCGCATCCAGCGCGGCGCGCGTGGCCAGGTCGGCGGTGTCCGTGAACGGGTGTTGCGCGCGCGCGGCGTGGATGCGGCCCGCCGCGTCTTCGCGGAAGCCGCGGACCAGGCGCAGGCCCAGTCGCAGGGCGAGCGGTCCGCCCGTGACATCCGTGTCTTCATTGCCGCCGTCTCCCCTCGACGGAATCGCCTCGAGCGTGCAGTCCCAGTCACTGCTGCGCACGTCCACCGGGCGCACCTCGATGCCGTGGCGGCGGGCGTCCTGCACCAGCTGGCTTTCGCTGTAGAAGCCCATGGGCAGGGAGTTCAGCAGCGCGCACGTGAACGCGGCGGGGTGGTGGCGCTTCAGCCAGGCGCTGGCGTAGGCGAGCAGCGCGAAGCTCGCGGCGTGCGATTCGGGAAAGCCGTAGCTGCCGAAGCCCTTCAACCGATCGAACAGTTCCGCCGAGAATTCCGGGCTGTAGCCGCGCGCCAGCATGCCGCGGGTGATGCGTTCGCGGTGCTTCTCGATGTCGCCGTGGCGCTTCCACGCCGCCATCGAGCGGCGCAGCTGGTCGGCTTCGCCGCCGCTGTAGCCGGCCGCGACGATCGCGAGCTTCATCACCTGTTCCTGGAACAGCGGGATGCCGAGCGTGCGTTCGAGCACCTTGCGCACGTCTTCGGAGGGATAGGTCACCGGCTCCCTGCCGTTCCGGCGCGCGAGGTAGGGGTGCACCATGTCGCCCTGGATCGGGCCGGGTCGGACGATCGCGACTTCGATCACGAGGTCGTAGAAGCATTTCGGCTTCAGGCGCGGCAGCATGGTCATCTGCGCGCGCGATTCGATCTGGAACACGCCGATGGTATCGGCGCGCGCGAGCATCGCATAGGTTGCCGGATCCTCGGCGGGAATCGTCGCCAGCGTCAGGTCGAGGCCGCGCTGCCGGCGCAGCAGGTCGAGGCACTTGCGGATGCAGGTCAGCATCCCCAGCGCCAGGCAGTCGACCTTCAGCAACCCCAGGGAATCCAGGTCGTCCTTGTCCCACTGGATGATGGTGCGCTCGGCCATTGCGGCGTTTTCGACCGGCACCAGCGTCGCCAGCGGCGCGTCCGAGATCACGAAGCCGCCGACGTGCTGCGACAGGTGCCGCGGGTGGTCCAGCAGTTGCGCGGTGAGTTTCAGGACACGCCGGATCACGGAGCTGGCGGGATCAAAACCCGCCTCGCGCAGGCGCTCGTCCATCGGCGTCTCGCCGTTCCACCAGCCGAGCGCGAAACTGAGCTTGTTGACCGCATCGGGCGGCAGGCCAAGCGCCTTGGCCACGTCGCGCACCGCACTCTTGCCGCGATAGCAGATCACCGTGGCGGTGAGCGCCGCGCGCTCGCGCCCGTATTTCCCGTAGATGTACTGGATGACTTCCTCGCGCCGCTCGTGCTCGAAGTCGATGTCGATGTCGGGCGGTTCGTTGCGTTCCTTCGAGATGAAACGCTCGATGAGGGTGTCGATGCGGTCGGGGTCGACCTCGGTGACGCCGAGCGCGAAGCACACCGCTGAATTGGCGGCCGAGCCGCGGCCCTGGCACAGGATTCCCTCGCCGCGCGCGAAGCGCACGATGTCGTGCACGGTGAGGAAGTACGGCTCGTATCCCAGTTCCTCGATCAGCGCGAGTTCGTGTTCGACCTGCGCGCGGGCCCTGGCGGGCGCGCCTTGCGGCCAGCGCCAGGCGAGGCCCCGTTCGGTGAGCTGGCGCAGCCACGAGGTGGGCGTGTGGCCTTCGGGCACCAGTTCGGCCGGGTAGTGGTAGCGCAACGCATCGAGCGAGAAGGTGCAGCGTTCGGCGATGCGGACGGTTTCGGCGAGCAGGGCCGCGGGATAGATCGCGGCCAGCGTTTCGCGGCGACGCAGGTGGCGTTCGCCGTTGCGGAACAGCAGCCCGCGCGCCTCGACCAGCGTCTTGCGGTGCCGGATCGCGGTGAGGGTGTCCTGCAGCGCGCGGCGTGAACGCACGTGCATGTGTACGTCGCCGGCGGCGACCGGCCGGATGCCGAGTTGTTCCGCGAGCGCCAGCAGCGTGCCGAGCCGGGCCGCGTCGTCGCCGTCGCGCACCAGTTCCACCGCCAGCCACAGCCGATCGCCGAATACGCTTTCGAGCCAGGCGCCGTGCTCCGGATCCGGCTCGGTGCCCGGAAGCCACAACGCCAGCGTGCCGGGCAGCCCGGTGGCAAGATCGGCGCGCACGAGTCGGTATGAACCCTTCGCCGATGCGCGGCGCCCACGCGTGATGAGCCCGCACAGGTTCGTGTAGCCCGCGTGGTCCGCGGCCAGCAGCACCAGCCTGGGGCCGTCGGCCAGTTGCACTTCGGTGCCGACGATCAGCTTCACGCCGGTGTCGCGGGCGGCCTCATGCGCGCGCACGATGCCCGCGAGGGAGCATTCGTCGGTGATCGCCAGCGCGGCGTAGCCGCAGCGCCTCGCCCGCTCGAACAATTCACGTGCGCTGGATGCGCCGCGCCCGAACGAGAAGTCGGACAGGCAGTGCAACTCGGCGTAGGCGGGTAGCGGGTGGCGGTGCTTTGTGTTGGACAAAATGGATTCCGGGTTCGGCCCTTCGGGCCGCCCCGGAATGACGAGCTTCCGGGGGCCCTTGGAAGGTGGCCCTACGCTGATCCGCGGCGCGTTCACGCGAACCATCCCACATCCGTCATCCCGGGGCCGCCCGCGCTGTGTGCGGGCGGAACCCGGGATCCATCTTGATTTTCCGGTGATGTGGGTTCCGGGCTCCGACTGGCGGCATGTCCCGGCCGACACGCGCCATCCATGCCGTTCGCCCCCGTACTCGATACGGGGACGGACGGTTGTCGAGGTACGGCCACAAGCAGATTCCGGGTTCGGCCCGTTGGGCCGCCCCGGAATGACGAGCTTCCGGGGGCCCTTGGAAGGTGGCCCTACGCTGATCCGCGGCGCGTTCACGCGAACCATCCCACATCCGTCATCCCGGGGCCGCCCGCGCTGTGTGCGGGCGGAACCCGGGATCCATCTTGATTTTCCGGTGATGTGGGTTCCGGGCTCCGACTGGCGGCATGTCCCGGCCGACACGCGCCATCCATGCCGTTCGCCCTGAGCACAGGCCCGAAAGGCCGGAGTCGAAGGGCAGCGTCCTTCGACTTCGCTGCGCTACGCTCAGAGCCTGCCCCGTACTCGATACGGGGACGGACGGTTGTCGAGGTACGGCCACAAGCAGATTCCGGGTTCGGCCCGTTGGGCCGCCCCGGAATGACGAGCTTCCGGGGGCCCTTGGAAGGTGGCCCTACGCTGATCCGCGGCGCGTTCACGCGAACCACCCGTGCAGCATGAACGGACCGCGCTCGCCGGGGGCGCAGAACGCCCACGCGCGCTGGCCGGTTGAAAGTTCCACCACGTAGTAGTCGCGGCGCACGTCGCCGCCGTCCCACCAGCCGGTTTCGAGGCGTTCGGGGCCGGCGAGGATGGTCGGCAGCGGGCCGCGCAGCGGGATGGGGCGCGGCAGCAGCCAGGTGGGGCGCGGTCGCGGAGCTGGCGGGGTCGGAGTTGGCGGGGCCGGGGCGCGGTGCGCGCAATCCTCCCTCCCATTCGTCATCCCGGGGCCACCCGCGCTGTGTGCGGGTGGAACCCGGGATCCAGCTTGACTTTCCGGATGGCGCGGACGCCGGGGCAGGCTCTTCGGGTCGTCCCGGAATGACGGGCGGGCACGCGTCGACGGTGCGTGCGTGATGTGTTCGCCGCCGCGCACGCAGGCGCGCTCGGGGCGCGGGTCGGGATCGACGCGCAGGCCGTGGACGGCGTCCTCGCCCAGCCGCGCGCGCAGGCGTTCGACCAGTTGCGGCCACGGCAGCGCGCGGGCGGCGCGCGTATCGAACAGGTCCACCCCGGCCGGCACGAACGCGGGCAGCTCGTCGGCGTGGAGTTCCATTTCCAGCACCGGCGCGGGCAGGCGGGTTTGCTCGAGCCGCAGCTTCGCGACCTCGAACAGCGCCGCCGCATCGCGTTCAGGCGCAAGCAGCCCGATCGCGAGGTCGCTCGGTGCCGCGTCGGCGTGCACGAAGCGCAGCGAGAAGCGCTGCACGCCGCCGTCGCGGGCGGCGAGGAAGGCGGCCAGGTCGCCCAGCATGCGTTTCAGCGGAAACAGCAGGCCGTGGACGTGCCGGACTTCGCAGCCGAAGTCGATGCGCGCATCGAAACGGTCCGGCGGCCGGTACGGTGCCAGCGGATCGGGCCGCTCGCCCAGCAGGATCGCCAGGGCCTCGACGAGCGCCTTGCCGCAGCGCCGCTGCAGGGCCGGCCGCGGCAGGCGCAGGACCTGGCCGAGCGTGCGCAGTCCCATGCCCGCGAGCAGCGCGGCGGCGTCCGGCGGCAGGCCCGCGCGCGCGACGGGAATCTTCGCCAGCGCCGCGGGCAGCTCGTTGGCCGAAGCCACCGTCGCGCCGTCGCGCGCGCCCGCCAGCACCCGCGCCGCGCGCGGGTTGGGCGCCAGCGCGATGCGATGGCGAAAGCCGAGTTGGGCAAGCCCGCCTCGCAGGCGTGCTTCCAGCTTCGGCCACGGCCCGAACAGGCCGAGGCTGCGGCCGACTTCCAGCGTCACCGTGCGCGGCGGGTCCAGCAGCACGTCCGCGGACCAGCGGTACGCCCAGGCCGCAATCAGGGAAAGTGCCGCGCGGGTGTGGGCCGCGTCGTATTCGGCTGTCAGGAGATTCCGACAGACGGCCTCGGCTTCGGCCAGGCGCTGGCCGGGGCGCAGGCCAGCGGCGCGCGCCGCCTCATCGACCGCCAGCAGGGTGCGCTGCTGCGCGGGACCGTGCACCAGCGCGAACGGACGCTCCGGCGCGGGGCGTTCGCGGAGGGCGGCGTCCAGCGCCAGCGTCGGCAGCAACAGCGAGGCCCACAGCATGGCGCACCTTCACGCGGCCGGAAACGCGACGGGTGCGGGAGGATTGCCGCCGCGGCACTTGTGGATGCGCAGGCTGCCCGGTGCGACTTCGATCCGGAGCGCCGCCGGCGAGGGATTGCCGAGCGCGGCGCGGTCGCGGAACACGAAGCCGAGCGCGCGCCCGTTGCCGGCGGCGACCGCGAGCCGCCGCAGGATGCGGTCGTTGGCTTCGGCCAGCCAGCCCAGCACCGCGGCGCAGCAGCCCGAGCGCAGGCATTGCTCCAGCGTCCAGGCGCGCTCGTCCGGTGCCGCATCGACGATGGCGAGGTGGCGCAAATCCACGCCCGCCGCCTGCCACGCCGGTGCGTAGGGCAGGTAGGGCGGCGCGACCACCGCCACGCGCTCGCCGCGCCCGGTCAGGCGCGCCAGCGTCGGCAGCAGCAGGCGCAGTTCGCCCACGCCGTCGGCGGGGATCAGGATTTCCGACAGCGCGGCCTCGGGCCAGCCGCGCGCGGGCAGCACGGCGTCGAGTGCGGGCCAGCCGCTCGGCTGGTCGCCGGGCGGCAGCACCGCGGGACGGCCGCGCCACACGCGGCGGTCGCGGATCAATCCATCGAGGGCCACCACGGCGTTCATGCCGCGCCCCGGATCAGGCCGCAGTACAGCCCTTCGATCGCCAGTTCGCGGCTCGCATCCACCACGATGGGCGCGTAATCCGGATTGCGCGGCAGCAGGCGGATGTGGCCGCGCGTGCGTTCGAACACCTTGACCGTGAAGGCGTCGTCCAGCCGCGCCACCACGACCTGGCCGTTGCGTGCCTCGGGTGTCCGGTGCACCGCGATCAGGTCGCCATCCTCGATGCCGGCGTCGCGCATCGATTCGCCTTCCACGCGCAGCAGGTAGTCGGGCGCCGGCTTGAACAATGCGGCATCCACGCCCAGCGTGCGTTCGATGTGGGCCTCCACCATGATCGGCGCGCCGGCCGCGACGCGGCCGATCAGCGGCAGCTGCAGGTTGCGTGCGTCGGAGGGGCCGGTGTCCCCAAGAACGCGGATGCCGCGCGCGGTGCGGGCCGGAAGCTCGATCACGCCCTTGCGCCGCAGCGCATCGAGGTGCCCGCGCGCCGCGTTGGGCGAGGCAAACCCGAGGCCGCGCTGGATTTCCCGGCAGGTGGGCGGGAAACCGTGGCGCCGCACGTGCGCGCGGATGAAGTCGAGGACGCGTTGCTGGCCGGGGGACAGGAGCATAGTGTACAAATGTACACCAATCCGGGAGAAAGGGAAGCCCCGGGATTCCTCCGTGTTTTTCTCGTGCGGCGCCCGAAAAAAGCCCTCTTCCCCGCGCCGGTCGCGGGGGAGAGGGTTGGGTGAGGGGCGGACTCCATCGCGCGATGTGCCCGCATTCGGAGCGCGGTGAGCCAGTCTGCGCTTCGCCATCGAAACGGACGGTTGTCGAGGTACGGCCACAAGCAGATTCCGGGTTCGGCCCGTTGGGCCGCCCCGGAATGACGAGCTTCCGGGGGCCCTTGGAAGGTGGCCCTACGCTGATCCGCGGCGCGTTCACGCGAACCATCCCACATCCGTCATCCCGGGGCCGCCCGCGCTGTGTGCGGGCGGAACCCGGGATCCATCTTGATTTTCCGGTGATGTGGGTTCCGGGCTCCGACTGGCGGCATGTCCCGGCCGACACGCGCCATCCATGCCGTTCGCCCCCGTATCGAGTACGGGGCAGGCTCTGAGCGCAGGCCCGAAGGGCCGGAGTCGAGCGGTTGCGTGCAGATGGTGGATTGCCTCCTCACCCCGGCCCTCTCCCCCAACGATGCAGCCGTTGGGGGAGAGGGGGTTGCAACCAGCGCGTGTTCTTCTTGTTCCTGGCGGCCGGATCCGGAAGGAGAAGGAACAGCTTCAGGCCGCCTCTTCCAGTGCTTCGAGAAAGGCCTGCCGCCAGGCTGCGATGTCGTGGGTGGAGAGGTATTCGAACATTGCGTGCCAGCGTTCGGCGCGCTCGCGTTTCGACATGGTGAGGCCCTGCTCGATGCCTTCGACCAGGCCTTCGGGGTCGTAGGGGTTCACCAGGATCGCTTCGCGCAGTTCGTTGGCGGCGCCGGCCAGGCGCGAGAGCACCAGCGCGCCGGGCTCGTCGGGCGGTTGCGCGGCGATGAACTCCTTGGCGACCAGGTTCATGCCGTCGCGCAGCGGGGTCACCAGTCCCAGGCGCGCGATGCGGTAGAAACCGACCAGCGTCGGGTGCGCGAAGCTGCGGTTGACGTAACGGATCGGCACCCAGTCCGGCGCGGAGTAGCGGCCGTTGGTGGCGCCGGCCGAGCGTTCCAGTTTGGACCGCAACTCGCGGTACTCGGGCACTTCCTGGCGCGAGGGCGGCGCGATCTGCAGGTAGGAAACCTTCGAGCGCCATTCGTGGTGTTCGTCGAGAAACCGGCCGAAGGCGGCGAAGCGGCGCGGCAAGCCCTTGGAATAATCCAGCCGGTCCACGCCGATCGCCAGCGTGCGCCCGTCCAGGCTGGAGCGCAGCCGGCGGATCGCGGGATTGCCGGCCGCGGCTTGTGACTGGCGCGCGATTTCGGCGGTATCGATGCTGATCGGGAACGGCGCGATGCGGGTTCCGCGCCCGTCCAGCTCGATGGTGTCGCCGGTGCGACTGGCGCCGATCACTCCGAGGAAGTACCGGAACAACGCGCTCGCGTCGTCGTTGACCTGGACCCCGACCAGGTCGTATGCGCCGAGCGTGGTCATCAGGTCCTCGTGACAGGGCAGGTCGACCAGCAGTTCCGGCGGCGGCAGCGGGATGTGCAGGAAAAAGCCGATCCGCGCGCCGATGCCCAGCGCGCGCAATTCGGCGCCCAGCGGAATCAAGTGGTAATCGTGGATCCAGATGTGGTCGTCGTCGTTGAGCAGCGGTGCGAGGTGCTTCGCGAACAGCTTGTTGACGGCGCGGTAGCCCGCGTACTGCTCGCGGCTGTACTGCATCACCGTCGGCTGGAAATGCAGCAGCGGCCACAGCGTGCGGTTGGAAAAGCCGAGGTAGTAGGCCTCGTATTCGCCGCGGGTGAGGTCCAGCAGGGCGTAATTGATCTTGCCTGCGGTGTTGCGGCGCAGCGCGCGATCCTTCCTTGCAACCAGTTTTCCGCTCCAGCCGAACCACAGGCCACCGGCCTGTTTCAGCGCCGCGCGCATCGCCTCGGCCAGTCCGCCGGCGTGCGTCTGCTGGGGGCGCGCGACGCGGTTGGATACGATCACCAGGCGGCTCATGTCAGTTCACTCCATTCCCTGGACAGCCCGCGTGCGGCGTTGATCAGCCCGACCATCGAATAGGTCTGCGGGAAATTGCCCCACAGCTCCTTGCGCCCGGGATCATAATCCTCGGACAGGAGTCCCAGCGGGTTCCGGATCGCCAGCAGTTTCTCGAACAGCCTGCGCGCCTCGTCCTTGCGGCCGATCGCGGTCAATGCCTCGACGTACCAGAAGTTGCAGACCAGGAAACTGGTGGCCGGCGCGCCGAAGTCGTCGGGTTGTGCGTAGCGCAGCAGGAACCCGTCGCGCATCAGGTGCTTGCCGATGGCGTCCACGGTCTTCACGAAGCGCGGGTCGTCGGCGCGCACGAAGCGCAGGCCTTCGAGCAGCAGCAGACTGGCGTCCAGCTCGTTGCTGCCGAAGGATTCGACGAAATGACCGTCCTCGTGCACCGCATGCCTGAGCACCAGCTTGCGGATCTCATCGGCGCGCTTGCGCCACAGCGCGGCGCGTTCATCCAGTTGCAGCCAGCCGGCGATTTCCGACAACCGGTCGCAGGCCACCCAGCACATCACCGCCGAATAGGTATGCACCGAGCGGCGTCCGCGCAATTCCCACAGGCCCGCATCGGGCTTGTCGTGCAGTTTCCACGCGGCTTCGCCGCAGCGCTCCAGGCGCCGGAATTCGGTTTCCCCGGCGGTCCTGGCCAGGCGCCGGTCGCAGAACAGCTGGGTCGCGGCCAGCACCACGCTGCCGTAGATGTCGTGCTGCTGCTGCTGCCAGGCCGCGTTGCCGATCCGCACCGGGCCCATGCCGCGGTAACCAGCCAGCGCGGTTTCCTCGCGTTCGGGCAACTGGTTCTGGAAATGGATGCCGTACACCGGCGCCATCTCGTCGCCCTTGACCGCCAGGTTGAAGATGTAGCGCACATACTCTTCCATGCTGCGCGTGACGCTGAGGCTGTTGAGGGCACGCACCGACAGCGCCGCGTCGCGCGGCCAGCAGTAGCGGTAGTCCCAGGTGCGCACCGTGCCGGTCGCTTCGGGGATCGAGGTGGTCATCGCCGCGATGATCGCGCCGGTGCCCTCGTACTGGCACAGCTTCAGGGTGATCGCGGCGCGGATCACGGCGTCCTGCCATTCGGCCGGAATCGAGAGGTAACGCGACCATTCGTGCCAGTACGACAGCGTCGTTTCCAGCGCCTCGTTGAAATAGTGCCGGGGCGATTCCTGCAGGCTTTCGTCGGTGCCGAGCACGAGGTGGATGTCGCGATCCAGCAGGAACGGCAGTTCGTCGCGCAGCATCGGCAATTGCGCGTCGGTGGTGATGCGCAGCACCAGCGGGTCGAGCAGGAAGCGCAGGTGGTTCGAGCCGAAGGTGCTGTCCGGCCGGCGCGCGCCGTGGCTGGTCAGCGGGCGCAGTCGCAGCGTGACGCGCGGCGTTCCCGCGAGCGGGCGCACGCGCCGCAGCAACTGCATCGGGTGGTAGGTGCGTTCGTGCAGGTTGTAGCGCGGCGCGAGATCGGTGATCTCGATGCGCGCGCCATCGCTCGCGGTGAGCGTGGTCACCAGCACCGCGCTGTTGTCCACGTAGTGCTGCTCGCGCCCGGTTTCGTTTTCCAGCGCGATGTCGAAGAACCCGGCGTCGCCGAGTTTCGGCGACAGCAGCGAGCAGAACACCGGGTCGCCGTCGAAGGCCGGCACGCAGTGCCACACGATGCGCCCGCGCGCGTCGATCAGTGCGTTGATGGTGCCGTTGCCGACGACGCCGAGATCGAGGTCGGCCTGCTGCGCGGCAGGTTTTCCGGTCGGCGTGTTCTTCGCCGCCTTGCCGGCGGACCTGCGCGTGCTGCCGGTGCGACGTTGTCCGGCGGGTTTCGCTCGGGATGTCCTGGGGGCCACGAACCACTCCTTTTCGATGATGGCATGCCGTGAAGCGCGGCCGGCACCCGCGTCAGGCGCGTGCCAGCGCGTGCAGCCATGCGCGCACCGCGGCCGGGTCGGGGAGCGCATGGCGTGCCGCGGTCGGGCGGCGCGGGCCGATGATCACGCTGACGCCGCCGGTCGCGTTCACGCGTTCGAAGGCGTCCTCGTCGGTGAGGTCATCGCCCAGCATCCACGGGCGGCGACCGCGGAACGGGGCCTGCTGCATCAGCGCGGCCAGCGCCCGGCCCTTGTCCACGCCGGCCGGCTTCAGCTCGATTACGTGGTCGCCGCGCTGCAGCGCAAAGCGGCCGCCGGCTACCTCCTCCAGCAGCGCCTCGGCGATGCGCTCTGCCGCCGCGCGCGCGGCGGGCGCGCGGCGAAAATGCAGCGCCAGCGCCCGTTGCTTGTCCTCCAGCATCACGCCTTCGGCATCGGCGACCAGTGCCGCGGCCCGTGCATGCATGCCCGCGTAGGCGCCATCGTCGCCGTTGACGCACATCCGGCCGTCCGGGGTGCGAAGCTCGGCGCCATGCAGGCCCGCGGCACCCCGTGGCTGCCAGTCGAACAGGGCATCGAGCTGCGACAGCGGTCGTCCGCTGAGGAGGGCGACCGCACCGCGCAGGCGCGCGTGCATGCGGGCGAGGTCGGCGTGCAGTTGTGCATCGACCTGCACCTCGTCGGGGTGGCAGGCCAGGTCCAGCAAGGTGCCATCGACATCCAGGAACAGCGCCCAGCCATCGTCGGCGCCGGGCGCCGGTGGCGCAGGCAACGTGGCGATGTCGGGGCGGGCTGCGGACACCTGGCTCGATACGGTTTGCACAGCCCGTCATTGTGCCGCAACAGGCGTGAATGCCGCATTCACGCAGGATTTCATGGTGCGTGCAGGGCTGTCGCCGCGGCATGCGCCCGGCGTGCCGGCACACGGCGGACGCCTGGATGGAGTCCCGCGGTACGCACCCGGTCGCCGATTCGCGCGTGGGTCGCGCCGGCAGCACCCGGAAACCCAGGCCGGCAGCACCCGGAAAGAAAGAACGGCCCCGAAGGGCCGTTCCGGTTGTGCTGCGTTGAGGATTGCCGGGTTACCGTACCGACGACTTCCGGCGGTGGATGGCCAGGCCGACGATTCCGAGCAGGCCAAGGCCCATCATGCCCAGGATGCCCGGCTCGGGCACGATGCGGACCGGTGAGCTGGTGATGGTCAAGCCGAACCGCAACGGGTTGCTCGAATTCTCTTCGGTCGTGAAACCGAAGCAACCCGCCGACGCTCCGGCGGCTGCGCATACATCGGGATCCAGGAAGTTGATCCCGCCATCCACTGACTCCGGAAAGTAGTTCAGGAAGTAGGTGTAGCCGTCGTAGGTGAAGCTGTGGTTCAGCGACTCGTGGCTGATCACGAAGATGTCGTCGCAGGGGGTGGCCGAGGAGCTGACAACGCACGGAGCGGTGTTCGGCGTCTCGTCGAAGTGGATGCCGAAGTCCAGGCTGAACGGACTCCGCGGCGAGCCCGGCGGCGTGTTTGCCGTCAGGATGATCGTGTTGGCGAGGTCCGCGGTATCCAGGATCTTGCTGTTGAGCGGGATCACGAAGTTGTTGTGGGTCATGATGATCCCAGCGTCCACGAGGGGTCCGTCCGTGAACACGGTACCGCTTGGATTCACGTTGGGGTCGAGCTCCAGGGAGCTTTGCGGGTCCCTGTTTCCCCACGCCAGCTTGGTGGGCGTGTTGATCGTGGAACCGGTACCGCTGGTGAAAACGGCATTCTCGAACGTGGTCGTGAGGTCGAAGTTCCAACTGGTTACGGGCACGGCCCACGCGGCACCTGTTCCCAGCACTGCGATACCGAGTGCGGCAAGTACGGCGTGGCTCACCCGCTTGATGGCTGTTGAAGGTTTCATGTCCATCTCCGCTGTCATTGGCGTCCGGCGCGGGGCGCCGGACGCGGGCTTGTCCGTCACGGACAAGTCGTACAGGGAAGAGAGCAACTCCCGTGCCATCAAATAAAAATGTGTAATATCAATAACTTATGTTTACAGGATATTCTGTGCATATCGAAGTGTAAGGTTCTTCGACGCTTTCGGCCCCCGGGGAGTGTTTCGGGGTGCTGTCCGGGTCGCGGAACCCTTGCTGCAGGTGATTGTGGTGACGTCATCCGGTGTCTCGAGCGGACTGTAAGGTTTCCCGACGACTCCGTTTTGCGCAGGGATTTCCAGGGGAGACGGGGCTGAACGGCGATTCCCGGGGCGGCGCCGACGTGCCGCAGCGGCGCGCTTCGCGAATGCCATTTCATTGCGCGGCAACAGGCGTGAATGCCGCATTCACGCGGGATTTCGTGGCGCATACAGGGCCACCACCGCGGCATGCGCCCGGCGCGCCAGCGCGTGGCGATCGCCGGGCTGGAGCCCTGCGGTACATATCGGTTCGCCGATCCGCACGTGGATCACGCCGGGGCGCACGCAGAAACCCGAGGCCGGAAGCACTGCGCCCGAGCCGTCGATGGCGATCGGCACCACCGGTACGCCGGCCAGCAGCGCGACCTGGAATGCGCCGCCCTTGAACGGCCCGACGCTGCCGTCGCGGCTGCGGGTGCCTTCGGGGAATGCGCACAGGCTGGCGCCGTCGCGCACCATCGACACCACGCCGTGCAGGCGCGTGGCCGCCTCGCGCGCGTGCCCGCGCTCGATGAACACCATGCCCATCGCGCGCGCATACCAGCCGATGAACGGCACCCTGGCCAGTTCCTGCTTGATCACGAACCGGACCGGCACCGGCAGGGCGCGGAACAGCGCGCACACGTCGATGATCGACTGGTGGTTGGCCACGAAGACGTGCGGTCGGGAAAAATCCACCCGTTCCAGCCCCTCGACGCGCAGCTTCGCCCCCGCACCACGCAGCAGGCCCGGTGCCCACAATCGCGACGCCATCCGCAGCGGGATGTGGCGATTGCCGCCTGCAAGCACCAGCGCCAGCAAGGCCAGGATGATGCAGCCCGCCGTCCAGGCCACGGTGTATACCAGTTGCAGCGTGTTCCAGACGCGCCATCCCCACGGCGCCGACTCCGAAGCTCCCACGTTTTCCGTTTCCCCGAACGTGTCACCGACAGCGCGGGATTCTAAAGGCGTTTCGCCACCCCCACGCATGGAGCAAGCTGTTTGGTGCTGATCTTCAACACGAAATATCCGTCTCCCTCCGGGCGACGGGGAACGCTTCAGGAACGGCCCCAGCCGTCATCGGTGCCGGCCGTGGCTGATCATGCAGGGCGTTATTGTCAGCTTCACCATTGTTGCAAACACGCGTGTTAGGGTGATTGCAAGTGGGTTCCGTTCAACTCCGGCAGCCCGATTGCGCCGTTGCATGGCGGCAAACCATGGCCCGTCGAATTGAAGGATGGTGTCTCACGCAACCCGCAAAATTGCACAGGAGAAACGAGCATGGCAGCTACATCCGAACAAAACCTTGAAACCCTGAGAAAAGACTTCGACAGTTTGAAGTCGGACGTCAAGGACTTGTCGAGCGCCGTGAAGGAGCTGTTCAAGGATGAGGCGAACCTGGCCAGGGACCGGGCAAGGAAGGCCGGCAGGCAGGTCGGACAGAAAATCGAGGAACACCCCGCGGCAAGTGTCGGTACGGCGATGGGGATCGGCTTCATCATCGGCATGCTGGTCGATCGCCAGTTTCGCCGGTGATCAAGCCGGTGCACGCCGACTGAAATACACGTTTCGCGGGGCATTGCGCCTGGGGAAGGTACCAGTGGCCCCATGCGTGCTCGTTGCGGCCGCCCCGGGGCCTGCGCGCGCCATGTCCATGTAGATGGAATTCCGGGTTCCGCGCCCGCCGCGGTCGTTGCCGTCGGCGGTTGCCTCATTGCCTGTTGCAGCTGTTGCGCAAATCCTGCAGGCAGGAGCCGGTTGCGTCCGAGCTTGTGATTCCGCGCGCGCGAACCGCGGCCACGATCACGGTCTGAATCGACAGGGGCGGGTGTGCGGTGGCGTATCCTCATTGCTGACGACGTTCCGCGCCCGGCCCCTTGATGTCGAACCCCACCGATCCACGCATGCCTCTGAGCGAGTTCGCCCGTCGTGCGGCCATCGTGGCCGGGATCGCGTTGTTGACGGGTGGGCTGGGGGTGTTTCTCTGGCTGGTCGGTCGTTCCGCGCTGGTCTTGTTCGCGGCGATCCTGCTCGCGGTCATGCTGGACGGGCTGGCCCGCGTGCTGGTGCGCCATGCACGCATGCCGCGCTGGGCCGCGCTGGGCACGGTGATCGTGGTCATCGTGGCCATTCTCGTTGGCATTTTTCTCTTCGGCGGCTTGCGTATCACCAGTCAGGCGCCGGCACTCCAGCGCGACATGGAACACGCCATCGCGCGCATCGGGCAGCAGCTCAAGGCGGCGGGTCTCGATGTCGGCGCGCTGGCCTCGCAACCGATGGCGGGGAAGTTTCCGGGTGTATCCGGATTGTTCGGCAGTCTTCACATCGGCGGCTACGTTTCGGCGTCGGTGGACATGATCATCGACTTTGTCATCCTCGTGGTTGCCGGTGTGTATTTCGCCGCCACGCCGCGCTTTTATGTCAATACCGTGGTGATGCTCGCACCGAAGCATCGCCGGGCGCGGCTGCGAACGGTTGGAAACGAGATTGCCCACGCGCTGCGTCGCTGGCTGATCGGGCGTTTTGCCGCCATGCTCGCGGTCGGCATATTGACCTGGATCGGCCTGGCGTTGTTGCACGTCGAATTGGCGGCATTGCTCGCGGTCATCGCGTGCCTGTTGACGTTCGTCCCTTACCTGGGCGTGATCGTGGCCGTGATCCCGGCCGTGTTGATGGGCATGCTGACCTCACCCGTGACCGCGCTGTACGTGGTATTGCTGTATGTGTGCGCACACGCCATGGAAGGCTACGTCCTTTCCCCCTTGATACAGCGACAGACCGTGCACGTGGCGCCCGGCTGGCTGATCATGTCCCAGCTGGTCGGCGCCCTGGCCGCAGGCATGTTCGGCATGCTGATTGCCGCGCCGGTACTGGTGGCACTGACCGTCCTGGTCCAGATGCTCTACGTCGAGGACGTGCTTGGCGACAAGGTCCGCGTCCTGGGCGAATGACACCGGATCAGGATCAACAGGATCAATAGGGATCAATAGGGTCAGAGTCATTGATCCGTCATCTCCTCGCTGGAAAATCAGGCGTAACGTGTACTTTTCTTCCCGCCTCGAAGATCAATGACTCTGACCCTATTGATCACCCTATTGATCCACCCGCGGCCGCTTGCGGTAGTTGCGGATCTCGCCACTGCGCACGCGCGCGAAGTAGCTGGCCAGCTCGCGTCTGACCACCGGCGCCAGGAGGTACAAGCCGATGACGTTGGGCAGCGCCATCACGAAGATCATCGCGTCGGAGAAGTCGACCACGGCGGACAGGTTGCTGGCTGCGCCGATCACGATGAATATGCAAAACAGCAACTTGTATGCAAGCGCGACCCGCCGGGACTCACCGAACAGGTAACGGGCGGACTTTTCGCCGTAGTAGGACCAGGCGAGCATGGTCGAGAACGCGAACATGAACACCGCGATGGTCAGGAGATAGGGAAACCAGGGCAGTATCGAGGCGTATGCCATCGAGGTCAGCGCGACGCCGTCTTCGAGGCCCCGGTGCTGGTGCATGCCGGTGATGACAATCACGACCGCGGTCATGGTGCAGATCACGACGGTGTCGATGAACGGCTCCCACAGGGCAACCAGGCCTTCGGTTACCGGTTCCCTGGTGCGTACCGCCGAATGCGCGATCGGCGCCGAGCCGACGCCGGCTTCATTGGAGAACGCCGCGCGGCGAAAACCCTGGACCAACACCCCGACGATGCCGCCTGCGCCTGCCTCGGGGGTAAACGCGCCCACGACGATGGCGCGGAACGCCTGGCCGGCGAATGCGATGTCGGCAAGGATGATCCATACGCTGCAAATGACGTAGGTGATCGCCATCAGCGGCACCAGCGCGCTGGTGACGCGCGCGATCGATCGGATCCCGCCGATGATCACCAGCCCGATCAGCACCGCCATCACCAGCCCGTACAGCCAGCCCATGTCGGCAAGCGCGCTCGCCTGGCCGCCGGTCACGTTCACCAGTTGCTGGAAGCTCTGGTTGGCCTGGAACATGTTGCCACCGCCCAGCGAGCCGCCGATGCAGCAGACCGAGAACACGATCGCCAGCACCCTGCCGACCCGTTTCAGGCGCGGGTAGTGCTCGGCAACACCACGGGTGAGGTAATGCATGGGACCGCCGGAGAAGCTGCCGTCGGCATTGTGACGACGGTACATGACGCCCAGCGTGCACTCGACGAATTTCGTACTCATGCCCAGAAGGCCGGCGACGATCATCCAGAATGTCGCGCCGGGACCGCCGATGCTGATGGCGATGGCGACGCCGGCGATATTGCCCAGGCCCACGGTGCCCGACAGCGCAGTCGCCAGCGCCTGGAAGTGGCTGACTTCGCCGGCGTCACGGCGATCGGAATAATCGCCGCGAATCAGCCGCAGTCCCTGCACGGCGCCGCGCAGATTGATGAAGCGGAAGAACAGGGTGAAGAACAGCGCCGCCACGATCAACCACAACACCATGGCCGGAATGGCGTCGCCGTTGCCGAGCGGAATCGGGTAGAACACGGCCTCGGAAATCGCCTTCGCGACAGGCGCGAACAAGGCGTTGATGCGATCGTCGGCCGTACGGGCCGGTGCATCGGCCGCCAGCGCCGGGGTACTGAAAAAAAATACCGCCAGCGCGGTCAGGCGGGCGGTACGGGAGGGTCGAATGCACGCTGTGTCGCACGCAGCGTCGGTGGGATCGTGGCCGCAGGTCATCGGGTCTCTCTGATGGACGGGGTCGCAACAACAGGAGCCGGTGAGGCTTGCCGAGTGTGCCCGGACTTCCCGGGCCTGTCGACCCAACGAAATGGTGACCCCATTGATCTTGGCGTCAGCCGATCGTGATGCCCCACCTTGCGGTCACCGATTCGTCGGGCAAGAGGCGGACCAGGCCTTCGCCGCTGGCGAAGGCGTTCGGGGCGCAGGTCATGGGTTCGATGGCGATGCCGCGGCGGCGGCGGGGTGGGGCGAGGGTGTCGCCGGTGTAGAGCTGGAAGTATTTGAAATGGCGGTCGGCCCAGAGGCTGACGCGGCGCCCGTCCGGGGCGGTGAGGTGCGCCCAGGCGCGGCCCCGGTCGTCGCGCGCAAGGTCGGTGAAGCCGCAGTCCAGTTGCTGCGTGCCGATGACGCGACCCGCGCGGAAATCAAGCTCCGAGCCTGCCACCGGTTCGCTGCCCACGGGAATCTGGCTGGCGTCGTTGACCAGGCGCGTGGCTGCGTCGAGCTTGAGTTCCAACGGATCGATGGTCTCGGTGCCGCATACGAGATAGGGATGCTGGCCGCAGCCCCAGGGGCAGGGGCACGCGCCGAGGTTGGTGGCGGTGATGGCGGTGGTCAGGCCGGTCTCGTCCAGGATGTAGGCGATGGCGATATCGAGCGGGAACGGGTAGCCCGGCTGCGGGTGCAGCAACAGGCCGACCACGATCCGGTTTTCCTGGCGCTCGCGCAGCGTCCAGTTGCGCCAGCGCCCGAAGCCGTGGATGGCGTTGTGCAGGGCCGGCTCGGTCAGCGCCAGCTGGTGGTCGTTGCCGTCAAACGTGTAACGGCCGTCGCGGACGCGGTTGGGCCAGGGCACCAGCGGCATGTTGTGGGCGCCGTCGCAGATCGCGTCGCGCGCGAACGGATCGATCACCGCGGCGCCCTCCAGTTCGCATTCGCGCAGGCCGCCGCCGACTTCCACGACCGTGGCGCGCGCCGCGCCGTGCTCGCCATCCTGTTTGATGGTCCATTGCTGTCCTGACGGGGCGGGTGTCGATGGCGTGTGCATGGCCGTCGATGGTAGTGCACGGCCCGGACGCGGGCAGCGGGCGCCCGCGGTTGAAGCGAACGCGCGCCGGCCCTATCTCAGGGATTCCGCCTGTGCGGCCTGTTCGCCGCCCGTTGACGAGGATTCCCGGATGAGAATGGACAAGCTGACATCGCGCTTCCAGCAGGCACTGGCCGATGCGCAATCGCTGGCGGTCGGGCGCGACCACAACATGCTCGAGCCGGTGCACGTGCTGGCCGCGCTGCTGGACCAGCAGGGCGGCTCGACCGCGCCGATGCTGGCGCAGGCCGGCGTCAACGTGCCGCTTTTGCGCCAGCGGGTGGGCGAGGCCCTGGATGCATTGCCGCAGGTTTCCGGCCAGGAAGGCAACATCAACGTCTCGAACGCGCTCAGCCGGTTGCTGAACCTTACCGACAAGCTGGCCCAGCAGCGCGGCGACCAGTACATCGCCTCGGAACTGTTCGTGCTGGCCTGCCTCGAGGACAAGGGCGAGATCGGCCGGGCGCTCAAGGCCGCCGGCGCCGACAAGCAGAACCTGGAAGCCGCGATTGAAAAGTTGCGCGGTGGCGAGAAGGTGCAGTCCGAGGGCGCCGAGGACCAGCGCCAGGCGCTGGAGAAATACACCATCGACCTCACGGCGCGCGCCGAGGCCGGCAAGCTCGACCCGGTGATCGGCCGCGACGAGGAAATTCGCCGGGTGATCCAGGTGCTTTCGCGCCGCACCAAGAACAACCCGGTGCTGATCGGCGAGGCCGGGGTGGGCAAGACCGCGATCGCCGAGGGCCTGGCCCAGCGCATCGTCAAGGACGAGGTGCCCGAGGGCTTGAAGAACCGGCGCCTGCTGGCGCTGGACATGGGCGCGCTGATCGCCGGCGCCAAGTTCCGCGGCGAGTTCGAGGAGCGCCTGAAGGGCGTGCTGAACGACCTCGCCAAGCAGGAAGGCCGGGTCATCCTGTTCATGGACGAGCTGCACACGATGGTCGGCGCCGGCAAGGCCGAGGGCGCGATGGACGCCGGCAACATGCTGAAACCGGCGCTGGCGCGCGGCGAGTTGCACTGCATCGGCGCCACCACGCTGGACGAATACCGCAAGTACATCGAGAAGGACGCCGCGCTCGAGCGGCGCTTCCAGCCGGTGTTCGTGGGCGAGCCCGATGTGGAGGACACCATCGCGATCCTGCGCGGCCTGAAGGAACGCTACGCGGTGCACCACGGCGTGGAGATCACCGACCCCGCGATCGTCGCCGCGGCCACGCTTTCCAATCGCTACATCACCGACCGCCAGCTACCCGACAAGGCCATCGACCTGATGGACGAGGCGGCCAGCCGCATCCGCATGGAGATCGATTCCAAGCCGGAGGAACTCGACAGCCTGGAGCGCCGCCTGATCCAGTTGAAGATTCAGCGCGAGATGCTGAAGAAGGAAAAGGACCCGGAATCGAAGAAGCGCCTGGCCGACCTCGAGGGCGACATCGAGAAACTCGAGCGCGAGTTTTCCGACCTGAACGAGGTCTGGAAGTCGGAAAAGGCCACGTTGCAGGGCGATGCGAAGATCAAGGAAGAGATCGAGAAGGCGCACCACGAGATGGAGGCCGCCCAGCGCCGCCAGGACTACGCCCGCATGAGCGAGATCCAGTACGGCGTGCTGCCGGAGCTGGAGAAGCAGCTCGCGGCGGCGCAGGACGTGGAGCAGCGCGAGTTCAAGCTGGTCAAGGACAAGGTAACCGCCGAGGAAATCGCCGAAGTCGTCTCGCGCTGGACCGGCATCCCGGTCTCGAAGATGCTCGAAGGCGAGCGCGAAAAGCTGCTGAAGATGGAAGACGCCCTGCACCAGCAGGTGGTCGGCCAGGACGAGGCGGTGCGCGCCGTGTCCGACGCGATCCGGCGCGCGCGCGCCGGCCTGTCCGATCCCAACCGCCCGTCCGGCTCGTTCCTGTTCCTCGGGCCGACCGGTGTCGGCAAGACCGAGCTGTGCAAGGCGCTGGCGAATTTCCTGTTCGACACCACCGAGGCAATGGTGCGCATCGACATGTCCGAGTTCATGGAAAAGCACTCGGTCGCCCGCCTGATCGGCGCGCCGCCCGGCTATGTCGGCTACGAGGAAGGCGGCTACCTGACCGAGGCCGT
>CAZAXF010000022.1:0-49104 GCA_964489055.1 uncultured Rhodanobacter sp. | reverse complement strand
AAGGATCAAGGTGGATTCCGGGTTCTGCCACGAATTTCATTCGCGGCAGCCCCGGCATGGCGGCGATGTCGTTACGCTCTACCCGGTCCCCGGTCCCCGGTCCCCGGTTCCCGCAATCACCCGCCACTGCAATACTGCGCCTGCTGGGCGCGCGCGGTGGCGAGCTGCTGTTCGCGCGCGTTGTCGCTCATCACCTGCTGCTTGCCGTTCTGGCCGCCGGTGACGACCGGCTCCTTGCTCTGCAGCAGCGCGATGTTCGATCTGAGTTGCTTGCACAGCCTGGCGCGGTTGTCGGGCGTGTCGGGTTCGGTCTTGCCGTCGTCGCGGGTGCGCGCCGGCGGAGCGCCGTCCTCGTCGCCCTGCGGGCGGTTTTCCTGGCTGGATGCGCTGTGCCGGGGTGGCGTGGAAACCTCGGGCTGCCCCTGCAGGTGCATCTTGGTGTAGTGCTTGCCGGCTGGCGGCGGGGTCTGCGAGAAATGGGTCACGCCGTTGGCGTCTTTCCATTTGTAGACCTGCTGGGCGCTGGCGGCTGTCGCGAGGCAGGCGGCCGCGGTACCAAAGACCAGGGCAATGAGAAGCCGGCGCGGTTGCATGGGTGGCCCCCGGGGGAGTGGATTATCGGGCCACGAGTATGCCACAGCATGTGTGTGCGTTCGTGAATGCCCGCACACAACGGCGCTCCCGCGGGGGAATGGTTTACACTGGGCGCCGCCCCAGGAGCCGTGCCGGGATGAACGATCCTATACCCCACAAGACCGTGCGCCGCGGGATCTATCTGCTGCCGAACCTGTTCACGACCGGCGCGATGTTCGCGGGTTTTTACGCGATCGTGGCGGCGTATCTCGGCTTTTTCCAGCACGCCGCGATCGCGGTGTTCATCGCCGCGCTGCTCGACGGCATGGATGGCCGGGTGGCGCGGCTGACCGGCACCCAGAGCGACTTCGGGGCGCAGTACGACTCGTTGTCCGACCTGGTCAGCTTCGGACTGGCGCCGGCGCTGGTGATGTACACGTGGTCGCTGGAATACCTGCGCGACGACAGCGTGGCATGGGGCAGGGTGGGCTGGACCGCGGCGTTCCTGTATGCCGCGTGCACGGCGCTGCGCCTGGCGCGCTTCAATACCCAGGTCGGCGTCGCCGACAAGCGTTATTTCCAGGGCCTGGCCAGCCCCGCCGCCGCCGGGCTGTGCATGTCGTTCGTGTGGACGATGGAGCATTTCGGCGTCAGCGGGTCCACGCTGCGCTTCGTGACCCTGGCGCTGGCGGTCATCGCGGGTCTGCTCATGGTGAGCAGGGTGCGCTATTACAGCTTCAAGACGTTGCCGGTCGGGGGCAAGGTGCCGTTCGTGTGGATCGTGCTGGCGGTGTTGATCATCGTCGCGCTGACCATCAACACGCCGCTGGTGTTGCTGGCACTGGCCACGACCTATGCGCTGTCGGGCGTGGTGATCACCCTGTGGGGGCTGCGCAGCAGGGCTTCCAGGCGGCGCATGCGGATGGCGCGCAACAAGGCGCCGGCGGAGTCGGACCGGTGAGCGTGGTGGCATCCGGCGATGCCGTGCGCGACCGCTGCCTGCGGGCGCTGGGCGTCGCGCGGCTGCGGTTGCGAAGCGCGTCGCGTGCGGACGGTGAACCGGCCGTGCGTCGCGCGGAACCCGCAGCGGCAGTGACCGCTGCCACCGACGCTGTAGAGGCCGCATCGCCGCCGGCTTCGATCAAGCGCCTGGCGCTGCAGGCCGATCCGGCCGAGCGCAGCGATCCGGCAATCGACAGGATGTACGTGGCGCTGACCGAGGCGGTCACCAAGGCCGGGTTGCAGCCGGTGCGGGTGTGCGACGCGGCCGGGGATCCGTCCGCCGCGGTGATGGTTTTCGGCGCCGCGCCCGTGCCCGACGGCGTGCCCGCGGACCGGGTATTGCGTGCCGATCCGCTGGCAACGCTGCACCGCGACCGCGAGCGCAAGCGGCGGCTGTGGGAACGGATGTGCGCACTGGGCCATGGTGGGGCCGGCTGAGATGGTCGCGGTAGCGCCCCTGCACCCGGAATTGCGGCCGATGCGTCGCGAGGACCTGTCGGCCATCATCAACGTCGAGGCGGCGGCCTACGAGTTTCCCTGGTCACGGGGAATATTCCGCAGTTGCCTGGACAACGGCCACGACTGCTGGGTGCTGGAGCAGGCCGGTGCGGTCATCGGATACGGCATCCTGTCGGTGGGCGCGGCCGAGGCGCACATCCTCAACCTCTGCGTAGCCCCGCTGCACCAGGGGCGCGGGCACGGCGCCTACCTGCTCCGGCGCCTGATCGACCTGGCACGCTGGCATGGCGCCGAACGAGTACTTCTGGAAGTTCGGCCATCCAACCCGCTGGCGCATGCGATGTACCAGCGCGCGGGCTTTCGAGAGATCGGCCGCCGGCCTGGCTACTACCCGGCGCGGCGCGGCCGCGAAGAGGCCATCGTGATGACGATGGACCTGCTGCCGCCCGAAACCCGTCGATAGCCCCCGGGCAGGCAGGGCTGGCAAGTCGGGATCGCCTTGTGCGCGGGGTCGGGCGGGCACCGCCCGCCGTCTGGTTCGGATTCGGTGGACGGTGTCTTCGTTGCGCGGTGGGTGCCACCTGGGCGCCGGTTTGCCTCGGGTGATGAGTGATCGTCCGGAAAACCGCGATATTACCCTGTCGTCATTCCGGGGCCGCGCGCAGCGCGGAACCCGGAATCCATTTCGTGGCATCCCGAAAGGTGATTCGTCCGTGGAGATGGACCCCGGGCTTCGGGTGCAGGTTCCGTTGCACGCTGGACCCGGCCCCCTCATCCAACCCTCTCCCCCGCAACGGGTCGCGGGGGAGAGGGCTCTTCCAGGTCGGCGTTCCCGGTGCAGGGTCCCGGGCTTCGGGTCCCTGTTTCGTAGCGTGCGCTTTGCGCACGACCGCACGCGCCGCCGGGTCACCCGTGCGCGGCGCGCACGCTACCGCCCCCTCTCCCCCAACGGTTTCATCGTTGGGGGAGAGGACTTTTGCAAGTCCCAAGTCCCGAGAAACTCGCCGCTCCTGCGGCTCGCTTTCCGGGCCGTCGGCTGCGCCGACGTTCGCTCCGGCGTCCTGCGCCTCCGCAGTCCGAGTCCCGAGTCCCGAATCCCGGTCCCGAGCCCCGAGTCCCGAGTCCCGAGCCTCAGGCCAGCTTCTTGTACCGCACCCGGCGCGGCTGCGCGGCTTCCTCGCCGAGGCGGCGTTTCTTGTCGGCTTCGTATTCGTTGTAGTTGCCGGGGAAGAATTCGACGTGCGAGTCGCCCTCGAAGGCGATGATGTGGGTGGCGATGCGGTCGAGGAACCAGCGGTCGTGGCTGATCACGATCGCGCAGCCCGGGAATTCCAGCAACGCTTCTTCCAGCGCGCGCAGGGTCTCGACGTCGAGGTCGTTGGACGGCTCGTCCAGCAGCAGCACGTTGCCGCCTTCGAGCAGGGTCTTGGCAAGGTGCAAGCGGCCGCGTTCGCCGCCGGAGAGCTGGCCGACGATCTTCTGCTGGTCGGAACCCTTGAAGTTGAAGCGGCCGATGTAGGCGCGCGACTGGATCTCGAAGTTGCCGATCTTGAGGATGTCGAGGCCCCCGGAGACTTCCTGCCACACGTTGTGCTTGTCGTTGAGCATGCCGCGCGACTGGTCGACGTAGGCCAGCTTGACGGTGTGGCCGAGCTTGATCTCGCCCGAATCGGGCTGTTCCTTGCCCATGATCATCTTCATCAGCGTGGACTTGCCGGCGCCGTTGGGCCCGATCACGCCGACGATCGCGCCGGGCGGGATCTTGAACGAAAGATCGTCGATCAGGCAGTTGTCGCCGAAGGACTTCGATACGTTCCGGAACTCGATCACTTCGTTGCCGAGGCGCTCGCCGGGCGGGATGAAGATCTCGTTGGTCTCGTTGCGGCGCTGGTAGTCGAGCGCATTCAGTTCCTCGAAGCGGGTCAGGCGCGCCTTGCCCTTGGACTGGCGGCCCTTGGCAGCCGAGCGCACCCATTCCAGCTCGCGCGCGATGGCCTTCTGGCGGGCCTTTTCGCCGGCGGCTTCCTGCTTGAGGCGCTGTTCCTTCTGTTCCAGCCACGAGGAATAGTTGCCCTTCCACGGGATGCCGCGGCCGCGGTCGAGCTCGAGGATCCATTCGGCGGCGTTGTCGAGGAAGTAGCGGTCGTGCGTGACCGCGACCACGGTGCCGGGATAGTCGTGCAGGAACTGCTCCAGCCAGTCGACCGATTCGGCGTCGAGGTGGTTGGTGGGCTCGTCCAGCAGCAGCATGTCGGGCTTGGACAACAGCAGTCGGCACAGCGCGACGCGGCGCTTCTCGCCGCCCGAGAGCGTGGCGATCTTCGCGTCCCATGGCGGCAGGCGCAGCGCGTCGCCGGCGACCTCGATCTGCTGTTCCAGCTTGTGCGCGTCATTGGCGGCCAGGAGGTTCTCGAGCTTCTGCTGCTCGGCCGCCAGCGTGTCGAAATCGGCGTCTTCCTCGGCGTAGGCCGCGTAGACCTCTTCGAGCCGCTTCTGCGCATTCAGGATTTCGGCCAGCCCTTCCTCGACCGTTTCGCGCACGGTCTTGTCGGGGTCGACGTGCGGCTCCTGCGCCAGATGGCCGATCTTGATGCCTGGCTGCGGGCGCGCCTCGCCCTGGAAGTCGGTGTCCACGCCCGCCATGATGCGCAGCACCGTGGACTTGCCGGCACCGTTCAGGCCCAGCAGGCCAATCTTGGCGCCGGGGAAAAACGACAGCGAAATGTCCTTGATGATCTCGCGCTTTGGCGGGACGATCTTGGACACGTTGATCATGGTGTAGATGTATTGCATCAAGGTAACCTTCGGGTGCTCGTCAATCCGGGAAAACCGGGGTCAGAGTCACTTCTTCCGCAACGCCCTCGTTCCGGATGTCGTGTTCGAAAAGTGATTCTGACCCCCGTTTTCCGGAAGCCATTTTTTCGTATGAGAACCGCCTATTATCGCGAAACTGTGCTGCCGATGCCAGCCGGCGCACGCTTCCGGAACGCCTCGCCACGCGACGCGGTGGGCGATGCGGGCTAGAATCGACCGTTGCCCACGACAGCACGAGGATCGCGATGTACAACCACGAAATGCGCATTGCCGGGTACGACGATGATCTGGCCGAGGCCATCCGCGAGGAACGCCAGCGGCAGGAAGACCATGTCGAGTTGATTGCCTCGGAAAACTACGCCAGCCCGCGGGTCCTGGAGGCGCAGGGGTCGGTGCTGACCAACAAGTATGCCGAGGGCTACCCGGGCAGGCGATACTACGGTGGCTGCCAGTACGTCGACGTCGCCGAGGCGCTGGCGATCGAGCGGCTGAAGCAGTTGTTCGATTGCGACTACGCCAACGTGCAACCGCATTCGGGATCGCAGGCCAACCAGGCGGTGTATTTCGCGCTGCTCAAGCCCGGCGACACCATCCTCGGCATGAGCCTCGCGCACGGCGGGCACCTGACGCACGGTGCCAAGCCCAATCTTTCCGGCAAGGTATTCAACGCCGTGCAGTACGGCGTGAACGATGAAGGCCTGGTCGATTACGACGCGGTCGAAAAGCTTGCTGTCGAGAACCAGCCGAAGATGATCGTGGCCGGTTTCAGCGCCTATTCGCAGGTCATGGACTGGGCGCGCTTCCGCGCCATCGCCGACAAGGTCGGCGCGTACCTGTTCGTGGACATGGCGCACGTGGCCGGCCTGATTGCCGCGGGCGTGTACCCCTCGCCGCTGCCGCATGCGCACGTGGTGACTTCCACCACCCACAAGACCCTGCGCGGGCCGCGCGGCGGCCTGATCGTCGCGCAGACCTCGGCCATGGGCGAACATGCCGCGGACATCCAGAAGAAGCTGCAGTCGATCGTGTTCCCCGGCCTGCAGGGCGGCCCCTTGATGCACGTGATCGCGGCCAAGGCCGTCGCGTTCAAGGAAGCGCTGGAACCGTCCTTCAAGGAATACCAGCAGCAGGTGGTGAAGAACGCCAAGGCGATGGCCGGGACCCTGATCGAGCGCGGCTACAGGATCGTTTCCGGTGGCACCGAGGACCATCTGTTCCTGGTCGACCTGATCGGCAAACCGCTGACCGGCAAGGACGCCGAAGCCGCGCTCGGCAAGGCGCACATCACGGTCAACAAGAACGCGGTGCCCAACGATCCGCAAAAGCCCTTCGTCACCAGCGGCCTTCGCATCGGCACCCCGGCCGTGACCACCCGCGGCTACAAGGAGGATGACTGCATCGAACTCGCCGGCTGGCTCTGCGACGTGCTGGACGCGCCGGAGGACGAAGCCGTCATCGAACGCGTGCGCGGGCTGGTCAACGCGCAGTGTGCGAGGTTTCCGGTGTATGGCTGACAGCAGGGGACCAGGGACAGGGGACCAGGGACCGGCGGAAAGCCGGGTTCCCCCGGCCGCTGCGGCATTTCTGGTCCCCGGTCCCCGGTCCCCGGTCCCCACGCACTGATGCACTGCCCCTTCTGCCAGAACGTCGACACCCGCGTGATCGATTCGCGTGTTTCGGAGGAAGGCTCGACCATCCGCCGGCGCCGCGAATGCCCGTCGTGCGGCGAGCGGTTTTCGACGGTGGAAACGGTGGAACTGAAGCTGCCCGCGATCATCAAGGACGACGGCCGGCGCGAGGCGTTCGACGCGCGCAAGCTGCGTACCGGCTTCGACCGGGCGCTGCACAAGCGCCCGGTGCCCGAGGACCGCGTCGATGCGGCGGTGCGCGCGGTGGTGCGCCAATTGCGGGTTTCCACCGAGCGCGAGCTGCCCTCGCGCCGGATCGGGGAACTGGTGATGGCCGAGCTGCGCAAGCTCGACCACGTCGGTTACGTGCGCTACGCCTCGGTGTACCGCGCCTTCCAGGATGTCGCCGATTTCCGCGAGGAACTCGATCGCCTCGAACACGAACTGCCCGCCAGCGACAGCCAGCTCCCCTTGATCGGCGGCCGTGCGGTCGTGCCCATCGACAAGAACAAGAAACGCTGATGCGCCGCAACATGCTTTCGTTCCGTTCGCGTTGAGCGCAGCTCGCGCAGCGAGCGAAGTCGAAACGACCTTCGACTTCGGCCCAGCGGGCCTACGCTCAGGGCGAACGGCTTCATTGACCGACTGTGGATCTGTTTGTGCCCGCTTCCCCGAGTCCCGAGAAACTCGCCGCGCCCGCGGCTCGCCCTCCGGGCTGTCGGCTGCGCCGACGTTCGCTTCGGCATCCCCGGATCGAGTCCGGGACAGGCTCTGCCTCCGCAGTCCGAGTCCCGGCTCGCAACGCGAGCTATGCTCGACGCGAACGGCGTTGTTGAGGGACGATTGATGCCTGCTTCCCCGAGTCCCGAGTCCCGAGTCCCGAGTCCCGGCTTTTCGCCGGCCGACCACGCGCACATGGCCCGCGCCCTGCGCCTGGCAGCACGCGGCCTGTACACGACCCAGCCCAATCCGCGCGTCGGCTGCGTGATCGTGCACGGCGATGCGGTGGTCGGCGAAGGCTGGCACCAGCGCGCGGGCGAGCCGCATGCCGAAGTACTCGCGTTGCGTGCCGCAGGCAAGCGCGCGCGCGGCGCGACCGTGTACGTGACGCTGGAACCGTGCGCGCACCAGGGGCGCACGCCGCCGTGCACAGTCGCATTGGTCGAGGCCGGCGTCGCGCGCATCGTGGTCGCCAGCGAGGATCCCAATCCGAAGGTCGCCGGTGCCGGGTTGCAGCAACTGTGCGACGCTGGCATCGCGGTGCAAACCGGCCTGATGCGCGAGGCCGCGCGCGAACTGAACCGCGGGTTCTTCTGTCGTTTCGAGCAGGGGCGGCCGTGGGTGCGCGTGAAGCTGGCGATGAGCCTGGACGGCCGTACCGCGCTGGCCAATGGCGAATCGAAATGGATCACCGGCGAGGCGGCGCGTAGCGATGTGCAGCGCTGGCGCGCGCGCAGCTCGGCGATCCTGACTGGCGCCGGGACCGCACGCGCGGATGATCCAAGGTTGACGGTGCGGCTGCCTGAAACCCATCCCCACCCAAACCCTCCCCTTGAAGGGGAGGGCTTCACGCCGCTGCGGGTGGCGCTGGATGCGCGGCTGGATGCGCTGCCGGCGGATGCAAGCCTGCTCGACGGCAGCGTGCCGACGCTGGTGTTGCATGGGCCGGATGCGAAGCCGCGCGGTGACCGCTACGCGCGCGTCGACACGATGGACGTGCCCGTCGATGCCAACGGCCGGCTCGACCTCGAAGCCGTGCTGCGCCTGCTGGCCGTGCGTGACGTCAATGAACTGCAGGTCGAGGCCGGCCCGACGCTGTGCGGCGCGTTGTTCGACGCCGGTCTTGTCGATGAATTGCTTTTGTACGTGGCGCCCGTGCTGCTGGGCGACACGGCGCGGCCGTTGCTCGCATTGCCGCCGCTCGCCGACATGGCCAGGTGCTGGCGGATGCGCGTGCTGGATCAGCGGCGCATCGGGGACGATTGGCGGGTGCTGCTGCGTCGCGGCTGCAGCAATGTGGATGACGTGTCGTTTGCGACTGATCCGGCTGCCATTTCCTGAAGGTTTCCTGAGTCGCGTGCGGCGGCCATCCGGCTGCCCGCGTTTGGTCAGGAAGCGACCACAATTCAGGTTTTACGATAGTTTCACAAACTCACTTCTCGGGGGATGGAACAGATGCAAAGGACGCGGCGGTTCGGGATTCGGTGGGTGGCGTGTTGCGCAGTCTGGATGGTCGCGCTGCTCTGGACGGGAAGTGCATTTGCGCAGGACGGACCGCTGCAAGTTCGGCGGATCTCGCCATCGGGCACGGACGTGCAGCCGGGGCAGGAAGCGGTCATCCAGTTCGACCGCGCGATGGTGCCGCTCGGCCACATGGGCCGCAAGACCTCCAAACTGCCGGTGCACATTGCCCCCGACCCGGGCTGCCAGTGGCGCTGGCTGGACACCAGCGAGCTGGCCTGCCGCCTGCCGAAGCAAAACCGTTTTGCGCCCGCCACGAAATACACCATCACTGTCGAGACCAAACTGAAGGCGCTCGACGGCAGCCACCTCGACAAGCCCGAGGTGCAGACCTTCACGACCTGGCGCCCGAAGGTCGACTACAGCCGCTTCGAGGAGTGGACCTCGCCGGTGATGCCGGTGTTCGTGGTGCGGTTGAACATGCCGGTCACCGCCGCACAGTTGGCGCGCCATATCGGCTTCGGCGGCCAGGCAGGCTGGGTCGACGCCAGGGTCGAGCCGTTCACGAAGCATCGCGAGGGGCCGGTGATTCTGCCGGTGCCCGGCGCGCCGGGTGCGGTGGTCGCAGTGGACAACCCGCAACCCGCCACGCCGCTCGATGCCAGGGCGGACGCCGCGGCGGGACGGCGCGTCTGGAAGGTGGTGCCGGCGAAGCCACTGGCCGCTGCCCGCGATTATGCGCTCGAGATGAAGCCGGGCATGCGCTCGCCGCTGGGGCCGCTGTCCGGCGAGCAGTCCGATGCGCTGGAGCAGTTGACGACCTACGGTCCGTTCCGTCTCACCGGCGTGTCCTGCCGCGATGGCGACAGCTTCGCGTTCTTCAAGGCCGGTGACAGCATCGATGCGGCAGGCAAGGACGGATCGCGCTGCAATCCCGACAGCGTCAGCCTGCAGTTCAGCACACCGGTGCCGCGCGCGACGCTCGCCGCCACCGGCTGGAAACCCATGCCGATGCCGCAGGCCAAACTCGCTGCAGCATGGCGCGACTACCCGCAGTGGTTCCTGCGCGAACGCAACCAGCCGGATGCGCCGGCGGGAGATTATCCGCTGACCTTCGTGCTCGATGCGATGCACGCGTACACGGTCACCGTTCCGGCCGGCGTCAAGGACCGCTTCGGGCGCACGCTGACCGCACCTGCCAGCGTCAGCTTCCGCACCGGCCATCGCTCGCCGTTCCTCGATACGCCGCCGCGCGAGTCGGTGCTGGAGACCGACCAGCCCACGATCATCCCGCTGCGCTTCACCAACCTCGCGCAGTTCTCGTTCGACTACCGCGTGCTGCACGCGCGCGAGCTGGAGGGCGCAGCGAAACCCGGCCCCTCGCAAAGCGTGGACCTGCTGAAGCGGCCCGACCTCGCGGCGCCGGAGGACACCATCGTGCGCGGCAAGCTGGGCCTTCGAGGGATGCTCGACGGCCGGCCGGGAGTCGCATGGGGCACGCTCGAATGGCTGGGACAGCATCGGCACTGGCGAGAACGGTACCTCTCGAGCCAACCCTTCATGGGCCAGGTGACGCCGTGGCAGGTGCTGGCCAAGGTCGGGCACTACGACACGCTGGTGTGGATCAACCGCTGGGACGACGGCAAGCCGGTCGCCGGCGCCGCGGTGAAGCTGCTGCTCGGCCACAAGGGCGAACTCGACCCGCTGCACACGGTGGGGCGCGCCACAACCACCAACGCCGAGGGCCTCGCCAAGTTGCCCGGGACCGTGGCCATGCCGAAGGCGTGGTACCAGCGCTGGGAAACCCACGCCGATTTCTATCTCGGCGCCACGCACGGCGACGACCTCGCGCTGCTGCCGCTGGATGGCACCTTCCAGCGCTCGACCGGTGACGCCAGCCACTACGCGTTCTGGAGCAACACCGCGCCGCCGCACGGCCACATGCGCGCGTGGGCGGTGACCGAGCAGGGCATCTACAAGCCCGGCAGCGACATCAGGTATTCGGTGTTCGTGCGCGCCGAGGGCAAGACCACGCTGGAGGCGCCGCCGGCTCTCGACTACACGCTCGAGATCACCGATCCGCAGGGCAACAAGGTCCTCGAGAAAAAGCACGTGAAGCTGTCCGCGTTTGGCGGCATGGACGGCGAGCTGCATATCCCCGCCACGGGCATGATGGGCACCTACGAGATCTCGGTGAGCTGGCCGACGCCGACCGGCAGCGCCAGCCGCGTCGCGGGAAGCTTCATCGTCACCGATTACGTGCCGGCGACCTTCAAGGTGCACACGCTGGTCGCGGGCAAGCGTTTCGGCCCGGGCGACGAGGTCACGACGAAGGTCGATGCCACGCTGCACGCGGGTGGTCCGTACACCGATGCGAAGGTGCGTTTCACCACGCGGCTGGCGCCCGAGTCGTTTTCGCCGGACACGCCGGTCGCGGCAGGCTTCCGCTTCGGCGGATACAGCGAGAAATCGCCGCAGGCGCGCACGCTGGCGCAGACCTTCGGCCAGCTCGATCGCTCCGGCCACGCCGGCACCACGGTGACGCTGCCGGAGAAAAGCGACATCGTCTACGGTGCCGTGAAGGTGGAAGGCGCGGTGGAATCGACGCGTTCCACCTGGGTCGCCAACCAGGCCAGCGTGCCGTACGCCGCACGCGACCGCTTCGTGGGACTGCGCATCAAGGACTGGATGCAGTCGGCGACCAAACCGTTCAAGGTCGAATACCTCGTGGTCGACCCGGCCGGCAATCCCGAGGCCGGCAGCAAGGTCACGCTGCAACTGCAGCGCAGGGAAATCACCCGCGTCCGGGTCAAGAACGGCGCCGGCAATTTCACCGGCGAGGAACACACCAAGTGGGTCGACGCCGACCAGTGCGAAGCCGTTTCGACCACGGCGCCGGCGTCGTGCCCTCTCACCGCGCCGCGCGCGGGCAGCTATCGCGTGCTCGCCACGGTCACGGACACGCAAGGCCGCAAGCAACGCAGCGTCGAATCGACTTGGGTGACGGGCGCCGGCGAGGTCGTGTGGTCCACCTCCGGCAAGGGCGTCACGCTGGTGCCCGACAAGTCGTCCTGGCACGTAGGCGACACCGCGCACGTGCTGGTGCAGAACCCGTATCCGGGCGCTCGCGCGCTGGTGACGATCGAGCGCTACGGCGTGCTGTGGAAGAAGGTAGTGACGCTGGAGGGCTCGGCGCCGGTGATCGACGTGCCGATCGGCGCCGAGTGCTTCCCGGGCGCCTATCTCTCGGTCGCGATCTTCTCGCCGCGGGTCAGCCCACCAGCCGATCCCGACCTCGGCCGGCCGGAGGTGGCGCTGGGCTACATGGCGCTGAAGGTGACGGGCAAGGGCAGCTCGCTCGACATCGCGGTCAAGCCGGCGCGCGCAACGTACAAGCCGCGTCAAACGGTGAACGTCGATGTCGCGGTAAAGACCGTCCACGGCAAGGCGCCGGGCAAGACCCGGCTGGTGGTCGCGGTGGTCGACCAGGGCGTGCTCGATTTGTTGCAAAAGGGTGTGAAGTACTACGACCCGCGCGCGACCTTCTACGCGCCGCCGGATGGTCCGGACGTGGTCAACTACAGCCTCGCCAACCAGTTGCTGACGCGTTTGCAACCGAAGGAAGGCAAGGGCCAGAGTCCGGGCGGTGGCGGTGGCGAGAGCAGCGGCCCGAACGTGCGCAGCAACTTCAAGGGCGCGGCGTACTGGAACCCGTCGCTGGAAACCGATGCCGCCGGCCATGCGCACTTCAGCTTCAGGCTGCCGGACAACCTGACCCGCTGGCGGATCCTGGTGATCGCGCTTCGGCCCGGTGCGGCGATGGGCCTCGGCGACGGCAGCGTGCGCGTGAACCTGCCGCTGCAGATCCAGCCGGCGCTGCCCAACCAGATGCACGTGGGCGATGCGTTCGGCGCGGCCTTCAACGTCACCAACCGCACCACCGGTCCGCTGGATGTCGCAACGAAGATCGAGGCGCGCGGCGCGATCGCCGGCGGCAAGGCCGGAACCACCGGCAAGCTGTCGCTGGATTCCTTCGCGCACCAGCTCGCTTGGCTGCAACTTCAGGCAGCGGGGCCCGGCGACATCACGCTGACCGCCACGGCGCGTTCGGGCAAGCTGGGCGATGCGGTCGAGGCGCACATCCCGGTGCGCCGCGCCGGCACCGAGGTGGTGGCGGCCGAATACGGCAGCACCACCGGCGCAGGCGCCGAGGTGCCGGTGAAGGTGCCGCCCAAGGCGATTCCCGGATCGGCCCAGGTGACGGTGCGTTTCGCGCCGACGCTGGTCGGCGGCCTCGACGGCGCCTTCGAAGTGATGCGCACCGATCCGTTGCGCACCTGGGAAATCCGCCTGAGCCGCGGGGTGCTGGCCTCGGACTACCTGCGCCTGAAGCCGGTGCTGGGCGATTCGTTCACCTGGAAGGATGCGCCCGACACGATCCGGGACATGTTGGATGCGGCGGCCGACTTCCAGGCGCCGAATGGCGGCATGGCGTTCTGGATCCCGAGCAACCGGTTCGTGAGCCCCTACCTCAGCGTGTATACCGCACTGGCGTTCGACTGGCTGCACGACGCCGGCCACGCGCCGCCGGAACGGGTGCGCGGGCGCCTCTGGAATTACCTGCACCAGGAGATCCTCGGCAAGTCGGGCGACAAGCCGGCCGCGCCGGTGCTGCGTGCCGGCGCGCTGGCCGCACTGGCGATGTGGCCGGGCGGCAAGCTGCCCGACGGGGCGGTGGCCGGCATGCTGCCGAAGCTGCACAAGCTGCGCCTGTTCGGGCAGGCGCTGCTGCTGGATGCCGCGATCGCCAGCCACGATCGCAAGAGCGCGGATGCGATCACCCGTTCGCTCCTGTCCTACGCCGAGGAATCGGCCGGTGAGATCTCGTTCAACGAGCGCGAGGAAGGCCTGTACCTGGACATCCTCGGCACGCCGCTCAGGTCCAATTGCGCAATCCTCGATGCGCTGTCGCGCTACCACACGGCGTACGGCGACGAGAACCTGCTGGGCACCACGCCGCAGAAGTTGATGCGCTGGGTGGCCGGGCGACGCCGCAACGCCGGCGGCTGGCCCAACAGCCAGGAGAACGTGTTCTGCACCACCGCCATCGTGCACTACGCCGATGCCTACGAGACGCCGGTGAAGGCGCTCACCGGGAAGTTGCAGCTTCCGGATCAGCCGCCGCAACAGGCGACGTTCGCCTCGCGCGCGACCCCGGCGGTGAAACTCGCCGGGCCGGCGGCGAAGCCCGGCCAGCAGTTCGAGGTGAAGCTGGCCCGTGGCGGGCAGGGGCGCTTGTACTACGGCGTGCAGGTGCACTACGCGATGCCGCCCGACCTGCTGCCGGCCGCGGACGCGGGCATGACCTTGTCGCGACATTATTTCGTGCAGCGCGACCACAAGTGGCGGGAAGTCAAACCCGGCGTGGTCCTGAAACGCGGCGACATCGTGCGCGTGGATCTGGTCGTCGACGCGCCGACCGAGCGTCACCACGTGGTGCTGACCGATCCGCTGCCGGGCGCGTTCGAGGCGGTGAACCGCCTGCTGGCGACGGCCGCGCAGGCACCCGCGAAGCAGCCGGGCGTGGCGGTGCTGATGTTCGATGGTGGGCCGTGGCCCAACATGTCGATCACCGAAGGCGGCTTCTACCACCGTGAGACGCACTTCGACGCGGTGCGCTTCTACGCCGACAACCTGCCGGCCGGCCATTACCGGGTGGTGTATTCCGCGCAGGTGATCGCACCCGGCACCTTCATCGCGCCGGCGCCGAGCGTCAAGGAGATCTACCAGCCCGACGTGTTCGGCCGCGGCCTGCCGGCGCACCTCCAAGTGGCGATGCCGGAGCGGTGACGATGCGCTGGCGTCGCGTGCTCGCGATCACGGCCGCCGCCTTCGCGGTGGCCGCGATCGTGCTCGCCGTCGCCACCTGGCGCGCGCTGATGCCGTTGCCGGCGTCGCTGGGCGTGGACGCGCCCTTGCGGGGACTCGACGGCACGCATTTCACCGCCGCCGACGGCACCCCGCTGAACCTGAGTTTCGCCAGCCGCTTCAACCGCGCCGCGGTGCTGCCGCTCTCGAGCATCCCGCCGCTGGTGCGCAAAGCCTTCGTGGCGTCCGAGGACCATCGCTACTGGCAGCACGGCGGCGTGGACTGGACCGCACGCTTCGCTGCGTTGTGGCAGAACCTGCGCGCCGGCCACGTGGAGCGCGGCGCCAGCACCATCGGCGAGCAGGCCGCCAGGATCCTGGAACCCCGCCCGCGCACCTACTGGAGCCACTGGACCGCCGGCTTCGACGCCGGCCGCCTGTTGCGCCGCTTCGGGCACGCCGAGGTGCTGGCGTTCTACCTCAACCAGGTGCCCTATGGCGCCAGGCGGCGCGGCGTGGCGCAGGCCGCGCGGCACTATTTCGGCCGCGAACTCGACGCGCTGGACCCGGCCGAACAACTGGCGTTGGCCGTGCTGGTGCGCTCGCCGGTCCACTACGATCCGGCGCGCCATCCGCGTGCGCTGCGGCGGGCGGTCGATCAACTGGCCGGCCGGATGCACGCCGCGGGCGTGATCAGCGCGACCGAGGCCACGGCGATCCGGCGCGCGCCGATCACGCCCGGCGACCTGCCGCTGGCGGTCGATGCCGGCCCGTTCGTGGTGTACGCGGCGCAGCGGGCGCGCGCGGAGGGACTCACTGCGCCGGTGGTGCAAACGACGCTCGATCCGGCCCTGCAGTGCTTCGTGCAGAAAATCCTGCGCGAACGCGTCAAGGCGCTGGCCGATCGCGGCGTGCACGATGCCGCCGCACTCGTCGTCGACAACCGCACGGGCGCGGTGCTGGCGTGGGCGGTCGCGCCCGGCGGCCACCCCTACGGCATCGATCCCGTGGTGACGCCGCGCCAGCCGGGTTCCACGCTGAAGCCGTTCGTGTACGGCCTCGCGCTCGCCAAACTCGGCTGGCAGGCCGACCACGTACTCCAGGACACGCCGCTGGCCGAGCGCGTCGATACCGGCGTGCACCGCTATCGCAACTACAGCGGCCGGCACTACGGAAAGGTCAGCGTGCGCTATGCGCTCGCCAACTCGCTCAACATCCCGGCGGTGCGCACCGCGCAGGCCGTCGGCGTGCGCGACATCATCGGCCTGCTGCAGCGCCTCGGATTCACCACTTTCCGCAAGGGCGCCGACTACTACGGGCCCGCGATTGTGCTGGGCGACGGTGCGGTGAGCCTGCATGACCTGGTGCAGGGTTACGCAAGCCTCGCGCGGCACGGGCAATTCCTGCCGCTGCACGTGCTCGAAGGCGTGCCGCAGCCGGCTCCGGTGCAGGTGCTGCCGCCGGATGTCGCCTCGCTCCTGGCCAGCATCCTGTCCGATCCCGACGCGCGCGCCGCCGAGTTCGGCGCAATGAGCGTGCTCGACCTGCCGCTGCCGACCGCGGTCAAGACCGGAACCTCCAGCGATTACCACGACATCTGGACGGTCGGTTTCGACGATCGCTACACGGTCGGCGTGTGGATGGGCAATCTGGATGGCAGCGCCACCGACGGCCTGACCGGTGCGGCCGGACCGGCGCCGGTGCTGCGCCAGGTGTTCGCGCGCCTGCGTCGCGACGCGCCCTACGCGGGCCTGTGGCACAGCCCCGCGCTGCGCGCGGTCGCGACCTGCGAATGGATCGGCCCGCCGCCGTGCGTGCACCGCCGCGAGTGGTACCTGCCCGGCCATCGGCAGGTCGCGCGGGACGGTGCCGCCCCGGCTGCCGCCGGCGAACCCGCGATCGCGCGTCCGCTGCCCGATGAAACCCTGGCGATCGATCCGCGCCTGCCGCGCAACGCGCAGCAACTGCATTTCGCGCTCGACGACGCCGGCCTCGCGGTGCGGCGCGTCATCTGGCACGTGGACGGCCAGCCGCTCGCCGACACGCGCGCCGCGAACGGCGCGTGGACGCTTGTGCCGGGGGCGCACGAGGTCAGCGCCGAAGTATGGGTGCACGGCAAGGCGGCCCCGGTCCGCGTCGGGCCGGTCGCGTTCCGTGTGTTGGGCGGGACGTCCCCGGCCGGCTGATCGCTGCACGGGTATCGACGAGCCAAGGGAACCTCTGATCAATCCCATCGCTCGTCATCCCGGCGAAAGCCGGGACCCAGTGACTTTCGCGCAACGCATTGAAATGCAAAGTCGCTGGGTCCCGGATATCGCTTCGCGATTCCGGGATGACGAGCAAAACCAGAGCTTCCCAAGCGGTGGTGCGGGCCGCACGTCGTGAGCAAGACCTTCAAAAAGCACATACAAAGTACTTGATAATGCGTGATAAGCGCTTGGAATGGCCGCACGCGATTTGGGCGTGACGATTAACTTGGAGCAAGCGCTGATGAAAACCATAGAGATTGAGGACGACCTGTACGACTACATTGCAGCGCACACGCAACAGATAGGCGAGTCCGCGACGAGCATTCTGTGGCGGATGCTGGGCCGCTCAAAAGACGCAGGTACACGAAAAACGCGCGCAGTGATCCATGCGCACGAACTTGCAGCACTTCTTGAAGAGCGGACGTTTTCAAGCGCTACGCCCGCGGTAACGAGGATGCTCAGAATTCTGCAGGACGCCCACGCCCAGAAGGGAAGCGACTTTGCCAAGGTACTGTCTGTCCAAGGGCGCAACCGGACCTACTTTGCGAAGAGTAAAGAGGAAATTTTGGCGTCTGGCGAGAGCACGCAGCCGCGTCAAATCGACGGTACTGGCTATTGGGTGTTGACCAATTCGCCAACCTACCAGAAGCAACAAATGGTCCGTGATGCACTGAAAGTGCTGAATTACAGTGAGTCGGCAATCAACGCGGCTGTTCACGCAATTCAATGAGGAACGACGGGTTCAAGCTGTGTTCGGACCGAATGCACCTGACCGTAGCGCCTCTTCGATAGACCAACGACGGATCATCGGACAAGCTTCGGATTCCGGGTTCCGCGCTGCGCGCGGCCCCGGAATGGCAGCGTAAAAGTTGATCGGCTGCGCACTCGGGGCTGTTCTCGTCAGCCTGCTAGAATGGCCGGGCCGGAACCTCCGGCAAACGTCTTCAGGGCGGGGTGCAAGTCCCCACCGGCGGTAGGTCCTTCGGGACGAGCCCGCGAGCGCCTTCGCAGCCGCGAAGGGTCAGCAGATCCGGTCGAATGCCGGGGCCGACGGTGACAGTCCGGATGAAAGAAGACGGCCCGGCGTGCCTCGCGGTGCGCCGGCCTCGCGCCTTGGGGCGTTCTCGCCATGTTCCCTGCGGAGAACGTTCTTCATGCTCATCACTTGCCTGGTTGCCGCCTTCGTTGTGGAGGCGCGCTGATGTTCACCGGCATCGTGCAGGCCACCGGCACGCTGGCGCGCAGTGAGGCGCGCGGCGGCGACGTGCGGCTTTTCATCGACGCGCCGGACTTCGACGCCGCGGGCATCGCGCTCGGCGACAGCATCAGCATCTCCGGCTGTTGCCTGACGGTCGTGGCGCACGAGGGCGCCGAACTGGCCTTCGACGTGTCCAACGAGACCTTGTCGCTGACCACGCTCGGCGATCTGCGGCCCGGCGGGCGCGTGAACCTGGAACCGGCGTTGCGGCTGTCCGACCGCCTTGGCGGACACCTGGTCTCCGGCCACGTCGATGGCGTCGGCACGATCGTCGCGATCGAGCCCGATGCGCGTTCGCAGCGCTGGCGCATCGAGGCGCCCGCCGCGCTGTCGCGCTACATCGCGGCCAAGGGTTCGGTGTGCGTGGACGGCGTCAGCCTGACCGTCAACGCGGTCGAGGGCGACTGGTTCGATGTCAACCTGATTCCGCACACGCTCACCGCGACCACCTTTGCCGAGCGCCGTGTGGGTGACCGCGTGAACCTGGAAATCGACCTGGTGGCGCGCTACCTGGAGCGCCTGCTGGCCGCAAGGGAGTCCTGAGCCATGGCCTTTGCAAGCATTCCCGAACTGCTGGAAGAGATCGCCGCCGGCCGCATGGTGGTGATGCTCGACGACGAGGACCGCGAGAACGAGGGCGACCTGATCATGGCCGCCGACAAGGTGCGCGCGGAAGACATCAATTTCATGGCGCGCGAGGGCCGCGGCCTGATCTGCCTCGCGATCGATCCCGAGCGCGGCCGCCAGCTCGGGCTGCAGCCGATGGTGCGCGACAACGCCTCCGTGTACCACACCAATTTCACGGTCTCGATCGAGGCCGCCAGCGGCGTCACCACCGGAATCTCCGCGCACGATCGCGCGCGCACCATCCAGGTGGCGGTGGCGCCGGATGCCAAGCCGTCGGACCTGGTCCAGCCGGGCCACGTGTTTCCGCTGCTGGCGCAGCCCGGCGGCGTGCTGACGCGCGCCGGCCACACCGAGGCCGCGGTCGACCTGGCGCGGCTGGCCGGACGCGGGTCCGCGGGCGTGCTGGTGGAAGTGCTGCGCGAGGACGGATCGATGGCGCGCCGCCCGGACCTCGAGACCTTCGCCGCGAAGCACGGCCTCAAGGTCGGCAGCATCGCCGATCTGATCCGCCATCGCCTCGCGACCGAGAAGACCATCGAGCGCGTGCACGAATCGGAAGTGGAAACCGAGCTCGGCGCCTTCCGGCTGGTGGCCTGGCGCGACCGTCTGCAGCATGACCTGCACTTCGCGCTGGTGCGCGGCGGGGTCGACGATGGCAAGCCGGTGCTGACGCGGGTGCACGTGCGCAACACCTTGTCCGACGTGCTGCACCTGCAACGCGACGACTTGGGCATGACCATGACCGCCGCGCTGCGCCGGATCGCCGCCGAAGGCCGCGGCGTGGTCGTGGTGCTGGCCGGCAACGAGGATGCCGACGGGCTGTTGGCGCGCCTGAACCGCGAAACCGCGCCGCCGCCGCCCGGCCGCCGCGCCGCCGCCCGGCGCGAATGGCGCCAGCTCGGCCTGGGCGCACAGGTCCTGGTCGACCTCGGCGTGCATCGGCTGCGTGTACTCGGCGTGCCGCGCAAGCTGGTCGGGTTGTCGGGGTTTGACCTGGAAGTGGTGGAATACGTGGAAGAGCCGGGACCGGGGACCGGGGACCAGGGACCGGCGAAAGAGCGGGGACCGGGCGCGGTGGAGTAGTTGCGGTACGTGGTGCGTGGCGCACTGCATCGACAAGTGACGTTCCGCAGGTGGATCCGGTTTCCCGAACAGTCTGCAGGCTGGCGAAATACCGCCAAGCTGCTACGCTTCCCGGTCCCCGGTCCCCGGTCCCCGGTCCCTCGTCCCTCATCCCTCATCCCGAACCAACCCATGTCCCACCCCACCGCCAAACCGACCAGCACCCCGCACGCCCCGCCCGGCACCCGCTTCGTCGTGATCGCCAGCCGCTGGCACGACGAGCTTGTGGATGCGCTGATCGACGGCGCGCGGCGGGCGTTCGCGGGACATGGGGTGGACGATGATGCGCTGGACGTGGTGCGGGTGCCGGGTGCCTGGGAGTTGCCGGTGCTGGCCGCGCGCCTGGCGGCCGGTGGTGATTACGCCGCGATCGTGGCGCTGGGTTGCGTGGTGCGCGGCGAGACCCGCCACTACGAGCACGTCGCCGACCAGTGCGCGGCGGGGCTGATGCGGGTGGCGCTGGATTCTGGCGTGCCGGTGCTGAACGGCGTGCTGGCGGTCGAGGACGAGGCCGACGCCTGGGCGCGCGCGGGCGGCGCGCGCGGCAACAAGGGCGCGGACGTGGCGACGGTGGCGGTGGAGATGGCCGGCGTGATACGGACATCGGAGCGATGAACCGTCGCGCGCATGCGGCGGGTCGCGTCGATCCGGTCACGCGTTCGCGTGCGCGCCGGCGCGCGGTTCAGGCGCTGTACGCCCGGGAACTCGGCGGCAACCCGATGCGCAAGGTGATCGAGGATTTTCGCCACGAACAGGACATGCAGATCGCCGACCTCGAATATTTCGAGGACCTGCTGCGTGGCGTCGAGGAACATCGCGCCGAACTCGATGCCGGGATGGCGCCATTCCTCGACCGCGACATCGCGCGGGTCGACCCGATCGAACGCGCGGTGCTGCGCCTGGCGGCCTACGAATTGAAATACCGCGTTGACGTGCCCTACCGCGTGGTGTTGAACGAGGCGGTGGAAGCGACCAAACGCTTCGGCGCAGAACAGGGCCACACCTACGTCAACGGCGTGCTCGACAAGCTGGCGCACGCGTGGCGCGCGGCGCAGACCGAGTGACGAGGGGCGAGTGATGAGGGGCGATGTGAAGCGAGGGGTGGGGGGATGAGTGATGAGGGACGAGTGATGAGGGTCGAGGGAAAGAGCAAGGGTCGCGAAGCTGGTCGGATGCGCGCGAGCGGTGCCTGGCTGGCAACAAGCCACTTGCGGACCCGCGTGCGAAGCCGAAGCGCCCACGCGACTCGCCCGCCCCTCATCCTTCATTCCTCATCCCTCGTCACCCGCTGATGGAATTCGATCTCATCGAACTGATCCGCGCGCGCTGCGCACAGCCGCGCGACGACGTGGCGCTGGGCATCGGCGACGACGCCGCGCTCGTGCAGGTTGCGGGCGGCCGGCAACTGGTTGCCTGCACCGACACCATGGTCGTGGGCGTGCATTTCCCGGCCGATACCGCGCCCGCCGACATCGGCTGGAAGGCGCTGGCGGTGAATCTTTCCGACGTGGCCGCGATGGGGGCGGAGCCGGCCTGGGCGCTGCTGGCACTGACGCTGCCCGATCCCGATGCGCGCTTCCTCGAAGCCTTCGCCGACGGCTTTGCCGAACTTGCGCGCGTGCACGACGTGGCGCTGGTTGGCGGCGACACCACGCAAGGGCCATTGACGGTCACGGTGACGGTGCTCGGCAGCGTGCCGATCGGGCAGGCGCTGACCCGTGGCGGTGCGCGCGCGGGCGATGCGGTGTTCGTGACCGGGACGCTGGGTGATGCGGCGGGGGCGTTGCGGTTGATCGGGGACCGGGGACCGGGGACCGGGGACCGGGGACCGGCGGGTACGCAGCTCCTTGCGCGCATGAACCGGCCCGAGCCGCGCATTGCCGCGGGCGTTGCATTGCGCGGGATTGCCGGCGCCTGCATCGACGTGTCCGACGGGTTGCTGGCTGACCTTGGACACATCTGTGCGGCAAGCGGTGTTGCGGCCGAGGTCGATGCCGACGCGTTGCCGGTGTCGGACGCGCTGTCGGCAACGTTCGAACGCACAGCGTGCCGGGATTTGGCGCTGGCCGGCGGCGACGATTACGAATTGTGTTTCACGGCACCCGCTGCACGCGAAACGGAGCTTGTCGCCACGCTCGATCGTGCGGGCTGCGGCGCAACGCGCATCGGGCGCATCGCCGCCGGCGCCGGCATTCGCGTCACCGATGCCGAAGGTCATCCCGTCGAGTCGCCGCAGGCGGGTTGGGAACATTTCTCGCGATGAGCGCCAGGTCCACCACGCAGTGTCGCGCGTTGCTGTCGCACCCGGCCGGCTGGATCGCGACTGCGCTGGGTGCGGGCCTGGTTCCCGGCGCACCCGGCACCGTGGGCTCGGTCGTCGCGTTGTTGCCGTGGTGGTTCCTGCTGCGCGACCTGACGCCCGGCGCCTACGCGGCGGTGATCATCATCGGGTTTGCACTCGGCGTCTGGGCCTGCGCGGTGTGCGAGCGACGGCTCGGCACGCACGACCAGGGTGCGCTGGTGTGGGACGAGGTGATCGGGATGTGGGTCACGTTGTTTGCGGTACCGGCGGGCTGGCCGTGGATGGTCGCCGGCTTCGTGCTGTTCCGGCTGTTCGACATCTGGAAGCCGTGGCCGGTGCGCTGGGCCGACCGCAAGGTCGGCGGCGGCCTTGGCGTGATGCTCGACGACGTGATCGCCGGCGCGTACGCGTTGATCGTGTTGCAACTGGCGGCGCTGGCCTGGAAGGTGTTGGTGGCTTCGGGTTGATCGTTGCGCTCGCCCGCGCGCAGCAGGTCGATGTGCTGATGCGTCGCCGATATCGTCACCGTCAGCGTCGAGAAGTGCCACACGCCCGCGCGTTTTCGGGCCACCACGATCACCGTTGCCGTGCCCCTTGGCCCATGCACCGGGATGCGGAAGTCCGCCGACCCGCTGTCGTTGGACACGCTGATGTGCCCGGTGAACAGGAATCCCGTTTCGATCGGTCTGCCCAGCGCCGCCACGACCGCCGGCGATGCGCGCGTGCGCTGCATCGCCTCGTGGTACGGCGTGGAACCGCGCAGCAGGTTCATCACGAACATCACGAACGCGAAGATCGAGGCCACGAACAAGCCAGCGCCGAACACGCACAGGACCGGCACGCACCATTTCCAGTTGCGTGACCACCACCCGCGGCGTGGAACTTCATTCATCGGCGCCTCCCCTGGCCCGCGCCGATCGTAGCACCCGGCAGCCGCTGCGCATGAGGGGCAGGGGCACGTGAACCGGATGAATCCACGGGGACGGCCCGCTTCCCGCTCTGCCGAGTTCCGGCCGCCCGGCAAAAAATTCCCGGACGCGGAGACCTTCAGTCAGCAAATGAACGGGAATGGACGCGAATGAATTGCCGGGCCCAGGGTGTCATGCTTCCGGTGTTCACCACCGTTTGCGTGGATGGGCGGGTCGCCCCATGACTCAGTCGGTGTACTCGAACACCGGCACCACCTGCTTCACGCCGGCGACGTGGCTGACCACGTCGGTCACGGCCTGGGCTTCCTTGCGGCTGAGCAGGCCCATCAGGTACACCTTGCCGTGCGCGGTGCTCACGTTGACGCGTCCCGGGTCGAAGCCGGGAAGGTTCACGCTGACCAGCGCGGTTTTCACGCGCGCGGTCAGCGAGGCGTCCAGCGCGCCGCGGGCCGCCGATTGCAGCGGCATCACGTCGATCAGGTTCACCACGCGTTTGACGCTCTGGTACCCGGTAACGTCGTCCTCGGCGCGTTGCTTGACCTCCTCGGTGCTGGCCTCGCCGATCAGCAGCAGCACGCCGTTGTAGACGCTGGTGCCGATGTGCGCGCGGCCCTGGAGCTGCGGGTCGCTGTCGAGCGCGCGCTGTGCGGTCAGTTGCACGTTGCGGTCGATCAGCGCGCGGTTGATGCCGCGACGGGGGGTGACGGCGCTGCACGCGGCCAGCGCCGCCAGCAACAGCATCAGGCCGGCCAGGGAAATCGTCTTGCGCATGGAATGCCTCGCAATCATGGGGAAACCTCGAACGCGGCGCGTTGCCAGTCGCACGCGGGCGCGTCGGCGTCGCCGTCGAACGCTACCACATCGAACCTGCATGGCAGCGCGGCGAGGCGCGGGTGCGATTGCAGGAACCCGAGCGCCGCGCGCACCAGCCTTTCGCGCTTGGCCGGGCCCACCGAGGCCGCGCCACCGCCGAAACGCGGGTCGCGCCGGTAGCGCACTTCCACGAACACCAGCATGCCGCCGTCGCGCATCACCAGATCCAGCTCACCGAAACGCGTTCGCCAGTTGCGTTCGACCAGTTTCAGGCCGGCTTGTTCCAGCCGCTCGAGGGCGTGTTGTTCGAAGCGTGCGCCGGTTCCGGTGGTGGTCATGGATTGCCGGGAACGGCGGCGGTGGGCGGTGCCTCGAGGCCTGCCGCCATGGGCCGTGCGACACCATCGTGGAATTGCACCCAGATCGGTTCGCGCAGGATCTCGCCGGTCCCGTCCATGGTCAGCGATCCGGTGGCGCCGGGCAGGTAGCTGCCCGGGTGCGTGCGCAGCCAGCCGAGGTAGGGCATCAGGTCGTAGGCGTCCATGCCGAACGCGAACAGGCGGGCTGCGGGGCCGCTCGCGGTCTGCAGCAGCGAAGCCAGCGTCGCCGGATCGGGCAGGCCGGCCTGCGCGTCGTAGAGCCATGGTTCGTCGCAGAACTGGACGCCGTCGAGGTCGCGGTTGGCGACCGTGTCCGCGGTGCCCGAATAGATCATCGAGGTGGACAGCACCGGCAGCGTCGAGCGTGCCAGCCTGAGCTGGGGCAGCAGCAGGCGTGCCTGCTCGGGGCGCAGCAGCGCGACGATCCCGGTTTCCGAACCCGAGCCGGCCAGCGCCGCCTCGACCTGGTCCTCGAAGTCCACCGCACCCTTGGGCAGCACGATGTCGTTGGCGACCTGGCCGCCCAGGCTCGCGAATTGCGCCTTGAACGCCTTGAAGGTGCGGGTCGCGGTGGATCCCTCGCCACGGAACACGATTGCCGCGTGCAGGCCCTGCTGGATCATGTGCGCGGCCAGTTGCGCGCCTTCGGCCTCGGGCAGCAGCGCGAACGCGGTGCTGCCCACGGGCGTCGGCGTGGCGGCTTGTGGATGATTGAGCGCCAGCACGGGAACCGGCAGCGACGGCTGCGCGAATACCGCACCCACGCCCGCGCGTCCCAGCGGTCCGACCACCAGCAGCGCGCCATCGGCGACCGCCCGGCGGTACGCCGCCAGTGCACCATCGGGCGTGCCCCCGGTGTCGTACACCCGTACCTCGGGCCGCATGTCGCTGCTGCCGGAAGCGTGGAAATAGGCCGCGAAGAATCCGTCGCGCACGGCTGCGCCTGCCACCGCGACCGGGCCGGTCGCCGGCAACAGCAAGGCCACGCGCGCGGGCATCGCGTAACCCCGGGGCGCGGTCGAGCCCGCGCCCACGGTGCCCACCGGCTGGGTGAGCTGTGGCAATACCCGCGCCATGCCTGCGCCGGACTGGCCGAGTGCCTGCTGCACCCACGGCTTGACCGGATCGTTGTCGGCCAGCGATGCGTACAGCGGGGTCAGGCTGGTCTTGCCCATCCCCGCCAGGATCGCGACGATGCGTTGCTGTTCGGCCGGCTGCGCGGCCGGCGGCAACAGCGACAGGCGCTTGACGAGTGCGCGCGCGGCCGCGAGCCGGTCGCCGCTGGACAACTGCGCGCGCGCCTGCACGTCGAGCGCGTATCTGCGCAGGTCGGAAGGCAGTTGCGGGGGCAGCCCGGACAGCCATTGCAGCGCGGCGTCGGGTCGGCCGCGCTGCAGGGCGACCTCGGCGGACAGGATCCGGAAGCGCGCGTCCCCTTCGCGCGAGAGCCGGTGCCGGTCGATTTGCCGGAGCAGGGACTCGGTGCGGGCGAACCGGCCCAGCGACCGGTTGCTCGCGGCGGCACCCAGCAACGCGCGGTCGCGCAGGGCCGGCTGCGAATCGGCGAGCGCCAGGAACGCGTCGGCGGCGGCCGGGAAGTTGCCGGCCCGGTACAGCGATTGTGCGTGGTCGTAGGCGGCGCTGGTCGGTGCCGCGGCCGGTCGCGATGTCGTGCCCAGGGTGCTGCAGCCGCCAACCAGCAGCAACGTCGCGACCACAATGATGAGAGGGAAAGGCAACCGGATTTTCGGCATGGGTACTCCGTCGGCGCGCGCATGCGGCTGTTTCGGCGATGATAGCCGATCGAGTCGCAACGTCCGGAGACGCCACGTGAACGCGAAAGGATCGGGAACCTTGTGGGTCGTCGCGACGCCGATCGGCAACCTCGGCGATCTTTCGCCGCGTGCGCAACAGGCGTTGCGCGAGGCCGCGCTGGTCGCCGCCGAAGACACCCGCCACAGCCGGCCGCTGCTGCGGCATTTCGGGATCGACACGCCGCTGACGGCCTTGCACGAACACAACGAGCGCACCGCGGTGGGCGCATTGATCGAAAAGCTGCGCGCCGGCGAGGATATCGCGCTGGTATCCGACGCCGGCACGCCGCTGGTCAGCGATCCGGGTTTTCGGCTGGTGCGCGCCGCGCGCGAGGCCGGCATCGCGGTGTCGCCGGTGCCGGGTGCATGCGCGGCGATCGCGGCGTTGTCGGTCGCGGGCCTGCCCAGCGACCGTTTCGTGTTCGAGGGGTTCCTGCCGGCGAAGGCCGCCGCACGCCGCGCGCGGGCGCGCGAACTCGCCGAGGAGCCGCGCACGCTGGTGATCTACGAATCCTCGCATCGCATTGCCGCGTGCTGCACGGATTTGCGCGATGCCTTCGGCGGGGACCGCGAGGCACGCTTGCTGCGCGAGTTGACCAAGCTGCACGAAACCTGCCTCGGCCCGACGCTGGGCGACATCGCCGCCCGCGTGCAGGCCGACCCTGAACAACGCCTCGGCGAGTGCGTGCTGGTGATCGCCGGGCGCGGCGAGGATGCCGATGCCCGCATCGCCGAAGGCCGTCGCGTGCTTGCGATCCTGCGTCAGGAACTGCCGCCCGCCAGGGCCGCCAAGCTGGCCGCCGCGATCAGCGGCGCGCCGCGGAAGGTGCTGTATGGCGAAGCGGGATTGGGGCCCGGGGACCGGGGACCGGGGGAAGAGCCGGGACCGGCGACCGGGGGACCGGGCGCGGCGGGATAGATGCTTCGACGTCGACGCTGCGGAATCGACGCTGGGTGGCTCCCGGTCGGCGACGTGGTTCACCAGATCCGCTTTTGTGTCACGGCCAACCCGCAAACTGGCAAAGGCCGTCACGCTGCCATGCTTTCCGGTCCCCGGTCCCCCTCCCCGGTCCCTGGTCCCCATTCCGACTCCCGTGCCATTACAATGGCACATGGAGTCGGCCGGACAGTCGCGTCGTTCGCGAGAACGCCGAGGAAAGTCCGGGCTCCGCAGGGCAGGGTGCCAGGCAACGCCTGGGCGGCGTGAGCCGACGGAAAGTGCAACAGAGAGTAGACCGCCGATGGCCGTTTCGTGCTGCCGCAAGGCGCGCGGACGGATCAGGCAAGGGTGAAAGGGTGCGGCAAGAGCGCACCGCGTCGCTGGCAACAGTCGACGGCACGGCAAACCCCACCCGGAGCAAGACCAAATAGGGGAACCATGGTGTGGCCCGCACCGTTCCCGGGTTGGTCGCTGGAGCCAGATGGCGACATCTGGCCGAGAGGAATGACTGTCACGCCGCAAGGCGTACAGGACCCGGCTTACAGGCCGACTCCATTTGTTTGTGCGATCGTCCATGATCGCTGTGTTGGCCGGATCATGCGCCCTGACTGGGCGCCGGCTTCGGCTATGTGGGCCCCGCGCCACGGCCATCCCTGGCCTGACTTTTCACGACAGCCGCTTCGAGCGGAGCTTTGGTGTGAGGCCCGAACGGGTACATGTCACGTGCCCGGAGATGACGCCCCTTGGTCTGGCTTTTCACGACACCCGCTCCCAACGACGCCTTGGCGGGCCCGTGCGTGCACGAAGTGCACGCTGCCCGTATGGCATCAACCGTGGCGGAGCGCGCCGGATGCGGTCAATCGCCGCGTGCGGCGCGGTCAATGGTCGATCATGGCCATCCCCTCGTGCTACCCGGTGTGGTGTGAGGCGTAGTGTGCGCTCCGCGCACGATGGCGGGTGGTCGCGGGTGCCCGAAACGTGACGATCGGCTGAATGAAAGCCATGCAAAACCCGCGATGGACGCCATCCGGCACACCGATTGATCATTGTCGTACGACACAAAAGCCTTGGCTTTCAATGACGTTGCCACGACACCTGAAGTTATACTTGAAAAAATGACAGAACTTCGCCTTTCCCATTGATCTGCAAGCGAAAATTGCTTGACAGTCTCACCCCCTGCGACTAAGGTGGGCCCACGTGTAGTTTTGTGGGAATATGTGGGAAATCCAGTCGCATGTTTCAGGGCGAGACCGCTATCAGCGTCGACGACAAGGGCCGGCTGGCGATTCCCACCGCCTACCGGGAGCCGATCGCGCGCGTATGCAACAGCCGGCTGGTGATCACCTACAACCCGTTTGAGCCGGGCTGCCTCTGGGTATTTCCGCAACCGGAATGGGAACGCGTGCGCGACCAGGTCAACGCGCTGTCCACGGTCAAGCGCGTGCACCGCGACCTGCAGTTGAAGCTGGTCGGCGCGGCGACCCAGGTCGAGCTCGACAGTGCCGCGCGGATCCTGCTTCCGGCCAGCCAGCGGACCACCTCGGGCATCGGCAAGAAGGCGGTGTTGCTCGGCATGGGCAACAAGTTCGAGCTGTGGAGCAACGAAGCACACCTCGCGAAGATCCAGCAGACGATCGGCGAAGAAGACGTCAGCGAGGAAATGGCGGGACTGAAGTTGTGACGCACGCGTTCGGTCAGCGGCGGGTGGCGCCGGGCCGGATGCCGAACGGACACGGGCGGCGCACCCGGCGTGCGCGGGTGCGGCAGATGGACGGGACACGGGCGATGACGGGCGGCGCGGAGCGCAAGCACACCCCGGTGATGCGGGACGCGGCGCTGGCAGGACTGGCGTTGCGGCCCGACGGGCGTTATCTGGACGGCACCTTCGGGCGCGGCGGCCACGCGCGCGCGTTGCTCGAGCGCCTGGGCCCGCAGGCCCGGTTGTTGCTGATGGATCGCGACCCCGCGGCGATTGAAACCGCACGGCGCGAATTCGGCGCCGATCCGCGGGTCGCGATCCGGCACGACAACTTCGCCGCACTGCTCGACTGGGACGATGCGCGGGCGGGGCTGGACGGGATCCTGCTGGACCTTGGCGTGTCCTCGCCGCAGCTGGACGATCCGGCGCGCGGCTTTTCGTTCCAGTCGGACGCGCCGCTGGACATGCGCATGGATCCGGCCGCCGGCGAAAGCGCGGCGGACTTCCTGGCGCGCGCCGACGAGCGCGCGATCGCCGACGTGCTGTTCCGCTTCGGCGAGGAGCGCATGAGCCGCCGCATCGCGCGCGCGATCGTCGCGCGCCGCGCCGAGGCGCCGATCCGCACCACCCGCGAGCTGGCCGAGCTCGTCGAGCACACCCTGGGTCGCCGCGAGCGCCACAAGCATCCGGCCACGCGCAGCTTCCAGGCCCTCAGGCTGCATGTCAACGACGAGCTGGGGTCCCTGGAACGTGCGTTGCCGGCGGCGGCGGATGCGCTGCGTCCCGGCGGGCGGCTGGTGGTGATCAGTTTCCATTCGCTGGAGGATCGCATCGTCAAGCGTTTCATCCGCGGCGACACCGAACGCGTGCGCATCCCGCGCGGCCTTCCGCAACCGCCCGCGCCGGCGCCGCCGCTGCGTGCCGTCGGCCGCGCGCAGAAACCGGATGCGGACGAGGTGGCGCGCAATCCGCGCGCGCGCTCGGCGGTGCTGCGGGTTGCGGAAAAACGCCGGCCGGAGGTGTCCGCATGAAGGCCGTCAGCGTGCTCGCGGTGGGCGTACTGCTGCTGGCGGTGGTCGCCAGCGGCGTCGCCGTGGCGTGGGCGCGGCACCAGAACCGCGTCGACTTCATCGAACTGAGCCGGCTGCAGGCCCGGCGCGATGCGTTGAACGTGACCTTCGGGCGCCTGGAACTGGAACAGGCGACCTGGGCCAGCCCGGCGCGCATCGAGGCGATCGCGCGCGGTCGGCTCGGCATGGTCAGTCCGCCGGCTTCCAGCGTGGAGATGATCCGCGAATGAATCCACGCCGCCCGCACGAAACCACCGCGCACCCGCCGCGCCGCCGCCGGCCCGATACCCGCAAGCGCCTGGCGCTGGTGGGCGTGGTGCTGGGCGCGGCCGCGTTCGGGCTCATCGCGCGCGCGGTCGACCTGCAGGTGGTGCACCAGAAATTCCTGCAGCAGCAGGGCGACGCGCGTTTCCTGCGCGAGGTCGAGATTCCCGTCTCGCGGGGCACCATCTACGACCGCAACGGCGTGCCGCTGGCGGTTTCCACGCCCATGCTCTCGCTGTGGGCGAATCCGCAACAATTGCTGCAGCACGTTGATCGCATCCCGGAGCTGGCCAGGGCGCTGGGCGTGGATGCCGTAAAGCTGAGGCATCGGCTTCAGCAGCGCAGCGACCGCGAATTCGTCTACCTGCGCCGGCTGATGACGCCGACCGCTGCCAAGGCCGTGCTGGCGCTGGACATTCCCGGCGTCAACGGCCAGCGCGAATACAAGCGTTATTACCCCGACGGCGCCAGCACCGCGCACGTGCTCGGCTTCACCAACATCGACGACCACGGCCAGGAAGGACTGGAGCTGGCCTACGACGACTGGCTGGCCGGCAAGCCGGGCGAAAAGCGCGTGATCCGCGACCGCCTGGGCCGCACCGTGGAGAACGTCGAGCAGATCCGCCCGCCGGTGCCGGGCCACGACCTGACCCTCAGCATCGACAGCCGCATCCAGTACCTCGCCTACTCGGCGCTGGCCGAGGCGGTGGCAAAGCGCCACGCTGCATCGGGCTCGATGGTGATCCTCGATCCGCGCAACGGCGAGATCCTGGCGATGGTCAACGTGCCCTCGTACAACCCCAACGACATCGACCGCAGCACCGCGGCCCAGCGCCGCAACCGCGCGGTCACCGATGTCACCGAGCCCGGCTCGACGATGAAGCCGTTCACCATCACCACCGCGCTCGAATCGGGCCAGTGGACACCGACCACGATGCTCGACACCAGTCCCGGGTGGTTCATGCTCGACGGGCACACCATCCGTGACGACCGCGACAACGGCCGCATCGACCTCAGCCACGTCATCACCTATTCCAGCAACGTCGGCGCCTCCAAGATCTCGCTGACCCTGACCGCGCGGCAGATGAACAAGGTGCTGCACCAGTTCGGTTTCGGCACCAGCACCGGCAGCGGTTTTCCCGGCGAGGTCGGCGGCTACATCCCGCCGCCGCGCACCTGGGGCGATTTCGTCAAGGCCACCATCGCCTTCGGTTACGGGCTGAACGTGACCGCGTTGCAACTGGCCGACGCCTACGCGGCCATCGCCGACGGCGGCATCCGCCACACGCCGACCTTCATCAAGGGCGCCGACACTCCGGGCGTGCGCGTGGAACCGGCCAGCGTGGCCGGCGAAGTGATGGCGATGCTGCGCACGGTGGTCAGTCCCGAGGGCACCGCGCCGCAGGCCGCGATCACCGACTACACCGTTGCCGGCAAGACCGGCACCGCGCACCTGGCGATCGCCGGTGGCTATGCCGACAACCGCTATGCCGCGTTGTTCTGCGGCATCGTCCCGGCCAGCAACCCGCGCCTGGTCGGCGTGGTCATCATCCGTGACGCCGGCGGCCACGGCGGGGAATACTTCGGCGGGGCGGTATCGGCGCCGGTATTTCGCAAGGTGATGACCGGCGCCCTGCGCCTGCTCGACATCCCGCCCGACAACGTGCGCCAGTGGTACGCCGGCGGCCCGGTGACCCCCGCGCCCGAGCCGCCCCCGGCCAAGCCCACCGCAGCGGTCGCCGCCGCACACGGGGCCACGCCATGACCGCGATGCGCCTCGACGAGCTGCTGCACGGCATCGCCGCCCCGACCGCCGGCGACATCACCGTGTCCGGCCTGACCCTGGATTCGCGCGCCGTGCGCGCCGGCGATGCCTTCGTGGCGCTGGCCGGGGCGAAGCATCACGGGATCGAGTTTGCCGATGGGGCGGTGGCGCGGGGGGCGGTGGCCGTGCTTGCGGAGAAGCGGGGACCGGGGACCGGGGACCGGGGACCAGAAGCCGGCCAATCGCTAACCGGCATCGGAAATCAGATAGCAAGTGCAGAGAGGCACGTGCCGGAAGGCTGCGACCATGGCGATTTTCCCGGTCCCCGGTCCCCGGTCCCCGGTCCCGTCCTTTGGATAGAGGACCTTCGCGCGCACCTCGGCACCATCGCCGCCCGCTTCTACCACGACCCCTCCGCCACCCTGACCGTCATCGGAGTCACCGGCACCAACGGCAAGACCTCGACCGTGCAGTTGCTGGCGCAGGCGTTCACGCACCTGGGCCATCGCGCGGCCAGCATCGGCACGCTGGGCGCGGGGCTGCACGGGGATCTGCACGCGGGTGAACGCACCACGCCCGACGTGATCCGGGTGCACGGACTGCTGGCCGGGTTCCGCGACGCCGGTGCCAGCCACGTGGCGATGGAAGTCTCCTCGCACGCGCTCGACCAGCAGCGCGTCGATGGCGTGCATTTCGACGTCGCGGTGTTCACCAACCTGACCCGCGATCACCTGGACTATCACGGCAGCATGGATGCGTACTTCGCGGCCAAGGCCAGGTTGTTCGCGTGGCCGGGGCTGCGCGCGGCGGTGGTCAATGTCGATGATGCCTGGGGCCGCAGGCTGGCGGCGCAACTGCCGGCGGACCTGCACGTGCTGCGCTGCGGGGTGACCGACGCCGGCGCGGACCTGCACGCGCGTGACGTGCATACCCACGCCGACGGCATCGACTTCGAACTGGTCACGCCGTGGGGCAGCGCCGCGCTTCGCAGCCGTTTGCTGGGGCGGTTCAACGTCGTCAACCTGCTGGCGGTGGCCGGCGTGCTGGGTGCACTGGAGGTGCCGTTCGCGCAGATCGTGGATGCACTGGCGGCGCTGCAGCCGGTCGCCGGGCGCATGAACCGCCTCGGCGGCGGCACATTGCCGCTGGTGGTGGTCGACTACTCGCACACCCCCGATGCGCTGGAGCAGGCGCTGACCACCCTGCGCGAGCACTGCGCGGGCCGATTGACCTGCGTGTTCGGCTGCGGGGGCGAGCGCGACGCCGGCAAGCGGCCGGTGATGGGCGCGATCGCCGAGCGGCTCGCGGACCGGGTCATCGTCACCGACGACAACCCGCGCAACGAGGATGGCGACGCGATCGTGGCGCAGATCGTGGAAGGCATGCGCACGCCGCAGCGTGCCGTCATCGAGCGCGACCGTGCGCGCGCCATCGACGCTGCACTGTCCGGCGCGCGGCCCGGCGACGTGGTGCTGGTCGCGGGCAAGGGCCACGAGGCCTACCAGGAACGTGGCGGCGTCAAGCGCCCGTTCGATGATGCCGCGGTGGCGCGCGCCGCCCTGGAGGCGCGGCCATGCTGAACCTGCGCCTCAAGGAGATCGCGGTCTGGACGCGCGGAACGCTGCACGGCGCGGACGTGCCCGTGGGTGGCGTGTGCACCGATTCGCGCACGCTGCGCCCGGGCGAATTGTTCGTGGCGCTGGTGGGCGAGCGCCACGACGGACATGATCACGTCGCCGAAGCGGTCCAGCGCGGGGCCGCGGGCGCGGTGGTGGCGCGACGACTGCAGGCCGACCTTCCGCAGATCGTGGTCGCCGACACGCAGCAGGCGCTGGGCGACATCGCCAGCGCCGTGCGCGCGCAGCGCGACGTCGGCGTGATCGGCATCACCGGTTCCAACGGCAAGACCACCGTCAAGACCCTGGCCGCGGCGATCTTCGCGCGGTGCGGCCAGACCCACAGCAACCCCGGCAGTTTCAACAACGAGATCGGCCTGCCGCTGACCTTGCTGGCGATGCCCGACGACACGCGCTGGGCGGTGCTGGAAATGGGCGCCGGCAAGCCCGGCGACATCGCCTACCTGGCTGCCATCGCGCGTCCGCGGATCGGGCTGGTCAACAACATCGGGCCGGCGCACCTGGAACGCATGCACACGCTCGAAGGCATCGCCGAAACCAAGGGCGCGATTTACCAGGCACTGCCCGCCGACGGCGTCGCGGTGATCAACGCCGACGATGCATTCGCGGACTTTTTCACGCGGCTGGCCGGCACCCGCGCGACACTCCGGTTCGGGTTGGACAACCCGGCCGAGGTGCGCGCGGAAAGCATTTCGCTGCACGCCGAGGGCAGCGATTTCCAGCTCGTGACGCCGGCTGGTGGAACCCACGTGCACCTGCCGCTTCCGGGGCGCCACAACGTGGCCAATGCGCTGGCCGCGGCCGCGCTGGCCCACGCGGCCGGAATCGGTGTTGCCGACATCGCCGCCGGCCTTGCGGCGGCCGAGGGTGTCGCGGGCCGGCTGCTGCGCCACGTGTCGCCGGCCGGCTGGACGCTGCTCGACGACAGCTACAACGCCAACCCCGGTTCCGCGCTGGCCGCCGTGGCAACGCTTGCCCTGCAGCCCGGCGAGCACTGGCTGGTGCTGGGCGACATGGCCGAACTCGGCAGCGACGGTGCCGCGTTGCATGAAGAGATCGGTCGCGCCGCGCGTGCGCAGGGCGTGGCGCGCCTGTTCGCGGTGGGCACGCTGGCGGAGGGCGCCGCCAGGGCATTCGGTGACGCGGCCGAGGTGTTCGACGACCAGACGAGCCTGATCGCGGCACTGCGGCGCGAGCTGCGCGCCGGGGTCACCGTGCTGGTCAAGGGCTCGCATTCCTCGCACATGGAAAGAGTGGTCGAGGCGTTGTGCGGCGAAACCGGGGGGGAACGCGATGCTGTATGAACTTGCCCACTGGCTCGAACAGTATTTCGGCGCGTTCCGGCTGTTCGACTACATCACCTTCCGCACCATCCTGGCGGCACTGACGGCGCTGATGGTGTCGCTGCTCGCCGGTCCCTGGATGATCCGTCGCCTGACCGAGCTCAAGGCCGGGCAGGTGGTGCGCGACGACGGCCCCAGGTCGCACCTTTCCAAGACCGGTACACCGACCATGGGCGGTGCACTGATCCTGGCCTCGATCGTGATCGCCACGCTGCTGTGGGGCGACCTGCACAGCCGCTACCTGTGGGTGGTGCTGCTGGTGACGCTGGCCTGCGGCCTGATCGGATTCTACGACGACTACCGCAAGCTGGTGCTGAAGGATCCGCACGGCCTGCCTGCGCGCTGGAAGTACCTGGCGCAGTCGGTGGTGGGCCTGGTCGCGGCGCTGTTCCTGTTCTACACCGCCAACGTGCCGGCCGCGACCGAACTGTACGTGCCGCTGTTCAAGCATGTGGCGATTCCGATGGGCGGCGGTTTCGTGCTGGTCGCGTATCTCTGGATCGTGGGATTTTCCAACGCGGTCAACCTGACCGACGGCCTGGACGGATTGGCGATCATGCCCGCGGTGCTGGTCGCTGCGGCGCTGGGCGCGTTCGCCTACCTCGCCGGCAACGCGGTGTTCTCGACGTATCTGGGAATCCCGTCGATCCCTGGCGCTGGCGAACTCGCCATTTTCTGCGGCGCGCTGACCGGTTCCGGACTCGGGTTCCTGTGGTTCAACACCTACCCCGCGCAGGTGTTCATGGGCGACGTGGGCGCGCTGTCGATCGGCGCGGCGATCGGCTGCGTGGCGGTGATCGTGCGCCAGGAAATCATCCTTTTGGTAATGGGCGGCCTGTTCGTGGTCGAAACCGCTTCGGTGATGCTGCAGGTGGGCAGCTACAAGCTCACCGGCAAGCGCATGTTCCGCATGGCCCCGATCCACCACCACTTCGAACTGAAGGGCTGGCCCGAGCCGCGCGTGATCGTGCGCTTCTGGATCATTTCGGTGGTGCTGGTGCTGGTGGGACTGGCTACGTTGAAGGTGAGATAGTGACGCACTTTTTGGCCCTCCAACGAGATATGCAACGGGACCGGGGACCGGGGACCGGGGACTGGGGACCGGACGCCGGGATTGGCGACAGCTCGTGCATGTCAGGCTTCAAGGCCTTGAGATTGGCATCCGGGATCCGGCAACAACCGGATACCCCGCAAGTTTTTCCGGTCGCCAGTCCCCGGTCCCCGGCCCCCGCTTCGGACAAGCAGCGCCCAGACAGCCGAGCCGGTGCCGGTCAGCCAACGCGCCGGATGCACCAACTTTTCCCGGTCCCCGGTCCCCGGTCCCCGGTCCCCGTGCTCGACCCGGAGCCCCGCCCGTGACCGCCTGGTTCGCCCCTTCCCAAGCCACCCGCCGCGTCGGTCCGCGCGGGCGCTACGACCCGTGGTTGCTGCTGGCGGCCATCGGGCTGGCGGCGTTCGGCATCGTGATGGTGGCGTCCAGCTCGATCGCGGTGGCCGATGGCGAGCACATCGGCGAGTTTCACTACCTGGTGCGGCACTTGGTGTTCATTGGCGCGGGCGGGGCGCTGGCGTTGTGGATCGCGCTCGGGGTGGAGCTGGACACGCTGGAGAAATACACCGGTCCGCTGATGTTGTTCACCATCGCATTGCTGCTGCTGGTGTTCGTGCCGCACATCGGCATGCGTGTCAACGGCGCGCGCCGCTGGATCGATCTTGGCGTGTCCGGGTTCCAGCCGGTCGAGCTGGCCAAGCTGAGCGTGGTGTTGTACGTCGCCAGTTACCTGGTGCGCCATCGCGACGCAGTCGAAACCAAATTCGCGGGAGCCTTGCGGCCGGTGGCTGTGGCGGGGCTGACCGCGGTGCTGTTGCTGGCGCAACCCGACTTCGGCTCGGCCGCGCTGATCGGCGTGGTGACCATCGGCATGCTGTGGCTGGGCGGCGCGCGCATGCGCAACCTGGTGTTCATGGGCCTGCCGCTGATCCCGCTCGGCGCGTGGCTGGCGCTCTCGACCGACTATCGCGTCAAGCGCCTGACCTCGTTCCTCGACCCGTGGAAGGATCCCTGGGACAACGGCTTCCAGTTGACCCAGGCGCTGATCGCGGTGGGGCGCGGCAAGTGGTTCGGGGTCGGCCTCGGCGGCAGCGTGCAAAAGCTGTTCTACCTGCCCGAGGCACACACCGATTTCATCCTCGCGGTGATCGCCGAGGAACTGGGCTTCGTGGGCGTGCTGTTCGTGCTCGCGCTGTTCGCGTTGCTGGTGGGCCGCGGCCTGCAACTGGGCCTGCGCGGGATCGAAGTGGGCCAGCACCGCGCAGGCTACGTGGCGTTCGGGATCTCGTTGATGATCGCCCTGCAGGCGCTGGTGTCGGTGGGGGTGAACCTGGGCGTGTTGCCGACCAAGGGCCTGACGTTGCCGCTGATCAGCTCCGGAGGGTCCAGCACGCTGATGACCTGCATCATGCTGGGCGTGCTGGTGCGCGCCGGCTACGAAATCCACCGCGCCACGGATGCCCGGCGCATGGCGACCCGACGCCCGGCCGCGGCAGCCGATGCGGTTCCGCTCGATGCGCCGTCGGGCGAATTGCCGCTGGCCGCGCGCACGCGTCCGGAATCGCGGTTCGAGGAGGTGCGCGCATGAACAACGCGCAGGCGCCCGTCCTGATCATGGCCGGCGGCACCGGCGGCCACATCTTCCCGGGACTCGCGGTCGCGGCGGCGCTGCGCACGCGCGAGGTGCCGGTGTTGTGGCTGGGTGCGCGCGGGCGGATGGAAGCGCGGATCGTGCCCGAACACGGCATCGAGCTGACGACCGTGCCGGTGGGTGCGTTGCGCGGCAAGGGTGTCGGCGCGCGCCTGGCTGCGCCCTGGATGCTGGCGCGCGCAACGTTTGCGGCCTGGCGCGTGCTGCGCCAGGCCCGGCCGCGCAGCGTGCTGTCGCTGGGCGGCTACGTCGCCGGTCCCGGCGGCGTGGCCGCGTGGCTGCAACGCCGACCGCTGCTGGTGCACGAACAAAATCGCGTGGCCGGGTTCACCAACCGCGTGCTGGCGCGCCTTGCGCGCAAGGTCATGGCCGGATTTGCCGACGCCTTCCCGGACAAGCTGGGCGCGGAATGGACAGGCAACCCGGTGCGCGCGGGAATCGCCGCGCTGGCGCCGCCCGCCGAACGTTTCGCCGATCGCGCCGGCCCGTCGCGCCTGCTGGTGCTGGGCGGCAGCCTGGGCGCCAACACCTTGAACCAGGGCGTGCCGAACGCGCTGTCGCTGATCCCGCCCGAACGCCGGCCCGAGGTGCTGCACCAGTGCGGGCGGGCACACGTCGAGGCGACCCGCGCGGCCTACCACCGCGTGGACGTCGAGGCGCGCGTGGAACCGTTCCTGGATGACATGGCGGCGGCCTATGCCTGGGCCGACCTCGTGGTCTGCCGCGCGGGCGCGCTGACGCTCGCCGAGCTGGCGGCCGCGGGGCTGGGCGCGATCCTGCTGCCGTATCCGCACGCCGTGGACGATCACCAGACCCGGAATGCCGAAGGCTTCGTTGCCGCCGGCGCGGCCGAGTTGGTGCAGGACCGCGACTTCGAACCTTCGCGCTTCGCGGGAATGCTCGAGCACCTGCTGCGCGATCCGGAGCGGCGCCTTGCCATGGCCGAGGCCGCGCGCACCCTGGCGCGGCCCGATGCCGCCGCGGTGATCGCCGAACGCTGCCTGGAGGTGGCCGCATGACGCCGCATCGCCTGCCACCGCACGGGGACATCATGCAGGGCTTCCGGCGCGTGCACTTCATCGGCATCGGCGGCGTGGGCATGAGTGGCATCGCCGAAGTGCTGCATACGCTCGGCTACGACGTTTCGGGCTCGGACCGCGTGCGCTCGCCGGCCACCGAGCGGCTGGCCGGGATGGGCGTGAAGGTCGCGATCGGCCACGATGCCGCGCACGTCGCCAGGGTCGACGCGGTGGTGGTCTCCAGCGCCATCAAGCCCGACAATCCCGAGCTCGTGGCCGCCGAGGCGCGCCGCATTCCGGTGGTCCCGCGCGCCGAGATGCTGGGCGAACTGATGCGTTTCCGGCGCGGCATCGCGGTCGCCGGATCGCACGGCAAGACCACCACCACCAGCCTGACCGCCAGCGTGTTGGCCGAGGCCGGCTACGACCCGACCTTCGTGATCGGCGGGCAGCTGCTTTCGGCCGGCGCCAACGCGCGTCTGGGCGCGGGCGCCTACCTGGTGGCCGAGGCGGACGAATCGGACGGCTCGTTCCTGAAGCTGTCGCCGGTGGTCGCGGTGATCACCAACATCGACGCCGACCACCTGGATCACTACCACGGCGACTTCGCCGAGTTGAAGCAGGCCTTCGCCGACTTCCTGCACCGGCTGCCGTTCTACGGACTGGCCGTGCTGTGCGTGGACGATCCGGATGTTGCCGAACTGGCGCAGCGCACGCCGCGCTCGACGCTCACCTACGCCATCGAACACCCGGCCGACGTGCGCGCCGCCAACCTGCGCGCCGAGGGCGCGCGCATGCACTTCGATTTGCTGCTACCGGACCAGCCCGGGCTGCCGGTGACGCTGAACCTGCCGGGCCGCCACAACGTGCTGGACGCGCTGGCCGCGGCCACGATCGGCTGGCACCTCGGGGTCGAGCCGTTCGCGATCGCGCGTGCGCTGGAGCGCTTCCAGGGCGTGGGCCGGCGCTTCCACATCAACGGCGAGTTGCCGATCGATGACGGCAAGGTGCTGCTGATCGACGACTACGGCCACCATCCCCGCGAGATCGAGGCGGCCATGCAGGCCGCGCGTGACGGCTGGCCCGGGCGGCGGCTGGTGATCGTGTTCCAGCCACACCGCTACACGCGCACGCGCGACTTGATGGACGACTTCGCCAGCGTGCTGTGCGAAGCCGATGCACTGGTGCTGAGCGAGGTGTATCCGGCCGGCGAGGCGCAGATTGCCGGCGCCGACGGCCGCGCGCTGGCCCGCGCCGTGCGCGCGCGCGGCAAGGTCGATCCCGTGTTCATCGAACATCCGCGCGAACTGCAGCAAACCCTGCCCGCACTGCTGCGCGATGGCGACCTGGTGCTGCTGCTCGGCGCCGGCGACATCGGCGCGGTGGCGGGGGAGTTGGCGCGGATTGGCAGCTTGAAATCGGTGGCTCCGTCATGATGCCCGTGACTTTGCAAAGCAGGGACCGGGGACCGGGGACCGGGGACCAAAAGCCGGCGTCCGCTGTTTCGGCAGCTCACGACGTCAGCCGGAGGACGGTCCGGCCCGGCGGCAGTGCCGTTGCTTCTACCGGTCCCCGGTCCCCGGGCCCCGGTCCCGGTGCTGTCCGGTCCGCGGTCGCCGGTCCCCGGTCCCGGAGAATCACCGACGCCCGTGACTTCGGTCGCGTCGCGGTGGTGATGGGCGGCAGTTCCGCCGAGCGCGAGATTTCGCTGCTGTCCGGTCGCGGTGTGCTGGAGGCATTGAAATCCCGGGGCGTGGACGCGCACGCGATCGACGGCATCCCGGCGCTGCTGGATGCGGTGCGCGCGGGGCATTTCGCGCGGGTGTTCAACATCCTGCACGGCCAGCATGGCGGCGGCGAGGACGGGGTGCTGCAGGGCGCGCTGGATTCGCTGCACATTCCCTATACCGGGTCGGGCGTGCTCGGCTCGGCGCTGTCGATGGACAAGGTCCGCAGCAAGTGGGTGTGGAACGCGCTGGATTTGCCGACCCCGGACTTCGTGCCGTTGCCGCGCGGTGGCGATGTGCACGCGGCGGCGCGCGCGCTCGGCTTCCCGCTGATCGTGAAGCCGGCCTCGGAAGGCTCCAGCGTCGGCGTGTCGCGGGTGTTCGAGGAAAGCCAGCTCGCCGAAGCGGTGGCGCTGGCCGAACGCTACCCCGGCGACCTTCTGATGGAAACCCTGATCGAGGGCGATGAATTCACCGTCTCGATCCTGGGCCGCGACGTGCTGCCCAGCATCCGGATCGTGCCCGCGGGTGCCTACTACGACTACGACGCCAAGTATGTCGCCGAAGACACGAAATACATCTGTCCCGGACTCGACGGCACGGCCGAAGCCGGGCTGCGTTCGCTGGCGCGGCGTGCGTTCGACTCGCTGGGGTGTTCGGGCTGGGGCCGGGTCGACGTGATGCGCGACCGCGACGGCAACAACTGGCTGCTGGAAGTCAACACCGCGCCCGGCATGACCACGCATTCGCTGGTGCCCAAGGCCGCGGCGGCGGCGGGCATGGACTACGCGGAGCTGTGCTGGCGGGTGCTGGAGACAAGTTTCGATGGGGATTCGGACAAAAGCCGGGACTCGGGACTCGGGACTCGGGACTCGGGCAAAAGCCGGGACTCGGGACTCGGGACTCGGGACTCGGGCAAAAGCCGGGACTCGGGCCTCGCGGAAGCAAAAGCGCGGCCGCCGGAAGATACCGGCACTCGACGGAATCCAGGAGCAGCGAAATCTCCACGCCGCCGCTCTTCCGAGTCCCGAGTCCCGAGTCCCGAGTCCCGTGATCCCGACGGAGACGCAACATGAAGGCATCGACCAGCCTGCGCCTCGTCGCCTGGCTCATCGCGATCGCCCTGGTCGCGTTGCCGGTGGTCGGTGTGCTGCAGGGCTGGTTCGCGGCGGGCCGCTGGCCGGTGCGCGAGTTGAAGGTGCACGCGACGTTCCACCACGTCAGCGCCGACCAGGTGCGTGCGGCGGTCGCGCCGTCGCTCGGCGAAGGGTTTTTCGCCATCGACCTCGATCACGTCCGCGACGCGGTGGCGGCGTTGCCGTGGGTCGCGCAGGTCGAGGTGAGCAAGCACTGGCCGGATGTCCTCGCTGTCAGCATCCGCGAGGTCCGGCCGGTGGCGCGCTGGAACGCCGACGCGTTGCTGGGCCGCGACGGACGCATCTTCAAGGTGCCGCATCCGGAGGCGGTCAACGGCCTGCCACGCTTTCGTGCGCCCGACGATCGCACCGGCGAGGTGATGGCGTTCTTCCACACGGCGCAGGAAGACTTCACGCCCTACGGGCTCAAGGTCACCCAAGTGGATTTGTCCGCGCGCGGAAGCTGGACGCTGCAACTGTCCAACGGTGGGCGCGTGGTGGTCGGCGGCGAGCATCCCGAGCGCCGCCTGGCGCGCTTCGCCGCCGCGCTGCCGGTACTGCTGCACGGCCGCAGCGACGGCTTTGCCTACGCCGACCTTCGCTACAGCAACGGTTTTGCGGTGCGCTGGCCCGGATCGGCCGCGCCGGTTCCTTCCCCCAATGCAAACAACGGTGGTCGCCATGCTGCTGACGGAAACGCTTAAACCCATGAATCGCAAGAGCAACAAGCACCTGGTGGTGGGGCTCGACATCGGCACCTCCAAGGTGATGGCGATTGTCGGCGAGTACCTGCCGGGCGAACCGGTCGAGGTGATCGGCTTCGGCAGCCACGTCTCGCGCGGGATGAAAAAAGGCGTGGTGGTCGAGATCGAATCCAACGTCAATTCGATCCAGCGCGCGGTCGAGGAAGCCGAACAGATGGCCGGTTGCGACATCCGCTCGGTGTGCGCCTCGATATCCGGCAGCCACCTCGAGACCCACAACTCGCACGGCGCCGCCGCGATCCGCGATCGCGAGGTCGCGCCCGACGACCTGGAACAGGTGCTCGAATCGGCCAGCGCCGTCGCCATTCCCGCCGACCGCAAGGTGCTCTACAAGGAGCCGCAGGAATACCGGATCGACGGGCAGGACGGAATCCGTCACCCGATCGGCATGAGTGGCGTGCGCCTGGAAGCGGGCGTGCACCTGGTCACCGGCGCCGCCTCGGCGGTGCACAACCTCACCAAGTGCATCCAGCGTTGCGGCCTCAGCGTGGATGAACTGATCCCCGGCGCGGTGGCCTCGGCCAAGGCGGTGCTGACCGAGGACGAGCGTGACCTTGGCGTGTGCGTGGTGGACCTTGGCGCCGGCACCACCGACATCGCGATCTACGCCCAGGGCGCCATCCGCTACACCAAGTCGCTGCCGCTGGGCGGCGACCAGGTGACCTCGGACATTTCGCAGTACGTGCAGACACCCACCGCGAACGCCGAGGAAATCAAGGTGAAGTACGGCTGCGCGCTGGCGCAACTGGCGCGCGGCGAGGAAACCATCCAGGTACCCAGCGTCGGGGATCGTCCGCCGCGGCGGCTGCAGCGCCAGGCGCTGGCGCAGTCGATCCAGGCCCGCTACGAGGAAATCTTCGAGATCGTGCAGGAGGAACTCAGGCGCTCGGGTTACGACAACCTGCTCGCCGCCGGCGTGGTACTGACCGGCGGCGCGGCCCGCATCGAGGGCGCGCTGTACCTGGCCGAGGAAGTGTTCCACAAGATGGTGCGCCTTGGCGTGCCCCAGCACGTCACCGGCGCCACCGACGTGATCGCCACCCCCGGCAACGCCGCGGGCATCGGCCTGCTGCTGCAGGGTTCGCGAGGTGGCGGCGGCGGGCGCGTGATCGGCGGGGCGGTCGGCGAAAGCGTGGCCGGCGCCTTCGGCAGGATGAAGGGCTGGCTGAGCAGGAATTTCTAGTACACGACCGGTCCCCGGAAGGGACCGGTCCGATGGCGCCGCGGCGTCATCTGCGCCCCTCGCGGGGCAAGCCCGCCGAAACGGCGGGAATCACCAACGGCAGCATCCATGAAGCAGTACGGAGGACGGGCAATGTTTGAACTGGTCGAAAAACTGGCACCCAATGCGGTGATCAAGGTGATCGGTGTGGGAGGCGGCGGAGGCAACGCCGTCGGCCACATGGTCAATTCATCAATCGACGGCGTGGAGTTCATCTGCGCCAATACCGACGCACAGGCACTGAAGAACTCCGGGGCGCGCACCACGTTGCAGCTCGGGGAAACGGTGACCAAGGGCCTTGGTGCGGGCGCCAATCCCGAGCTGGGCCGGCAGGCCGCGCTCGAGGACCGCGAGCGTATCGTCGAGGTACTCGAAGGCGCCGACATGGTGTTCATCACCTGCGGCATGGGCGGCGGCACCGGCACCGGCGCGGCGCCGGTGGTGGCGCAACTGGCCAAGGAAAAGGGCATCCTGACGGTAGCGGTGGTCACCAAGCCGTTCCCCTTCGAGGGCCGCCGGCGCATGCAGGTGGCGCTCAAGGGCATCGAGGACCTGCAGCAGTCGGTCGACTCGCTGATCACGGTGCCCAACGAGAAGCTCCTGACGGTGCTGGGCCGCGACGTCACGTTGCTGAACGCCTTCAAGGCGGCCAACGACGTGCTGCAGGGTGCGGTGCAGGGCATCGCCGACCTGATCACCCGTCCGGGCCTGATCAACGTCGACTTCGCCGACGTGCGTACCGTGATGAGCGAAATGGGCATGGCGATGATGGGCACCGGCACCGCCAGCGGCGACGATCGCGCGCAGGCCGCCGCCGAGGCCGCGATCAACAATCCGCTGCTGGAGAACGTGGATCTATCCGGGGCCTGCGGCATCCTGGTCAACGTCACGGCGGGAACCAACCTGACCATGCGCGAGTTCGACGAGATCGGCCGCGTGGTGCACGACTTTGCCAGCGAGGACGCGACCGTGGTGGTGGGTACCGCGCTCGATCCGGACCTGTCCGACGACGTGCGCGTGACGGTGGTCGCCACCGGTCTCAACCGCGCCGCCAAGCCGAACCTCCGGCCGGTGGCCAAGCCCGAGACGGTGGAAATGCCCAAGCCGACGCGGGTGCTGCGTACCGGCACCGACGATGGCGTGGTGGGCCATGCCACGGGCTCCGGGGCGGTCAAGGCGCCGCTCGCCAAGCCCGCGCGGCCCGCCACGGCGGCGCCGGATCCCGATTCGGCGCCCAGCCGTGACGCGCTGACCTCGGGCGACTACCTGGACATCCCGGCGTTCCTGAGGAGGCAGGCCGATTGAGGGCGGCCTTCGCCGTTCGCCGCGTCGGCGGACACGGTCACCAGGGATGGAAGCGCGTGCACGCAACGCGCGGGCACGCCCGTGAAGGCGCGCAGCCGGGCCTGCGGCCGGATGCCATCATGGCACCTGTCGTGGTTTCGCGGGGCTGTCGTGGCCAGGCGCCATCACCCGCATCGCCGGATTCCCGTCCCCGGCGGTGCGGGTTCGATGGCGTCGGCGACCGTCGGCGCCGCGGAACTTTGTCCCGCGACGCGTTGTCCGTTGCTCCTGAGGTGCGTTTTGGACCCGGAATCGACGGGTCGCGAAACCTCCGGGGTGCCGGCCGCGCCTGCGGCCGGCAAGTCGCGGGCCGGGCCAGGGGCGACGCAGGTCCGGTCGGCGTTGCAAGGCGGGGTCCGGCAAGGAATGAACGAGAACCCGGCAAGGCCATTGTTGCAGCCAGCCGGTGCCGGATCGGCCACGCGACGGTCCGTTCGGGGTAAACTGAACGCGTGAGTCCACTTTCTTCCGGTCCGCATCCGTGATAGGATCGGCCCGGTTTTAGCGTTGTCCTAACAGGATTACAACAAAAAAATGATCAAGCAGCGCACGCTCAAGAACGTGATCCGCGCGACGGGCGTTGGCCTGCACACGGGGGAAAAGGTGTACATGACCTTGCGCCCCGCCGCCGCGAACACCGGCATCGTGTTTCGCCGCACCGATCTTCCCGAGCCGGTTTCCATCCCTTCGCGCTGCGAGTACGTCGGCGATACCCGCCTGTCGAGCACGCTCATCAGGGACGACGTGCGCGTGGGCACCGTCGAGCACCTGCTGTCGGCGATGGCCGGCCTCGGCATCGACAACGCCTATGTCGATCTCTCGGCGCCGGAAGTGCCGATCATGGACGGCAGCGCCGGACCGTTCGTGTTCCTGCTGCAGTCGGCCGGGATCGAGGAACAATCCGCGCCCAAGCGCTTCATCCGCGTCAAGCGCCCGGTCAAGGTCGAGGAAGGTGACAAGTGGGCCCGGTTCGAGCCGTTCGACGGCTTCAAGGTCGGCTTCTCGATCGAGTTCCAGCACCCGATCTTCTCGCGCCGCGCCTCGCGTGCCGAGATCGATTTCTCCACCACCTCGTTCGTCAAGGAAGTCAGCCGCGCGCGTACCTTCGGTTTCATGCGCGACATCGAAATGCTGCGCGAAAAGAACCTGGCGCTGGGCGGTTCGATGGACAACGCGATCGTGCTGGACGACTACCGGGTGCTGAACGAGGACGGCCTGCGTTACGAGGATGAATTCGTCAAGCACAAGATCCTCGACGCGATCGGCGACCTGTACCTTCTGGGCCACAGCCTGATCGGCGCGTTCTTCGGGCACAAGTCCGGGCACGAGTTGAACAACCGCCTGCTGCGCGCATTGATCGCCGACAAGTCCGCCTGGGAAGAAGTCACCTTCGACGATCCCGAGCTGGCACCCATCTCCTACGCGCACCCCGCGCAGGCCGTATAGGCGGACGCATCTCCCTTGCATGTGGCGCGGCCGAACGTTGCGTCCGGTCGGTGCGTGCTGCGCGCACGGCTTCTGGGACACGCTCCCAGACCACGTCCGGCTCCGGTTTTGCTTCGCCGCCGCCACGGGATCGCGACGATCTCGTTCCGGGTACCGACCCCCGGACATGCGACGCGCGCCTGATTGCGGCCCCGCATTCGCGCTCAAAGCGTGATCGGGCTCACACTTCGTAACAATTTGCGACAATCCGTGCTCGCAGGTCCGGTCGTGGGCGTGGCAGCTGTTATACAGTTTCGACTCCGCCGGCCGACGGAAGGGGGGCGGAAGCGGTCCGGGACGCGTTGCGTCACGGGTCTGCAGGATCCGCCGCGCAGTTCGCCAGTTCGAGGAATTGTGCGCGCAGGTCCGGGTCGGCAATGGCGCTCGCGGCGCTGCGGATGGCTTCGGCAGCGCGCGGTGAGAGCGGTTGCATGGTGGCGGAGTCCCCTGAAGGCGCCGGCAGCGGCGCCACCCTGGCGGCAACGGAGGTTGCGGCCAGCCCGAGGGAATGCACCACCGCAAGGATGCGGGCCTGGTCCATGCGCGCGCGCGTTGCCCAGGCGGGAGATTCGACCAGGACAAGGACGCGGTCATTGCGCACACCGGCGTAATGCACGTGTTCGCGGAGGGGTGCCGGCAGCAAGGGAACAATCTGCCGGCTCAGATGGTCAACGTCGCGTCCCCGGGCGGCCAGGTCGGCCACCGGCGCGCACTGCGACAGTGGCGTCGGACCGCGGGTGTCGCGTGGCGGCAGCGGTCTGGCGGAAGACACGAACAATGATTCCTACGGTTTCCTGACATGACAATGATACTCGTTGCGCGCTCGGGGCGGTCCACATGGGGCGCCGACTGCCTCGCAGCACGCAGGGTGGCGCACCGGCGGTTGTGCCGGCTGGTTGCTTTCGGCATGGCGCTGTGCGTGGTGGCGAGCGCGGCACTGGCCATCTGGATCGCCAGCCCCGGCAGCCGCACGCTGGCGCAGATCGACGCGATGCACAAGCAGATCGCGAGCCAGAACGCGGAACTGCAGCGGGTGCGCGAGAACGCCCAGCGCGACATCAGCCGCATGGCGATCAAGCTGGGTGAGTTGCAGGCGGATTCGGCGCGCCTGGATGCACTGGGCCAGCGCCTGGTGGCCGCGGGCAAGCTTGACCCGGCCGAATTCAACTTCAGCGAGCCACCGGCACTGGGCGGGCCGGAGCAGTCCGTTCCGCCCGGGCACGCGCTGCCGTTCGACCTGGCCGTGAGCATGGAACAACTGGCAAAGCGATTCGATTCACAGCAGGCCAAGCTGGGTGTGCTGCAGTCGGTGCTCACCAACCGCACGGTGGTGGCGAGCCTGGTTCCCTCCGGGATGCCGGTGAAGGAAGGCTTCATCAGCTCGCCGTTCGGCGAGCGCATCGATCCGTTCACCGGCAAACGCAGCTTCCACCCCGGCCTCGACATCGGGGTGCCGTTCGGCGAGCGCGTGCACGCGGTCGCCAACGGCGTGGTGACCTACGCCGGCTGGCGCTCGGGCTACGGCAAGGTCGTGGAAATCGATCATGGCGACGGCTACCTGACCCGCTTTGCGCACAACAGCAAGCTGCTGGTGCACGTCGGGCAATACGTGCATTCGGGCGACGTGATTTCCGATGCCGGGTCCACCGGCCGCTCGACCGGACCGCACGTGCACTTCGAGGTCTGGCACAACGGCAAGCTGGTCAACCCGATCCGCTACGTGCGCAGGTGATGCGAGTGATCCGTGCTGCCTTTTTGCGCGCGGAGAAAGGCAAAAGCATTTGCCACGGATTTCCACGGATGAACACGGATGGCGCCGCAGGGTGGGCATTGCCCGCCGCGTAGCGCACGCCGCGCGGTATCTGCCTTGCACCCCTGGTCCATCCGATTGGCCACGTGTGCAGGTGATACGCGCGATCCATGATTTGCGTCGTTCGCGCGGGGGAACGACAGGAGTATTTGACGCGGATGGACGCGGACAGGATCGTGGGCGGGCGCTGCCCGCCTCGTAAAGCACGGCGGACGGTGCCCGCCCTGCGGTCTGTCAGTCTTCCTGCTTTTTGGGGTGGCCCCGGGACGGCAACATGGGCTGACCGGCTGCGCGGTTCGTCAGGTGGACGTTTGATCCGCGATCATCCGCGTCGATCCGCGTCCAACGCTCTTGATCGGTGCGATCCGTATATCCGGATTCCTTGAAATCCAGCCAATTTGTCGCCATCACTAGGCGCGGGTGGCGTGTGCTTTTATGATGTCCGATTGACTTTCCACAACGGCCGCGAATCCGCGAATCCAGTCTGATGCCCAATATCCTCACCAACATCTTCGGCAGCCGCAACGAACGGGTGCTGAAGCAGCTTTCCAAGGTCGTGGCGCGCATCAATGCGCTCGAGCCCGACATGCAGCAACTGGACGACGATGCCCTGCGCGGCAAGACCGCCGAGTTCAAGCAGCGCATCGCCAACGGGGAGAAGCTGGACAAGATCCTGCCCGAAGCGTTCGCGGTCGTGCGCGAAGCGAGCCGGCGCACGATCGGCATGCGCCACTACGACGTGCAGCTGATCGGCGGAATCGTGCTGCACCAGGGCAAGATCGCCGAGATGCGCACCGGCGAGGGCAAGACCCTGGTCGCGACGCTGCCGATCTACCTGAACGCGCTGGAAGGCAAGGGCGCGCACGTGGTCACCGTCAACGACTACCTGGCCAAGCGCGACGCCGCGTGGATGGGCCAGGTGTACAAGTTCCTTGGCCTCACCGTCGGCGTGGTCTGGCCCGGCATGGAGATGTCGGAAAAGGCCGAGGCCTACGGCGCGGACATCACCTACGGCACCAACAACGAATTCGGGTTCGACTACCTGCGCGACAACATGGCCGTGGCCAGGGAACAGCGCTTCCAGCGCGGCCTGCACTACGCCATCGTCGACGAGGTCGACTCGATCCTGATCGACGAGGCGCGCACCCCGCTGATCAT
>CAZAXF010000021.1:24352-49752 GCA_964489055.1 uncultured Rhodanobacter sp. | reverse complement strand
CCCGCCACATGCAGGACGTGTTCGACGTCGCCGCGCCCTGGGTCGACGGCATCAAGTGGGCCGGCGGCTCGTTCGCGCTGCTCCCGAGCGCGCAGGTCAAGGCCGTCAACAAGATCGCCCACGACCACGACGCCTACGTATCCTCGGGCGGCTGGATCGAGACCGTGCTGCGCTACGGCGACGAGGCGGTCGACCGGTATCTCGCCGAGGCCAAGGAAGTCGGTTTCGACGTGATCGAGATTTCCACCGGCTTCATCATGATGCCGACCACCGGCCTCGAGCGGATGGTCAAGCGCGTGGTGGCGGCGGGTCTGAAGGCCAAGCCCGAACTCGGTATCCAGTTCGGCTCCGGCGGCGATTCGGCAACCGGCGAACTGGCGGCCGACACCAAGAAGGACATCGGCGACTTGATCGATCGCGGCAAGCGCGCACTGGATGCCGGCGCCACCATCATCATGATCGAATCCGAAGGCATCACGGAGAACGTCAAGGAATGGAACACCGGCGCCGCCGCCGCGATCATGAACGGGCTCGGCATCGAGAACGTGATGTTCGAGGCCGCCGACAGCCTGGTGTTCGAGTGGTACATCAAGAACTACGGCAACGAGGTCAACCTGTTCGTCGACCACAGCCAGATCCTGCAGCTCGAAGGCATGCGCCAGAACATCTGGGGCAACAAGGGCACCTGGGGCCGCATCGTCAACCCGGCGCCGGCGAAGTAACCCCGCGTCCATGGCGACACGGCATTGCGCCGATTGCCGATGCCTGCTTGCGATCCATACGACGCCGCACACACCACCTGGTCATTCCGGGGCCGCCCGCGCCCTGCGCGGGCGGAACCCGGAATCCACGTGATTACCGTGCCGTATCAAGAGCTGGATTCCGGGTTCCTGCGCCGACTTCGTCGGCGCGTGCCCCGGAATGACGACGGAAACTCCACGGCCGACGGCACCCGACACGAGACTTCATCGCCACCGCGATCGCTTCAGCGCGAACGCTTTGCGCGACGCCGCCGCGCCGGCAACCACGGCCCCAGCACCTGCTCGGCCAGGGCCGGCCACTCGCGATTGGCCTTGGGATTGGCCGGACTGGGATGCAGCAGGTAGCGCACGTCGGCATCCTCGCCCAGGACGGCGGTGGCGCGGCGCTCGGCATAGCGTCCGATGGCGACCACGGCGGCCGGCTGCAGCGCACGGGCGGCCGCGGCCAGGGCGCGGTCGCAGACCGAGGTCAGTGCGTCGGCTTCCTCGCGATTGAGGTGCTCCGGCGTGAGGTTGCGGCCGTTCCTGATGAACAGCAGCGGGCAGTAGTTCCACACGAAGAAGCGCTCGAAGAAGGCATCGGGCGTCCCCAGCCGCGCTTCGGCCCAGCGCCACAGGCGCGAACCGCTGCCCTCGTTGCGGTGGCAGGCCATGCCGAGGATCGGGTATTTCGGATGCTGTTCCGGCAGCGTTCCGGCAAGCTTTCCGTTGATGTGGAACCATTCGCGCACCATCACCACATCGCCGAACGGCACCCCGGTCTGGGCCATGCCCCACGGCCCGGGGTTCATGCCCAGCATCAGCACCCGCCCGCGTTTGGCGCCGTAGCGGCGCAGGAATTCGCGGTGCGCGGGCCAGGCGTAGGCCAGCGGGTTGTAGACGTGGCTGGGCGTATCGAAATCCAGCCGCGAGACCTCGCGCGCGAGGCCGCGGGTAACCCTGATCAGCGGCGGCGGCTCCACGGGCGTCGCCGAAGATGATTCCGTGGCGCGCCGCCCTGTGCCCGGCTCACGCCTCGCCATCGAGATACAGGTCAGGCAGCAGCGAATGGCCGGGCACGACCGCGTAGGCATCGAAGTCGGTGACACCGGCCTCGCCCAGGACTTCCTCGTCGATGAAAAACTGCCCGGTGTTGTCGCGCGCCGGCCGGGTCAGGATGGCATGCGCCGCGTCGGCGAGGATTTCCGGCTTGCGGCAGGCGGCGACATCGACCCTTGGGATCATCTTCAGCGCCGCGGTGGCGATCACCGTGCGCGGCCACAGCGCGTTGACGGCGATGCCGGCGTCGCGGAACTCCGCCGCCAGGCCCAGGGTCACGAAGCTCATGCCCATCTTGGCCAGCGTGTATGCAACGTGCGGACCCCACCAGCGCGGGTTCAGATTCGGCGGCGGCGCCAGGGTCAGGATGTGCGGATTGGAAGATTGCTTGAGGTGCGGAATCGCCACCTGCGCGCACAAAAAGCTGCCGCGCGCGTTGACCTGCTGCATCAGGTCGAAGCGCTTCATGGGGGTTTCCAGCGTGCCCTTGAGCCAGATCGCGCTGGCGTTGTTGATGAGGATGTCCAGGCCGCCGAAGCGTTCGACCGTTTGCGAGACGGCCTCGCGCACGTTGTCCTCGTCGCGGATGTCGCAACGGACCGCCAGCGCCTTGCCCCCGGCTTTCTCGATCTCCGCCGCCGCGGTGTGGATCGTGCCCGGCAACTTCGGATGCGGCTTGTCGCTCTTGGCCGCGACCGTCACGTTGGCGCCGTCGCGCGCCGCACGCAGCGCGATCGCGAGGCCGATGCCACGCGATGCGCCGGTGATGAACAGTGTCTTGCCCGCCAGATTGGCCACCTGTCTTCTCCTTGAATCCGCAGTCGATCGACAAGGGTAGCGCCTCCGGGCCGCGCGCGGGCGCGGTGCAGGTCAATGTGCCACGTCGCTGATCCGTGTCAGCACCGTGTACATGCAGCAGGTCCATACTTGCAAATTCATCTATGTCGTCGCGCCCCGAGGTTGGGTACCCATTCCAAGTACCGCGGGGACAAAGCCCTCTCCCCCGCAATCCCTTGCGGGGGAGAGGGTTGGGTGAGGGGGCGGGGCCCCAGTACGCGAAATGCTTCAGCGCAGAGCGTGCGGACTGACCTGCGACGCTTTTTCAACGTACGCTGTGGCCGGTGGGCATGGCCCCTCACCCCTACCGTCTCCCCCAACGATGGAGCCGTTGGGGGAGAGGGAGTTTCAGTATCCGCGCGACAACGCAGCAGCAGCCATGTCGGGAATGTCATGAACCGAACACCAAACGCCATGCTCGCAGGCCACCATGCCACCCTGCCCCGCAGCTTCTACCAGCGCGACCCGCGCACGGTGGCGAAGGAATTGCTGAACAAGGTGCTGCTGCGTGGCGACGGTCGCAGCGGACGCATCGTGGAAGTGGAGGCCTATTGCGGGCCGGTGGATGCGGCCGCGCACGCCTATCGCGGCAAGACCCGGCGCAACGCCACGCTGTTCGGACCCGCCGGACACCTGTACGTCTATTTCACCTACGGCATGCACTGGTGCTGCAACGCCGTATGCGGCGACGTTGACGATGGCGTCGGCGTGCTGCTGCGCGCGCTTTCGCCTCTGGGCGGGCTCGACGCGATGCGCGCGGCGCGCGCCCGGTGCCGGCGTGACCGCGACCTGTGCCGGGGCCCGGCACGGTTGTGCCAGGCACTCGGCATCGACGGCAGCTTCGATGGTGCCGACCTCGTTGAAGGCACGTCGGACCTCGTGATCGCCGATGACGGCACGCCCCCGCCCAAACGCCCCGTCGCGGCTTCACGGGTCGGCGTATCGCACGCCGCCGACAAGCCCTGGCGCTGGTACGTGGCGGACGATCCGCACGTGTCGCGGCGCTGACGCAACGGCCCGTCGCGCCCGCGTTTGCCCCACACCCTGAACGATGGCTGATGCAGGTCATTGATATCGCGATGCGAAAGGTCCAAGCTGGACCAATCAATTCATCGCTATATCTTGATAGAAAGATATATACAAACCGGCAAGCGGTCGATCCGCCTGCAAGGAGTCCAGCCCATGTCCCCCGTAACCTGTCTAGGCTTTCCACGCATCGGACCCAAACGCGAGCTCAAGCGCGCGCTGGAATCGCACTGGCGCGGCAAGACGTCCGCCGCCGACCTGCTCGACACCGCGCGCACGCTGCGCCGGCAGAACTGGCAGATGCTGCGGGACGCCGGCGCCGACGTCGTGCCCTGCAACGACTTCAGCCTGTACGACCAGGTGCTGGACACGGCGGTCCTGTTCGATGCCATTCCCGATCGCTACCGCGCCCTGTTCGACGAAGACGACCTGGCCGGCTATTTCGCGATGGCTCGCGGCCACAAGCACGGCGACCACGACCTGCCGGCGCTCGAGATGACCAAGTGGTTCGACACCAACTACCACTACATCGTCCCCGAACTCGCGGCCGGCCAGCAATTTGCGTTGCACGGCAACAAGCCGCTGGCCGAGCTGGCCGAAGCGCGCGCCGAGGGCCACGTCGCCCGGCCGGTGCTGCTGGGCCCGGTGTCGTTCCTGTTGCTGTCCAAGACCATCGACGACAGCGATCGCCTTGCGTTGCTGGATGCGTTGCTGCCGGCGTATGCGGAACTGCTGGCCGCGCTGGCGGCAGCCGGCGCCGAATGGGTGCAGATCGATGAGCCCTGCCTGGTACTGGACCTGGATGACGCGGCCCGCGCGGCCTTCGAGCGCGCCTACGCCAGACTGGCCGAAGGCACCGCGCCACGGATCCTGCTGGCGACCTACTTCGGCGCGCTGGGCGACAACCTCGACCTGGCCATGCGCCTGCCGGTGCAGGGCCTGCACGTGGATCTCGCGCGCGCGCCGGAGCAGCTGGACGCGGTGCTGAACGCGCTGCCGGACGACCGCGTGCTCAGCGCCGGCATCGTCGACGGGCGCAACGTCTGGCGCAGCCGACCGGACGATGTGCTGCCCGCGCTGCAGAAGATCCAGGCACGCATCGGCAGTGAGCGCCTGTGGCTGGCGCCCTCGTGTTCGCTGCTGCACGTGCCGGTCGACCTCGAACCGGAGACCCGGCTTTCCGCGCAGCACCGCACCTGGATGGCGTTCGCGCGCCAGAAGATCGAGGAACTTCGCGCCTTCGCCGATGCCCTGGACGGAAACGAGGACGCCGCCGCGCGCCTGGCCGCGCAGCAGTCCGCACTCGACGAGCGCGCCAGCGCCCCCGAAGTGGTCGATGCGAAGGTCCGTGCGCGGGTTGACGCGCTGGGCGGCAAGACCCCGTCGCGGCCCTCCGACTACGCCACGCGACACGCGGCCCAGCATGCGGTACGACCGCTGCCGCTGTTTCCCACCACCACGATCGGCTCGTTCCCGCAGACGCAGGAGCTTCGCAAGGCGCGCGCTGCGCATCGCGCCGGGCGCATGAACGATGCCGACTACGAGCGGGTGCTGGAGCAACAGATCGAGCAGTGCGTGCGCTTCCAGGAAGGCATCGGGCTGGACGTGCTGGTGCACGGCGAAGCCGAGCGCAACGACATGGTCGAATACTTCGGCGAACAGCTCCAGGGCTACGTGTTCACCCAGTTCGGCTGGGTGCAGAGCTACGGCTCGCGCTGCGTCAAGCCGCCGGTGATCATCGGCGACATCTCGCGCCCGGCGCCGATGACGGTGCGCTGGTCGACCTTTGCGCAGTCGCTGACCGACAAGCCCGTGAAGGGCATGCTGACCGGACCGGTGACCATCGCGCAGTGGTCGTTCGTGCGCGACGACCTGCCGCGTGCAAGCGTATGCCGGCAGATCGCGCTGGCGCTGCGCGACGAAGTCCACGATCTTGAAGCCGCGGGCATCGGCGTGATCCAGATCGACGAGCCCGCATTCCGCGAAGGCCTGCCGCTGCGCCGCGCCGACTGGAAGGATTACCTGGACTGGGCGGTCGAATGCTTCCGCATCAGCTCCAGCGAGGTGCGCGACGCGACCCAGATCCACACCCACATGTGCTACTCGGAATTCAACGACATCATCGAGGCGGTCGCGGCCATGGACGCCGACGTGATCTCGATGGAGACCAGCCGTTCGCGCATGGAACTGCTGGATGCGTTCACGCGCTTCGAGTATCCCAACGGCATCGGGCCGGGCGTGTACGACATCCATTCGCCACGCGTGCCGCCGCAGTCGGAAATGCTGGAACTGCTGCACAAGGCGCTGGAAGTGCTGGACCCGGAACAGTTGTGGGTCAACCCCGACTGCGGCCTCAAGACCCGCGGCTGGGCCGAAGTCGAACCCGCCCTGAAGGCCATGGTCGGCGCCGCGATGCAGTTGCGTGAAACCCACGCACGGGGTGGGAGACCCTCGTCCGGGATCGCCGGACGCACGGTTGCCGAAGTCGGCTAGGCGGACCTGCTCCGGGTTCGATTCCGGACAGACATCCGCAACAGCGCGCCCGCCTCGAACACACCCGGGATCGCGAGCGGTACGACCGCGTTGCGCCGGGTGCGTCCGGTTTACCGTTCCGGGTGCACTTCGATGCACAGGCCCGCATCGAAGGCGGGGTTCTCATCGATGCCGTCGCGGCTGTAGCCGCGTGGATTGCACACCACGCGCGTGCCGCGGACGTTGTAGTCGAAGCTGTCGTGGGTGTGGCCATGCACCCACAGCACCGCGCGCCCCATCAGTGCGCTGCAGTCGGACGCGAACGCGGCGCTGGTGAGCGCCTGGCTGAAGCGTGGATGCACGCTCGACCGGTGCGGCGCATGGTGGGTGATGACCACGGTCGGTCCGTCGAAAGGTTCGTCCAGCACCGAAGCCAGCCAGGCATGTTGGGTGGCAAACAGGGCCGTCGAATCAGCGGGCGAAAACAGGCTTCCATCCGCGTTCCGGATCGCGCTGAAGTCGCGCATCAGTTCCGCCGACAGCGCCATCGCCCGGCCCCTTGCCGCCGCCCCGAACAGCTCGAAATCCGTCCACAGCGTCGTGCCCACGAAACGCACTCCGTCGATGACGCAGGTGGTCTGGTCCAGCAACGTGACGCCATATTCACGCGCGCGGCGGGCCAATGCCCGGCGCACGCCGGGAATTGATCCGCCATAGAACTCGTGGTTGCCTGGCACGTACAACACGCGCCGTCCCAGTTGCGCCGCCCACTGCATCGCCGCCGACACTGGACGCCGGATGTCGCCAGCCAGAATCGTCACGTCGGCTTCCACCTCGGGTACCGGCATTCCGGATACGCCAAGGTGCAAATCGGAAAGAACATGCACACGCACTTGTGGTTCCTCGTCGGCAGGTTGTACTGCAACCGCAGCGGCAAAGCCATCGGCCGATGGTCGACCAAGCCGTGTCCGTGGCACGCTTGGCACGGACCAACGTGACCGTTCGAGCCAAGGCGAACGTCGCCCGTTCACGTTGCCAGCGGATGCTCGGCGCCTGGCGCCAATCGGACAGCGCGCGGCACCCGGATCAAGCGACGGCCGGGCGATCGAATTTCATCAGCGCCCGCCTTTTTCCATTTCCCGACCTGCCCCGCGGCATCCACGAAGGTTTCGCCATGTCCGAAACGCGAGAGTCGTTTGTGCATGGCTTTCCCTTGCCGCTGACAGGCAACGCACCCGGCTGCTTTGCCGGGACCAAGACGCGGCAGCACCTGCACCAAGTTGCCTGACTAATGTATAATAGCATTAGTCACAAATCATGCAACGCAACTTCGGGTTCGGGAACCCATGTCCGCGACGCCAAATTTCCTACTCCTCGGTGAGCCGCTTGCACTCGACCTCGTGAACACGCGCGTCAACGTGGGCGGCCACGAAACCGATTTGTTGGCCACACCTGCGGCACTCACCGCGTGGGTGCGTGCCGAACGCGAGCGGCTCGCGTTCACGGGGCGCATCACCAGGGTTGAACTCGCCGCCGTGCGCCGCCTGCGTGACCACATCGATACGCTGGTGACGGCACTGCGAACGCACACGCTGCCGACCGCGGCGGCAGTGCGCGAGGTCAATGCGATCCTTGCCGGCACCACCCCGCACCGGCACCTCGACTGGACACACCAGGGACCACGCCGTGCCACCGCGAATCCGGGCACGCGGTGCCAGGCGCTGTTGCAGGTATTGGCAACGGACGCGTTCGAGCTTCTCACCGGACCCGACGCCCCGCGTATCCGCCAGTGCGCCCAACCCGGTTGCCGCCTGCAGTTCGTGGCGCGCAATCCGCGCCGGCGATGGTGCTCGTCGCGCACCTGCGGCAACCGCGCGCGGGTGGCGCGGCATTACGCGAGGACCCATCGGGACAATTGATGAGCACGCGGGTCGAGAAGCTGCCGTCGGCATCCACGGCGAACGAACGGCACATGCTCATTCTGGTCTGCAGCGCCGCGTTTCTCGTATTTGCGCAAACGTTCATGGTGGCGCCACTGATTCCGCGCCTGGTCACGGTTTTCCGCAGCCCGGTCGATGTGGTTGCGCTCGCGATTCCGGCCTACGTGGTCCCGCAGGCACTGGCGATCCTGTTCGTCGGCCCGGTGTCCGCACGCTTCGGGCGGCGTCGCGTGATACGCGTCTGCCTGCTGCTGTTTACCCTGCTGACCGCGGCCACCGCGACCGTGAGCCACGCCGGTGCGTTCATTGGCTGGCGCATCCTGACCGGCGTCAGTGCGGCGGGTGTCGTGCCGATCTCGCTGACCCTGATCGGCGATGTGGTGCCGTATGCACGCCGCGGCCGTGCAGTCGGCTGGTTTTTCGGCGCGATCGCGGGTGGAACCGCCGCGGGAGCGGCCGTCGGCGCCCTGCTCGAGCCCGCGATCGGCTGGCGCGCGTTGTTCCTCATCGTCGCCTTGCTGGTCGGGCTCGTCTTCGTGGCGGCGGCGACCACGAGCGCGCTGCCACCGACGCGACCGCCCGGTTTCGTGCCGCCGACGTGGCGTGAGGTGTTGCGTGGCTACCGACGCCTGCTTGCCCTGGCGCGTGCCCGGCACACGTATGCCTACGTGCTGCTCAACGCGATCCTGATCTCGGGCGTATTCACCTGGCTGGGTGTGTACCTGCATCGCAACTTCGGTCTCGGGGAAACCGGCATCGGGCTCACCTTGCTGGGCTACGGGATTCCGGGGCTGTTGTTCGGACCGCTCATCGGCAGGCTCGCCGACCGTTACGGTCGCGCACGCATCATTCCGGTGGGCGTTGCACTCACCGGCACCTGTGCGTTGTTGCTCGCCCTGCCGTTGCCACTCAATGGCGCCCGGGTTGCGATCATCCTGCTCTCGCTCGGCTTCGACCTGACCCATCCGCTGCTTGCCGCGATCACCACCAACCTGCCGGGTGAGCGTGGTCAGTCGGTGGCGGTGATGGTGTTTTGCCTGTTCGGTGGCTTCGGAATCGGCAGCCTGCTGTTTCAGGCCGCGCTTGCGATGGGCTTCGTCGGCGCACTGGTCCTGTTCGGCGCCGTTGCGTGGACTGCATCGATCGTTGCCATCTGGCTGTTCCGTGCGGAACTGCCGCGCGATCGCGCAGCACCACCGGCGAGCTGACCCGCATTGTTCACGAGGCTTCACCCCATGCCGACCGGAACTGTGCACGGCGGGCAATGCCCGCCCTGCGCGCCCGAATCGCGCAGGGCGGACACTGTCCGCCGCACATGGCCAGCTGCACCGAAGATCGCACGCAATGTTGTTGCACGATGACGAGTGCGCCGACAGCGGAAAGTCCGTCCACGACACACCCTCGAACGGGGCCGCCACGCCCCCCGTGAATAATGCAGGCTGCAACTGCTACCGCGGTGTGCGGTGCTCTTCCAGCGCCGCCTTGATGCGCGCGACGGTTTTGCTGCCGAAGCCTCCCAGCCGATCCAGCTTGCCGGCGGAAGGCACGCGCTTGAAGTCATCGAGACCGCGTACGCCCAACGCATCGTGTACCAGCCGGACGCGTTTGGGTCCCATGCCCGGCAATTGCAGCAGGTCGGTCAACCCGCCCGGCACGCGCGCTTCCAGCGCGGCCAGTTGTGGCAACGCACCGGTGGTCACGATGGTCGTGATCTTGCCGGCGAGGACCTTGCCGATGCCGGCAATCTCCGTGAGATCGCGTCCGGCCGCCACTTGTTCGGCCATACTGTGGGTGGTCTCCCGCAACATGCGCGCGGTGTCGCGGTAGGAACGCACGCGAAACGGATTGGCGCCGTCGATCGCCAGCAGATCGGCGTATCGGTCGAGAATGTCCGCAATGTCGATGTTGCTGACGGCCACGTGTGTTCGATTCCCATACCGGCAAGGCGCCACCGCAAGGCTACTGCCAATGCGCATTTCGGCAAGTGTCGCGGCGCAGGTGGGAAAGCGGAAATCCGGTCACCACCCATGTCGCGCCGGTGGCTGGCCGCCACTTGGCGTCCGGCATGGGCGTCCGCTTGATTTGCCGCTCACACCTGCGCCAGCGACGGCAGCAACAGCTCGGCCGAATGCTGTTGGTGGGTCAGGCGCACCGCGGCAACCACGGCATTGCACGCGTTCCGGGCCGCGGCTTCCAGTGGCGTTCCGGCCAGCAATTCGGTCGCCAGGCTGGCGCTGAACAGGTCGCCCGTGCCCTTGGGCGCAGCGTCCACGTGCGGATGCTCGATGACGTGTACATCGGTAGGTGTCACCACGGCAACGCGCATGGCGCCCACGGGCCACGCCTGCGGCGCGGCGCTGGTCACGACGATCCAGCGCACACGTCCGTACAACAAGCTGCGGGCGGCAGCGACCACCTGTTCCATGTCGGCGGTCGGCATCCCGGTCAGCAGGGCCAGTTCGAAATCGTTCGGTGTCAGCCCGTCGGCAAGCGGCAGCAATGTGTCCCGATAAACCGGCACCAGCGCCGGCTCGACGTAGATGCCGTTCGCGTGATCGCCGATGACGGGATCGATCAGCACCTGGAGTGCCGGCGTGGCGGCACGCCGGGTCGCGATCCAGCTTGCGAGGATATGTGCCTGCGCCACGTTGCCGAGATAGCCCAACTGGACCAGCCGCAAGCGTTCAAGGCATCGCCTTGCGACCAGGTCTTCCAGCCAGCCCGCAAACCACGCATCAGGCACCACGCCACCGTGCACATTGTCGTAGTGCGGAACGCTGCCCAGCAGCACGGTCGGCACCGGTGCGACGTGCAAACCGTGCGTCTCGAAGGTACGCACGGCGACGCTGTTGCCGACACGGCCGTAGACGACCTGCGACTGTACCGACACGACGTCGATCGGCAACGGCGCAAGGCCGGCCATGAATGCCTGCTTGTCCTCGTTCATCGCACACCCGTTGGCGACGCCATCGCAACCGCCCCATTATCCAGCAGGAGCGCCGTGATGCGGCAGGGACCTTCGAGGATGAAGAAGCCGCCGATCATCGCTGCCAGTGCGGTCAACGCGATCGGCCTGGCGCGCACCGCGGCGGCCTCAATCACGGCCTCACCGAGCAGCCGGCGTCGCAAGTGCGAAACGCGGAGCATCGCCTGGCCGCGCGCCTGGCCGATCATCCTGACCGTGGTCCATCACAATCTTGAATGGACGCATCCAATTCAGTATTCACTTGTACCGCCCGACATGGACAACACCCCCACGCCGTCCGCTTCGCTGCGCCAACTGGGCCGCTCGCGCACATACACACAGGCGGACCTGCCCGAACGCCTGACCCGCTGGCACGCGCCGCGCGCCAACCGCTGGGAATGCCTGCACGTAACGGCCGGCCGGCTGTGCACGCAGTGGCTGGGCGCGGGCGGCGCATCGACGGCCCGGATGCAAGCCGGCGACCACCGCTGGATCGCACCGGGCATGCGCTGGCGCATCGCGCGCATGGATGTCGATACCTGTTTCGAATTGCAGATATTTGCCGCCGAGGCGCTGCCCGTGGGCGCGCCACAGCCCCTGCGTTCGGCGCTGCTGGACGATGCCGGCCACGTGCAGGTGGACAATTCCACCGCGTTCACGGCCGTGATCGCCAACCTCGCATCCGGCGCGGAGCGATTGCTGCACGGCCGGTTCGATGTCCGCGAAGCACTGTGCGCCGCACTTGACGCAGGCGATGCGCGGTTGTTCTGGCATCCGCTGGAAATGGACGCTGAAAAATTCACGGCCTTCGTCACGCGCAGCGCCGAACCGATCACCCTGCCCGACTATCTCGGCCGCGACCACGCCGTGATCGAGGCGGCCCTGGCCGGCGCGCTGCGCGGCGAGACCGAATACACCCGCTGGCTGCACGCGACCCTGGCAAGGCATCTTGCGATCGAGGAAGAACTGTTGTTTCCCGCCTGGCTCGCCGCCGGCGGGCGCAAGGGCTGGGTCGATGGCTTGCTCAACGAGCATGCCCGGCTGAGACAGGAACTGCCGCGCCTGTCCGCCGCCGATTCCCGGCGCCGGTTCCTGCTGCTGCTCGACGGCCACGACGAAAAGGAAGAGCAGATCGTCTATCCCGACATCCTCGCGCGGCTGGGGTCCGACGCCGCCGCGCTGACGCGCGCGGCGATGCTTCGCTCATCCTGATTCAATCGCCACTCACCCCGGAGGGAGAGGGGTCATGTTTTTCCCCCATCGGGGCGGGACGGAAAGCTGCGCATTTCTCGAACAGGTGATTCGCGGGCTGCTTTCGCCACCTACATTCGAAATCGCGAACGTGAGAACCGGGTGTTACGATCGAGCCGTCCTTCCGGCCAGCAGGAGTGCGTCATGAAAGCGGTGATCGCGGGGATGGTTGCGGCGATGGCCATGACGATTGCCTACCAGGCCCGTGCGGTGGACGCCAAGGCTGCGCAGGCGCTGTTGAGATCCAATGGCTGCATGGGCTGCCACAGCGTCAACAAGAAGCGGGCTGGCCCCTCCTACCGCGACATGGCCACCAGGTACCACGGCGATCCCACGGCCGAAGCGAAATTGATCAGCAAGGTCAAGCACGGCGGCTCCGGGGCGTGGGGGCGGACACCGATGCCGCCGTATCCAGGCCTCGATGACAAGGATCTCAAGACGATGGTCGACTGGATCCTGTCGCTGAAGAAGAAGTAGCGGGCGTGAACGGTCGCCACGACGTCCGGGCGGCCGGAAGTTGCAGCCGCGGTGCCTTGCAATACCGTTGTTGCACGGGTCTTCAACCGATACCCGGCGGCGTCGTGCCTCGCATGCACCACCATGCCCGGCAACGGCAACGGCAACGCCCCGCACCGAAACACCCGAATGATGACGCAGGTCAACACGCGTTTCGAGGGCTCACGTAGTCTGAGGGGTTGATCCTGCGACGCCTTCGATGCAGGTTTTTTCCATGCACCCAGGAGGACAGAACATGAACAAACTCTCGCGGATTCTGGTGCCAACCGATTTCTCCCCGGCGTGCGACCGGGCGCTCGGCCACGCGGCCGCCCTGGCGACACGCACCGGCGCCGAGTTGCACGTGCTGCACGTGCAGGTGCTCGAACGCGACCGCATCGGGTGGGCCACCATCCCGAACGTCGAGGAGATTGAAAGAATCATCGCGGACGCCACGCGCAAGAACCTGGACCAGGCGATCGAGAACATCCAGCAACCGGCCGTCCACGAAGTCCTCAGGGACATCAAGGAGACGCCGGCGATCCTGCGCTACATCGAACAGCGCGAAATCAACCTGGTGGTGATGGGCACGCACGCGCGCAAGGGCCTCAGCCGCATGTTCCTCGGCAGCGTGGCCAGCGGCGTGGTGCGGGGGTCGCAGGCACCGGTGATCGTCATCGGGCCGGGGGAAGCCCCGGCACCGGATGCATTCCGTCACGTGCTGGCGGCGATCGATTTTTCGGACAACTCCCGCGCGGCATTGCAGCAGGCTGCGAAGATCGCGCAACAGCACGATGCGGAACTGTCCGTCGTGCACGTGGTCGAGCCGCGGATGCCGACCCCCTACGACATCCACGAACCCATCGGTGAGCGGCGCGAGCGTGCCGTCGCGGCACTGGATGAGCGGCTGCAGGACACGGACCTTGCCAAGTCGCCGGAACACAAGGAGGTGCTGACCGGACCGCCCGCTTCGGAAATCACCACCTATGCGCAAAGACACGACACCGACCTGATCGTGATGGGCACGGTCGGGCTGTCCGGCCTGGGCCGCCTGCTGTTCGGCAGCACCACCGCGCGCGTGCTGCCCAACGCACCCTGCGCCGTGCTCGCGCATCGCGGGCCGGTGCTGGAAAATCTGTAACGGACACACCAACCCCCAGGAGCCACGCGGACGTGGCGAATGAGAGTTCGCTACCCGCGTAATGCTGTGTTTCGCGAGAACGTGCCATCACCGCGCAGGGAGGGGGAGCAAAGCCGCCCCGCCGAACGCGTAGGGCAGACATCGTCCGCCATGGCGGCGGGCGGTGCCCGCCCTGCGCTGGCGTTTCGGCCAATTTGCAACGCGCCTACAGGACGACTTCCGTGACCACGACCCACCCGCAACCTCCCGGTTCCGTGACCGAGCAGGACCGCGACACGCTGGCCGCGTGTTTCCTTGGTCCGTACGGGGAAAATGACGGCCTGCTGGAAAAGCTGCTGGTCGAGTTCCTCCGCGACCACGTGTACTGGCGGCGCAACTTCCATCCCGAGGATCCGCCGGCGATTTCCACCGCCGCGGCCCGCCGGCCGCGTTACCTGGAATTCGAGGCCCGCCTGCGGCGCGAGCTGCACCAGCTTTCCGCGGCGCTGAAGCGGTCGATCCCCTTCCACAGCCCGCGCTATCTCGGACACATGGTGTCCGACCTGCTGCTGCCCGGCCTGGTTGCGCAGGTGCTGGCGCTGCCCTACAACCCCAACAACGTCAGCGAGGAAGCCGCTCCGGTCACCGTGGACCTCGAGGTCAAGGTGGGCCTGCAACTGGCGCGCATGCTCGGCTACCCGCACGATCCCGCGCAGCAGGATTGTGCGTTCGGGCATCTGACTTCGGGCGGCACCATCGCCAACTACCAGGCGCTGCGCCTGGCGCTGTCGCTGAAGGCTTTCCCGGTGGCGTTGCGCGCGGCGGGGGCGCCGGACCTGGAACTGCCCGGAGACGACTGGGCGGCGTTCAACCTGACGCCGCGACAGGGCATCGCGTTGCTGGTCGACTGGCAACGGTGGCTGGCAGCGCAGTCGGCGGGCGCGCGGCGGCAATGGCAGCAGCGAGTCGAGGCGCAGCGGATCGAGCAGCTCGGTCTGGCCGGGTTCCTTGCCGCACATCCGGAGCTTCGCACGCCGCGCGTGCTGGCGCCGGTCACCGCACACTATTCCTGGAGCAAGGGCATGAAGATGCTGGGCCTGGGACGCGCCCAGCTCGAACTGCTGCCGGAAAAATCCATGCGCCTGGACCTCGACGCGCTGGAAGACACATTGCAGCGCTGCGAACGCGAGCGCCAGCCCGTCCTGATGACGGTCGCGGTGCTCGGTTCCACCGAATACGGCACCATCGACCCGGTCGACGGCGTACTGGCGGCACGCGTTCGCGCAAGTCGCCGGGGCCTCGGCTTTTCGGTGCACGCCGATGGCGCCTGGGGCGGCTATCTCGCAACCTTGTTCCGCAAGCCCGACGCCAGCCTGCGCCCGCGTGAGGACGTGGCCCGCGCCTACCGGCGCTTCCCGGCCGCGGAGGTCTACGACGCGTTTGCCGCGCTGGGTGGAACCGACTCGGTCACCGTCGATCCGCACAAGCTGGGCTACCTGCCCTACGGCGCCGGCGCCTTCGTGTGCCGCGACCATCGCGCCATGGCGCTGCTGTCCGAACACGCCGACTACGTGTTCCACGGCGCCGACAGCGACGACTACATGAGCCGCTACCGCGCGCTCGGCCAGTACATCCCCGAAGGCTCCAAATCGGGCGCGATGGCTGCCGCGGTGTACGTCACGCACCGGGTGCTGCCGCTCGACCACGAACACTTCGGCTGCCTGCCGCGCCAGACGCTGCTGGCCGCCGAAGCCTTCCACGATCGCGCCCTCGCCTTCGCCGAGGCGATGCAACCGCTGGCCACGGTACGGGTGCCGTTCACGCCGGACAGCAACCTGGTGTGCCTTGCCATCAACCCGAAGGGCAACCGCGACGTGGCCGCCGCCAACGCATTCACGCGCAGGCTGTACCGCGACCTTCGCGCCGACCCCTCGCAGCCGCTGCAGACCAGATCCTTCTTCGGCTCGGCCACCACGCTGCAGACCGCCGCCCTCGGCGGCACCGAGATGACACGCATTCTCGAATCGCTGGAACTCGACCCGGCGAGCCTCGACGACGATCACGAAGGCAGCGACCGCTTGTTCATCCTGCGCCACACCCTGATGAACCCCTACACCCTCGACCACGAAAACGGCATCAGCTACATCGACCTGTACTTCGACTACCTCGATCGGCGCGTCCGCGAGCTGGTTGCCGCCCAGCCGCCCGGATCACCCTGATCGTGCCGGTCATGCGTGCACGAAGTGCACGCTACACGGTGTTGCGACCTTGCCGTGGCGTGCGCTACGCGCACGGGGGAACCCAGAATCGACGGGCGGTGCCCGCCCTGCCCAACACCGCGTAGCGTGCGCTTCGCGCACGACGGGATGTCATGCACGCGCAACCGTACCGATGCGTCGTGCAACGCCGCGCACGGTCGGCGTGTCCCGAACTTCCCGGCAACCGCGGGGTCCAATACAGGACAGGGGCAGTGGCCGGACCGGTTTTTCCGGCGTTCGTCCCGCATGCACCGGACGGGTCCTGCGCGCGGAAGAAATTTCCGGTGCGCGGAACCCGGCCGGACGTTGACGCACGTCAACTGTGCAGTTTCCAGGCGGGTTAGAGTGGAACACGACCCTGCAAGAGGGCTGCGACGTGACCGCGACGGTTTCCGACAATGTTGCCGCGTTGTACCAGACGCTCAAACGGCTGAGCCCCGAGGTTCGCAAGGACAAGCGCCTGCCGGTACCGCCGGCGGGCTCGGTCACGGTGCACAGCGCGCGCTGTGGCAGCCAGTTGACGCTGGATGCCCGCATCGAGGCGGGCGTGGTCCGCGAGATCGGTTACCGGGTGCGTGCGTGTTCCCTCGGGCAGACCACCACCGCGCTTGTCGCGCGGCACGCGCCGGGAATGGACGGCCAAACGCTGCGCCGGATCGGCGAACAATTGCGCGCAATTCTCGAAGGCCGGGACGACCACTCGGACTGGCCCGAGCTGGAAGTGTTCGCGCTGGCCCGCGACATGCCCGCAAGGCACGGCTCGGCCCTGCTGCCCTTCCAGGCACTGGAAAAACTTTTCGAACGGGACGGCACTGCCGCCGACCCGACCGACACGGACGTCGATTCCCCCACCCTCTCTTCCGCGAGGAACTGAACCATGGCACCCCAGGACATCATCGTCATCGGCGGCGGCATTGGCGGCACCATGACCGCCAACAACCTTGTCGCCAAACTGTATCCGGAGATCCGCGCCGGCAAGGCGCGCGTCAGCCTGATCTCCAACAACCCGTGGCACTACTACAAGCCCGCCTTCATGTATGTGGCGTTCGGCATGTACTACAAGAACGAGCTGCGGCGCCCGTTGCACACGCTGCTGAAGCCGGAGGTGAACCTGCTGCTGGACGAAGTCATCGGCTTCGAGTTTTCCAACAGCCGCCTGCGCACGGCGTCGGGCAAGGACCACCACTACGACTACCTGGTCGTTTCCACCGGCTGCATTCCTTCGCCCGAGCGCATTCCGGGCCTGAAGGAAGCCGGCGATCACTTCTACCAGCACGATCCGGCCATGCAGCTTTACCACAAGCTCAGCACGATCGAAAAAGGCCGCGTGTTCATCGGCGTGACCTTCCCCAAGACGCCCAACGTGCCGCACCAGTGCGGCATCGCGCCGATGGAAACCACGCTGATGCTGGACGACCTGCTGCGCAAGCGCGGGGTGCGCGACAAGGTCGAGATCCTCTACACCTACCCCACGATCGCCCAGCTGCTGCGCAACTGCCTGTTCCTGCAACAGCCGGTGGGCGAAGCGCTGCCGTCGGTGTTCGATTCCAAGGACATCAAGCACCAGACCGGCTTCACCCTCGAGCGCGTCGATCCGGACGCCAAGGTGGCGTACTCGGAGGAAGGCGAGTCGGTCGAGTTCGACATCCTGATGCAGACCCCACCCATCCGCGCGGTGGATGCGGTGCTCGCATCGGGCATCTCGCAGGCGCCCAACAACGAGGGCTGGCTGCCGACCAACCGCGACACGCTGCAACTGGAAGGCTTCGAAAACACCTTCGTGATGGGTGACACCGTGGATCTGCCGATCAGCAAAGCCGGCGGCAGTTGCCACAACCAGTCGCCGGTGATCTGCGACAACGTGGCCGGGCTGATGCGCGTGGGCAAGACCGTGGCCGCCTACGACGGCAAGGTGCAGGCCATCGCGCAGATGGGCCTGGATGCCGGCATGCCGCTTTGGTACGACTACGACGACGACGTGATGCCGACGCCGGCCACCAAGATCGGCGGCCTGATGCGCAAGGCCTTCAACCGCGGCATCTACTGGTCCGTTGCACGCGGGCTGGTCTGATCAAGGAGCAATGACATGAGTACCCAACTTGCTGAAACCCCGAGGACCTCGAACGGTTCCTTCGACAACTTCCTGCAGAACAACCCGCAGTTGAACGACCCGGCCACGCTCGAAGGCATGACCGCGCTGGTCGAAAAGCTGGCGCCATTGCTGCAGGGCCAGCGCTTCCACAACCTGGTCGATCTGCTGTCGGCGGTGTCCGATGTCGTGGACATGGCCGACGACGCCATGGTCCAGAAGATGATGAAGGGCTACGAGGACGTCGTGGCCGGCGCGTTCAACATGAACAACGTGGTGCGCTACGCCAGCGCCCAGGCCGGCGCCGAGGAAAATCCGCCCACGGTGTGGCAGTCGCTGCGCCGGCTGAACCGCGATCCGGATGCCCGGCGCGGGCTGGCGATGGTGCTGGCCACGCTGGGGATGATCGGCCGCCAGGCCCGGCAGGACGCGGCCACGCTGCCCGAGGACTGATCCGCACGACCGGTTGTCGCGGTGTCCGGCCGGCAGGATCTGCCGACCGGACCTCCCCGTCTGCAGAAAAGGAAATGAACATGCAACCAGCGTTTACCAATCGACTGCCCAGGGCGTCCAAGCGGGCTGCCGGACGGACGGCCGTTGCGCAGGTTCCTGCGCACATCCGCGCGTTCGGTCTCAAGCTGGACCGTGATGACCGCGCCGCAATCCGGCAACAACTGGGCGCGAAGCTCGGCAAATATGCGGATGCGATCGAGCGCGTCAGCGTCCGCGTCTCGGTCCTGGATGGTTCCCGCGGCGGCACCGACAAGCGGTGCCGAATCAAGGTGGTGTTGCCCGGGCTTGCGTCCGTGGTGTTCGAAAGTCGCGCGGCTTACGTCGACGATGCGATCAACGGCGCCGTGACCGGGACGGAGCGGGTCGTGCGGCGCAGCCTGGAGCGCCGGCACGCCCAATCCCTCAAGCGCGCAAGCACCAACAGCGGCCAACGCCATCCCGACGAATCATCCGACAAGGAGTCGTGACATGTCCCTCAAATGGTATGCAAGACCGCGCCTCGTGGCGCTGAAGCCCGGCACCTCCGTACTTGACGCTGCACGCGCGATCGAGAAAAACAACATCGGCGCCGTGGTCATCCAGGACAAGGGCCGCGTGGTGGGCATCGTCACCGACCGCGACCTCGCGATCCGTGCGCTGGGCCGGGGCCTGGATCCCCACACCACGACCGTCGCAGAGGTGATGACCGAGGGCGTCGTGTCGCTGGCGCCCACGGACACCCAGGCCAACGCGATCCGCTTCATGCAGACGCGCAACATCCGGCGCATACCCCTGGTGGAAGATGGGCGCTTCGTCGGTATCGTGACACTCGATGACCTGCTCCTCGACGAGGCCGCGCCAATCGATCGCCTGGCCGCGGTCGTCGAAGCCCAGATCGGCGAGGGCGGCCCGGCGGCCACCCCCCGGTCGCCGGCACGAAGGCGCAGCGCCGCCCGCGCCGAGGCGACCTTGGGGCGCCTGGTCAACCAGGTGCGTGCCGATACCGGCATCAAGGACGAAGACCAGGCCGAGACCGCACTCGAAATCGTGCTCGAAGCGCTGGTGCGCAGGCTCGACCCCGGGGAAGCCGAGAACCTGATCACGCAGCTTCCGTCACTGCTGCAGCCCGCCCTGTACGGACTGCCGCTCGGCCCGGACACGGACATCACCCGCGAGACGATCGAACAGCAACTCGCGCAGCAACTGGGCGTGGACCCGACGCGTTCGGCCGAGATCCTGGCCCGCATCGGCGCGCTGATCGCACAGAGCATCAGCCCCGGCCAGATGGAAGACGTGCGCGGCCAGCTTCCCGAATCGTTGCACGAAGTCTTTCCGGAGACCCGCGAGGCATCCACGACGTAAGGTGGATCTCGAATGCGACCAGGCTGGGCAACGGTTGGCGGCGATGCCTGCGCCGCGCGGCCACCCGGCACCACGGCCTGCGGCGAGTTCGCCGGGAGACCGGGCAGGAAGGGTCAAGTTGTGAAACGCCTGCTTGCGCCGGGTTCGGGTTCACTCGCCTGTGACCTGCGCGGATGAGCGCCATACTGGTCGGCCGCGACGCTTCAACCTGCTGGATATTTCGGTCTTGTTGAACGACGAAGCCGATCAGGACACGCAAAGGAACAATCGCCATGACCCGACACGTCCGCATCGCAATCCTCGGCGCCGGTACCGCCGGCCTGACCGCGCTCAAGGAAGCCCAGCGCTACACCGATGACGTTCTGCTGGTCAACGACGGGCCGTACGGCACGACCTGCGCGCGGGTCGGCTGCATGCCGTCCAAGGCGCTGGTCGAGGTCGCGCACGCGTATGCGCGACGTGGATGGCTGGCCGACGTTGGCATCGGCGGCACCGCAAACCTCGAAGTCGACCGCGCCGCGGTGATGGCGCACGTGCGCGTGCTGCGCGACCGCTTCACCGCCGGGGCGATCCAGCTTGCCAAGTCGCCGGGCGAGAACAGCATCCATGGGCGCCCGCGTTTTCTCGATGCGCAGACGATCGAGGTCAACGGCGAGCGCATCCGCGCCGACGCCGTGGTGATCGCCACCGGCACTCGTCCGATCGTGCCCGAGTCATGGCGTGCGCTGGGCGAGCGGCTGGTGACATCCGACGAGGTGTTCGAGCTGGTCTCCCCCGGCCGGCGCGTGGGCGTGGTCGGGCTCGGTCCGATCGGCGCCGAACTGGGCCAGGCCTTCGCGCAGCTCGGCTGCGAAGTACACGCCTTCACCGAGGGTGACACCATCGCCGCGCTCGGTGATCCCGAAGTCAACGCCAGCCTCGTCGAAGCGCTCGGCCGGCAGATGTCGATCACCACCGGCACGACCGTGGATGTGCGGGCGGGCAACGACGGCGCGGTGCTCGATGACGGCAGCAATCCGGTCACGGTCGACTGGGTGCTGGCCTCGCTCGGCCGACGGCCCAACATCGAGGGTCTCGGCCTTGACACCCTGGGCGTCGAGCTCGACGGCCGCGGGATGCCGGTCTTCGATCCGGCCACGTTGCGCGTGGGCGACCTGCCCGTCTACATCGCCGGCGACGTTGCCGGTCTCAGGCCGCTGCTGCACGAAGCCGCCGACGAAGGGCGCATCGCGGCGTACCACGCGCTCAACCCGGAAGCCGAATGCCTCACGCGACGCGTGCCGCTGGGCATCGTGTTCACCGAACCCGGCGCGGGCCGGACGGGACTGTCCTACACCGAGCTTCCAGCTTCGGGTGTCGTCGTCGGTGCCGTGGACTATTCGCGCCAGGGGCGCGCGCTGATGGCCGGACGCAACCGGGGCCTGCTGCACGTGTACGCCGACGTCGAGGACGGCCGGGTGCTGGGCGCCGAAGCGGTGGCGCCCGATGCCGAGCACCTGATGCACCTGATCGCCTGGTCGATCCAGCAGAACCTGACCGTGGACGGCATGCTGCAGTTGCCGTTCTACCACCCCACCGTCGAGGAAGGCCTGCGCAGCGCGCTGCAGGCCGCCCGGCGCGAGCTGGGCAAGCGGCGCCGGCAACCCGACCTGCCGCTGTGCCGCGAGCCCGTCGACTGGGCGCTGGGCTGACGGGCCTGAACCTCACCCGTCCACGAACCGGAAGCCATCGTCTGCCCGCTTGATTACACATGCCCGCGGGCTATCCTCGATGGGACCGTCGGACAAGGATGGAGAAGCGGCAATGTCGCAACCCGAACCGCTCACTGTCGAACAACTCTACCGCCGCTGCGATCCGGACTCGCTCGGATTCGAGACCAGCGACGACCTGCAACCGCTCGATGGCGCCGTGGGCCACGAACGCGCCGTGGGCGCACTGAAGTTCGGCGCGGGCGTCGAGGGACCGGGCTACAACATTTTCGTCCTCGGCCCCTCCGGCGCCGGCAAACACGAAATCGTGCAGCGCTTTCTGCGCGAGCGGGCGGCGGGCGAGTCGGTGCCTTCCGACTGGTGTTACGTGCATGACTTCAAGCAGGGCGCCCAGCCGCGCCTGATCAAGCTGCCCGCAGGCCAAGGGGCGCGTTTCCGCCGCGACCTGGAGCAACTGGTCGAGGAGCTGCAACGGGCCATTCCCGCCACCTTCGAGAGCGACGAATACCAGGGCCGGCTGCAGGAGCTGCAGCAGGAATTCGGCCAGCAACAGCAGCAGCTTTTCCGCGAGATCCACGACGAGGCCGAACGCAACGACATCGAGCTGGTGCAGTCCCCCGGTGGTTTCAGCTTCGCCCCGCGCGATGACAAGGGCGAGGCGATGGACGCCGAGAGCTTCCAGAAGCTGCCGGAGGAGCGCCGGAACGCCATCGAGAAGACGATCAAGGACCTGCAGGAACGCATGCAGAAGGCCATCCAGCAGATCCCGCGCCTGCGCAAGGAGGCCCGCGAGCGCGTGCGCGAACTCAACGAGGAAATGGCGACCACCGCCGTGGGCTCGCTGCTCGAGGAACTGCGCGAGGGTTATCGCGAACATCCCGCCGTGGTCGAACACGCCAACGCCATCCAGCGGGATGTCATCGACAACGTGGAGGCGCTGGTCGGCGGGCAGCAGGGGGGCGGCGGTCAACAACCGGCAGGCTCGGTGCTCGACCGCTATCGCGCCAACCTGCTGGTGGACAACGAACACCAGCAGGGAGCTCCGGTGGTCTACGAGGACCTGCCCACCCACCAGCGCCTGGTGGGCCGGGTGGAGCATCGCGTGTTCCAGGGCGCATTGCTGACCGATTTCCGGCTGATCCGGGCCGGTGCGCTGCACCGGGCCAACGGCGGTTACCTGGTCATCGACGCCGCAAGGATCCTCATGCAGCCGTTCGCCTGGGACAGCCTCAAGCGTGCGCTGTATGCGCGCTCGGCCAAGATCGAATCACCCGGACAGATCTACGGCATGGTCAGCACCGTGTCACTGGAGCCCGAGCCGGTGCCGCTCGATCTCAAGATCGTGCTGATCGGCGAACGCCGGCTCTACTACCTGTTGAGTGCGCTGGATCCGGATTTCCTGGAGCTGTTCAAGGTGCAGGCGGACCTGGAAGAAGACGTGCCGCGCGATGCCGACAGCCAGCAATTGCACGCGCGCCTGCTGGCGACGCTGGCACGCGAAGCGAAACTCCGGCCGCTCTCACGCAGCGCGATCGCGCGGCTGATCGAGCACGCCAGCCGCCTCGCCGACGATGCCGAGCGCCTGTCCACCCAGCGGCGTGCCTTTGCCGACCTGCTGCGCGAGGCCGACTACTGGGCCGGCCAGGCCGGACGTGACGTGGTCGGCGACACGCACGTGCAGCAAGCCATCGACGCGCAGATCGAACGCGCCTCGCGGCTGCACGAAAACACCGTGCGCGCGATCCGGCGCGGCATCCTGCTGATCGCGACCCGTGGCGAGGCAGTGGGCCAGGTGAACGGCCTGTCGGTGATCCAGCTCGGCGGCCATGCCTTCGGGCGCCCTACCCGCATCACCGCCACCGCGCGTCCCGGCCGCGGTGGCCTGGTAGATATCGAGCGCGAGGCGAAGCTCGGTGGCAACGTCCACTCCAAGGGCGTGATGATCCTCTCCAGTTACCTTGCCTCGCGCTACGCCGGCGATGCGCCGCTGTCGCTGTCGGCAAGCCTCGCCTTCGAGCAGTCCTACGGCATGGTCGACGGCGACAGCGCATCGGTCGCCGAACTGTGTGCGCTGCTGTCCGTACTTTCGGGCGTGCCGCTGCGCCAGTCCCTGGCGGTCACCGGCTCGGTCAACCAGCACGGCCAGGTACAGGCAGTCGGCGGTGTGAACCAGAAGATCGAGGGCTTTTTCGACATCTGCGTGGCGCATGGGCTGGAACAGGGACAGGGCGTGCTGCTGCCGGCTTCCAACGTGGTGCACCTGATGCTTCGCGCCGACGTGCGCGAGGCGGTGCAGGACGGGCGCTTCGCCATCTACCCGATCAACACGGTCGACGAAGCCGTAGCGCTGATGACGGGTGTTGCCGCCGGCGAGCGCGGCGAGGACGGCCACTTCGCGCAAGGCAGCGTCAACCGGCGCGTCGAGGAGCGTCTGCGCGCGCTCGCCGAAATCGCACGCAAGCAGGGCCTGGGCGGCGCGCGTCCGGGTGCGGATCGCCATGACGACTCGTGACGAAACGCCGCGGGTACGGCGCGTGGTGGTCCTGCTGGACGGCAGCCGCCACGTCGCCGCGATGCTCGACGAGGCCATCGCGATGGCCGCGCGCGAGCAGGCGGAACTGGTCGGGCTGTTCATCGAGGACATCGATCTGCTGCGTGCCGCCAGCCTGCCCTTCGGCGGCGAGATCGGGATGGTTTCAGGCCGGCTGCGCCGCGTGGAGCCCGGTTCGATGGAGCGGCGGATGCGCTACCAGGTCGAACAGGCGCGCCGGCGCCTGGCCACGGCCGCGCGTCCGCACGCGGTTCGCTGGCGGCTGGAGGTCAATCGCGACCATGTCGATACGGTGACCCTCGCGGTGGCCGCCGAGGGCGACGTATTGCTGCTGGCCGGGCCCGGCTGGCGTGGGCGTTTCCGCGGCGGCCCCGGCAGTGCCGCCGCGCGCCGCATCGCCAGTGGCGCACGTTGCACGGTGATGCTGCTGGGTGATCGGCACGCCCCACAGGAGCAGCCGGTGCTGGTGGTCCACGCACCCGGCGCCGCGGGCCGCCGGGCGCTGGCCGAAGCCGCCCGCATGGCCCGTGGAATGCAACGGAAGCTGGTGGCCATCGTACCCCCGGCACTCGAACACGACGCCGCGGCACTGGCCGAGCTGGAGCAGTGGGACGTACGGCGGCACCTTTTGCTGGATTTGGCCGGCTCCGCGGAAAAAGACGTACGCGCCGTGATCCGCCTGCTGCAACGCGAACACGCGGCGGCACTCGTGGTCCCCAGAAGCCACCCCCTGCTGGAGGGCGGCGTCGGGGAGCGGCTGTTCGACGCGCTGGAGACCCCGCTGGTCGTCGTGCCGTGACGTCACTCCCGGGGCAACAACCTCCCTTTTCGCTCGCGAAGGGGGAAGCGAAGCGAACGCGCGCGCAGCGCGAGAGGGGGATGGCTCTTCGCTCCGCCCGACATCCCCCCGACGCTGCGCGCCGACCCCTTTCGTCCCGAAGGGGGTGACAACCTCCCCCTTCGCTTGCGAAGGGGGACTGAGGGGGATGGCTCTTCGCTCCGCCCGACATCCCCCCGACGCTGCGCGCCGACCC
>CAZAXF010000021.1:0-24252 GCA_964489055.1 uncultured Rhodanobacter sp. | reverse complement strand
CTTTCGTCCCGAAGGGGGTGACAACCTCCCCCTTCGCTCGCGAAGGGGGATCGAGGGGGATGGCTTTTCGCCTCTCCGGGCGAGGTCGCCCTACAGGCTGGCGGTGCGAAGGTAAGGGAAGATCTCCTTGACGTTGGCGAATTGCTTCTTCGCGTCCTCGGTCGAGACCGAAGTCGGAACGATCACGTCATCGCCGACGTTCCAGTCCGCCGGCGTGGCGATGTTGTGCTTCGCTGCAGTCTGCAGGCCGTCCAGGGCGCGCAAGATCTCGGCGAAGTTGCGGCCCACGTTCATCGGGTAGGTCATCGACAGCTTCAGCTTCTTGTCCGGCCCGATGATGTACACCGCGCGCACGGTGGCGCTGTCGGCGGCGGTGCGGCCATCGGGCAGGTGCGCTTCGGCCGGCAGCATGTCGTAGAGCTTGGATACCTTCAGGTCCTCGTCGGCGATGATCGGGAAGCCCACCGACGAACCCGAGAATTTCTCGATGTCGCCGGTCCACTTCCTGTGATCCTCCGCCGGATCAACGGACACGCCGATAACCTTGGTGTTGCGCTTCTTCCATTCCGCGTCGAGATTGGCCACCGCGCCGAGCTCGGTGGTGCACACCGGCGTGAAGTCCTTGGGATGACTGAACAGGATCGCCCAGCTGTCGCCGATCCAGTCGTGGAAGCTGATCCTGCCCTGGCTGGTATCGGCCGTGAAATCAGGCACGATGTCGTTGATTCGAAGGCTCATTTGCATTGCTCCTGTTGTGGATGATTGACCACGGTGATGTCGCGCCCCCAAACCCCCATATCGAGGTGCCGGCGCCGGATAACAAGCCGGCAGGTCGGCTTTCCCCCGCCCCGACCACGGAAGCCAAATGGCTCCGCACGCCCGGACCGCGCGGGCCTGAACTCCGGTCGAACCCGCCATGCGACAGGCCGCGACGCGCCTACACCCTGGAAAACACCAGGCTGGCGTTGGTGCCGCCGAAGCCGAAGCTGTTGGACATCACCGTGTCCAGTTGCATCGCGCGGGTTTCGCGCGCGATCGGGTAGCCTTCGGCCTGCGGGTCGAGCCGGTCGATGTTGGCCGAGGCGGCCACGAAGCCTTCCTTCAGCATCAGCAGGCTGTGGATGGCCTCGTGCACGCTGGCCGCGCCCAGCGCGTGGCCGGCCAGGGCCTTGGTCGAGGACATGGCCGGCATGTTCGGGCCGAACGCCTCGCGCACCGCCTGCAATTCGATGATGTCGCCGAGCGGCGTCGCGGTGCCGTGCGTATTGAGGTAATCGACCAGCCCGTGGACGTTCGCCAGCGCCATCTTCATGCAGCGCACCGCGCCCTCGCCGCTCGGGGCCACCATGTCGGCGCCATCGGACGTGACCCCGTAGCCGGTGAGCTCGGCGTGGATGTTGGCGCCGCGCGCGCGGGCGTGTTCGTATTCCTCCAGCACCAGCATGCCGCCACCACCGGCGATCACGAAGCCGTCGCGGTCGGCGTCATACGGCCGCGAGGCGGCGCCGGGCACATCGTTGTGTGCCGTGGCCAGCGCGCCCATGGCGTCGAACTGCGCGGTCATGCCCCAGTGCACTTCCTCGCCGCCGCCGGCGAACATCACGTCCTGTGCGCCGTGGCGGATCATGTCGGCCGCCGCGCCGATGCAATGCCCGGAAGTGGCACAAGCGGCCGCGATCGAATAGCTGAGCCCGAGGATGCCGAACGCGGTGGCCAGCGTCGCCGATACGGTCGAGCACATGGTGCGCGGCACCATGCACGGGCCGACCTTGCGTATGCCCCTGCTGCGCAAGACATCCGCGCTCTCGATCTGCCAGCGCGGCGAGCCGCCGCCGGAACCGGCGATCACGCCGGTGCGCGGGTGGCGCACCTGTTCGATGGCCAGTCCGGCGTCGGCGATGGCATCGCGCATGGCCACATACGCGTACGCCGCGGCATCGCCCATGAAACGGCGCAGCTTGCGGCCGATCGCCGCATCCAGGTCGATTTCCGGCACGCCCGCGACCTGGCTGCGAAGACCCTGCGCCACGAAATCGGGAATGGCGCGGATGCCGCTGCGGCAGCAGCGCAGCGCGGCGGACACCGTCACCGGCAGGTTGCCCAGGCACGAGACGATGCCCATGCCGGTCACGACCACGCGACGCATGTCAGAAACCCGCGGTGGACTGGAACAGGCCCACGCGCAGGTTGCGAGCGGTATAGATCAGGCGCTCGTCCACGAACATGCGCCCGTCGGCGACGATCATCTTCAATCGCCCGCGCACCACGCGGCTGACGTCGATCGCGTAGCGCACCAGCGTCGCGCCCGGCAGAACCTGGCCGGTGAACTTCACCTCGCCAACGCCCAGCGCGCGGCCGCGACCGGGCTCGCCCAGCCACGGCAGGAAGAACCCGGCAAGCTGCCACAGCGCGTCGAGGCCCAGGCAGCCGGGCATCACCGGGTCACCGGGGAAGTGGCAGTCGAAGAACCACAGGTCGGGGCGGATGTCCAGCTCGGCGTGGACCTCGCCCTTGTTGTGGGCGCCGCCGCTCTCGCCGATGTGGGTGATGCGGTCGAACATCAGCATCGGCGGCGCGGGCAGGCGCGCGTTGCCGGGGCCGAACAGTTCCCCACGGCTGCAGGCCAGCAGTTGCTCGCGATCGAAGGACTGCGACCGGGCCACCGGCGGATCGAGCGGGGCTTCCAGCTTCCGGGCCAGCGCGGTAATCATGCGCGCACCGCCTTGCCGCGCAGGCGCGGCCGAAGGATGTCCAGTCCCGTGCGCAGGTGCCTGAGCGGCGAGCGCGGACGTGGCGATTCGTCCAGCAGGCCCACCGCCAGCGCCCGGCGCAGCGGTGGCAGCCGGCGGCCAACACCGACGATGGCGCGGCGCAGCGTCCGCATCGGCGGCCGTTCGCTGGTGAAGATGCCGGCCACCGCCTGGGTGCCGGCAAACATCGGCGCACTGCCGAGGCGGTGCCGGCGCTGGTAGCGCGCCAGCATCGAGGCATCGCCGGCGTCGTGATACCGGTGCCAGCCGTCGCCTGCGGCCCCGGCCAGGTGTTCGACGCTGGCCAGGCCCAGGTTGAAGCCGTGCGCGGTCACCGGATGCACGCCCACGGCGGCGTCCCCGGCCAGCGCAAAGCGCTGCGCGACGAAGCGCCGCGCCCAGGTCGCCACCAGCGGGTAGACATGGCGGGTACTGGCCAGGGTCATTTCGCCCAGGATGCCTTCGCAGCGCGAAGTCAGATCGGCCGAAAACGCCGCTTCCGGCAGTTGCATCAGCGCCTGCGCCTCACGACCGGGAACGGTCAGCACCATCGACGAAAGGTGATCGCCCAATGGCAGCAACGCGCGCGTCTGGCCGCGCCCGAACCATTCGCGGGCCACGGCGTGATTGGGCTCGGCGTGCTGCATGCGGCACACCAGCATGGACTTGCCGAAGTCGTGCAGGTGCACCGGAATGCCGATGGCGCGGCGCGTCTCCGAGAAGCGGCTGTCGGCGGCCACCAGCAGCGCAGCTTCGCGCGTGCCACCGCCGGCCAGGTGCGCGCGAGCCGTGCCGGCATCGGTCTCGACCGCCTCGACGCACGTACCCGTGTGCACGCGAATGTCCGACCGCTCGGCCACTGCCTTCCAGGCCGCGGCGCGGATCAGGTGGTTGGATACCAGCCTGCCGAGCTGGTCGCCGCCGAAGGCGGCGGAATCCACCTCGAAGCCGGGGTGTGCGCCGTCCATCACGCGCGCGCGGCGCAGCGGGAAGATCTCGTCGTGCGGCAGGTGCCGCCACACGCCCAGATCGCGCAGCAGGCGCATCGAGGCATGGGTGAGCGCGATCTCGCGCCCGTCGAAGGCGGGTTCCGCCAAGGTCTCCTCGGCCTGGCGCTCGATCAGGTCGACTTCCAGCCCGCGCGCGGCCAGCGCCAGCGACAGGCACAGGCCAACCGGGCCCGCGCCGATGACCAGGACGTTGTTGTACATGCTGCGGTCTCCGGGATTGATATCGTTTGCGGATTTGCGATGACGACAAACCAGCACCTGGCTGGCATCAGACCTCAACGATCCGAAAGCTGTCGTCATTCCGGACGCGGCGGAGCCGTGATCCGGAATCTGCTTTTCGGTCACGGCACGAAGCGGCAAGCCACTCGTGGGGAAGGGAATTCGGCACGCCGCACGGCCGCGGACAGACAAGTCGGTGGAGGATCAATGCGAATCAGCTGACATCATGGGTGGCACCGCCGTTCGACACCCTGACGGCGGTCAGTTTTTGGCGTGATTGCGGGGCTACCGATGGCTCGATCGGTGGCGGGACCCGGTATGACGTCGTCGAATTGCCGGGGCTTGACGCGCCCCGGGATCCGCACTCGCCGTGCACCACGAATGCGACATTGCACCGGCAACGCGGACCAGTCCATCGCACCGCAATCCGGGCGCCTCAGGTGGGCAGCAGACCGGCACCGAGCCGATGCAGCCGGTGGATGTCCAGCAGTTGCAGCCTGCGGCCACTCAGGCGGATCAGGTTCTTCGAGCGAAAGCGCGTGAGCACCCGGCTGACGGTTTCGTTGGCCAACCGCAGGTAACTGGCAATGTCACTGCGCGACATCGAAAGGCGAATGCGGGTGCCGGAGAACCCGCGCCTGGCATAGCGGGCAGACAGGTTCAGCAGGAACGCAGCCACGCGTTCGTCGGCGCCGTGGGCGCCGGCCAGCGCGCTCATGGTGCCGAGCTCCTTGCTGATCATCCGGAACAGGTGCTTTTGCACCGCCGGCATGCGCGCGGCCAGCGCGCTCATGGCCGGGAACGAGAACCGGCAGAACATTGTCGTTTCCAGCGCCACCGCATCGCACGGGAATCGTTCGGGGTGAATCGCGTTCAGCCCGATCACCTCGCCCGGCAGGTAAAAACCCAGCACCTGCTCCTTGCGCTCGCCGCGCTCGGGCAGGCAGGTTTTCACGCTGCCCTCGCGCACGGCGAAGATGGCCTTAAACGGATCGCCGGTGCGGAACACCGTCTCGCCGGGCGCATACGGGCCGACGTGCTCGACGATGCAGTGCAGCTCGGCCAGTTCGGGCTTGCCGTAGCCGGCCACGCTGCAGGCCTCGGCAAACGCGCAGGTGGAACAGAACCGGGTTTCGTCGCCGTCATCGGCGATCGGAACGGGCGGCGCGGGCGGGCGGTACGGATGCATCGTGGACAACATGCTGTCAGATTGCGCGTGAGTAGCGCGCGGGCGCCTCGTCGCGTTCGAGGTAGGCGTCGAAGCACATCGCGATGTTGCGAAGCAGCAACCGGCCGTTGCCGGTCACGCGGATGCGTTCGGGTTGCCGTTCCACCAGGCCATCGTCGGCCAGCGCCTCGAGTCTTGCAAGCCCGGCCGCGAAATATTCGTCGAAGTCCAGCCGGTGACGACCCCCGAAGGCGCGCTTGTCGACTTCCCCGTGGCACATCAGCGCGCCGATCAGTTCGCGCCGCGCCAGGTCATCGGCATCCAGCAGCAGCCCGCGCGCGATCGGCAGCCGGCCGGCATCCAGCGCGCCGTAGTAACCCGGAAGATCGCGCGCGTTCTGGCTGTAGCTGTCGCCGATACGGCCGATCGCGCTGACCCCCAGTCCCACGATGTCACATTCGCGGTGCGTGGAATAGCCCTGGAAGTTGCGCTGCAGGGTGTGCTCGCGCCAGGCGCGCGTGAGCTCGTCGTCGGCACGCGCGAAATGGTCCATCCCGATGTAGACGTAGCCAGCCTCGCCGAGCCGTTCCAGTGCACATGCGAACAGTGCCAGCCGGGTGGCGGCATCGGGCAGTTCCTCGGCGTGGATCTGCCGCTGCGGCTTGAACAGTTGCGGCAAGTGCGCGTAGCCGTACACCGCCACGCGATCGGGCGCCAGCGCGATCACCTCGTCGAGAGTACGCCCGAAGCCTGCCACGCTCTGGCGCGGCAGGCCATAGATCAAATCCACGCTGGCCGATGCAAAGCCGGCCTCTCGCGCGGTCTCCAGCACCGCGCGTGTCTGTTCCACGCTCTGGATGCGGTTGACCGCCTTCTGCACCGCCGGATCGAAATCCTGGATGCCGACCGAAATGCGGTTGAGCCCCAGCTCGCCCAGGCCACGGACGTAGTCGCCATCGGCAAAGCGCGGATCGATCTCGATGCCGTACTCGCGCTCCGGCGCCGAACTGAAATGGAAGTTCCGGGCCAGCGTTTCCAGCAACCCGCGCATGCGCGGCAGGTCCAGAAAGTTCGGCGTGCCGCCGCCAAAGTGCAGTTGCTGCACCGGCCGGTCGTGATCGATGAGCGGCGCCAGCATCCCGATCTCGCGTTCGAGGTATCCGAGGTACTGGTCGGCCTTGCCGATGTCGCGGGTGATGATGCGGTTGCAGCCGCAATAGAAACACGGGCTCATGCAGAACGGCACGTGCACGTACAGGGAGAGCGGGCGCGGAATCAGGTCCTCGTTGGAATCGCGGATCACCTCGCGCAGGGCTGCCTCGTCGAAGCGCTCGTGGAACTGCGGCGCGGTCGGATAGCTGGTGTAGCGCGGCCCCGCCACGTCGTAGCGCGCGATCAGCGCCGGATCGAATTCCGGAATCTGGATGGCAGCGTTCATGCCGGTCAATCTAACCAGCCTGCCCGCACGCCGGCTTGACCGGCGTCAATAACTTTCGAAGAGCGCGCCATGAATCGCGGGCTTGCGATGCCGCCGACATTGGCGAGGTGGAAGCATCGTTCCGCCAACCCGGTCGCGTGGCGAGCATGGCCTTCGACGAAGGCGACACTGTCACGGCAGGTTCATTCCCTCGGGTTCCGCACACCCCCGCCGTCGTTGCCGGGATCCGGCCCCTTGGGAGCGGGCAGGTGCCAACCGTACTGGAGCGCCATGAATCGCAGCACGAAGCACAGCGCGGCACCGACGATGGCGGGTCCGAGCGGGGGCAGATCCAGTACGTAACCCGTGGCCACGACGGCCGCGCCCGCGAGCGCGGCCAGTGCGTAGAAATCGGTTTTCAGCACGATCGGCACCCGGTTGGCAAGCACGTCACGCAGCATCCCGCCGCCAATGCCGGTCAGCATGCCGAGCAATGCCGCCATCGCCGGATTCATGCCGTGGATCAAGGCTTTCTCGGTACCCGCGACGGCAAAGAAGGCCAGTCCCACGGCATCGAACCAGCGCACCGGATGTTTCAGCCGTGCGATCCGGGGAAACCAGAAGAACGTCATCAGGCCTGCAACGATCGACGCGGCAGCGTAATGCCAGCTCGAGATCGCCGCGGGCGGGGTGGCATCGATCAGGAGGTCGCGACTGATGCCCCCGGCATTTCCCGCCGCAAAGGCAAGCACCATGACGCCGAAGATGTCCATTCGACGACGAACCGCGACAAGCCCGCCGCTGATCGCGAAAACGAACGTCCCCCCCAGGTCCAGCACTTGCGTCAACAGATGTTCCATGGGTTTGTCCTCTGCGGCATACGGCACCAATGAATTTTCAATTGTCCTTCCTCGCCACCAGAATGCGCCACCGGCCCGCGTCCGAAGCACGGTACGCCACCCGGGGTAGACTGACGATGCCGGTGGCGGCCGGAGAAGGATCGGCCGGATCGCCGCGCACCCGGAGGTGGAGATGCCGCAACCGCACTGGACCCGGACCAGGATCGTGTGCACGCTGGGTCCGGCGACCGATCGGCCGGGCGTGTTGGCGCGGCTGATCGACGCGGGCATGGATGTCGCCCGCTTCAACATGTCGCACGGCGACCACGCCAGCCATGCCCGCCGGATCGAGAAGGTGCGGCAACTGGCGCAACAGGCCGGTCGGTTCGTGGCCGTCCTGGTGGACCTGCCGGGACCCAAGTTCCGGCTGGGCGAGCTGCGCGACGGCACGCGCGAACTGCGTCCGGGCGACGAGGTGGTGCTGGCGCCCGGCGGCGATGCCCCGGACGTGCTGCCGGTAAGGCATCCGGCGGTACTGCAGGCACTGCGCGTGGGCGAATCGGTCCATCTCGCCGACGGTGCGGTCAGGCTCGAGGTGAAAACCGTCGGCGCGGAACGCGTGGTCTGCCGGGTGCTCGTCAGCGGGACGGTCACCTCGGGTTCGGGCATCAACCTGCCCGATTCCAGCTTCTCGACCCTCATACCGACGGACGACGACCGCCGGCACCTGGGCTTCGCGCTGGCGCAACAGGCGGAGTGGCTCGGCGTGTCGTTCGTCCAGTCCGTCGATGACCTGGTCCGCGTCCGGAAACTGCTTCCGCCCGGCCGCCAGCCCCTGCTGATGGCCAAGATCGAAAAACGCCAGGCCCTGGTCGACCTCGACGCGATCGTGGCGGCGGCCGATGGCGTGATGGTGGCCCGCGGGGATCTGGGCGTCGAGACCGACCTGGCCGAGATACCGCTGGTACAGAAGCGGATCATCGCTCTGGCCAATGCCAGGGCACGTCCGGTGATCACCGCCACCCAGATGCTCGAATCCATGGTCACGCAGGAGCAGCCAACGCGCGCCGAGGTGACCGATGTGGCCAATGCCATGCTCGATGGAACCGACGCCGTGATGCTGTCCGCCGAGACGGCCATCGGAGACTTCCCGGTGGCGGCCGTCGAGATCCTCAAGCGGGTGCTGGCAGCCACGGAAGCCGAGCATGCCGCACGCATCGCGCGTGACCGGCTGCGAGGCAACGAGTCGACCACCACGGAAAGCCCCGTCAGCCTCGTCGCCTGCCAGCTTGCCATCCGCCTCGACGCCAGGGCGATCATCGTCCCGGTGCAGGACATGGCGACCGTGCTTGAGATCGCCCGCTTCCGGCCCGCCGCACCGCTGGTGGGTGTGGCCGACTCCGAAGACTTGTGCCGCCGGCTGGCGATGGTGTGGGGCGTGTCGCCGTTGCTGGCCGAAACGGGATTTGAACCGCGCGCGAGCCTGCGCCTGGCCAGCCACTGGCTGCGCGCGCGGGGGCTTGCGCAGTCCGGCGATCCGGTGGTCATGTTGTCCGCCTCCGGGATGGAGAAGGCCTCGGCCGACACGCTGCAAGTGATGCGCGTGGCGGGCGGGCAATGACGGCGATCAATACCCCAGCGCCGCATAGCGCTTGCCTGGGGGCGATCTCCTACGTTCGTCATCCCCGCGTAGGCGGGGATCCAGCGCCGTTGGAGCTTTGCGACGATACCGAAGTCACTGGATTACTTGCTGCGTGCTGCAGCAGTTCGGGAATTGTGCTCCAGAGGATGAACGCACCCATCGCGATCAGGAACAGCCCGAACACCTGGCGCAGGCGATGCTGGTCAATGCGCCGGGCCGCCACGTTGCCGATCACGCTGCCGATCCCCCCGACCAGCACGAACAGGCCGATGATCCGCCAGTCCAGTGCGTGTCCGGCACCCGCTACCACGTCGTATTGCTTGTAGAAGCCGCTGGCCGAGTTGATGGCGATGACCACGAGACTGGTCGCCACGGCCCGGTGCATCGGAAGTCCACCCAGGAACACCAGCGCCGGCACCAGCAGGAATCCGCCGCCGACGCCGACGAAACCCGTGACCAGGCCAACGCCGATGCCGGCCCCGATCAGCAAGGGCAGCGAACGCGTGCTTGCCGGCTTGTTTCCGGTAGCCGGCGGTCGGAGCATGCCCCAGGCCGCGATGCCCATGATGCCGGCAAAGACCACCAGTTGCAGCGCGCCGGGAACGAACTGCGACACCCAGGCCCCGCCGTACGTCGCGGCAATCCCGGGAATGCCGAACAATGCGACGTGCCGCCAGCTCACCAGACCCTGACGGGCATAACGCGTGGCGCCGATCAGCGCAATCGAGCCCACGATGGCAAGCGAGCCCGCGATCGCCACCTTGGTCGGCTGGTGCAGCAGGTACACCAGCACCGGCACGGTCAGGATCGACCCGCCCGAACCCAGCAATCCAAGGCTCAGGCCGACCGCCAGCGCGCCGAGAACCGCGGCGATCACGGACGAGTACCCTCGTGCCGGCAGTGCCGCCGTACTGCGGCGTACAGGGCCCGTGCGTTCGCGCACCGGCGGCAACCACCCTGCGGGTAACGGCCGGAGTTCGCCAGATGCTGCGTGCGCGATACGGCACGATGCCGTACAAGCACCACCCGGGCGATGTCGATCCGGTGGTTGCATTCGCGCACGGACAACTCCTTTCCGACAGATGCCACGGCGCGACACTGTTACCCTGCGCCGTGATGGTTTGATGGTGCCTGTTCTGGCAGTAGCGGCCCATTGTGCATGGCGTTCCCCCGACGTGGAGGTCACATGGCACAGAAACCGAAGGTTGAAAGCTTCCTGCATCCGCCGACGTCGACGTTCTCTTACGTCATCTGGGATCCCGACACGGGCAAGGCGGTGGTACTCGACAGCGTCCTCCATTACGAGGCCGAATCGGGACGGACCTCCACCCATTACGTGGACCGGATCGTGCAGTTCGTGCGCGACAACCATCTGGATACCGAATGGGTGCTCGAGACCCACATCCACGCCGACCACATTGCGGGCGGCGCCCGCATCCGGCAGGCCCTGGGTGGAACCACCGGCATCGGCGCCGGCGTTCGTACCGTGCAGCAACATTTCCGCGAAGTCTATGGCTTCGAACCGGGCTTTCCTGTCGACGGCTCGCAATTCGATCATCTGTTCGACGATGGCGAGCGCTACCGGGTCGGGACGATCGACGCGCACGTCATCGCCACGCCCGGCCACACGCCCGACCACATGACGCATGTCATCGGCGATGCCGCATTCGTCGGCGACACGCTGTTCATGCCCGACGGCGGCACCGCCCGCTGCGATTTCCCGGGCGGCGATGCGGCGACCCTCTACCGCTCGATCCAGCGTCTGTTCGATCTGCCCGACGAGACCCGGGTGTTCGTGCTCCACGATTACTGCCCCGGTGGCCGCGAGCGCCGCAATGAAACGACCATCGGCGCCGAAAAGCGCGACAACATCCACGTCGGTGGCGGCCGTTCGGAAGCCGAATTCGTGAAGCTTCGCACTGCCCGCGACAAGACCCTCGCCATCCCGACCCTGATCATTCCCTCGATCCAGATCAACATCCGCGCCGGCGAACTGCCGCCCGCGGACCGCACCGGCGTCCATCACCTGAAGACACCGCTGGATCAGGCACAGCGTTTCGCGATCCATCTGGACAAGGAGCCTCCCGTCTGATGGAAGACGAAATCCGCGAGCGCCCCACCCGGATTCCCTGGCCGCCGATTCTTTATGTAGTGGCGGTGCTGGCGGCCTGGGCGCTCCACACGCTCTGGCCGCTGTCCCCACTTGCAGCGTGGAGCAGTGCGCGGGTGTGGCTGCGCGCAGTCGGCATCGTGTTGGTGATCCTGGGGGCGGGTCTGGACCTGGCCGCCATGGTCGCGATGCACCGGGCACCGACCAACGTGATGCCGCACCGCGGCGCGCAACACCTGGTGACCGACGGCGTGTTCGCCTTCTCGCGCAACCCGATTTACCTCGGCAACACCTTGGTGCTTGCCGGTTTCGCGCTGGCGCTGCTGCTGCCCTGGCTGCTGCTGGTGACGTTGATCACCGCGCTGCTGGTCGACCGCCTGGCGATCCGGCGCGAAGAGCGGCACCTGGCGGCACGCTTCGGCGCCGATTACGCAGATTACACACGGCGTGTACCGCGCTGGATCGGCTTGTGACGGAGCTGCCACGCCCCTCGCCCCGGAAGCATGACCCACCGCGAGAAATTGTCGTCAAACCCGCACATCGCGTCGACCGATCCGGGTGCAGCGCTACACTGATTTTCGCCAGTCAATGACATCCCTCCCCCAAGCGCACGGAGCCCACCATGTTGACCATGATCGAAGGACTTCCCGACCACGTGATCGGCATCCGGATCACCGAAAAGTTGCGCGCGGAGGATTACGAGAAGCAGCTCATCCCGCTGGTCAACGAGAAACTGGACAAACACCGCAAGCTCGACCTGCTGTGCTGCATCGAAGGCAAATGGAAGGGCATGGAGGCCGGCGCGGCGTGGCAGGACCTGCGCCTGGGCCTTGGCAAGCTGGGCCACTGGGCGCGCATGGCGATCGTCACCGACATCGACTGGCTGGAAAATGCCATCAAGCTGTTCCGGCTGTTCTCGCCCGGCGAACTCAGACATTTCGACAGTGATGACTACGAGGAGGCGAAGGCCTGGGTCTGCGAGCGCGATCGCGCCCGCATCGACATCACGCTGGATGCCGATGCCGGCATCCTGGTGCTGGAGCACGATTCGGACAGCGCACTGAGCGAAGACGATTTCGAGGCGGTGGGCAAGGCGATCCGTGAGTACCTCGCCGACCATGATCGACTGCGCGGCATCGTGATCCACAGCCGGCGCTTCCCCGGCTGGCAGAGCATCGGCGCCCTGTTCGCGCACCTGAAGTTCGTCAACAGCGTGCACGACCGGATCGGCAAGGTGGCCCTGGTCACCAACAGCCCCATGGGATCGTTCGCCGATCGCGTGCTCGATCCCCTGATGCTGGCCAAGCTGCGCCGCTTCGATTACGACCAGCGCGACGAAGCCCTGGCCTGGCTGAAGGACTGATCGGTCGGATCAAGGTGGACCTCGACGTTTTCGCCGTTCTTGTCCCCGCCGTGGATCTCGTATGGTCGACCGCGGACCAATGCCAACGCCCACCCGTGTTGCACATTGACGTACCTCCCGGCTCCACCACCTTCTCTCCGGCGTCCATGAAAATCCTCACGCCTGATTGGTAGCTCCCGGTCTGGCTGCACCGTTTCGGCGCATTGACCCTGGCGGCAACGAGCTGTTGCGCAGCACCCGGTGTATGGTTCATGCGAGCGCGAGGGCCGTTGCTGGATTCGACCGCGTTCCTGGTGCACCAATCGCCCGCGAATGTCTGCCGCACCGTCGCGCAGAGTGTGCGGGGCGCAGTCCCGTTCCTGGCCATGGAGCCGCACGCCAATGCCGGACAACCTCGACCCTTCCGATTCCACCACCTCGCCCGGAGCCGACGCAGGCAGGCGCAACATTCATCGCAATGTGACGCTGGCGCTTCAGTTCATCATGCTGGTCGGCCTCGGACTGTCCGCCCATGAAGGGCAGTGGTTGAACGTCGCCGCGATCAGCGGCATCTTGCTGCTGACGATCTTGCCGATGCTGCTGTTTCGCCGGTTCCGGATTTTCATACCGGCGGAGCTTGAACTGCTGACCATCGCATTCATTTTCGCGTCGCTCTTTCTCGGGGAAACCCGCGGCTATTACGGGCAGTTCTGGTGGTGGGACATGGCGCTGCATGCCACCTCGGGAATCCTGCTGGGCATCTTCGGGTTTCTGCTGGTCCATGTCCTGAACGGCATACCGCAGCTGGCCCTGCACATGCGCCCGGGCTTCGTCGCCTTTTTCGCGTTCTGTTTCGCACTGAGCGTCGGCACCCTGTGGGAAATATTCGAATTCGCGATGGACCAACTGGCCGGCATGAACATGCAAAAGCCGTTTCTGGGCGATCCGTCCGGCCTGACCGACACCATGTGGGATCTCATTCTCGATGCCCTGGGCGCCCTGGTGATCTCGGTATCCGGCTACCTGTACCTGCGGTGGGGCATGGCCTCTCCCATCGAGCGCTGGATCGGGCAGTTCGTTGCAGGCAACCCGCGAATGTTCAGGCGTAAATGAACTGTTCCCTGCAAGCGGAAGCGCCGGGCCGGCAACGGTCTCGGCGACCATGACATGCAACGGGATTTCTGGACCCTGTCACCGGAAACGGCACACCAGGTCGCGTGGTTGATGGGCGATCGCGGCATCCCCCGAAACCTGGCGGCACATGAACGGCTGCTCCGGTCATGCCTGCACCTGATTAGGGCTGTTTCTCAGCCAGTTGATGTTGGCATGATACTCACCAAGTTCGTCATTCCGGGGCCATCGCCGATGAAACCGGCGATGGCCCCGGAATGACTGAAGTAGAGAGTGCATCGCAACGCCAACGTGGCTGAGGAAACGCCCTAATCAGGTGCCTGCATGTGGGTCAACGCCAGACACGCACCGTGCCCGCCGCGGGTCATTCGCGGTTTGCAAGGTCCCTGATCGAAACAACAATCGCCACAATGATGACCAGCGAAATCAGGCCGAATCCAAGCACGACGGCGGTCGACCAGGAGCTGGCCGCGAGCGCGGAAAAGGTCGCCGCCGTGATGACGGCGATGCCGACGGCGGTGCCGATACGCTGGCCGGTCTGCAGGATTGCCCCGGAACTGCCCGCGTAATCGAGCGGCACTTCGGCAAGGGTCAGCGCCTGGTTCGGGCTGATGACGGTCCCTTGCGCCACGCCGACGAGTGACAGCGAAGCCATCAGCCACCACACGCTGGCATTGGCCGTTTCATGCAGAATCACCACCAGGATGCTCAGCCCGAGACCGGCGAGCGCCAGAAACAGCCCGCCGACGACCAGCTTGCGACCCAACCGTCGCACCCGGCTTCCGGCCCAATGCGCGGCCCAGGCCGAAAGCAGGGCCGCAGGCACCCCGAAGGTACCGGCCTCGATCGCCGACTTTCCGCCGTATTCCTGCACATAGATCGCCACCAGCACCCAGACGCTGGTCATGCCCATGAAGTACAGCGTCATGATCGTTATGCCATTGCGGTAGCTGCGCGTGGCGAAGATCTTGAGATCGACCATCGGCTTCAGGCCCAGGCGGACATAGCGTTGCTCCCACGTGACCCAAAGCCAGACCAGTGCGATGCCGAGCGGCAGCAACACCCACAAGAGCGGATGGCCGCGCGCCTCGACGAAAGGGAACAGGATCGCCAGCACCGCCAGCGCCAGAAGGACGGCGCCCACCGGGTCGAGCGAACGCAGCCCGCTTCCCTTGCGCGGCAGGCGCCCGACCAGGGGCCGCGGAAACCACATCCATCCCAGAATGATGGTGAGGATGCCGATCGGCACATTCACCAGAAACGTCAGCCGCCAGCCCAGATCCGGCCCGCCAAGTTGAATGAGGAATCCGCCCAGTACGGGCCCGATGGCGACCGAGAAGCCGACCGCCGTGCCGAAATACCCGAACGCGCGGCCGCGCGCCTCGCCGCGGAAGTAATGCTGGATCTTGCCGATGCCCTGCGGATTGAGCAGCCCCGAGCCGATGCCTTGTACAAAGCGCGCAACGTTGAGCCAATCGGCATCCGGTGCGAGCCCGGCCGCGACCGAAGCGGCGGTGAAGATGCCCACGCCAATCAGGAACAGCCCGCCGCGCCCCATGATGTCACCGGCACGCCCGGCCGCCACCAGCACCACACCGAAGGTCAGCGCATAGCCCGACAACACCCATTGCAGGTCCGATTGGGTCGCACCGAGGCCATGCTGGATGGCAGGCAGGGCCACGTTCACGATGCTGACACTGATCAGCGACATGAAGATGGCGACCAGCAGCACGACCAGGACGCGCCATCTCACCGGGTCCGACGGCGGGCCGGCGCCCGGGGCCGAAAGCATGCCTTCACCGTTCTCCGGGGACGCCATCTCTATGAGGTTCCTGTCGAGTCGAAACCACGGAAGGCGGCCCCGATGATGTCCGGATTCGACGGGACCACATATCCTGTCGGCTCGATCATCGGACTACTCCCGGATTCCTTGCGTCACGCCAGCTGCGGCTTGCCGGTCCGATCGCCGGGGTATTCCAGTGCGGTGCGGTCCCAGTTGCCGGTTTCGGCGGCGGCTTCCCAGGTGCTCTGCAGGAAAGCCAGCAGCGCCTCGTCGGGCACATCGGCCATGCGCACGGCCTCGTACGGCAAGACAAACTCTCCCAGGTCCTCGTGATAGCAGGCCGCTGCCGGCTGCACCGGATATCTTGCGAAGTCATCGGGTGTCGGGTAGGCATACGCGTAAAACGCCGCCTCGCCGAAGCCGGCGCCCGGCCAGAATCCGGCGCTGGAGACCTCGTGCGAATAGGCTTCCTCCATGACCCAGTCCGGGCAGTTGGGCGCACCGCCGGGATGGGTCGGCGCGGTGCGGCCGGAAAAGCGCGTCACGGCCAGATCGAACGCACCCCAGAAAAAGTGCACCGGGCTGACCTTGCCAAGATAGCGGGCACGAAACGCGGTGAACACGCGATCCGCCTGCACCAGCGCCTGCCAGAAGCGCTGCATCGCGTCGGCATCGTAGCTCGCATTCCTGGTGTTGCTTTCAAACGGTATCGCGACTTCAACCTCGACCGGGCGCGTGAAAATATCGACCCGGATGTCCAGTTCGGCCAGCGTATCCAGAAGCTGCCGGTAGAACGCGGCCACCGTCATCGGGCGCAGTTCGAAACCGCGTTCGCCGCCCTCCGAGGTGTGCACGACGAGCGCGTGATGGACGAAATCGAAGTCGATCGCAAAACTTCGGTTCCGGTACGGCATGGACGACGTCGTCAGCCCGCGCGTCGTCACATACAGCGCATTGCCCCAGGAATGATTGATCCACGGACCGAGCTCCAGACGGACCTTGCCCACGATCTGTGTCCACATGTGCACGGTGTCGGCGGTCTCCTGCCAATCGGCCAGAGCGGGCAGTCGAGGCCAGGGGTTGGAGCTTGTGATGTCGGTCATGCCGGTACTCCTTGTGTCTTCTCGGCCGCACCCGTCGCTCACGGAGCTTTCCCGCGGAAGTGCTCGACCAGAAAATCGCTGAAGGCGCGCACCAGCAAGGATGTTTGTCGGTGCTGTGGATATACCGCATACACCGTGAAGCCGGCGGGACGGAAATGCTCCAGGACCTCGACCAGCCGTCCGTCTGCCAGCGCTGCCGCGACGATGAAGTCGGGCAGCACGATCAGGCCCAAGCCGGCGATGGCCGCCTCGCGCAACATCTCGCCATTGTTCGAGCGCATCGGTCCGCCCACCGCGACCTTGCGGGTGCGCGCACCGATGCGAAAGGCCCACTCGCCACGTGGAGCATGGCCGTACAGCAGGCAGGCATGCGCGGCCAGTTCCTTCGGCTTGGCCGGTACGCCGTGCCGGCGCAGGTAGTCCGGACTTGCGCAGGTGACCAGTTGCACGCTGGTGATCCGGCGCGCCACCAGAGTGGAGTCGGCCAGCGCGCCGATGCGCACGGCCATGTCGTAGCCCTCGTCGATCAGGTCAACGACGCGATCATTGAGCTCGAGATCCACCGACACCTCCGGATGGCGCTGCATGAAAGCCGGTATCAGCGCTCCCAGATGCATGGTGGCAAAGGTCATCGGCGCACTCAGCCGCAACACGCCGCGCGGCGTCGCCGTCTGGCTGGTGACCATCTGCTCGGCGGCATCGACCTCCTGCAGGATGCGCCGGCTGCGCTCGTGATAGGCCAGCCCCAGATCGGTGACGCGCAGCTTGCGTGTCGAGCGCACCAGCAGCCGCGCCCCCAAGCGCTTTTCCAGCGCCGCGATGCGCTTGCTGACGAACTGTTTGGACAGTCCCAGCCGAGCGGCCGCGGCGGTGAAGCTGTGCGCGTCCACCGTCTCGGCGAAGATCCGCATGTCCTGCAGTTGGCCCATTGTCTACCTCAGGTTGACAGTGTTAAGCGTTTCGCGATCTTCTTTACCCCGCCTGGCGACTGTAGTCTATTGCCCCAGATGCAGCAAGTTCTGCATTACCCTCGATTCGGAGTGATTTCACGATGAACCCTCAGACATCTTTCCTTCCGGCGGCCGCCCGCGTGTTGCTGGTACCGCTGTTCCTGGTCAGCGGCGTCGGCAAGCTGGCCGCACCGGCCGCCACCAAGGCCCACATCATCGCGGCCGGCCTGCCGTTGCCGGACGTGGCCTACCTGGTCGCGGTGCTGGTGGAAGTCGGCATGGCCCTGGCCTTGCTGGTCGGTTACCGCACGCGCATTGTGGCCGTCCTGATGGCGATCTTTGTCGTGGCCGCGACCCTGGCCTTCCACGCACCCTGGACCGACCCGGGGCAGATGACCGCCTTCCTGAAAAACCTCGCCATCACCGGCGGGCTGTTGCACATCGCGGCCTATGGCGCCGGCGACTTTGCGCTGGATGCACTGCGCCTGCGTCGCCGCCAGACCGCCTGATTGCCTCGATTTTTCGGGGAGCATCGCTCCCCGATACCCCATCAACGAGTGGAAACACCATGACCATGCAGATACGCAAGGCGGCAGACCGCGGCGTGGCCGAGCACGGCTGGCTGAGCTCGCGGCACACCTTTTCCTTCGCCAACTATCGCGACCCCGACCAGATCGGCTTCTCGGACCTGCGCGTGATCAACGAGGACCGCGTCAAGCCGGGCCAGGGTTTCGGCACCCACCCGCACCGCGACATGGAAATCTTTTCCTGGGTGCTGGAAGGCACGCTGGAGCACCGCGACAGCATGGGCACCGGCTCCAGGATCAAGCCCGGCGACGTGCAGCTGATGAGTGCCGGCAGCGGCGTGACCCACAGCGAGTTCAACGGCTCCAGGGAAGAGCCGGTGCATTTCCTGCAAATCTGGATCGTGCCGGACCACCCCGGTGGCGAGCCGGTTTACCAGCAAAAGCATTTCACTGAAGCGGACAAGCGTGGACGCCTGCGCCTGATCATTTCGCCGGATGGCCGCGACGGCTCGTTGCGTATCCAGCAGGACGCCAAGGTATACGCCGGCCTGTTCGACGGCGACGAAAGCGCCACGTTGACGCTGGACCGGGACCGCCACGCCTACGTGCATGTCGCCCGCGGCAGCATCGAGCTCAACGGCGTGAAGCTGGAGGCCGGTGACGGCGTGCGCCTGCGCAAGCCGGAGGCGCTGCAACTGGGCGCCGGCAAGAACGCCGAGGTGCTGGTGTTCGACCTGCGTCCGAACGAATTGCCGCAGATGCCGTGAGGCATGGCGCGGGCAGCGCTACGCCATGGTCGAGGGCGACCCGGAGTTCATCCCGCTGCCGGGCGATGGCCCCCAGGTGGTACGGTTCGAAGCGGGATAAACATCGAGGAGAATCAATCATGAACAATGTTCGACTGGCGGTGGTGTACTACAGCACCTACGGCACCAACCATGCGATGGCCGAGGTGGCAGCGGCGGCCGCGGAGGAAGCGGGGGCGGAGGTACGCCTTCGCAAGGTGGACGAAACGGCACCCGCGGAAGTGGTGAAGGCGCAGGAAGCCTGGCTGGGGCATGCCGAAAAGACCGCACACATCCCGAGTGCCAAGCCCGACGATCTCGTATGGGCCAACGCGTTCCTGTTCAGTGCGCCCACACGCTTCGGCACGATGGCGAGCCAGATGCGGGCCTTCATCGACACGCTCGGCCCGATCTGGCAGAAGGGCGACTTGGCCAACAAGGCCGCGTCCGCCATGACCAGCGCCATGAACCCGCATGGCGGCCAGGAAGGCACGCTGCTTGGCATGTACGCGACCTTCATGCACTGGGGCGCGATCCTCGTTCCGCCCGGCTACACCGATCAGTCGGCCTATGCCGCCGGCGGCAACCCGTACGGGACGAGTACCGTTGCGGTGCAGGATGGCAAGTTGCCCGATGAAATCCGCACGGCGATCGAACACCAGGCGAAGCGTCTCGTCGACTTCGCGGGGCGGATCGCCGCGTGATGCTTGTGCGTGGGACGCCTGCGTCCGCGAAGACCCTGGCTGACAGCTGGAGCTGACCATGAAGATACGACCCGTAAAGCAGCTGTCGAAATCACGCCCGACCCTCGAAGGCGCCGGTGTGCATCTCAACCGCGCCATTGGATTTCGCGGCGCCGACAGCGACTTCGATCCCTTCCTGTTGCTGGACGATTTCCGCAGCGACGTGCCCGAGGACTCCATCAAGGGGTTCCCCTTCCACCCGCATCGCGGCACGGAAACGATCACCTGCGTCATGGCGGGCACCGTCGGACATCGTGACGGCTTCGGTCACAAGGGCGTCCATCGACATCGAAACCGTGGATGGAACACCCTGGCGGAGGGCATGTCGTGGAAACCAACCGCCCGGAAGCCTTCGCCGATGGTGTCATGGCAATCGTGCTGACTATCACGGTGGCACCCGGATCGTTCGTCACTCGACTGCAGGCTACGCCATGAGCAACTTGCTTCCCCTATCCGCCCCCGAACGCTGCGAGTCGGACCCCGCCGCGCAGCCGGAAATCGTCCACTTCCCGGAACGCGATGCCGACCTGGGTGCCGGATTCATCGTGCAACGATCATTGCCGACGCGCGAACGCCGCCTGGTCGGGCCGTGGTGTTTCTTCGACCTGTACGGGCCATTGGAGTTTGCCAATCGCAAGGCCATGGACGTCGCGCCACACCCCCACATCGGCCTGCAGACGGTGTCATGGCTGTTCACCGGAGAGTCCCTCCATCACGACAGCCTTGGCTGCACGGCGACGGCCCGGCCGGGTGAGCTCAATCTGATGACCGCAGGCCGGGGCATCGCACACTCCGAAGAGACCCCTCCACAAAATTCAGGTCACCTGCACGGACTGCAACTGTGGGTCGCGTTGCCCGATGCCGAGCGCCATCGCGAACCCGGCTTCGACCATTACACGGATCTGCCCGTGCTGGAACCAGGCGGTGGCCGCGCGCAGGTGTTCATGGGGAACCTGGATGATGCCCATAGTGGCACCCGAACGTTCTCGCCGGTGGTGGGAGCCGATTTGCACGTGGGCGGGCACGGTGTGCTGCGCCTGCCATTGGAGGTGTCGTGGGAACACGCGCTGGTCGTGATCGAGGGAGCAGTCATGCTCGATGGTACGCCCCTGACTCCTGGAGGCCTCCATTACCTGGGCACCTGCCGCGCCGGCCTGGAGTTGTCGGCAGAACGCCCCGCGCACGTCGTGCTCATCGGCGGGGCGCCGTTTGGCGAGGCGATCGTGATGTGGTGGAACTTCGTTGCGCGCACGGCGGAGGAAATCCGCCTTGCACGCGAGAACTGGCAGCAACACCGAGTGTTTGGCGAGGTCACTGCTTATCAGGGAACACGCCTGGAGGCGCCACCGCTTGAAGGCCGCCCCGTCGCGAGGAGATGAGTTTGTGATCGTTTGCCGACAGCGCTTATCCACCCGTGAACCCGGTTCGATCCGTAATTTCGCCGTCCGCTTCGCGCAAGGCCTTGCCGGCCCTGGCGCTTGCGCGCATGTTGGTCGGCGGCGTTGGGCCCTTGTCGGCAACCAGCACCGCATCCGAGCCCTCGCCATTCGCGAGCACTTGGCCCTTGATGTCAACCGCGGGAACGCCGGGTGTCTTGTTCATGGTGATTACCCCTTGCGATTTGCAGATGCTGATTCACAACCGGCAAGCGGTGGAGTCAAGCAGCGGCGTAGCCTCCCGCCTTGAACGAGATACTACGCTGCAGACCCCAGCCGCAGGGACCGCAAGAGTAGATCGACAATTGCCAAACCGATTGCACCGTCGCCGAGCCACCGGTTTGGCGCCAGAGAAACAGCGTCCGGAGAACGCGGGGCAGTTCGGCTGGCTCGGAGGACTGGGACGTGCCGCGGCAGCACTGCAGCTTGCTGCGCGCGATCACTCGATCAGCTGGGAGGGGGATGGTCTTGATGGGGCGCACCGGGCCGAGGGAGTGCGGCGTTTCGCGGCCTGGAGATCCACGACGAATTGCCGCAGATGCCGTGAAGCTTGATGCGAGCAACGCTTGCGTATGCGGCACACGCGTTCATTGGCGCCGGATTCATTGGTCATCCGGTACCTTCAAGAGACCTCGACAAACGACAACGGAAACATCATGGGACTTCTGGTAGACGGAAAATGGCAGGACAAGTGGTACGACACCAAGGAAACCGGTGGGCGCTTCGAACGTTCGAAGAGCCAGTTCCGCAACGGGATCACCGCCAACGGCTCGGCGGGGCCGAGCGGCGACGACGGCTTCAAGGCGGAAAGCGGCCGTTATCACCTGTATGTGTCCTATGCCTGCCCTTGGGCGCACCGGACGCTGGTGATGCGCGCATGGAAGGGGCTGGAGCAACACATCGGCGTCTCCGTGGTGCACCCGCTGATGCTCGAGAACGGCTGGGAACTGCGCACCGATTTCGACGGCGCCACCGGCGATCCGCTGTACGGCTTCGACAAGCTCTACCAGCTGTACCTGAAGGCCGACCCGCACTACAGCGGGCGCGTGACGGTGCCGACGCTGTGGGACAAGCAGCACGAAACCATCGTCAACAACGAATCTTCCGAGATCATCCGCATGTTGAACAGCGCCTTCGACGGTATCGGCGCGCGCCCCGGCGATTACTGTCCGGACGATCTGCGGGCAGACATCGACGCCATCAACGAAACGGTCTACGACAACGTCAACAACGGCGTTTACCGGGCGGGTTTTTGCACCAGCCAGGCCGCCTATGACGAGGCCGCGACGGCCTTGTTCGAGACGCTCGAGGACCTGGAGCAGCGTCTCGGCCGAAGCCGCTACCTCGTGGGCAACACCCTGACCGAAGCCGATCTGCGGCTATGGACGACCCTGGTGCGCTTTGACGCGGTGTACGTGACGCACTTCAAGTGCGACCGCAAGCGCATCGCCGATTATCCGAACCTCCACGGACTGCTGCTCGACATCCATCAGATGCCCGGCGTGGCCGAAACCGTCCACATGGACCACATCCGCGACCATTACTTCCGCAGCCACCCGACGATCAATCCCCACGGCATCGTGTCGATCGGTCCAGTCCAGGACTTCAGCGCGCCGCACGATCGCGAACGGCTGGGCAAGCGGGAAATCCGCGGCACCTGATCAGAACTTGTGCGTCAACCGCACGTACAGGTCGTGGTCGACCCGCGCGCGGGTGCCTGCGGGGTGCGCCAGTTCGCGGCGCTCACGCACCCGTGCTTCCATCGAAGTTTTCTTGCTGAACCGCCACTGGTACCTGATTTCCGCGGCCCTGTCGTTGGGACGGAAGTCGGGCGAAATCAGCCAGCCGGCCTCGGCACGGCCAACGACCACGCCGATATTGTGCCCGGGCGCGAAGTCGTACACGCTGACCTGCACCTGCCACGCCAGCCCGCCCGCGTTGCCGGTGCCGCCGGTTCCGACGACTGCGTCTCGCGGAGTCTCCATCGCATAGCCGACCTCGGCGCCGGTGACCAGCCTGGGCCCGGCACCGCCGAGCGGCCATTCCGCCGCGGCCATGGCGTCGATGGTGACGTAGTCCTTGCGTGAGGGATTGGCCAGGCCGCGATCGGCCAGGCTGGCCGGCATCCACGTCAGCGACAGCATCCGCTGCACGATCGGACCCCACCGATGCCTGTTTTCCAGCCCGAGAAACAACGTGGCACGGCTGCGGCTGTCGCTGAAGTCCAGCGGCGCACGGGCGACACCGCCGCTGCCCCGGGGATTCCGGTATTGGGCGATGAAGTGGCCGCGCCAGCCGCCCGCAACCGGGATGTCCAGATCGACGCCGTCGGTCCAGTTCACGTCGGTGCTGGGGCTGTCATTGCGGTCAAGACTCTTGGACGCCACCCCGAGTACCGCGAACGCGGTCTGGAAGCGCCCCACGCGCAGCCGCAGGCCGTCGTCCGGAGCCTGGTAGCCGAGATAGGCTTCGTCCAGGGTGATGTCGCCGAACGCGGCCCCGGTGCGGGTGGGCGCGTAGCTTCGCAGGTACACGTCGATGCCGTCCTGCCTGTTGCTGAAACGACCCGCCACCCGCGTGCGCACGAACCAGCCTTCGCCGATACCCCGTTCGAAGGCCAGGCGCAGGCGCGCGTTGAACGCGTCCCGGTCGGATTCGGTGCCGTCGCGTGCGGTTCGTTCGCTGGCGAAATAGCCACCGCGCAGATCGCCGCTGAACTGCCAGCCGGTCGCATCAGCCGGGGCGCCGATGGCGCCGAAGCTGGTCACGAGGCTGGCGGCAGCAAGCAGGAACGAAGCGCAAGTCGCGGTGCGGATCGTCAGCCGCCGGCCAGGGCCAATTGAACAGGGACTGGACATCGCTGGCTTTATTCGGCGAGGTGGAAGGATACGGTGGAAGCATCCAATCGTCGATCCGGCCCGGCCATGAACGGCGACAACCGGCCCGCAGAGCCCACCCCGGACTCGATTCGCGGGCCCGGCGTTGCGCGCCACCCCCCGATCAACACCATTTCGCGGACAGGTTCTCCTTCCGACCTGACTGGGAGTCTGGGCGGTAGGGACTTTCGAGACGAAAAAGTGACTGCGTGAGGACAGATTTTCGACGATTTGCCGACCCATAATGATTCCATGGGCCAGGAATCGGCGGAAATATGGACCGCGCAGGCGCTTTCGCAGCCCGGAAGGTTTCTGCTGCGCAGGCGTCTGGGGAAATTCTGATTGTGCTCGTCATCCCGGAATCGCGGAGCGATATCCGGGACCCAGTGCCTTCAAAGGCAGAAGTCTTTCGAACCTGGAC
>CAZAXF010000020.1:0-52440 GCA_964489055.1 uncultured Rhodanobacter sp. | reverse complement strand
TCGTCGACGAGGTCGACTCGATCCTGATCGACGAGGCGCGCACCCCGCTGATCATTTCCGGCGCCGCGGAGGAGTCGCCCGAACTCTACATCCGCGTGAACCGGATCGTGCCGCACCTGACCCGGCAGGAGCGCGAGCCGAAGCCGGGCGAGGATCCCGTGCCCGGCGACTACTACGTCGACGAGAAGCAGAAACAGGTGCACCTGTCCGAGGAAGGCATGGAGCACGCCGAGGCGCTGCTGCGCGAGGCCGGCATCCTCGACGATGATTCCACGCTGTACGACGCGCGCAATCTCGCCGTGGTCCATCACCTGAACCAGGGCCTGCGCGCGCATGCGCTGTACCAGCGCGATGTCGATTACATCGTGCGCGATGGCGAAATCATCATCGTCGACGAATTCACCGGGCGCACGCTGCCCGGCCGGCGCTGGTCCGAGGGCCTGCACCAGGCCGTCGAGGCCAAGGAAGGCGTGCCGATCCAGCGTGAAAACCAGACGATGGCCACCATCACCTTCCAGAACCTGTTCCGCATGTACGACAAGCTCGCCGGCATGACGGGCACGGCCGATACCGAGGCGTTCGAGTTCCAGTAGATCTACAAGCTGGACGTTGTGGTGATACCCAACAACAACCCGATTATCCGCAAGGACAACCCGGACTTGGTGTTCCTCAAGCCCGAGGCCAAGTTCAAGGCGGTGCTCGAAGACGTGAAGGACTGCCACGAACGTGGCCAGCCGGTGCTGGTGGGTACCGCCTCCATCGAGGTGTCCGAGCTGCTCCACGGGCTGCTGCAGAAGGCCGGCGTCAAGCACGAGGTGCTGAACGCCAAGCAGCACGAGCGTGAGGCGCAGATCGTCGCCCAGGCCGGCAGCCCCGGCGCGGTGACCATCGCCACCAACATGGCCGGGCGCGGCACCGACATCGTGCTCGGAGGCGCGCTCGATGCCGAACTGGCGGCATTGCCCGAAGATGCCACCGACGCCGACCGTGAACGCGTCAAGGCCGACTGGAAAAAACGCCACGACCAGGTGATCGCCGCCGGCGGCCTGCACATCGTCGGCACCGAGCGCCACGAATCGCGGCGCGTGGACAACCAGTTGCGTGGCCGTTCCGGCCGCCAGGGCGACCCGGGATCCTCGCGCTTCTACCTGTCCCTGCAGGACAACCTGATGCGCATCTTCGGCGGCGAGGGCCTGGTGCGCTGGATGCAGCGCTTCGGCATGAAGGAGGACGACGCGCTCGAGGACAAGCTGGTCAGCCGCCAGATCGAAAAGGCCCAGCGCAAGGTCGAGCAGCACAACTTCGACATCCGCAAACAGTTGCTGGAGTTCGACGACACCGCCAACGCACAGCGCAAGGTGATCTACGCACAGCGCCTGGAACTGCTGGAGTCGGACAGCGTCGCCGACACCGTCGCCGACATCCGCCGCGACGTGTTCGAGACCCTGGCGCAGCAGTACGTGCCGCGCGACACCGTCGACGAACAATGGGACCTTGCAGGGCTGGAGCGCACCCTGGAAAGCGAATTCGGGATGCAGCTGGACCTGCAGCAGTGGCTGGACGAATCCACGGAAGCCGATGCCGAGACCATCCATCAGCACATCGTGGACGAGGCCGAGAAGATGTTCGCCGAAAAGGAGCGCGAAGTCGGCTCCGAGGTCATGCGCGCGCTGGAAAAGCACGTGATGCTGACCGTGGTCGACAGTGCCTGGAAGGATCACCTGGCCACCATGGACTACCTGCGCCAGGGCATCTACCTGCGTTCCTACGCCCAGGTCGATCCCAAGCAGGAATACAAGCGCGAAGCGTTCCGGCTGTTCGAGGACATGCTGGGCCGGATCAAGACCGAGCTGACCCAGACCCTCGCGCGCGTGCGCATCCGCAGCGAAGAGGAAGTCGCCTCGCTGGAAGCCGAGCAGCGCCGCGCCGCCGAGGCGGCGGCACTGGAATTCCAGCACGCGCAGACCACCGGGTTCGATCCGGCGTCGACACCCGGCGGCGCCGAAGCCGCACCGCAACCGGCGACGGCCGGCGGCGGAGCCGCGGTGGCCACCGCGGCGCCGGTGGTGCGTTCGGGGCCCAAGATCGGCCGCAACGATCCGTGCCCGTGCGGCAGCGGCAAGAAATACAAGCACTGCCACGGCGCGTTGCACTGACCGAACCGCGGCGGACCGCGCGCGGTCCGGTCAGCCGCCCGCCCACCTGCGATGTGCGTGGATCGACATCACCACGCCGAAACCGGTCAGAAGCGTGATCGCCGAGGTGCCGCCGTAGCTCACCAGCGGCAGCGGTACGCCGACCACCGGCAGCAGGCCGGTGATCATGCCGCCGTTGACGATCACGTATACCGAGAACGCCAGCGCGAATGCGCCGGCCACCAGGCGTGACCAGGTATCGCGCGCGTTCGCCGCGATCCACAGGCAGCGCCCCACGATGAAGGCGTACACCGCCAGCAGCACCAGCACCCCGATCAGCCCGAACTCCTCGCCCAGTACCGCGAAGATGAAGTCCGTGGTGTGCTCGGGCAAAAATTCCAGCTTCGACTGGGTACCCTGGTTGAAGCCCTTGCCGAAGATTCCGCCCGAGCCGACCGCGATCATCGACTGGATGATGTGCCAGCCGCTGCCCAGCGGATCGCGTTCGGGGTTCAGGAAGGTCAGCACGCGCTGGCGCTGGTAGTCGTGCAGGAAATGCCACACCACCGGCGCCGATGCCGCTGTCGCCGCACACATCGCGCCGATCTTCCACCACGGCAATCCGGCCAGGAACAGCACGAACAGGCCTGCCGCCGCCACCAGGATCGCGGTGCCGAGGTCGGGCTGCTTCACGATCAGTGCGGTGGGAGCCAGCACCAGCACCAGCACCATGGCGATGTCGCGCCAGCGCGGCGGCAGCGGCCGCGGGTGCAGGTACCACGCCACCATCATCGGCATCGCCAGCTTCATCAGTTCGGAGGGCTGGAAACGGATCACGCCGATGTCCAGCCAGCGACTGGCGCCTTGCCCTTCGCCGAGGACCTGGACGACAAGCAGCAGGGCGACGCCGAACACGTAGAACCACGGCGTCCAGGCACGCAGCAGGGTCGGCGGGATGCGCGAGACGATCACCAGCAGCACCGCGCCGATCAGGAACCGGGCGGCCTGTCCGGCGAGCGTGGACGTGCTGAGATCGCTGGCGCTGTAGAGCACGGTCAGCCCGATCGCGGCCAGGATCACCAGCGCCGCGGCCAGCGCCAGGTCGATGCGCTGGTGCGCGAGCATGCGCCTGCCCACGCGCCGGATGCGTCCGGTGAGGCTTGCGGCAACCGGGCTGGTCATGGCGTGGCCGGCGCCTTGTCGCCTGCCACCGCGGGCGCGGCCGCGGTGACCGGCAGCGGTGGCCGTTGCGAGGCCGGCGTGTCGGCCAGCCACTGGTCCAGCATCTTGCGGGCGATGGGCGCCGCGGCGCTGCCGCCCCAGGCGCCGTGCTCGAGCACCACCGCGACCGCGATCTGCGGATGCTGCACCGGCGTGTAGCACATGAACCAGGCGCGGTGCCGGGTGGCGAGGTACTTCAGGTTGCGGTTGGTGTTGTAGGCATCGCTGGTGCGCGAATAGCGCTCGGCCGTGCCGGTCTTGCCCGCGATCCGGTACGGAAACCCGTTTCCGAGTCCGTAGGCGGTGCCGCGCGGATCATAGACGACCCCGAGCATGCCCTGCCTGACCGCCGCGAGGTCGGCCGGGTTGTCCGCGACCCGCCGCGGCGGCGCCTGCGGGGCCGGCGTCTCGGGCCCGCCGAGCCCGGAGCTGGTGGCGCGCAGCAGGTGCGGGGTGTGCGACACGCCACCGTCGGCCAGCGTGGCCAGCGCGTGCGCCAGTTGCAACGGGGTCACCATCCAGTAGCCCTGGCCGATGCCGGAAATCACCGTCTCGCCCGGGTACCACGGCTTGTTGAAGGTCTTGCGCTTCCATTCCGGCGAAGGCAATACGCCGCCGGTCTCGCCCGGCAGGTCGATGCCGGTCGGGCTGCCGAAGCCGAATCGCGCCATCCACTGGTCGAACCGCGCGATGCCCATCTCGTGGGCCAGCGAATAAAAATAGGTGTTCACCGAACGCGTGATCGCCTGCATCAGGTTGACGCGCCCGGCGCCGTAGCGGGTGTCGTCGCGGTAGCCGCGCGAGGAGCCGGGGAGGTGGTACACCCCGGTCGAGAGCACCGTGTCGGTCGGTTTGCGGATGCCCAGGACCAGTCCGCCCAGGCCGAGGAAGGGCTTGATCGTGGAGCCGGGCGGAAAGCCGCCGCGCATGGCGCGATTCAGCAGCGGCTTGTCCGGATTGTCCAGCAGCGCGGCATAGTCCGGGCGGCTGATGCCGCCGACGAACAGGTTGGGGTCGAAACCCGGCACCGTGACCATCGCCAGCACGTCGCCGTTGCGCGGGTCGATCGCCACCGCCGCGCCCGGCCGGCCGTCGAAGGCCGCGATGGTGGCCCGCTGCAGCTTCTCGTCGATGGTCAGATAGACGTTGTGGCCGGGCTTGGCGGGCACCCGTTGCAGCACCCGCAGCGGCCGCTGCGCCGCGTTGACCTCGACCAGCTCGTAGCCGGGGGTGCCGTGCAGAACCTTCTCGTATTCGGCCTCGATTCCGGTCTTGCCGATGTGGGTGGTGCCCGCGTAGCGGTCCGGATCAAGGTGCTGCAGATCCTTCGCGTCGATGCGCCCGACGTAGCCCACCACGTGGGCGAACTCGGGCCCGAAGGGGTAGTTGCGCGTGAGGTAGGGGTCGATGCTGACCCCGGGGAACTGCCACTGGTTGACCGCGAAGCGGTCGCGCTCGGTTTCGTTGAGGTGGAACTTCAGTGGCACCTGGTCGAAGGGCCGGTGCTGCTTGAGACTCTGCTTGAAGCGCCGGATCTCGTCGGCCGACAGCGGCACGATGTAGGACAGCCGGTGCAGCATCGCGTCCATGTCCTCGATCTGGTCGGGCACCACGTCGAGCCGGAACGCGGGCACGTTGTCGGCCAGCAGCCGGCCCTCGCGGTCGAAGATCAGGCCGCGCGGGGGCGGCAGGTGCCGCAACTTGACCCGGTTGGCCTTGGCGCGGGTGGAATATTCGCCGTGTTCGTAGAACTGCAGGTAGACGAAGCGGCCCGCCAGCACCCCGAGCAGCACCAGCATCATCGCGAAACCCGTGAGCGCCCGGCGCGCAAAGCGCGCGCGCTGCGCGTGCTCATCGGGCAGGGTGCGATGTTCGTTCATGCGGTCCGCGTCCCCTTGCCCCGCAGCCGCGTGTTGACGTCATCGAGCAGCAGGAACACGAATGGCCAGATCAACGCGCCCACCAGCGGCGACAGCCATGACAACAGCGGCATCGCCGGGTCGCCCGCGAACGCGCGGATCAGCGCCTGCAGCACGTGGTTGTTGAGAAGCAGCAGCCACACCGCCAGCGCCTGCTGCCACATCGGGAAAAAGCGCAGGCGCGAGCGGAAGCGCAGCACGATGAACACCAGCACCGCCAGCCGCAGCGCCTGGTCGCCAAGCAACGCGCCGTTGAGCAGATCGGCGCCGATGCCGATCAGGAAGGCCATCCCGACGTTCACCCGGTCGCTGGTTTCCAGCGCCCAGTACACCAGCACCAGCGCCGGCCAGTACGGCTTCAGCGGCTGCACCACGGGCGGCAGCGGCATCAGCATCAGCAGCAGCGCCAGCGCGATGCTGATGGCGAATGCCCAGCCTTGCGCGCGCACCCGGTTCACGGCGCCGTGCCCCGTGCGGCGGGCTTGCCGGTGGACGGCCGCGATGCGCCCGATGGCGCCAGGGAATCCGGCGGTCCGGCGGGCGGTGCCGGCGCGGGTGGTCCCACCGGTTGCGGCAGGTCGCGCAGCAGCAGCACCTCGCCGCTGCGGTCCAGTTGGGCCGCAGGTCGCACCAGGGCCCGCAGGAACATCCCGGAAGGCCCGTGTTCGATCCGGGTCACGGTGCCGACCGGAAACCCGGCCGGAAAGCGGCCGCCAATGCCCGAGGTCACCAGGCGGTCGCCCGGGTGGATGTCGGCCGACAGCGGCAGGTTGGACACCACCAGTTGCCCGGGATTGCCGGTGCCGTGCGCGATGCCGCGCAGGCCGGTGCGGTCCAGCATCACCGGCACCGCGTGGTCCGGATCCACGATCAGCATCGCGACCGATGCGTGCGGCAGCGTTTCGACCACCTGGCCCATCACGCCGTGCGCGTCGATCACCACCTGGCCCACGTGCACGCCTTCCCTTGTCCCCGCGTTGAGCACCACGCGGTCGTGGTTCGGGTCGATCTGCACGTCGATCAAGCGGGCAAGCTGCGCATGCATGTCGAGCAGGCGCCGCGTATCCAGCAACTGTTTCAGGTGCACGTTCTGGCGCGCCAGGGCCTGCATGCGGTTGAGGCGGGCCTCGGCCAGCATCAGCGACTGGCGCAGGTGCTGGTTGTCGTCGATCAGCCGCTTGCGTGCGGTGAAGGCGACCCGGGCATCATGGATCCAGTCCGCCGGCGCGGCCGCGAGCTTGTACACCGGCACGATCACCGCGGCGGTACCGTAGCGGATCTGGTGCAGCCAGTCGTTGCGGTGGTCGAGCACCATCAACACCGCGGCCAGCGCAAGGTAACCGATCAGGCGCAGGGTGCCCGCGGTCGCGTCCGCGAAGATCGGGGTGGATTCCTTGTGCGGGAGCGCCATGGCGGAAGAGCAAGGTCGGCGGCTGCGCCGCCTGTGATGGGTGAATGGTGAAGTCGGCGGCTGCGCCGCCTGTGAAACGTGAAGGGCAAGAGCGACGTACGGAAACCGGCGGGCGTGGCCAGCCGAAGACCGATACCTTACCGCTTTACGCTTGACCCTTCACAGCGAACGCCGTGAGCGCCTTCACCCTTTCCGGCGAACGCAGAGAGCGACTTCGCGCCTTCTGCCCTCCCGGGTCACGCGTCGCACCCTCACTCGCCCGCGAAAAAGTCGCTTCCGTGCATGTCGATCAGCTCCAGCGCCCGCCCGCCACCGCGGGCGACGCAGGTCAGCGGATCCTCGGCAACCTGCACGTACAGGCCCGTCTCTTCCGAGATCAGCTTGTCCAGGTCGCGCAGCAGGGCGCCGCCGCCGGTCAGCACGATGCCGCGCTCGTGCACGTCCGAGCACAGTTCGGGCGGGGTCTGTTCCAGGGCCGACTTCACCGCCGCGACGATGCCGTGCAGGGGTTCACGCAGGGCTTCGAGCACGTCGTTGGAATTGATGGTGAACATCCGCGGCACGCCCTCGGCGAGGTTGCGACCGGACACTTCCATCTCGCGCACTTCCTTCTGCTGCCAGGCGCAGCCGATCTCGATCTTGATCCGCTCGGAGGTGGGATCTCCGATCAGCGTGCCGTGGCTGCGGCGCACGTAGTTGATGATGGCCTCGTCGAAACGGTCGCCGCCGATGCGCACCGACTGCGAATACACGATGCCGTTGAGCGACATCACCGCCACCTCCGACGTGCCACCGCCGATGTCCAGCACCATCGAGCCGCGCGCCTCGTGCACGGGAATGCCGGCGCCGATCGCCGCCGCCATCGGCTCCTCGATCAGGAACACGTCGCGCGCGCCGGCGCCCTCGGCCGATTCCTTGATCGCGCGACGCTCGACCTGGGTCGAGCCGCATGGCACGCATACCAGCACGCGCGGGCTGGGACGCAGGAAACGCGTCTTGTGGACCTGCTTGATGAAGTGCTGCAGCATCGCCTCGGTCATGGTGAAGTCGGCGATCACACCATCCTTCATCGGGCGCACCGTGACGATGTTGCCGGGCGTGCGCCCCAGCATCATCTTGGCGTCGTTGCCGACCGCGGCCACCGCGCGCGGGCCGCCCGGGCCGCGATCCTGTCGGATCGCCACCACCGAGGGTTCGTTCAGCACGATACCCTGGTCACGCACGTAGATGAGCGTGTTCGCGGTACCGAGGTCGATCGACAGGTCGTTTGAAAAGATGCCGCGAAACAGTTTGAACATGCGCGCGCCTGGATGCGGGCCTGAGGCGTCAGGCTGAAAGGAAAGAACGCGCCAGTCTAGTCATACGCACGTGGCTGCGCAAGGCCACGGGCGTGGAAAAACGCGGGCTGGCCGGCGACGCGGACGGGCCGGTCGAAACCGGCGCGTGCAACCGTTACGATGGGAGTCTTGTTGCGCGAAAAAAGAGGAATCCCGACCGATGGCCAGTGCTCTGATCTGCGGCTCCATGGCATACGACACCATCATGGTGTTCGAGGACCAGTTCAAGAACCACATCCTGCCGGACAAGGTGCACATGTTGAACGTGTCCTTCCTGGTGCCGGCGATGCGGCGCGAATTTGGCGGTTGCGCCGGCAACATCGCCTACAACCTCAAGCTGCTGGGCGGCGAGCCGGTCCCGATGGCGACCGTGGGGCAGGATTTCGCGCCGTATCGCGAATGGTTCGAGGGGCTCGGCATCACGCTTGCACAGGTGCGCGAGGTGCCCGATACCTTCACCGCGCAGGCCTTCATCACCACCGACAAGGACAACAACCAGATCACCGCCTTCCATCCGGGGGCGATGAACCGGAGCCAGGACAACCACGTGGACGGCGTGGCGGATGCGGCCATCGGCATCGTCGCGCCGGACGGGCGCGAGGGCATGTTGCAGCATGCTGCGGAATTCGCCGCGCGCGGCGTGCCCTTCATCTTCGACCCCGGCCAGGCGATGCCGCTGTTCTCGGGCGAGGAATTCCGCGCCTTCATCGACCAGGCCGAATACGTGGCGGTCAACAGCTACGAGGCCAGCCTGCTGACCGAGCGCACCGGTTGGTCGGAGGCGGAAATCGCAGGACGCGTCAAAGCGTTCATCGTGACCCGCGGTGCCGAAGGTTCCGTGATCCACGCCGATGGCAAGGTGCACGAGATCCCGGCGGCGAAGCCGGAGGCGGTGGTCGACCCCACCGGTTGTGGCGACGCCTACCGCGCCGGGCTGCTGTACGGTCTGCTGCGGGGCCTGGACTGGCCAACCACCGGGCGGGTGGCCTCGTTGCTCGGCGCGCTGAAAATCGCTTCCCCCGGGACCCAGAACCATCGCTTCGATGCGGCCGGTTTCGCCGCCGGGTTCAAGCGCCAGTTCGGGCACGCGCTGGACTGACCGTGGCGGCTGAACGGATGTCCGCGGGCGTCTGGTTTTGTTCAGGTTGCCGGGCAACAATGGGTTTCCGCGAAAGGCACCGATACTCCACGGAGGCTCCATGCACATCGCACGCAATCTTGTCCTCGCCGCGCTGGTCGCCGGCGCGCCACTCGCGTACACCGGCACCGCGCAGGCCGCCGGCGAAATCAGTTGCCGGATGCAGTTCGAGATCCACGGCTGGTCGGCGTTCTACAAGACCGCCAAGGGCACCGGCACGGTCACCTGCAGCAACGGGGCGCACATGCGCGTCCACCTGCGCAGCAAGGGCGGCGGCCTGACGTTTGGCAAGTCCAGCATCCAGGGCGTCGGCAAGTTCTCGGGCATCTTCCACATCGACGAAATCCTGGGCACCTACGTGGTCGGCGAAGCCCACGCCGGCGCGGCTGCCTCCGCGCGCGGCACCGTGATGACCAAGGGCAACGTCTCGCTGGCCCTGAGTGGCACCGGCAAGGGCTGGAACCTCGGCATCGATTTCGGCAAGTTCACGATCTCGCGTTGAGCGCCCGGTGACGCGGCGGACGGTGTCCGCCCTACGCTGTGTCGAATACCCTGTGACGCAGGCTTGTTTTCGGCGCGCGCAGATTGATCGAGGCCCAAGCTACGTAGGGCGGGCACTGCCCGCCTCGTACGAGGCGAACGCGGTCCGCGAAGAACGCGAAGAACGCAAATGGGTGATGCAAGGGGCAGTGGATCGTCCCGGACCCCTTCGCGTTCATTCGCGGACGTGTTGTTTCTTGTCCGCGCGGGTTGGCCGATGCCGGGTCAATGCGCCTGATGTGCCGGAATGAACTGCTTGTCCACTGCCTCGGCGAGCTGGTCGGGTGGCAGCAGGCCCTGTGACAGCAGGAAATCGTTGAACTGTTGCAGCTTGAACCGCTTGCCCAGCGCGATCTCGGTGTGTGCGCGCAGCTCGAGGATGCGCTCGTAGCCGTAGAAATACGCGGTGGCCTGGCCGGGCGAGCGGAAGGTGAAGCGGTCCAGTTCCTCGCGCGCGAAGGCTTCGGAAATGCCGACGTCGTTGACCAGGATGTCGTGCGCGCGTTGTTTCGTGATCAGCCCCAGGTTCAACATCGGGTCGAGGAACGCGCGCGCCGCGCGCAGCAGCCGGAGCTGCAGCGCGATCATCTGGCCGCCGGGCGGCTCGTAGGGCACCATCATCCATTCGGCATACAGCGCCCAGCCTTCCACGTTGACACTGTTGAAGGCGAACAGCGAGCGCGCCAGCGACACGCCGTGCTCGACCATCGCCGAGAACTGCAGCTCGTGCCCGGGCCGGCCTTCGTGCGCGGTCAACGTCCAGGCGCAGGCCTTGCAGGTGAAGTCGTCGTAGGCCTCGTTCCTGCCCTGGCCGGAGGGCGGGTTGCCCAGCGGCAGCACGAACTGGCCGCGCTCGCCGTGGTTGTTGATCAGCGGCGGGGGCACCATGTGCGGCGCCGGCTGGGCGGCGCTTTCGGCCTGCGATGCCAGTCGCATGATCATCTTGCGTTTGGGCAGGGTGACGATGTGGTGTTCGCGGATCAGCGCCTCGATCCGGTCAATCACCTTGTGGTAGTAAGGCTCGATGGTGTTGCGGTCGAGCTGCTGCTTTTTCAGGTCCTTGATCACGCTGCGGTAATCGCCGGCCTTGAAGCCTTCGGCCTTCGCGACGTAGGGCGCCAGGGTTTCCATCTGCGCCTGGATTTCCATGAACGCCGTCTCGGCCCGCTTGATCAACTCGCGCGGCGGAATCTCGATGCCGACATTCTTCAGGTTGTCGGCGTAAATTGCTTCCGGCAGCCGGAAGTCGGTGCGTGCACGCGGCAGCACCGTCGATTTCACCCACGCGTCGTAGTCGGTCAGTTGCTTCTGCAACGCATCGAGCGCCGCGCCGGCGCCCTCGATTCCGTATTTCGCGTACAGCTTGCGGATGCCTTGCACGTAGTGCGACGTGTTGGCGAGGTTCTGCTCGACCTCGCCCTTGTATGGACCCAGCAGCTTGTTGTCACCGGCGCGGGCCTTCCACAGCGCCTCGGCTTCCTTCGTGACCGGCGTGCAGCCGGGCGCCATGCCGACGTAGCACTTCAGGCGCGCCAGCGCGTGCGCACGGCGCGCGGCCGGCACCTGGTCCTGCAGCAGCACGAACTCGCCCTGGAAGATGGTCTGCCCGATGTCGTGGTAGGGCAGCATGTACTTGTCCTGCAACTTGCTGCTTTCGATGTAGCGATCGGCCGCCCGGATCATGATGTGAAGATCCTGGAGCACGTTCGGATCGGTGGTCCTGGAAACATCCTGATGCAGCGCCGCGCGGGCCTTCGCCAGCGCCGCGCGCGCACGCTCGTCCACGTTCGGACCCAGGTCGACGACCTTGGTGTCATAGCCGGGCAGCCCGAGCTGCGAGGCCATCTCGGGATTGAATTCGGCCAGTACCTTCAACAGCACCTGCGCGTAGGCGTTGCTCTGCGCGACCCATGCAGGCGGTGCGATCGTGGTGCCGCCGGTGGTGGTGGCGCCGGCCGGCGGGGGCGGTGCGGCGAAAGCCGCGCCGGTGCACAGGGCAAGTGCGGCGAGCGCGGCGAAGGTTCGTTTCAGCATGGTGGATCTCCCCGGTTGCAAGTTGGAAGTACGGGCAGCAGGAATCTACCGCGCTGCAAAAGCGTCTGCGCGATCCCCGTCCCCGCCGATGCCTGACCCATGGAACCACCCCGGGTCCGCGAATCGTCGAAAACCTGTCCTCGCGCAATCACTCTTGCGCCTCGAAAGGTTCTACTGTCCGGGCTCCTGGTCGCTGACGAAGGCGCTTCGGTAGGCCGGTTTCAGGAACGATGCGAACACGCTCGCCGGCACCTCCACGGTCTGGGTGCCGTACACGTAGGGCGCGACCTGGTAGGGCGCGAACACCAGCATCAGGCCGGGGCTCGGCGCGTCGGCGTCCTCCCCCTGGCGGACCACGAACAGCGAGAAGTTGACCGTGGTCGGCCGGGTGCCCTGGTCGAGCATCTGCACCATGCTGGTCTTCCACTCGCGGATTGCCTGGGCCGAGCCCTCGCCCGGTCGCGGCGCGTGCGCCAGCAGCTTCTTCTGCAGCGCCGGCCGCGCGAACTTCGCCAGCGCCTTGCGCGCGGCCTCGGGTTCGGCGAACAGGTCATCCAGCGTGATCACGTGCTGTGCCTTGCGGTCGTACACGAAGGTTGCCTGGACCGGGATCGGGTGAGCGCCACCGGTATCTTCGCTGCCGGTCTCGCGCACGCTGGTGAAGGCCGCGGTGCGGGCCGCCACCTTGAAGTCCAGCAGCAGCTGGAATTGCCGGTCGGCCCGTGCCGCGTCGCTGTCCGCATCGGGCAGTGACTGCAGGAAATCACGCTTGGCATTGTCGGCCGTGGCGCGCAGCGCATCGCCCAGCGGTTTTTCAGCAGCCGGGAGCGTGGGCAACGTGATGGCAATCTTGTACTGCGGCGTGACCGCGTGGTCGCCCGGCAACCCCGCGGTTCCGGCAGACGCGGGCGGCGCCGGAATCACCGGCACGTCGGCGCTGCCGGCCGTGGCGGAAGCCGGGCCCGCGGTCGGCGCGGGGGCAGGTGATTGCTGGCACGCGGCGAGGGCCAGCGCGGCCAGCGCGACGCTGCAGTATCTGGGCAGGAAAGGCTTCATCGGGGTGCTCGCGGCCGAAAGGCGCGAGTGTAAGCACGCCGGCGTTAAGCATTTGCTGCCGCGGGCCCGCGCGAGCCCGTATCATGCACGCATGGACGCGCCAACCACCAATCCCTGGACGCTGTGCGTGGCGCCGATGATGGACTGGACGGATCGGCACTGCCGGTATTTCCATCGCCTGCTCGCGCCGCGTGCGCGGCTGTATACCGAGATGGTGACGGCCGCCGCGTTGATCCGCGGCGACAAGGCGTATCTGCTCGCCCACGATTCCGCCGAACACCCTGTGGCGTTGCAGCTTGGCGGCGCCGAACCTGTGGACCTCGCCCTGGCGGCGCGCTACGGCGCCGAAGCCGGCTACGACGAAATCAACCTCAACGTCGGTTGCCCGTCCGACCGGGTGCAATCGGGCCGCTTCGGCGCCTGCCTGATGCGCGAGCCTGCGCTGGTGGCCGATTGCGTGCGCGCGATGCGCGAGGCGGTTGCGGTGCCGGTGACCGTGAAGTGCCGGATCGGCGTGGATGACCAGGACGACGATGCCGGGTTGTTCGCGTTTGCCTCGCAGATGGTCGATGCCGGCGTCGAGGTGCTGATCGTGCACGCGCGCAAGGCTTGGCTGAAGGGCCTGTCGCCGAAGCAGAACCGCGAGGTCCCGCCGCTCAACTACCCTCGCGTGTATCGCCTCAAGCGCGAATTTCCCGGCCTGACCGTGGTCGTCAATGGCGGTGTCGACGGCCTGCCCGCGGTGCGCGATCACCTGCGCCGGGTCGACGGCGTGATGCTGGGGCGGCTGGCCTACCACGATCCTTGTGCATTGGCGCGCATCGACACCGCGCTGTTCGGCGGCGAGGTGCCGGAGCGCGCTGCGGTGCTGGCGCGGATGCGCCCGTACATCGAGGCGCAGCTGGCGCGTGGCGTGCGGCTGTCGGCGATCACCCGGCACCTGCTGGGTCTGTACCACGCGCAGCCCGGCGGCAAGCGTTTCCGGCGCGTGTTGTCCGAACGCGCGCACGCTGCCGACGCGGGCTGGGAAGCCGTCGAGGCCGCGCTGCCGGACTCCGCCGGCGCCGCGCGCAGACGCGTGGCATAGGCGGCCACGCGGCACCGTGGCCGGCTCCGGCGCGTCGCGTTCAGCACGAATTCAATGCGTGGCAGCATCATCGGGGGTGATGTCGCCAACGTCCGGATTGTTGTAGTCATGAAATCTGTGCTGCCCGTTGTCGCCGCCGCGTGTGCGGGGTGGCTGTGCGCCGCGGGCGTGTTCGCCAAGCCCCCCGCGCGTCCGGCACCACCGCCGGCCACACATTCCAGGTCGCAGCACCTGAGCCTGGAACAGGCCGTGCAGCAGGTGCAGAAACAGACCCACGGCCACATCCTGGCGGCCGATTCGGTCGCGCGCGGGCACAACAACGTGTACCGCATCAAGGTCCTCACGCCCAAGGGCAAGGTCAAGGTGATGCAGCTACACTCGAACCAGAAACCGCAGCCACGCACCCGTGGCCGTGATTCCGATCAAGGAGGGCATTGATGCGCATCCTTTTGGTGGAAGACGAGGCGCCCCTGCGCGAAACACTCGCCGCTCGCCTGAAGCGCGACGGGTTCGCGGTCGACACCGCGGCCGACGGTGAGGAAGGCCTGTACCTTGGGCGGGAAGTGCCTTTCGATCTTGCGATCGTGGATCTCGGCCTGCCCAAGCTGCCGGGCATGGAGCTGGTCGAGATCCTGCGCAAGGAAGGTCACGGCTTTCCGATCCTGATCCTCACCGCGCGTTCGTCGTGGCAGGACAAGGTGCAGGGGCTGAAGTTCGGCGCCGACGACTACCTGGTCAAGCCGTTCCACGTCGAGGAACTGCTGGCGCGCATCAACGCGCTGGTGCGGCGGGCGTCGGGCTGGGCCAAGCCGGTGCTGGCCTGCGGGCCGATCCGGCTGGACACCACCGCGCAGACGGTGAGCGTCAATGACAAGCCGGCCGACCTCACCAGTTATGAATACAAGGTGCTTGAATACCTGATGCTGCACGCCGGCGCGCTGGTATCCAAGGCCGACCTCACCGAGCACATCTACCAGCAGGACTTCGACCGCGACTCGAACGTGCTGGAGGTGTTCATCGGCCGCCTGCGGCGCAAGCTCGATCCCGAAGGCACGCTCAAGCCGATCGAGACGGTGCGCGGCCGCGGCTACCGGTTCGCGATTCCACGCGACGAGCCCGAGACGGAAGAATAGGCGGCACGACGGCGATCGCGTGCGACAATCCCGGTCGCCGTTTTCCGTTTGCCGTAATCATTCGAGGGCTGTAGCCGGATGCAATCCGAGGGCACCGATGCGCGCAGGCCACTGTCGCTGGCCGCGCGCTCGACCATTGCCACGCTGCTGGTGTTGATCGGGTTCCTGGGCCTGACCGGCTTCGCGCTGGACCGTGCGTACGCGCACGCGGCGCTGGCGGGCTTGCGCGGCAGACTGCAAAGCTACGTGTACGCCTACCTTGCCGGGGTCGATGTCAGCAGCCGTTCGGACCGCGTGATCCCGCCGGACATGCCGCCGCCGAATCCGGACTTCTCGCGCCCGGGCTCGGGACTGTACGTGGTGATCGTCGGCGAACATGGTTTCCGCTGGCATGCTCCCTCGGCCCTGGGACGCAACCTGCCGTTTGACAAGCTGTTGCCGCCGGGCACCGTGCGCTTCGGGCCGGTCAAGACCAGTGCGGGACCGATGTACGTCTTGCGCCAGGGCGTCGAATGGGTGCTGGAAAACAACAAGGGCTACCACCTGACCATCTACGTGGCCGAGAACGAAGCCCTGTACCAGGCCGGACTGGCCGCGTACCGACGCACCCTTTTCGCGTGGCTGGGAGCGCTGGGGCTGGCGCTGCTGGTGCTGCAGCAGATCCTGCTGCGCTGGAGCCTGTCGCCGCTGCGCAGGGTGGCGGGCGACCTGGCCAGGATCGAACGCGGACGCGCCGAGCGCTTCAGCGGGCACTACCCGCACGAAGTGGCCACCCTGACCCACGGGCTCAACCGTTTCATCGAGAGTGAACGCGAACACCTGGAACGTTACCGCAACACCCTGGATGACCTCGCGCACAGCCTGAAGACGCCGCTGGCGGTGGCGCGCTCGCGGCTGGAATCGGACCAGGCCGACCCGGACGTGCGCAAGGAGCTGCTGGAACAGGTGCAGCAGATGGGCCAGATCGTCGCCTACCAGCTCGCGCGCGCCAAGTCTTCCGGCCATTCCACCTTCGCCGCGCCGGTCGCGGTGCAGGCGCACGCCGAGGCCGTGGTGCGCAGCCTCGAGCGCGTCTACGCCGACAAGAACGTGCTGTGCGAGTTCGACATCGACGAGGCAGCCTGCTTCTACGGCGAGGAAGGCGACCTGCTGGAGCTGCTCGGCAACCTGCTGGAAAACGCGTTCAAGTGGGCCCGGCACCGGGTGTTGCTGAGTGCGCGCACCATCACGCCGTCCGATCCGCGCGCCTGGCGAGTCGGGCTGGATCTCCGGGTGGAGGATGACGGCCCCGGGATTCCGCCCGAGCAGCTTGACCGTGTGCTGCAGCGCGGGGTGCGCGGGGACGAACGCGTGCAGGGCCACGGCATCGGGCTGGCGATCGTCGAGGACATCGTGCGCAATTACCGCGGCACGCTGCAGGTCGATCGCTCCGGGAACCTGGGTGGCGCCTGCTTCCATGTCCGCTTTGCCGACGTGTGACGGACGCGGCCACGGAGCGGTGCCGGGGTGGGGTTGCTACTGGATCGAGCCCGGCAACAGCGACTGCCATGCAGCTTGCGGATGGCCGTGCGCGGGTTTGGTTCCGGGTGGTGCGCGGCGCCCCTTCTTGTCCTCCGCCACGGCCTTGCGCGCGCGCGCCTGGCCGGGCGTGGTCGCGCGAGGCGGCACGGGATGGACCTGCGTCGCGGCGTCAGCCGCCGGGTCGGCGCTGTCCACGTCCGGTTTGGGGATCGCGCCCGCGGAGGTGTCGTGCGCCGCCGCGCGTGGCAGTTGCGGGGCGCTGCCCTCGTCGGCAAGCAGGGGCTGGTTCGGGCCATAATCGACTGCCGCGGCAGCCAGCGGCACGCCGCCGAGCAGCAGCGCGGTCAGGCACAATGACCAGTGTTTCATGACAGCCCCCGGAAGCAGCGCATGTCGAATCCCCATCTTGACACATCCGCCCGATTCGTGCCAACGAATGACCCGTCCGGTGACAGCGTGCTGCCGCCGCTCCTGGCGCAACTGGCCTCGGGTGCTGCGGTGCGCGGGCCGGCGCTGGCCCGGCGGCTGGGGATTTCGCGCGCGGCGGTGTGGAAGCAGGTCGACACCCTGCGGCGCGCCGGCCTGGACATCCGGGCCGGGGCGGCCGGCTACCGGCTGGTGCATCCGGTGCAGGTGCTCGATCCGGAACGCGTGCGCGCGGCGCTTCCCGCCCCGGTGCGGCTTCGCACTGGCGCGCTGCAAAACCACTGGCGGCTGGATTCGACCTCCAGCGAACTGGCGCGCCGGGCCGATGAACTTCCCGACCGCTCGTTCGTGTTCGCCGAATGGCAACGGGCCGGCCGCGGCCGGCGCGGTCGGCAGTGGCTGTCGCCGCCGGCCACCAACCTGCAGTTCTCGTGCCTGAAGCGCTTCGCCGGCGGCTACGCGGCGCTGGCGGGCCTGTCGCTGGTGACGGGGATCGCGGTGGTGCGCGCGCTGGAAGCTGCCGGAATCGACGGTGCAACCCTGAAATGGCCCAACGACCTGGTGTACGACGGCGCCAAGCTCGGCGGCATCCTGGTCGAGCTCGGGGGCGATTTCATGGGGCCGAGCCGCGCGATCATCGGCATCGGGATCAACGTGCGGGTGCCGGGGACGGTGCGCGACGCGCTGGCGCGCCCCTGTACGGACCTGGCCGACGTGTGCGGCGACGTCGCGCCGGATCGCGGCGCACTGGCCGCCGCCGTGATCGCGCAACTGGTCCCGGCACTGGATGCTTTCGACGATGACGGCTTCGGGGCGTTCGCCGGGGCCTGGGCCGCGCACGATGCACTGGCTGGACGTGCGGTGCGCGTCGAGGGCGCGCGCGGCGTGCTGGAAGGCGTCGCGGCCGGCGTCGATGCGCGCGGCGCGCTGCGGGTACGCACCGCGTCGGGCATCCATTGCGTGGACAGCGGCGAAGTTTCGGTGCGCCCGGCATGAGCGGACCCGATGCCGGCGTGCTGTGGTTGTTCGATCTTGGCAACACCAGTTGCAAGGGTCGCTGCGTGCAGGCCGGGCATGCGCCGCGGTCGCTGCTGCTGGAATGGAACGCCCCGGACTTCGAGCGCGAACTGGCGGCGCACCTGTCGGCGTGGCCGGCGCCGGCGCGCGTGCTCGCCGCATCGGTCACTTCGGCCGGACGCGCCGCGCGCGTGGCCGCCTGCCTGCGCAGGTGGCCGGATCTGCAGCCCGAATGGATTTCCTCGCCGCGCCAGGGTTGCGGCATCACTTCCGCCTACCGGGTGCCTGCGCGGCTTGGCGTGGACCGTTTCCTGGCCATGGCCGGTGCGCGCGCGGCCAGCTCCGGCGCGCCTTGCGTGATCGTGGGCTGCGGCACCGCACTGACGCTGGATGCGGTTGATGCCGAAGGCCGCCACCGCGGCGGGCTGATCGCCCCGTCGCCGGACCTGATGATGCGGTCGTTGCAGGCCGGCACCGCGATTGGTGACCGCAATCCGGAGGCCTTCCCGGGGCGCGACCCCGACCCCGGCGATGACACCGCCGCCGCGATCCGCGCCGGTTGCTGGCGCGCCGCGGTGGCGCTGGTCGAATCGTTCCATGCCGACCAGCGCGCGCACCCCGGTGCATCGCGGCTGTGGCTGCACGGCGGCGGTGCGGCTGCCCTGAAGGCGCATCTGGACAGCGCCGGTGGCGTCGCCGCCGAGCTGCTCGAGGACGCGGTGTGGCGGGGACTGGAACTCTGGGCCGCATCGCGGCCGGTCGCCGGAACGACCGCGTAGAATCGTCCCTTTGCCACGGTTGTCAACGGATGTTCGTTCGCCTCGTATTCCTGTTGTTGTTCGCGCTGAACCTGGGCGCCGCGGCGTGGCTGCTGTTCGGCCGCGCGCCGGCACGGCCGCTGCCGCCGGTCACCGATCCCGGGGTGCCTGCGTTGAAACTGCTGCCCGGTGAGCCGCCCGCGGCGCGTGTCGCGGACACGCCCGCGAGTCCGGCTGCCGCGGGTACCGCTGCCAATCCGGTTGCCGCGGGCACGGCCGCCAATCCGGTCCCCGCGGGCACGGCCGCCGGCCCGGCCGCCGCGGGTACTTCTGCGACGACGCTGCGGCGCGACGTCTGCCACACGCTCGGCCCGTTCACCACCTCGGCCGACATGCGCGCGGCCATGCAGACGTTGTCCCCGCACGTGGCGCGCATCCAGTACCGCGAGCAGAACATGCGGACTTCGCGCGGCTTCTGGGTGTACCTGCCACGCGTGGCGAGTCGCGAGGCGGCCCTGGACGAAGCCCGGCAACTGCGGGCCAAGGGCATCCACGACTACTACGTGGTGACCGCCGGCGACCAGCAGAACACCATTTCGCTGGGCCTTTTCAACGACGAGGCCAATGCACGCAAACGATTGGCGGCGCTGCAAAAGCTGGGGTTCAACGCCCGGGTCGAGCAACGTTTCGACACCGAGCCGGCCTATTGGATCGACTACGCCGTGCCGGCGGGCAGCACGTTCACGTGGACGGACTGGCTTCCGGGCCGCAGCGACCTGCAGCGACAGGCCATCGATTGCTTCTGACCCGGCTCGCGGCACACGCAGGCACCTGCGATAATTGCCCATGGCATGCCGGCATAGCTCAGTTGGTAGAGCAACCGCCTTGTAAGCGGTAGGTCGTCTGTTCGAGTCAGACTGCCGGCACCAGTCGATGCCGCGAGGGGCAAGCGAGGCGGGTGATGGATACGCAATCCGATTCCGCGCAGGCCGAGTTCGAGGCCCGGGTAGAGGCCTTGCGGCGTCGCTACGTGGCGGGGTTGCCGGCCCGCCGTGCCGCCCTGGCCGCGGCCTGGGACGCCTGCCGCGACGCGGGGGACGATGCGCCCTGGCAGCAGTTGCGCGAAGTTGCGCACAACCTTTCGGGCTCGGCGCCGTGCTACGGGTTCGAGACGCTGGGGCGGGCCGCGCGTGACCTGGACCGGATGTTGTCGGGGCAGGCACCTTGTCGCGCGCGGGCGGATGCCGCCGATCCGGTTGCCGGTGTGCTTGCCGCGCTGGACGCCGTCGTGGGCACGGATTGACGCTTTCTGGCCGCTTCGCGGCGCGCCGGTTATCCTGATTGACCCCCTCGATGCCAAGGTGATGCGCGTGCCCAGTCCTGCGAAGCCCGTTTCCCTGATCGGAGCCCCCACCGACATCGGCGCTGCCGACCGCGGGGGCTCGATGGGCCCCGAAGCGCTGCGCGTGGCCGGCTTGCCCCAGGCGCTGGCGGCGCGCGGCCTGGAAGTGGCCGACCGCGGCAACCTCGTCGGTCCGCTCAATCCCTGGCTGCCGCCGGTGGACGGGTACCGACATTTCGATGAAGTGGTGGCCTGGAACCGGACATTGTTCGAGGCCGAAACGGCCGAACTCGAGGCCGGACGCCTGCCGATCCTGATGGGTGGCGACCACTGCCTCGCGATCGGCTCGATCAGCGCGGTGGCGCGCCATTGCCGCAAGCAGGGGCGCAAATTGCGCGTGCTGTGGCTGGATGCGCACACCGACTTCAACACCGCCGAGATCAGTCCCTCGGGCAACATCCACGGCATGCCGGTCGCGTGCCTTTGCGGCATCGGTCCGGAGGCCCTGACCACGCTGGGTGGCGATGCGCCGGCCATTTCCGCGGACGTGGTCCGGCAGATCGGCATCCGCTCGGTGGACGACAACGAGAAGAAACTGGTCCACAAGGCCGGCCTCGATGTCTTCGACATGCGCTTCATCGACGAGCACGGCATGCGCCGGACGATGGCACAGGCGCTCGGCGGCCTGGACGATGACACCCACCTGCACGTGAGCTTCGACGTCGACTTCCTCGACCCGTCGATCGCGCCCGCGGTCGGCACCACGGTCCCCGGCGGTCCCGGTTATCGCGAGGCGCAACTTTGCATGGAAATGATCGCCGACACCGGCCGCATCGCCTCGCTGGACATCATGGAACTGAACCCCGCGTTCGACGAGCACAACCGCACCGCGCGCCTGATGGTGGACCTGATCGAGAGCCTGTTCGGCAAGTCCACCCTGGTCAGGGCCTGAGTTCGGCGGCATCGACGGACACGGTGGCACAAAAGGCTCGTCAGTTCACACCGCTATCGAGACGTGCGTCAACAATCCGGAGGCCGTGCCGTCAACAACTGTGACACAGGCGGTCCGGCAGGGCCTTGTGCACGCGTTTTGCACTACTCGCGTGGACGCCGCAACGGTTGCGGCTTGGACGACAGGGTGGACATCGCGTGGTCAGGGGTACCGGCAGGCATGGAATTCTCGGCGCCATTCCCGGTGCATGGGCAGCCTTGCGCTGGCTGGGGTGGCTCGGAATTGCGCTGCTGGTGGTGCCCGCGGTGGTGCTGGCGGTACTGGTGTCCCAGGGCAAGGGCCAGTGGGGCGCGGACTGGATCCTGATTGCGCTGGCCCTGGCCGGATTGTTGTCATTGGTCGTCGTGGGCCTGGTGTTGTTCGTGACGCTGTCCAGCCTGCGGCGCCTTGGCGAACTGGCGCAATTGCTGGGCGAGGAAGGACCGCAACTGGTGTTCGTGAAGGACCGCCAGCACCGCTACCGTTATGCCAATGTCGCCGCCGCCGCCCTGATCGGACGCCACCCCGCCAGCATCTTCGGGCGCCTGGACAGCGAGCTGCATCCGGGCTCGGAATCGCTGGTGTTCGAGGAAAACGACCGCATCTGCCTCGAGCGCGACCTGCCCACGGTGTTCCGCGAGACGCAGACCACGCCGGGGGGGCAGATGCGCAACTTCCGGGTCTCCAAGCGGCCGCTGCACGATGCCCGTGGACGCACCGTCGGGCTGCTCGGTACCGCCCGGGACATCACCGACGAGCTGGAGCTGCAGAAGCTGCTCCGTTTGCGCGAAGAGGAAACCCGGGTCTGGTTCGAGCTCGGCCCGTTGCCGGCGGTGCTGTTTGCTACCGCGGACCTTCGCATCCTGGACGCCAACGTGGCCGCCGAGCGCTGCTATGGCTACAGCCGGACCCAACTGCAGCGGATGCACCTGCCCGAGCTGTTCGCACGCGGTGAGTCAGACCGGATTCACAAGTACCTCGGTGACAAGGCCCAGGCGGTTCCGCCCGGCAGCCTGGCGTGGCGGCATCGCAAGGCCGACGGTTCGACCTTTGCAGCGCTGGCCGACATCGGCAACCTGCCGCACGCGGAAGTTCCCGCCCGGCTGATGCTGGTGCGCGACGTGTCCGAGCTGGACGCGATGCGGGCCGCGCTGGAATCGTGCCGTGCGCGCTACAAGGACCTGGTCGACTCCGGACTCACGATGGTCTGGACGCACGACCTGGACGGGCGCCTGCTGGAGGTCAATTCGACCATGGCCGATGCGCTCGGCTACGAGCGCGAGGACATGCTGGGACGCGGCCTGGACGAATTCGTTCCCGAAGACGCGCGTGACAGCTGGAAGGACTACGTCGAACGCATCCGCAGCCTGCGGCGGGACGCGGGGATGCTGCACGTCGCGGCCCGCAGCGGCGAGAGGCGGATCTGGCAATACCACTTCGTGTGCTATCCCGATGCCGAGCCGACACCGTACGTACTCGGCACCGCGCAGGACGTCACCCTGCGGCACCGCTACGAAATACGGATGCGCGAACAGAACCGGCGCGATCCGCTGACCGGCTGCCATACCCGCCGCTACCTCGACGCCTTCGCCTGGCGCGCGGAGCACGACCAGGTGTGGGGTTGCGTGGTGGTCGACATCGACTACTTCCGGCAACTGAACGCCAGCGAGGGCCGCGAGCGCGGCGACGACGTGCTGCGCGACCTGGCCGACGTGCTGCGGCTTGCCGCCGACACGGGCGACGCGGTGGTGCGCATGGGCGGCGACGAATTCGCGGTGGTGGTGGCGCACGCGACCGAAAACCACCTGCAGGAGCTGGCCGAGCGTCTGGCGGCATCGGCGCGGGTCGGCATGCCGGCGGCGTTCTCGATTGGCTGGGCCTTGCGCGAGGGCGGCGAAGAGCTGGAGTCGACGCTGCGACGCGCGGACAAGAGGCTGCTGGCCAACCGCATGCGTGATCGCGGCTGAGCGCGGCGCCGATATTGCGCCGCAGCAAGGCGGCGCTTAGCATTCCCGGCTTGCCCTGCCGTCCGGCGGGGCGCATGCAGGCACGGTGAACGATGCGCAGTCATTATTGTGGTCGGGTGGGCGAGGCCGAGGTCGGCCGGCGGATAACGGTGTGCGGCTGGGCCGACGCGCGCCGCGACCACGGCGGCGTGGTGTTCTTCGACCTGCGTGACCACGAGGGCATCGTGCAGGTGGTGGCCGACCCCGATCGCGCCGAGGTGTTCAAGGTGGCCTCGAAGGTCGGTTACGAAGATTGCCTGTGCGTCACGGGTACGGTGCGGGTGCGCTCGAACATCAACGAGAAGATTCCGACCGGCCGTTGGGAAGTCGTGGCCGAATCCATCGAGATGCTCAATGCCGCGCGCGAGCTGCCGTTCGCGCTGCACGAGAATCCGAACGAGGAAATGCGGCTGAAGTACCGCTACCTCGACCTGCGGCGCCCGGAAATGCAGCGCCTGATGCGCACCCGCGTCAAACTGGTGCAGGCGCTGCGCCGCTGGCTGGACGCGCGCGGTTTCCAGGACATCGAGACGCCGATCCTGACCCGGGCCACGCCCGAGGGCGCGCGCGATTACCTGGTCCCTTCGCGGTTGCACGCCGGCCAGTTCTACGCGCTGCCGCAGTCGCCGCAACTGTTCAAGCAACTGTTGATGATCGCCGGCTTCGATCGCTACTACCAGATCGCACGCTGCTTCCGCGACGAGGACCTGCGCGCCGATCGCCAGCCGGAATTCACCCAGCTCGACATGGAGTTCGCCTTCGTCGAGGAGCGCGACGTGCAGGATTGCGTCGAGGCCATGATGCGCGACGTGTTCCGGGAAGTCGCCGGCGTGGAACTGGCCGACCCGTTCCCGCGCCTCACCTGGCACGAGGCCATGCGCCGCTACGGCTCGGACCGGCCGGACCTTCGCATCGAATCGGAACTCATCGACATCGCCGATGCAGTGAAGCACCTGGAGTTCAAGGTGTTCGCAGGTCCCGCCAACGATCCCGAAGGCCGGGTCGCGGCACTGCGCGTGGCGGGCGGTGCGGAGCTTTCGCGCAAGCAACTGGACGACCTTGGCGCCCACGCCGCGAAGTTCGGCGCCAGGGGGTTGGCCTGGCTCAAGCTCAACGACGCGTCCAAGGGTCTTGAAGGCGTGCAATCGCCGATCGCCAAATTTTTGGACACAACGACGCTTTCCGCGATCCTGGAAAAAACCGGCGCGCGCGACGGCGATGCCTTGCTGTTTGGTGCGGGCAAGTGGCTGACGGTCAGTACCTTCATGGGCGCGCTCAGGGTCAGGGTTGCGCACCAGCGCGGTGGTATCGGCGATGGCTGGAAGCCGCTCTGGGTCACCGATTTCCCGATGTTCGAATACGACGAGGCCGCCGGGCGTTACGTGGCGCTGCACCATCCGTTCACCGCACCCCGGACCGATGACGCGGCGGCGCTGGCGGCCGACCCCGCCAATGCGGTCAGCCGCGGCTACGACATGGTGCTCAACGGCAACGAGATCGGCGGCGGCTCGATCCGTATCCATACGCCGGAAATGCAGAGCGCCGTGTTCCGCTTGCTCGGCATCGGCGAGGCCGAGGCGCGCGCCAAGTTCGGCTTCCTGCTGGATGCCCTGAAGATGGGCGCGCCGCCACACGGCGGCATCGCCTTCGGCATCGACCGCCTGGCGATGCTGGTCGGTGGTACCGAAGCCATCCGCGACGTGATCGCCTTCCCCAAGACCACCAGCGCCCAGGACTTGATGACCGATGCGCCAAGTGTCGTCGATGCGGCGCAGCTTGCCGACTTGCATGTGAAGGTCGTCGGGGACCGGGGACCGGGGACCGGGGACCGGTAGTTGCCAACGTCTGGATTCGCCCCCTTCCAGAGGAAGGGGGGGGGGCGATCGAAGCGAAAAGCCATCCCCCTCGATCCCCCTTCGCAAGCGAAGGGGGAGGCCGCGTCGTGTAGCGTGCGCCCTGCGCACGACGGTATTGCTGGCGCGACTGCGTACGCGTGGCACGCAACTGCGTGTTTCCCTAAACTTTTGTTCCTTCATCCATTCACGGAGTCGCCCTCATGGGCCGAGGTCCTTCCATCGCTGGCCGCAAGAACGCGCAGGATGCCAAGCGCGGCCAGATGTTTACCAAGCTGGTGCGGGAAATCACGGTGGCCGCGCGCATCGGCGGCGGCGATCCCGACGGCAACCCGCGCCTGCGCAGCGCCATCGACAAGGCGCTGGCAGTGTCGATGCCCAAGGACAACATCGACCGTGCGATCAAGAAGGCCACCGGCGAACTGGAAGGCGTCAACTACGAGGAATTGCGCTTCGAGGGCTACGCTGCCGGCGGCGTCGCGGTGCTGGTGGAAAGCGTCACCGACAACCGCCAGCGGGCCATTTCCGACGTGCGCCACGCGTTTGCCAAGTACGGCGGCAACCTCGGCACCGAGGGCTCGGTGGCGTACCTGTTCAACCGCATCGGCGTCCTGTCCTACGAAAAGGGTGTGGACGAAGAAAAGTTGACCGATGCGGCCATCATGGCTGGCGCCGAGGACATCAAGGTGTGGCCCGAGGACGGCCAGATCGACGTGACCACCACGCCCGAGACCTTCGACGCCGTGCGCGACGCCATGACCGCCGCCGGCTTCAAGCCCGACCACGGCGAAGTCACCTGGCGTGCCGAAGTCGATGTGGCGGTGGACGGCGAAAACGCCGAAGCCCTGCGCGAACTGCGCGCGCGCCTGGACGAACTGGACGACGTGCAATCGGTGCACGACAACGCGGATTTGCCGCAGTGAGCGAGGACGGGACTCGGGACTCGAGGAGGAACCGGGACTCGGGACTCGGGACTCGGGACTCGGGGAAGAGCCGGGACTCGGGACTCGGGACTCGGGACTCGGGGAAGAGCCGGGACTCGGGACTCGGGACTCGGGACTCGCAGATGCAAGAACATGGCCACCGGAAGACACCGGCACACCAACAGCTTCACGACCCGCGGAACCACCACGACCCCGCTGCCCCGAGTCCCGGGTCCCGAGTCCCGAGTCCCGGCTGTCTGCGCATCCTCGGCATCGATCCCGGCAGCCAGCGCACCGGTGTCGGTATCATCGAGGCCGATGCCATGGGGAAACTGCGTTGCGTGTTCCGCGCGACGCTCAAAGTGGCGGGCGAGGAGACGTTTCCGTTGCGCCTGAAACGCATCTACGACGAACTCGGCGACATCATCGATGCGCAGGTACCCGCGGAGGCTGCGATCGAGCGGGTGTTCATGGCCAGGAATGCGGATTCCGCATTGAAACTGGGCCAGGCGCGTGGTGCGGCAATCTGCGCGCTGGTGGGGCACGGCCTGCCGGTGGCCGAGTACGCACCCAACGCGATCAAGCAGGCGGTGGTCGGCAGGGGCCACGCCGGCAAGGAGCAGGTGCAGCACATGGTCGGTGTGTTGTTGAACGTGCACGAGCCGTTGCAGGCCGACGCCGCCGACGCGCTGGCGGTCGCGATCACCCACGCACACCTGCGCGCCAGCGAGGCGCGCACCGGCATTTCCCCCGCCGCCTGGGGACGACGCCGGTGAGGCCCATCGCCATGCCCGTCGTGCGCCAGGCGCACGCTGCACGACGCCTCTTCCCCCTTCGCTTGCGAAGGGGGATCGAGGGGGATGGCTTTTGGCTTCGCCCGGCATCCCCCCGCCGCTGCGCGGCGATCCCCTTCGGGCCGAAGGGGGTGAATCCCGGGTTCCGCAACGACCGATCCCCGTTCCCCGGCCTCCAGTCACCGCTCCGGGAGCCCTTGCCATGATCGGCCGTCTGCGCGGCACCTTGATTTCCAAGCGCCCGCCGTGGGTGCTGGTGGAGGTCGGCGGCGTCGGCTACGAGCTGGAAGTGCCGATGTCCACGCTCTACGACCTGCCCGGCGAGGGCGGCGAGGTGGTGTTGCTGACCCACTACGCGCACAAGGAAGACACGGTGGCGCTGTACGGGTTCCTCACCGCGGCCGAGCGCACGTTGTTCCGCGACCTGCAGAAGGTTTCCGGCATCGGCGCGCGCATTGCGCTGGCGGTACTGTCGGGCGTCTCCACCAGCGAATTCGCGCGCCTGGTGCAGGCCGGTGACGTCGCGGCCCTGGCGCGCACGCCCGGCATCGGCAAGAAGACCGCCGAACGCATCGTGGTGGAACTGCGCGACCGGGTTGCCCAGACTGCGCCGGCCACGGTGCCCGGCGCGTCACCGGCACCACGCGACGCACGCGGTGAAGCCGAGGCGGCGCTGCAGCAACTGGGCTACAAGCCCGCCGAGGCCACGCGCCTGGCAACCGCGGCGGCAGCCGAAGGCGACGACGCCGAGGCAATCATCCGCAAGGCATTGCGCGCGGCGCTGGGGCGATGACGGACGCGAAAGCCAGCGAAAACACCGGCACCGACGGCGGCGACAAGAATGCGCTGCGGGTGATGGTGGTCGGCGCGATCGGCGTGGTGTTCGGCGACATCGGCACCAGCCCGCTGTACACCATGAGCGAGGCCTTCAGCGGCCCGCACGGCATCGAGCCGCACCCGTTCAACATCCTCGGCGTGCTGTCGCTGGTGCTGTGGACGCTGGTGATCGTGGTGGCGGTGAAATACATCACCCTGATCATGCGCGCCGACAACCGCGGCGAGGGCGGCATCATGGCGCTGATGGCGCTGGCCCAGCGCGCCACCCGCGACCATCCGTACACGCGCCGGCTGGTGATGCTGGCGGCGGTGCTGGGCGCGGCGCTGTTCTTCGGCGACGGGGTGATCACGCCGTCGATCTCGGTGCTGTCGGCGGTCGAGGGCCTGGGAGTTGCCGCGCCGCAGCTTTCGCACTGGGTGGTGCCGCTGACGGTGCTGGTGCTGGTGGCGCTGTTCTGGGTCCAGAAGCACGGTACCGGCAAGGTCGGCGGCGTGTTCGGGCCGGTGATGTGCGTGTGGTTCGTGTGCCTGGGCGCGATCGGTGCCTGGAACATCATCCAGCACCCGCTGGTGTTGCGTGCGGTCAGCCCGTGGTATGGCATCAACTTCTTCCTCCATCACGGCACCGACAGTTTCCTGGTGCTCGGCGCGGTGGTGCTGTGCGTGACCGGTGCCGAGGCGCTGTACGCCGACATGGGCCACTTCGGACACAAGGCTATCCTCAGGGCATTCTATTTCGCGGTGCTGCCGGGGTTGCTGCTGAACTATTTCGGCCAGGGCGCACTGCTGCTGCATCATCCCGAGGCGGCCAGCAACCCGTTCTATCTCGCGGTGCCAAAGTGGGGCCTGTATCCGATGATCGTGCTGGCCACGGTGGCCACGGTCATTGCCTCGCAGGCGGTGATCTCGGGCACCTTCTCGATCACCCGCCAGGCGATCCAGCTCGGCTTCCTGCCGCGCATGCCGGTGGTGCACACCTCGCACGAGGAAATCGGCCAGATCTACCTTCCGTGGATCAATCGCATCCTGCTGATCATGGTGATCCTGGTGGTGGTCGGCTTCGGATCATCCAACGCGCTGGCCGGCGCCTACGGCATCGCGGTGACCGGCAGCATGACCATCGACACCACGTTGTTCCTGATCGTGGCGTGGCGGATGTGGAAGTGGAATCCCGCGCTGGTGGCGTTGTTGGGCCTGGGACTGTTGACGGTGGATCTTTCGTTCTTCGGCGCCAACACGCTCAAGGTGCTCGATGGCGGCTGGTTCCCGCTGGTGCTGGCGGTCGCGGTGTTCACGGTGTTGACGACCTGGCGCCGGGGCCGCGCGCTGGTGTTGCGCCAGCTCAAGCACGGCGGCCTGGCACTGGCGCCGTTCATCGCCAACCTGGCCGAGCATCCGCCCACGCGCGTCGAGGGTACCGCGATCTTCCTGGTCAGCGATCCCGATGCGGTGCCGCACGCGCTGCTGCACAACCTCAAGCACAACAAGGTGCTGCACCGACGCAACATCATCCTGACCGCCGAGACCCTGGAAATCCCGTACGCCGATCCCGACGAGCGGATCGAGCTGACCGACCTCGGCCACGATTTCCACAAGCTGGTGCTGCGCTTCGGGTTTGCCGAGGACCCCAACGTGCCCGCGGCGCTGCACGAATGCGCGAAGGAAGACGGGCTGGAAGTGAAGATGATGGACACCACCTTCTTCCTGTCGCGCGAGACCATCGTTGCCGCCGACCGCGCCGGCATGTGGCTGTGGCGCGACAAGCTGTTCACGTTCCTGGCCCGCAACGCGCTGCCCGCGACCGCGTTCTTCCGCATTCCCGGCAACCGCCTGATCGAACTTGGCGCGCAGGTAGAGATCTAGGAAAGGTCTGATCCAACCTTGCCATCATCATTCCCGCGAAAGCGGGAATCCAGTGTCTGCTCCGCAACGTGTTGAAATACAAAGGCACTGGATCCCGGATATCGCTCCGCGATTCCGGGATGACGAACAAAATCAGGGTTTCCCCAGTGGCGGGAATGGGGAATCGGGAATCGGAAGAGCAAAAGCCTGGTTGCCCTCGTACGTCCGCGATTCCCGATTCCCGACTCCCGGCTTTGTGGCTTTCCGGCATAATCGACGGATGGAAGAAACCCGCGTCGTCGACGCTACCGAGTCTCCCGCCGAGCAGACGCTGGAAGCCAGTGTCAGGCCGCGGTCGCTGTCCGAGTACGTCGGGCAGGCGGCGATGCGCGAGCAGTTGTCGCTCTCGATCGAGGCCGCGAAGAAGCGCGGTGATGCGCTGGACCACGTGCTGGTGTTCGGGCCGCCCGGCCTCGGCAAGACCACCATCAGCCACGTGATCGCCAACGAGCTGGGGGTCAGCCTGCGCACCACTTCCGGCCCGGTGCTCGAACGCGCGGGCGACCTCGCCGCGCTGCTCACCAACCTGCAGCCACGCGACGTGCTTTTCATCGACGAAATCCACCGCCTTTCGCCGGTGGTCGAGGAAGTGCTGTACCCGGCGCTGGAGGATTTCCAGATCGACATCATGCTGGGCGAGGGCCCGGCCGCGCGTTCGATCAAGCTGGACCTGCCACGCTTCACGCTGGTCGGTGCCACCACCCGCGCCGGCATGCTGACCAGCCCGTTGCGCGACCGCTTCGGCATCGTGCACCGGCTGGAGTTCTACGACGCCGGGGAACTGGCCACCATCATCGCGCGCTCGGCGCGGATCCTGGACATTCCCTGCGACGAGGAGGGCGCGCGCGAAATCGCGCGCCGCTCGCGCGGCACGCCGCGCATCGCCAACCGCCTGCTCCGGCGGGTGCGCGACTACGCGCAGGTGCGCGCCGATGGCTGCATCACCCGCGATGCGGCAGCCGCCGCGCTGGAAATGCTGCAGGTCGACGCCGGCGGCTATGACGAGCTGGACCGGCGCCTGCTGCGCCTGGTCCTGGAACAGTTCGACGGCGGCCCGGTGGGCGTGGAATCGCTGGCCGCGGCGCTGGCCGAGGACCGCGACACCATCGAGGACGTGCTCGAACCCTACCTGATCCAGCAGGGCCTGCTGGCGCGCACCGCGCGCGGGCGCATCGCCACCGCCCGGGCCTGGCGGCACTTCGGCCTGAAGCCGCCGCACACCGGCAGCGCGCCGCTGAACCTCTTCGATGACGAGCTGTCCCATTCCGATGGTTGATGCGTCAGCGCACGCGCCGCAGGCATTCAGGTGGCGGACACGGGTTTATTGGGAAGATACCGACGCGGGCGGCGTGGTTTACCACGCCGGCTACCTGCGCTTTCTCGAACGCGCGCGCACCGAGTGGATGCGTGCGGCGACGATGGGCCAGGCGGCGCTGCGCACCACACACGGCATCGTGTTCGTGGTCCGCGAACTGTGCATCGCCTATGACAAGCCGGCGCGCCTGGATGACGAACTGGACACCAGCGTGCAGGTCACGCGGCTGCGTTCGGCCAGCCTGGAGGTGCACCAGGCCATTGCGCGCGTCGCCGATGACGTTACGCTGGCACGCGCCGACGTGCGCGTGGCCTGCGTGGATGCAGCCAGCTTCACGCCGTGCCGGATTCCCGCCCCGGTTGCCACCCTGATCCAAGGATCCAACCCGACATGAACGGTTCCATCAACATCCTCGACCTCGTGATCCACGCCAGCTGGCCGGTGAAACTGGTACTGCTGATCCTGGTGGGTTTCTCGTTCGCGTCGTGGGTCATCATCTTCCGGAAAAAGGCCATGCTCGATGCCGCCACGCGCGACGCCGACGCCTTCGAGGACCGCTTCTGGTCGGGCGTGGACCTGACCGCGCTGTATCGCGAGGTCAACAAGCGCGGCGGCGAGGCGGGCGGCCTTGCCGGCGTGTTCGAATCCGGCTTCCGCGAATTCGTGCGCCAGCGCCAGCGTCCGGGCGAGGACCGGCGCGCGATGCTGGAGGCATCCGAACGCGCGATGCGGGTGGCCGCCACGCGCGAGCTGGAAAAACTGGAACACAACCTCGAATTCCTGGCCAACGTCGGCGCCATCAGCACCTACATCGGCCTGTTCGGCACGGTGTGGGGCATCATGGTGGCCTTCCAGGGCCTCGGCACCTTGAAGCAGGCCACCATCGCCACGGTGGCGCCGGGCATTTCCGAGGCGCTGGTCGCGACCGCGATGGGCCTGTTCGCGGCAATTCCCGCGGTGTGGGCATACAACCGCTATTCGACCCGGCTCGATCGCCTGACGCTGCGTTTCGAGACCTTCCAGGAAGAATTCTCCTCGGTGCTGCAACGGCAGATGCACGCCGAACAGCCGGTGTCGCCCGCGTCGGGCCGGGCCGCCACCGCGCACGCGAGCTGAGGCGGAGGTCGATCCCATGGCACTGCAACGTCACAGGCGGCGCCGGCGCAGGATGTCGGAAATCAACATCGTGCCCTACATCGATGTGATGCTGGTGCTGTTGATCATCTTCATGGTCACCGCGCCGATGCTGAACCTGGGCGCCAACATCCAGTTGCCGCAGTCGGCGGCCAAGGCGCTGCAGGACGAAAACCGCCCGGTGCTGGTGTCGGTGGACCGGCAGGGCGACGTGTTCCTGACCCTGGGCAAGAGTCCGCGCCGGCAGGTCGACGACGAGACCCTGGTCAAGGAGGTGTCCGCGTTCGTCAAGCAGGATCCCAAGGTGTCGGTGCTGCTCGGCGGCGACAAGCGGGTCGACTACGGACGCGTCAACCAGGTGCTGGGGCTGCTGCAGCAGGCAGGCGTCGCCAAGGTGGGGCTGATGAGCCAGCCGGAAACGAAACTGGTTCCCGCAAAACATGGAAACCGCTGACGTCACCCCGCGCGCGGTGGTGCTTTCCGCGCTGCTGCACCTTGGCATCGTCGGCTTCCTTGCGCTGGCGATGCTCAACTGCACGCGCTGGGAACACGTCGCCGATGCGCTGCACCTGCCGCAGGCGATGCGTCCGGTGACCTGCAGCCACGTGGTGCCGCTGGAAGGCCCGGTGATCGAGGCAACCCTGGTGGGACCTGCCGCCGCGCCGCCACCGCCAGCGGCCAAACACGAGTCCAGGGCGTCGCCGAAACCGCACAAGCCCGAATCCACGCCCAAACCCTCGCCGCCGGCCAACGTGCGGGTGCTTCCGACGCCGGTGGCGCAGCCCAAGCCGAAGGACCAGGAAAAGGTCGCGCAACTGGCCGCTGAGAAGGCAGCGCAGGAAAAAAAGGCGCAGGAAGAACAACGGCGCCAGCGCATGGCCGAGCTGACGAAGGAAAAGGAACGCCAGCGGATCCTCAAGGAACTGGCCGAGGTGAGGGCGCAAAGCGCCAAGGCCGAGCATCAGGCCAGTCTCGAACAGCAAAAGGCCCGGCAGCTCGCTGACCTTCGCAAGAGCCACGAAAACCACAATGCGAAGGAACTGCCCGAAGCCAAACAGGCGATGACCGGGCAGGCGGGCAGCAACCGGGATGCCTACAGCGCGGCCATTACCAGCCTGATCACCAAGAACTGGCTGCGGCCGTTCGACATTCCGCCGGGTACGGTCTGCCCCGTGGAAATCAAGCAGATACGCGGCGGTCAGGTTGTCGGTGTTAAGGTTCTGCCTTCGTGCCCCCTGAACGACGTCGGAAAACAGTCGGTGGAAAACGCCGTGTGGCGCTCGTCGCCGCTGCCCTACAAGGGGTTCGAAAAGGACTTTGCGCCCGACATGACCCTGAACTTCAAGGTTTCAACATCTCGATGAGGAACGGATCGACCATGCGCATGCCCAGATTCCTGCCCGCCCTGGTACTTGCCCTTGCCGCCCTGCTGTTTGCGCCGTGGGCCGCGGCACAGAGCCTCACGCTGCAGATCGTCAACGGCGTGCCCTCGGCGATTCCGGTCACCGTGGTGCCGTTCGGACAGCAGGGCAGCGGCCCGCCATCGCCGGTCAACGTGGCAGCCATCGTCAGCATGGACCTGGACCGCTCGGGCACCTTCCGCACCCTGCCGGACAGCGAAATCGTGCAGTCGCCCACCACCGGTGCCGACATCCATTTCGAGACCTGGCAGCAGTTGAAGCAGGACTACATCGTGGTCGGGACCACGACCTATGCCAACGGAGTGTTGACGGCGCACTTCCAGCTCTGGGACGTCAACAAGCAGCAGAAGCTGCTGGACATGCCGATCTCCATGCAGGGCAGCGACCTGCGCCGGGTGGCGCACCAGATCGCCGACCAGATCTACCAGAAGATCACCGGCGTGCGCGGCGCGTTCGACACCCGCATCGCCTACGTGACCATGGTGGGCCTGGGCAAGGATGCCAGGTATTCGCTGGTGATCGCCGATTCGGACGGCTACAACCCGCAGACGGTGGTGCGTTCGCACGAGGCGTTGCTGTCGCCGGCATGGGCGCCGAACGGCAAGGAAATCGCCTACGTGTCGTTTGAAAGCGGCAACTCGGCCATCTACATCCAGAACGTCGCCACCGGCTCGCGCCGGGTGGTTTCCGATCGCCCGGGCATCAACGGCGCGCCGCGTTTTTCACCGGACGGCAAGAAACTGGCGGTGAGCCTTTCGTTCCAGGGCAACCCGGAAATCTACGTGATCGACCTTGCCACCGGTGCGCTCACGCGCATCACCCACAACCTTGCGATCGACACCGAGCCGTCCTGGACCGCCGACGGCAAGAACCTCATCTTCACCTCCGACCGCTCTGGCAAGCCGCAGCTTTACGAGATTCCCTCCAGCGGCGGTGTGCCGCAACGCCTGACTTTCCAGGGTCAGTACAACGCCGACGTGTCCGTCAGCCACGACGGCAAGCTGCTGGCCATGGTGCAGGGCAATGGAAACGTGTATCGTATCGCCGTGATGAATCTTGCCAGCGGCGGCCAGGAGCATTTCGTTTCTCCCGGAAATCTCGACGAGTCCCCCAGCTGGGCACCCAACGCCAGCATGCTCCTGTATGCGGCAACCGAAGGTCCGCGCGGCGTGCTGTTTTCCGTGTCGGCCGATGGCAGGGTGCGGCAGCGGCTGGTGCTGGGCGACGGCGATGTCCGTGAGCCGGCCTGGGGTCCGTTCCGGAACCCTTGACGTGATGTTGACCGGCGTGTTGTTTGAATTTCCCCGCTGCAACCCCTCCCCCACGTTCTGAAGAAGGAAGGATTCGCCATGAACGCAACCGTTCGCGTCTCCATAGTCGCACTGTTTTGCCTCGCTGCCGCCGCCTGCGCCAAGAAGCAGGAGGTCAAGCCGGCGCCGCAGCCGCAGCCGACCCCCGCTCCGGTCACCCCGGCGCAGACCAGCGGCGTGTTCACGCCGGCCGATCTGCAAAGCAACCAGTGCCTGCGCACGCGCGTGATCTACTTCGACTTCGACAAGAGCAACATCAAGCCGCAGTTCGACAAGATCATTGCCTGCCACGCCAAGTACCTGCGTGACCGCCCGATGGCGCGCATGACGCTGGAAGGCAACACCGACGAGCGCGGCACCCGCGAATACAACCTCGGCCTCGGTGAGCGCCGCGGCAACTCGGTCGCATCCGCGCTGGAAGCCGCCGGTGCTTCGCCCGACCAGATCAAGGTCGTCAGCTACGGCGAGGAACGCCCGGTGTGCCGTCAGCACAACGAAAGCTGCTGGAAACAGAACCGGCGCGTGAACGTCGTCTACACCACCGAGTAAGCCGCGCATGGTGACCCGCGCACGCGCGCGGCGCACGCCACGCGTCGTCCTTGCGATCATGGCCGCCTCGGCGGCCATGATCGTTGCAGCCGCTGCCACCGGTCCGGCCGCGCATGCGCAGGACAGTGGCGCATCGGCTTCGCCGCCGCCTTCGTCGCGCAACCTGTCGCTGTTCAACCAGGTCCAGACGATGCAGGCCCAGATGCAGCAGATGCAGGGCCAGATCGAGATCCTGCAACACCAGCTGCAGCAACTGCAAAAGGCCGACAAGGCGCGTTACGAGGCGCTTGCGGCACGGCTGGAAAGTGCCGGCCCCGCCAACGCGTCGAGTACGGCGGCGGCTGCGGCCGCTTCCACGGCGGCATCGCCTTCGCCCGCGGCGGCGGCGCGTCCGGCGGCCGCTTCCACGGCACCGATGTCGGCTGCCGACGAAGCCGACGCGCAGACCGACTACGCCGCCGCGTTCAAGTGGCTGCGCGAGGGCAACTTCGTCGAGTCCGCGCGCGCATTCCGGGCCTTCATCGACAAGTACCCGGCCAGTCCGCTGGTCGGCAACGCGTACTACTGGCTGGGCGGGTCGTACTACGTCACCCAGAACTACCAGGTCGCGCTGGAGGCGTACCGCACGCTGCTGCAGAAATATCCCGACAACAGCAAGGTGCCCGACGCGCAGTTGCGCATCGCCGAGTGCCAGATCGGCCTGAAACAGTATCCGGCGGCGCGCGCAGGGCTGGAGGCGGTGATCAAGGCGCATCCGGGCACGCCGCTGGCAAAACGCGCGCAGGACAAGCTGCTGGAAATCCCGGCAGGCGCCGGGTCGCAGTGACCGCGTGGCGATGACCGCAGCCCCGTCGCGCGCGCTGCGGGCCGTGGTGCTGGTTTCCGGCGGCATGGATTCGGCCGTGACGCTGGCACTGGCACGCGAGCAGGGCTTTGCCTGCCATGCGCTGTCGGTCGCCTACGGGCAGCGCCATGCGTCCGAGCTGGCCGCCTCCGAACGCGTGGCGGCGATGCTGGATGCGTGCGAACACAAGACCGTGACCGTGGACCTTCGCAGCATCGGCGGCTCGGCGCTGACGGCCGACGTCGAGGTACCCGAGCATTCCGATCGTCACGGCGACAACGACATCCCCGTCACCTATGTCCCCGCGCGCAACACCATCATGCTGGCGATCGCGCTGGGCTGGGCCGAGACGTTGGATGCACGGGATCTTTTCTGCGGCGTCAACGCGGTGGACTATTCCGGCTACCCCGATTGCCGCCCCGCGTTCATCGAGGCATTCGAACGCCTGGCCAACCTCGCCACCCGCGCCGGCGTGGAAGGTCATTCGTTGCGCGTGCACGCACCGTTGATCGACAAATCCAAGGCCGACATCGTGCGCGAAGGCCTGCGCCTTGGCGTGGACTTCTCGCAGACCGTATCGTGCTACCGCGCCGACGCCCGGGGCCGCGCCTGCGGCCACTGCGACGCCTGCGTACTGCGCGCACGCGGCTTCGCCGACGCCGGCGTCGACGATCCCACGTATTACGTTCCCGGTGCCTGACACGTTACAATGACCGGCTCACCGGTGCCCGGCACGCGATGCCGATGACGGATCATCGGGCTGCGAACCCTCACCCCTTGCCCTCTCCCGGAGGGAGAGGGGGAGTGATGATCGCGCCGCGCGCGATGCGTTGTTTGATTGGAGCGGGGGGGCCGTTAGCTCAGCGGTAGAGCAGTGGACTTTTAATCCATTGGTCGAAGGTTCGATCCCTTCACGGCCCACCATTTTCGTACCGGGGGTGCTCCTCAGGCCCGGTAGAAGTCCTGCATCGGGTAGCGGCGTGCGTAGAGCGCGAACACCAGTGCGGCGAGGGCGGCGAAGCCGGCGAAGAAGAACATCAGGAAGGCGTTCTCGCCGAAGCCGGTGGAGGCGATCCAGCCGGTGACCACGTTGTTGCGCACGCCGGCGTCGGCCAGCAGTACCCACAGGTTGCCGAAGGTCACGGCCAGCATCCAGAAGCTCATGATCGCGCCCTTCATCGAGGGCGGTGCCTGACTGTAGGCAAATTCCAGCCCGGTTGCCGAAACCAGCACTTCGCCCAGGGTCAACAATGCGTAGGGCAGGATCTGCCAGGCGATGAACACCGGGTTGCCGCCGTCGATGGCAAGCTGGATGAGTCCCGCCGCGACCCACGCCAGCGCCGACAGCGCGATGCCGGTGCCCATGCGGCGCAGCGAGGTCGGCTCGATTCCGAGGCGTCGCATCAACGGGAACAACACCGCGTTGTTGAAGGGAATCAGCAGCAGCACCAGCATCGGGTTCAGCGCCTGCATCTGCGCCTCGTGGAACCACCCGGGTTTGGTCATCTCGGCACCCTGCAGCACCCAGGTCGAGGCCTTCTGGTCGAACAGCGACCAGAACGGGGTCACCAATGCGAACACCACCAATACCCGCAGCACGCCCCGGACGCCATCGACCGCTTCATCGGGATGCATGCCGCGTGCGCGTTCCAGTTGCAGCCAGGTGCCGATGCCACCGAACACCAGCAGCGCGCCCAGCGCGAGGCAGGCGCCGATCACGAAGCCGAGGGTCGGGATGGTGGCCAGCGCGATCAGCGCAACCACCACGCCACCGCCGGCAATCCACAGGCCCGGCCGGCCCTGGCCGGCACTTTGTGCCAGCAGTGCGGTACGCGCGACCCGGAGCAGCGAGTGTGGGTTCGGTGGCGTCGGCGGCACGCGCACGTAGCGTTTGCGGCCCAGCCAGAACACCAGCAGCGCGATCGCCATCAGGAGTCCGGGGATGCCGAATGCGACCGCGGGACCCAGGTCACGCAGGAAAATCGGCATCAACAACGATGCAAAGAACGATCCGAAGTTGATCATCCAGTAGAAGCCGTCGTAGACCAGCTTGGCGCGGTGCTTGTTGGTGGAGTCGAACTGGTCGCCCACGAATGCCGAGATCAGCGGCTTGATGCCGCCCGAGCCCAGCGCGATCAGGAACAAGCCGGTGTAGAAGCCCGTGCGGTTGGACTCGAACAACGCCAGGCACGCGTGGCCTGCCACGTACACCACCGAAAGCCACAACACGGTGTGGTACTTGCCGAAGAATCGGTCGGCGATCCAGCCGCCCAGCAGCGGAAAGAAGTACACCCCGATCACGAAGGTGTGGAAGACATCCTTGGCCGCCAGTGCGCGCTCGTCGATCGGCAGGTACAGCAGCAACGTCGTCGCCAGGAACGGCGTCAGGATGTTGCGCATGCCGTAGAAGCTGAAGCGTTCGCAGCCTTCGGTGGCAATGATGTAGGGGATTTGCCGCGGCAGCGGCGCGTCGGTGCGGCCGGGGGCGGTGGCGGCGTTCGTCGTCATCGGGGTCGCGTGGCGGGGAGCGTGCGCCAAGCCTAGTGGCTCACGCGGGCGCCTGCACCTTGCGCGGTACGGCTCAGCGGGTGGGTACGCTCGAGCGCAGCCGCTGCAGCAATACCGGGAGCAGGGCCAGCAGGCCCAGGCCGACCAGCGGCAGCCAGACGTGGGGTTCGGTGATCAGGTGCGGCGAGAGGCCCTTGCCTTCGGCGATCGACTGGCCGACGCCCGCGCCGATCGCGGTCTCGAACACCAGCATCACCACCCCGCCCAGCGCGGTGGCCAGGGTGAACAGCCACACCGGGCAGCGCAGCCACGCCAGCGCCACCGTGACGCCGCCGAATGGAAACAGCGGCACGAAACGCAGGAACAGCGTGTAGGAAACCGGATGGGCCTGGTAGCCCTGGCGGATGCGTTCGACGAACTTCGGCGGCGGCCGTTTGCCGGCACCGAAGGCATGCCGCGCGGCGAAGAACAGGATCAGCGAACCCAGCACTTCGGCGACCAGGGACAATCCGATCGCGGTACCCATGCCGAACAGCATGCCCCCGGCGATGATGATCAGCAGCGGCCCGGGCATCGCGGTCGCGATCGATATCGTGAGCAGCAGGACATAGATGGTGTAGGCCAGCGCGCGGTGCGCGGCGATGTCCTGCAACCAGGCGGCCTGTTGGGCCAGGATCTGGTTCGGCGCCAGGTGCTGCAGCACGCCGCTCGCGCCGACCGCCACGCCGATCGCAATCAGGATCAGCAGGGGCAGGAAGGCGCGCAATCGGTTCATCGGGGCGGGGTGTTCGGAAAAAATGGCTACCGGAAGGATACCCCGTTGCGTCCGGCCGGGTGAAACCGTGGGGCTGAACGAGGCGGTACATGCGGGCCGGGGAACCCGCGGTTCTGCTCGTCATCCCGGGTTCCATCGTCGATGAAACCGGTGATGGCCCCGGAATGACCGGCGCAGAGAGTGCATTGCATCGCCAGCGTGCCCGAAGAACCGCCCAATCAGGTGCCCGAGCGTGGTACCGGGGTTCACGCGGTTTCGCGAATGACGAAGCTGCCTGTGGGTGCGATGCCGGGAGCTTGGGCGGCAGGAAACTTCCCGGCTAGTAGACGGCGCCGTGCCGTTGCGCATAGGCGGCCAGCACCGCGCGCGCCGCGGGACGCTGCAGATCGCGCGATACCCGGATGCCACGACGTTCGAGTCCGCCGATCCAGTCGGCCGGCAACGGGCCTTCGTCGAAGCCCGCGAGCGATTCGGTATCCTGCGCGCGTGCACCGACCAGCAGTTCGTCGATGCCGGCCCAGACGATCGCGCCGTAGCACTGGCAACACGGTTGCGCGCTGGTGGCCAGGGTGTAGCGGCGGCCGTCCTCGTTCAGCCGTGCACGGCCCAGGCTGCGTTGCGCCAGGACCAGCGCGACGATTTCCGCGTGCGCCAGCGATGATTCCAGCGCCTCGACCCGGTTTACGCCGGCCGCGACGAGGTTTCCCTCGCCATCGAACACCGCCGCGCCGAACGGACCGCCGGTTGCGTGTTCGACGTTGCGGCGCGCAAGCTCGATCGCCAGGTTGATTTGTGCTTCCGCATCGGGGTAGCACCGTTCCGGATCAATCGCGCCGCCGAACCATGCGGGCAGCGTCGGAACGGGTCGCGATGCGGATTGCGTGAGCATGCATCGAAGCTAGCAGGCCGGGGTGAACCTGCACAAACGGGGGTGGACGCGACCGGCGCAGGTTGCATCCGCCCGGCGGTTCAAAGCCGTCGGCGGCGTCCGAAGATCAGCGAGACGATGAACAGGATGATGAAGATGACGAACAGGATCTTCGCGATGCCGGCGGCAAGGCCGGCCACGCCGAAGAAGCCGAAGAAGCCGGCGATCAACGCGATGATCAGGAAAACGAGAGCGTAGTAGAGCATGGGGTTCTCCTTGTGCGACGTCGGGGAAGTTCGGTTTGCAGGACCCGGTCCGCGGATTGCCATGCGGCCGGAAATGCGCGTCGTTCAAAAAGCCCCCGGGCGGGGCCATCCATGGCCGGCCCGGAGTACAACCCGCGGCGTCTGCTGACGCGCGGCGGGGCGGTTCCGGACGCGGAGGGGAAGCGGTCCGGAACCGGTCCGGCTCCTTCCCGGAGCCGGCTGGAAAACGCCCGGGGGGAAGGCGTTTTCGTCAGCGCGGGAAGCGGGGAGCAACGTGGCGACGCGGTTGCCTACAACTCGCTTTCGAATTCGTACACCTGCAACAGGGCCTCGCTGCGCTCGACGCCGTAGCGCTCCTGCACCACGCCGGCCAGGTATTCGGCGCTGCCTTCCGGATACGCGACATCGTCCACCGTCAGCTTGTGCCAGCGCCGCCGGATCCGGTCGGCGATGTCGGGCCATTCTTCCCTGATGCGGTCCCGGGCCATGAGGGTCTTCCTGTACTCGGATGCAGGTGGATCGAGCGTCGTCATCGGTCAGCCCCCGACCTTGAGGCCGGACGCGTCGACGCCCTTGACGCCCTCGACGCTTTTGGCTGCGGCGACGGCCTTCTTCACCGCGATTTCGGTCGGCAGCACGCCGATCAGCGTGACCACGCCATCGACGGTCTTCACGGAGATGTCCGTGCTCTTGATGCCCTTGGTGGTCGCCAGTTCGGCCTTCACCTTGGTGGTGATCCAGGCATCGCTGACAGCCTGCCCGGCGCTGGAGGAGTGGTCGCTGGTCGGCGGGTTCTGCTGCGCCGCGAGCGCGGTGCCCGTGGACATTCCCATGCCCACTACGGCGGCAAGTACGACAACGGTGGGGGTGCGTATCTTCATCATGGTCTCCTTGTTGATGTGCGGAAGCGGCGCTGAAACGATCACGCGTTTCGACCCTAACAACGGGTTTGTGAACACGGACGGTGCCGCGGTTTGAACCGCGACTGAATGGACGGCCATACGGCTGTCGGTTCAGGCACTTGCAGGGTTGCGTTCGTTGGGTTTCCAGACAGGGTTGTCTGGGGACACCAACGCTACGCCGGCTGCGCGGTCGGCGACAGACGCACGGGAATCATCGCGGTTGGTATTTTTTTACCGGTTGGCGATGGCGTGGCGCGCGCGGCAGGAAACCGGTGACAATGCGCCACACACCAATGGACACCGACATGGGCGCCAAAGCCGCCAGAACCCGCATCGACCGCAGGCAACTGGAGCAGATCATCGCCGGCCTGAACGAGGGCGTGTTGCTGATCGACCCGGAGGGCACGATTGTGCGCGCCAACAGCGCCGCGCTTGAAATGCACGGCTGCGAACTCGGCGACGAACTCGGCAGGAACGAGGCGGGGTACCGCAGGCGGTTCGCACTGCGCTACCTCAACAACCACCCGCTGAAACCGAAGCAGTATCCGATTGCCCGGGTGCTCGCCGGGGAGCACTTCGAGGAGGTGATGGTGGAGGTCACGCGTCGCTCCGGCGGTGACTTCCGGCGGGTGCACCAGGTACGCAGCCTGTTCTTGACCGACGCGGACGGCGTCGCCGAATCACTGGTGCTGGTGTATCGCGACGTCACCGACTGGCTGAGCGCGGAGGAACGCTTCGAGCGGACCTTCGCGGCCAATCCGGCGCCCGCCCTGATCTGCCGCCTTTCCGACGCGTGCTACATCAAGGTCAACGACGGATTCCTGGAAATGACCGGCTTTGCGCACGACGAGGTCGTCGGCCGTGCGTTTCATGAAATCGATGTGCTGCGCGAGGCCGAACATCGTGACGAGTCGATCCGCGCGTTGCGCGAGCATCGCACGATTCCGCAGCAGGAGGCGCTGCTGCGCACCCGGAATGACACCGGGAAGTTCGTGATCGTTGCCGGCCATCCCATCGAAGTCGGCGACCAGGCGTGCATGCTGTTCACCTTCAACGACCTGGACGCGCGCAAGCAGGCCGAGGAATCGCTGCGCCAGAGCGAGGAGCGTTTTGCCAAGGCGTTCCGGCTGGCGCCGGTGCCGATGCTGGTGTGCGCGCGGCGCGCCTGGCGCGTGATCGAGGTCAACGACGCCTTCGCCGCCGTCACCGGTTTCGCGCACGCCGACATCGCCGGGGGGTCGATGGCCGACAGCGGTTTCTGGCTGGACATGAAGGCCCTGCGTGCGCTCGGCACCGCGCTGGATGCCGGCATCAACGTGCGCGACAAGGAGATCGTGCTGCGTACCCGCGAGGGCGCGCGGATCGACTGCCTGCTGTCCGCCGAGCCGGTGACGATCCAGGGCGGGGCATGCGTGCTGTGCGTGGTGCGCGACATCACCGAGCGCAAGCGTTCCGAGGCCGACCTGATCGCTGCCATCGAGGCGGTGATGAAGGACACCTCGTGGTTCAGCCATACGGTGATGGAAAAGCTGGCCCAGCTCCGGCATCCGGGCGATGGCGGCGCCAGGGCCGAGCTGGCCGCCCTGACCGCGCGCGAGCGCGAGGTGCTGGAATTGATCTGCAAGGGGCATACCGATGCCGAGATCGCGGCAACGCTCGAACTGTCGCGCCACACGGTACGCAACCACGTCGCATCCCTGTACGACAAGATCGACGTCAATCGCCGCAGCGCGGCGGTGGTGTGGGGCCGCGAGCGCGGCCTGGCGGCGTACTGAGCCGCGTCTCACCCGGCCGCATCGCCCGCGCCCGGTCGCCGTGCGGGTTGATGGTGTCCGGGGTGTTCGGGGACGGCCGGTTGCCCGGCCATCAATTCCCGCCTTGTGTCCGTGGCCGGGCAGGATCGGCCTGCGGGGGATGTCCCGCCCCGCGCGACCACACCAGGCAACGGTTGTTGGCGGGCATGGCGATGTCCTCGACCAGGCGCAGCCCGGCGCCGTGCGCGAGCTGATCCACGGCCTCGAAGTCGCGGATTCCCATGTGCGGCGCGCGCGCCTTGAGCGCCGCGTCGAACGTGGCGTTGCTGGCACTGGTGAAGCGGCCGGCGTAGTTGAACGGGCCGTACACGACGACGGTGGCTGTTTTCGCCAGCAGCGTGTCGAGTCGGGCGAACAGTCGCTCGACTTCGGGCCAGCTCATGATGTGCAGGGTGTTGGCCGTGAACAGGGCGTCGTAGCCATTTGCCGGCCACACGGCGTCGTTGACATCGAAGGGTATCGGCGCAGGCGCGTTGGCTGGCGCCGACCGATCCAGTCGTGCGCGCAGGCCCGCCAGGTTGGCCGCGCGCTCGCTGCTTTGCCAGGTGAGCCATGGCAGCGCCGCGGCGAAATACTCGGCGTGCTGACCGCTGCCGCCGCCGATTTCAAACACCTTGCGGCACGCGGCGAAGTGTTTGCGCAGTACCGCGAGGATCGGTTCGCGGTTGCGTTCGCAGGCGGCTGAAAAGGGCAGGTCGTCCATTCGCGTCAGCGTGCAGTCTTCCCGGCACTATAGGCCATGATGGGCGGCGATGCCGGTCATCGGGGCTCCCGCGCGGCCCGTCACCGTTCCGGGCCGGCGTGCTGCCGGGCCGGCAGGCGCAACGCCAGCAGGGTGGCCAGCGCACCCGCACCCACGGCCACCCACAGGGCCACGTGCACGCCGCGCGCGTGGGCGAGCGGGCCGAGCGCGGCGACCACCAGCGCCGCGACCGCGTTGGTCAGGCCCATCGCCAGGCCCGAACCCAGCGCGCGGTTTTCCGGCAGGATGTCCTGCCCGATCAGGACGGTCACCGGCAGCGTGGCAAAAACGGCAATTCCGAACAACCCCAGCACCAGCCACAACCACGGCCCGGCCACCGACAGGATGGCCGCGAGCATCAGCGCGGCCACGGCCAGCATTGCCACCACCACCGTCTTGCGGCCGAAGCGGTCCGAATAGTGCCCGCCACCCACGTTGCCGATGATGCCCACCAGCAGCATCACCGTGATCACGCTGGCCCCGGCGACCAGGGAATGGCCTCGCTGGTGCCAGAGGATCGGCAGGAAGGTGATGCTGCCGATGATCATGATGCTGCGCAGCGAGGCCACGCCGATCAGGGTGGCCAGCGGGCGTGCGTGATGGCGCCAGCGCACCGGCGTGGATGCGGCGTGGCGGCGCGGCAGGTCCGGGGTCCAGTGGTAGAGCGGAATCGCGCTGGCCAGGCCCGGCAGGCACAGCAGGCCAACCCAGCGCAGCCCGAGCCATGCCACCATCGCGCTGGCCAGCAGCGGCCACAGCCCGCGGCCGATTTCACCGCCAACCAGCAGGATCGACATGGCGCGGCCCTGTCGATTGCTCCCCAAAAGCCGCGCCGAGGCCATCGCCGGCGGGTGGAAGCAGGCGTTGGCCACGCCGATCAGCAGCAGGCTTGCCAGCAGCGTCCACAAGGATGGCGCCAGTCCCACCGCGATCCCGCCCAGCGAGGAGCCGGCCAAGCCGAAGCTGATCAGGGTTCGGCCGCCGATGCGGTCGGTCAGCCACCCGGTCGCCGGCTGCAGCGCCTGGCCGGCCAGCAGCGCCGCCATCAGCACGCCGGCCAGCGACACCGACACGCCCATGCGGATCAGCACGATCGGCAGCACACCGGGCAGGAAATTGGCTGCGCCATCGTTGGCGAAGTGGGCCCAGGACAGCCCCATCAGCCGTCCCGTACCGGTGCGTGACATGCCGCCGTGCACCGGCGCCGCCGAGGCGTGGCCTGGTCGCAGGAACATCAGCCGCGGCCGGACCGCCTGCCCCAACTGTCGCGCAGGCTGACACTGCGGTTGAAGACCGGGTGTGCGGGTGCGTGGTCGTGGCGGTCGGCGACGAAATAGCCGGTGCGCTCGAACTGGAAGGACTGTTCCGGCCCGGCATCGCGCAGCGAGGGTTCCAGGTATCCGGTGACGCTGCGGCGCGAGTCCGGGTTCAGATGTTCCAGCCAGGTCTTGCCGTCGCTTCCGTCATCGGGATCGGCGGCTTCGAACAGGCGGTCGTACAGGCGCACCTCGGCTTGCAGCGCGTGGCGCGCGTCGACCCAGTGGATGGTGCCCTTGACCTTGCGGTTGGCGCCGTCCATTCCCTGGCGCGATGCAGGGTCGAGCGTGCAGTGCAGTGCCGACACCTCGCCGGATGCATCCCTGGCGACCTCGTCGCATTTCACGATGCCGATGCCGCGCAGGCGCACCTCGCCACCCGGCACCAGGCGCTTGAAGCCCTTCGGCGGCGTCTCGGCGAAATCCGCGCGCTCGATCCAGACCTCGCGAGTGAAGGGCACCTCGCGTGTGCCCAGCGATTCATCCTTGGGATGGTTCGGCAGCGTGACGGTTTCTTCGTGGCCCTCGGGCAGGTTGGTGATGACGAGTTTCATCGGGTCGAGCACCGCCATCCGCCGCGGCGCGCGGGCGTCGAGCTCCTCGCGCACGCAGGCTTCGAGCACGCCGTAGTCGATCACGCTGTTCTGCTTGGAGAGGCCCGCGCGTTCCCAGAAGGTGCGGATGGCCGCGGCGGGGAAGCCGCGCCGGCGTGCGCCGGCGAGCGTCGGCATGCGCGGATCGTCCCAGCCGTCTACGTGGTGGTCGTCCACGAGTTCGGCCAGCTTGCGCTTGCTCAGGATGGTGTAGGAAAGGTTGCCGCGCGCGAATTCGATCTGGCGCGGCTTGGACGGCGCGGTCGGCAGGCCCTTGTCCACCAGCGGCCGCCAAAGCTCCGGGTGGTTTGGAAGATCCACGTTGTCCACGCACCAGTCATACAGCGGGCGCCGGTCCTCGAATTCCAGCGTGCAGAACGAGTGCGTGATGCCTTCCAGCGCATCGGACAGCGAGTGCGCGAAGTCGTACATCGGGTAGATGGGCCACGCATCGCCGGTGTTCTGGTGGGCGAGCTTGCGGATGCGGTACAGCGCCGGATCGCGCAGGCTGATGTTGCCCGAGGCCATGTCGATCTTCGCGCGCAGCGTGCGCGAGCCGTGGGGGAATTCGCCCGCGCGCATGCGCCGGAACAGGTCGAGGTTTTCCTCGACCGAACGGGTGCGGTACGGCGAATCGCGGCCCGGCTCGGTCAGGGTGCCGCGGTATTCGCGTACCTGCTCGGCGGCGAGGTCGTCCACGTAGGCCTTGCCGTCCTCGATCAGCTTCAGCGCCGCGCGGTAGAACACCTCGAAATAGTCAGACGCGTGGCGCAGCTCGCTCCACTCGAATCCCAGCCAGCGCACGCAGTCCTGGATGCCCTGGACGTAAACCGGGTCCTCCCTGCCCGGATTGGTGTCGTCCAGGCGCAGGTTGCAGGTGCCGCCAAATTCCTGCGCGATGCCGAAATCCAGGCAGATCGCCTTGGCGTGGCCCAGGTGCAGGTGGCCGTTCGGCTCGGGCGGAAAGCGCGTGGCCACGCGGCCGCCATGCTTGCCCGACGCCAGGTCGGCCAGCACGATCTGGCGAATGAAGTTGGTGACGACCGGGGCGTTTTCGTCCGCCATGGAGCGAATCCCGTGTTGCAGAACCGGCAAGTGTAATGCTGACGCAGGCAAGTGGCGGGTGAAGGGCGAGGGTGGCGGCACCCCACAGCTTCGCTTTTCACCCTACACAGGCCGCGCAGCGGCCGCTTGACGTTTCCCAGGCCGCGCAGCGGCCGCTTTGACGTTTCCCAGGCCGCGCAGCGGCCGCTTTGACGTTTCCCAGGCCGCCCAGCGGCCGCTTTGCCGTTTCCCAGGCCGCCCAGCGGCGGCTTTGACGTTTCCCAGGCCGCCCAGCGGCCGACTCCCGCTTGCGTACACCCGTGGAAGTGGCTAGCGTGAAGGCATGCGAATCGTCTACCACGCCGAAAGCATCGTCGACGCGCACCTGGTCAAGGATGCGCTGGAGCAGGCCGGCATCCCCGCGTTCATCAATGGGGAGCACCTGATTGGTGGCGTGGGGCAGTTGCCGGCGCGCGACTTCCTGGCCGTCGGTGTCCCGGACATCTGCGTCGAGGACGCCGGGCCGGTGGTGCGCCAGATCACCGAGATGCTGCGCGCGCCGGTTGCGGACGAGCGCACGGACGATGCGACCCCGCCACTGCGGCTCAAGCCCGCGCCGATTTGAACGCGACACCGGCCGGCGCGGATACCGATGCCGCCGTGCTGGCGCGGCTCGCCACGCTGGTTCGCGACGTGCCCGATTTTCCCCGCCCGGGCGTGATGTTCAAGGACATCACGCCGCTGCTGGCCGATGCCGCCGCCTTCGCCGATTGCGTGGCGGCCCTGTCGGCACCGTGGCGGTCCGAGCACGTCGACGCCGTTTGCGCGATCGAGGCGCGCGGCTTCATATTCGGGGCCGCCGTGGCCCGGGTACTCGACGCCGGGTTCGTGCCGCTGCGCAAGGCCGGCAAGCTGCCGGCGGCAACCCGCGGCGTCGACTTCAAGCTCGAGTATGGGCATGCGCGGCTGGAAGTCCATGCCGACGCACTGGCGCCGGATGCACGGGTGGTGATCGTCGACGACGTCCTGGCCACCGGCGGCACCCTGGCCGCCGCGCACGCGCTGGTCGCGCGCCTGGGCGCCCGCGTACTCGGCGCCGCCGTGGTGCTGGAACTCGATTTCCTCGACGGCCGCGCACGCTGGCCGGCCGACACCCCGCTGCAGGCGCTGCTGCACGCCTGATCCGCCCCGGCGCGGCGGGGCTGCATGTTCGCCGGAAACGGGAAATCCGTCCGCGAATGAACGCAAGTGAACGCGAAGGGTGCCGGCGCGGCGATCGTTGCTGCCCGGAACCCCTCGCCTTCGCGTGTTCTCGCGCGAAGGCTCAAAAACCCTCTTCCCCGCAACGCGTTGAGGGGGAGAGGGTTGGGTGAGTGGGCGGGGCATCCGACCGTTCGGCTCACTCGCATTCGGAGCGGGATGCGTCGGTCGGGATGGGCCGGGATACTTGACTACTCTGAAATACAAAGTACTATGAACAAACCAACCCGTTCCGCGGAGCCAACGCCATGAACCAGTTCGACACCACGCGCGAGAACCTCGACTACGTCGCCAGCACCGTGCGACGGCACGGCCGGGATCCCCAGGATGCATACATCTATTTCCTGTGGGCGATCCTGGTACCGATCGGCTTCGCGCTGCCAGACTTCGCGCCGCGCGTGGCCGGTCCGTACTGGTTCATTGCCGGGATCAGCGGCGGCCTGCTGAGCTGGTGGCTGGGCGTGTGGGGCGCGCGCCGGCGCGGGGCCGTCGACCGCGAGCTGGGCCGGCGCTACGGCTGGCACTGGGGCATCGCGGCACTGGGATTCTTCCTGGCGGCTCTGCCGATGATGGCCGGCGTAATCGACGTGGCCCACGGCGCGACGTTGTTCCTGCTGGTGGGCGGTCTGGTCTACCTGCTGGCCGGCGTGCACCTGGATCGCGGCATCCTGCCGGGCGGGGTGCTGATGCTGGTGGCCTACGTCGTCCTGATATTCACGAACCTGCCGTACGTGTGGACGGTCACCGGGCTGGTCATTGCCGTGGCGCTGGCGGTGAGCGGGTTCCGGGCGCTCCGGGCCGAGGCGCGCCAACCGCGATGAACGCGCTCGAGGGCTTCGACACCACGCTCGAGCACCGCGTGCGGCTCGCGATCGCGGTGCTGCTGGCCAGCCACGACGAAATCAGCTTCTCGCACTTCAAGCGCCGGCTGGAACTGACCGACGGCAGCCTGGGTGCGCAGCTGCGGCGCCTGGAGGACGACGGCTACATCAATCTGCGGCGCGACTTCGTGGGCCGCAAACCGGTGACCTGGTACCGCCTGAGCGACACCGGCCGCGATGCGCTGGAAAGGCACCTGCACGCCCTGAAGGCCCTCATTTCCGAGGCACACGTTCCGGCCGCCAGGTAGGGCGGACACCGTCCGCCGCCGCGGCTTGCGCGATGACGCCGGAGCAACGGCAGGGGGTGTAAGGTGACGGTGAAGCGACGGGCGGAGCCGGCCATGACCGACACGGTATTCATGATCCACGGCATGTGGGGCGGGGGCTTCTACTGGGCCAACTACCGCGGCGTGCTGGAGGCGCGTGGCTGGCGCTGCGTGGCGACCACGTTGCCATACCACAACATGGACCCCGCGGCCGCGCCGGATCCGCGCCTGGGCCGCACCAGCCTGCTCGATTACGCCGCCGCGCTCGAGCGCGAACTCGATGCGCTGGACGGCCCGCCGGTGATCATCGGGCACTCGATGGGCGGCCTGCTCACGCAGATGCTGTGCGCGCGCGGCCGGGCGCGGGCCGCGGTGCTGCTGGCGCCGGCTTCGCCGGCGGGAATCATGGCGCTGGCGCCCTCGGTGCTGAAAAGCTTCCTGCCGGTGATGCGGCGCTGGGGCTTCTGGCGCAAGCCGATGCGCCTGCCCTTCCGCAGCGCGGCGTATTCGATGCTGCACCTGCTGCCGGCCGACCAGCAACGCGACCTGTACGCGCAGTTCGTCTACGAATCCGGGCGCGCGGCGGCCGAGATCGGGTTCTGGCTGTTCGACCGGCATCGCGCCAGCCGCGTCGATCCCGCCGCGGTCACCTGTCCGTTGCTGGTGTTCGCCGGCAGCGAGGACCGCATCACGCCGGCAAAGGTCGTCCGACAGGTCGCGCGCCGCTACGGCGAGCGGGTGGATTACCGCGAACTGGAAGGCCACGCCCACTGGCTGGTGGGCGAGCCGGGCTGGGAAGACATCGCCAACGAGGTCGCCGAATGGCTGGAGCCGCTTCGAAATGACGCCGCAGGCGCGGGTGTCAGCCAGCCTGCCGCGTCTTCCTGAGGCTGGGCCGTTGCATCAGCACCACGTCGGTGTGGAACGGCACCCCGGCGCGCAGGCCGGAAATCGTGACCTTGGTGCCGGGTGCGATCTCCGCCTCGCGGGTGCGAAGATCCGCCGGGTCGATGATCGGCTTGTTGTCCATCGACAACAATACGTCGCCGGGCTGCAGGCCGGCGCGGGCCGCGGGACCGCCGGGATAGACATCGGTGACGATGGCGCCACGCGCGGCGGCCGGCAGGCCCGAATCGGCCGCCACCACCACGCTGCCGACATTGACGCCCAGCCAGCCGCGCGCCACGTACCCGTGCTCGACGATCTGGTCCAGCACCCGCTGCGCCGTGCGCACCGGGATGGCAAAGCCGATGCCCTGGGCGCCGGTGTCGTGCTCGAGCATCGCGGTGTTGATGCCGACCAGCTGGCCGCGGGCGTTGACCAGGGCGCCGCCGGAATTGCCGGAGTTGATGGCCGCGTCGGTCTGGATGAAGTCTTCGTAGGGCGAGAGGCTGAGCTGGCGCTGCAGCGCGCTGACGATGCCCATGGTCACCGTCTGGCCGATTCCGAACGGGTTGCCGATGGCCAGCACCACGTCACCGACGCGTGGCCGGGCGGGGTCGACCTGGATCGTGGGCAAGGTGCCGGCGCCGATCTTGAGCACGGCCAGGTCGGTGTCCGGGTCGGTGCCGACCAGGCGCGCGTGCGCCACGCGGCCGTCGTGCAGCATCACCTGGATGTCGTCGGCGCCGGCGATCACGTGGTTGTTGGTCAGGATGTAGCCGTCGGGGGTGAAGATCACGCCCGAACCCAGGCTCTGCTCGTGCCGCTTCAGGGGCGGCCCCATGCCGCCGAACAGCCGTTGCAGCAGCGGATCGGGGAAAATCTGCACCCGGCGTTCGGTCACGACCTTGTTGGCGTAGATGTTCACCACCGCGGGCGCCGCCCGGGCCACCGCATCGGCATACGAGACCGGCCCGGCGGCCGGCGCTGCGGAGCTCGTGGTGGCGGGCATGCTGCCGTTGCCGGCCCGGTGCGGGTGCAGGCCGGCCTGGAGCCTGGCGGCCGCGCCGGGCCACAGCAGCGTGATCAGGAACGCTGCAGCGAGGCCTGCAATGACGAATTGCAGGGCGAAAAGGAGGGGCCGGAGCTTGCGAACCATGGGGATTGCCGCCGCGGGGGCGCCGTCAACGATTGTGCGCTGCGGGAGCGAACGCTAAACTAACACGATTTTTGGGGCGCAACGATGGTGCCGATGCGGACCCGCGGGGCGTTTTCTCCGGGGTCTTCCGGTCGGACCGGCCGGGTTGCGGCGCGGTTCCCCGCAGCGTAAACATCCAACGGCGGAGAGGCAGATGGCGGACGACAGCATCAACAAGGGGCGACGCAGGTTCCTGACCGCGTCCACCGCCGTGATCGGCGGTGCCGGGCTCATCATCACGGCGATTCCCTTCGTCAAGACCTGGACGCCCAGCGCGCGCGCCGAGTCGGCCGGGGCGCCGGTGAAGGTCAACATTTCCAAGATCGAGCCCGGGCAGCGCCTGGCCGTGATCTGGCAGAGCCAGCCGGTGGACATCGTCAACCGCACCCCGGAACAGTTGAAGTGGCTGCCGAAGCAGGATCCGCGCCTGCGCGATCCGGCTTCGAAGGAGCCGCAGCAGCCGAAGTACTGCCAGAACCCGTGGCGCTCCATCAAGAAGGAGTGGCTGGTGTTCGTGAACATCTGCACGCACCTTGGCTGCGTGCCCGACTACTACGGCGTGATCAAGCCCGAACCGTTCGACCCGGACTGGAAGGGCGGCTACTACTGCCCCTGCCACCATTCGCGCTACGACATGGCCGCGCGCGTGTACCAGGGAGTGCCGGCGCCGCTGAACATGGTGGTGATGCCGTATCACTTCATCGACGATACCCACATCGAGGTCGGCGTCGATCCCAGTGACGCGGAGATCAAGAAGATCATCGCCGCCAACGCCAAGCTGGCCGCCGCCGGGCAACCAGAAGGAGCCGCGTGATGGGTGCGCTGACGCAGTGGTTCAATGACCGCGCCCCCGGGCTGGGGGTGGCCTACCGTAAGCACATGACGGAGTACTACGCTCCGAAGAACTTCAATTTCATGTACTACTTCGGTTCGCTGGCGCTGCTGGTGCTGGTGAACCAGATCGTCACCGGCATCTTCCTGACGATGTTCTACAACCCGAGCGCGGCCGGCGCGTTCGATTCGATCCAGTACATCATGCGCGACGTGCACTGGGGCTGGCTGGTGCGTTACCTGCACGTCACCGGCGCCTCGATGTTCTTCATCGTGATCTACCTGCACATGTTCCGCGGCCTGATGTACGGCTCGTACAAGAAGCCGCGCGAGCTGGTGT
>CAZAXF010000019.1:0-52774 GCA_964489055.1 uncultured Rhodanobacter sp. | reverse complement strand
CCGAGTCCCGAGTCCCGAGTCCCGAGTCCCGACGTCCCGACGTCCCGACGTCCAAGCGCACCACGCTAAGCTACCGGTCCCCGGTCCCCGGTCCCCAGTCCCATGATCGCCCTCCTGCAACGCGTCACCTCCGCCGCGGTCGAAGTCGATGGCGAAACCGTCGGCGCGATCGGGGCCGGACTGCTGGTACTGGCCGCGGTCGAGCCCGGCGACGGCGAGGCGCAGGCGCGGCGGATGTGCGAGCGGTTGCTGGGCTACCGGGTATTTGCCGACGCGGAGGGAAAAATGAACCGCTCGCTGGCCGACACCGGTGGCGGGTTGCTGCTGGTGCCGCAGTTCACCCTGGCGGCCGACACCCGCAAGGGCATGCGGCCGGGCTTCAGCACCGCGGCGGGCCCGGAGGAAGGCCGGCGCTGGTTCGACCGCCTGGTGGAATTGGCGCGCGCCGCGCATCCGGGGGTTGCAACCGGCCGCTTCGGGGCCCATATGCAGGTGCAACTGGTCAATGACGGACCTACCACCTTCCTGCTTCGTTGCCACTGATCCGCCTCTTTCCGGGGGAAGGCGGCCGAAGCGCCAGCGTCGGGATGCGCCGGAGACGAAAAGCCATCCCCCTCATTCCCCCTTCACAAGCGAAGGGGGAGGCAAGGCACCCCTTCGGAACGAAGGGGTGAGAACTGGCGCTTGCGAACGCCCGAGGCAGGACGCCGAGGGCCGGGTTGCCTGGCGGGCGCTGGATGCGCGAGCCTGGCAACGGCGCGCAGCGCCGGGGGATGCCGGACGAAGCGAAAAACCATCCACCTCATGCCCCCTTTGCATGCGAAGGGGGAGATGCATTCGATGGATCTGGCGATCCGTGAAAGGCGAAAGCCAAGCCGGATACCACTTGGGCCGATTCTTGCATGGGAATCGCGCCCCGGAAGCCTGTCCCGGCGGGCATTTCCGGCCTTGATCCGTGGTCCGGGGGCCTCCATTTTGTTATACTGAACGGTCTTGTCGCGCCTGATACTCCTATGGAAAACCTTCCTTCGCAGCAGTCTGAAATCAAGCAGTTGATCACCAAGGGCCGTGAGCAGGGTTACCTGACTTACGCCGAGGTGAATGATCACTTGCCTGACGATATCGTCGATCCGGAGCAGATCGAAGACATCATCGGCATGATCAACGGCATGGGTATCGAGGTGCACGAAGTCGCGCCCGATACCGACACCATCAGTGCCGAGGGTCCGGTCAGCGGCGACGACGACGACACCGCCACCGAGGAAGCGGTCGCGCTGCTTTCGGCGGTGGACGCCGAAGTGGGCCGCACCACCGATCCAGTGCGCATGTACATGCGCGAGATGGGTACGGTGGAACTGTTGACCCGCGAGGGCGAGATCGCCATCGCCAAGCGCATCGAGGAAGGCCTGATCCAGGTCCAGACCGCGCTGGCCAGCTTCCCGTGGGCGATCGGCCTGCTGCTGGAAGAATACGACCTGCACCTTGACGGCAAGCGCCGCATGAGCGAAATCCTGGCCGGCTTCGCGGATCTCGAGATTCCCGCCGAACAGTTCGGCACCGGTGCCACCTCGTCCAGCGATGATGAAAGCGACGCCGACGAGGACAGCGACGACCAGGACGAGTCCGACGGCGACGACGACAGCGACGACGACGAGGACGATTCCAGCAAGAAGAAGGACAGCAAGGATACTGCCGCTGCCAGCGGCCCGGACCCGGTGGAAGTCGCGCGCCGCATGGACATCCTGCGCGAGCTGTACGGCAAGTTCCAGCGCACCGCCGAAAAGTACGGCGTGGCCGACAAGAAGTCCCAGAAGCTGCGCGAGAAGATGGGCGATGAATTCCTGAAGCTCAAGCTGCCGAGCGCGCTGATCGACAGCTTCGTGCGCCGCCTGCGCGAGGTGGTGGCCGCGATCCGTCGCCACGAGCACGTGGTGATGGACATCTGCGTGCGCCAGTGCCGCATGCCGCGCCGGGACTTCATCGAGATGTTCCCGTCCAACGAGACCAACCTCGAGTGGACGGCCGAGCTTTCGCGCAAGCGCCAGAAGTGGGTTCCGGCCCTCAAGCAGCACCGCGACGACATCCTGCTCGAACAGCAGCGGCTGACCGAGATCGAGCGTGCGCTGTACCTGCCGCTCACCGACATAAAGGAAATCAACCGCGCGATGTCGATCGGCGAGGCCAAGGCCCGCCGCGCCAAGAAGGAGATGGTCGAGGCCAACCTGCGCCTGGTCATCTCCATCGCCAAGAAGTACACCAACCGCGGCCTGCAGTTCCTGGACCTGATCCAGGAAGGCAACATCGGCCTGATGAAGGCGGTCGACAAGTTCGAATACCGCCGCGGCTACAAGTTCAGCACCTATGCGACGTGGTGGATCCGCCAGGCCATCACCCGCTCGATCGCCGACCAGGCGCGCACCATCCGCATCCCGGTGCACATGATCGAGACCATCAACAAGCTCAACCGCATCAGCCGCCACATGCTGCAGCAGTACGGCCGCGAGGCGACCCCGGAAGAGCTGGCCAAGGCCATGGAAATGCCCGAGGACAAGGTGCGCAAGGTGATGAAGATCGCCAAGGAACCGATCTCCATGGAAACCCCGATCGGCGACGACGAGGATTCCCACCTCGGCGATTTCATCGAGGACCAGAACGCGGGCTCGCCGGTCGAATCGGCCACCGACACCGGCCTCACCGAAACCGTGCGCGACGTGCTGGCCGGCCTCACCCCGCGCGAAGCCAAGGTGTTGCGCATGCGCTTCGGCATCGACATGAATACCGACCACACCCTCGAAGAGGTCGGCAAGCAGTTCGACGTCACCCGCGAGCGCATCCGCCAGATAGAGGCCAAGGCGCTGCGCAAGCTGCGGCACCCGACCCGCAGCGAGCAGCTGCGGTCGTTCCTGGATTTCGAATAAGGGCCGGGTTCAGGCTCGGGACCCGGGAAACGCGCAACAACGGCATCGTCATCCCGGGGCCGCGCACAGCGCGAAACCCGGGATCTGCTTCCCGTCCCGCGCATGACATCTGCAAGACAGACGCCGGATCGCCACCACGCGACGTCCGGAATGACGACGCAGCATCCATGCCGCTCGATTATTCTCCATTCGTTAGGAAAACTCTGATTTTGCCCGTCAACCCGGAATACCCGCGCCATCCATGGCGCTCGCGCTGCGCGCCGCCTTCGGCGTTCGCGTTTGCAGTCCCCGGATCGAGTCCGGGGCAGGCTCTGCAAACGCAGTCGCGGAGCGATATCCGGGATCCAGTGCCTTTGTATTGCAACACGTTGCGGAGTAGACACTGGATTATTCGCTGCGTCCCGCAGCTCACCCTTCGGGCCGTCGGCTTTGCCGACGTTCGCTACGGCATTCCCGGATCGAGTCCGGGACAGGCTCTGCCTCCGCAGTCCCGCTTTCGCGGAAATGACGATGGCAAGGTTTGATCAGGCCTTTCCTGAGCTTTGCATGATCTGGAAAACCCATGAACCGCATTGCCGTTTTCGTTGACGCCGGTTACTTCTACGCCTCGGCCAGCGAACTGCTGTTCGGCACCCCCCTGCGGCGTGGCGAGATGCGCCTGGCCAATGCCGAATTCACCCAGTACCTCGCGCACTGCGCCGAAACCATCGGCGGCTGTCCGCTGCTGCGCATCTACTGGTACGACGGCACCAACTCCGGCCCCACGCCCGCGCACCTGGCGATGGCCTACCTGGACAACGTCAAGCTGCGGCTGGGCTTCGTCAACCAGTCCGGCGAGCAGAAGGGTGTGGACGGGCTGATCTTTTCCGACCTCACCAACCTCGCCCGCAACCACGCGATCTCGGATGCGCTGCTGGTCGCCGGCGACGAGGACCTGCGCGTGGCCGTGCAGCAGGCCCAGGAGCACGGCATCCGCGTGCACCTTCTGGGCATCGAGTCCAACGACGCATCGGGCAACCAGTCGGCCGCGCTGCAGCGCGAAGCCGACACCCGCCGCCAGCTCGACGCCGAAACGCTCAAGCAGTTCCTGTTCCGGCGCGAATTTGCCTCCGCGTCGAACGCGGTCTCCAGCGACAATGCCGAACCCCCTGACGAAGACACCGCCCACAACCTCGCCCGCATGCAGGAACTGGCCGGCGACTTCGCGGCCACGCTCGATGCCACCCAGCGCGAACTGATCCTGGCCCTGCCCGAACGCACCCCGCTGCCGCACGAGCTCGACCGCGAACTGCTGCTGCGCGCCAGCGAACTGCTGGGCCGCAAGCTCGAGGAAACCGAAAAGCGCACCCTGCGCGGCGCCTTGCGGTCCGCGGTGGCGGACGCCACCGCCGACTGACCCGATGCAGGACCGCGGCATCGGCGCTCGCGACCGCCGGCGATTCAGGCGGGCCGCTCGTGGTCGTCGGGCGTGTCGGGGTGCAGCTCCAGCGCGCTGGCGGTGGTGTGCACCAGCGGCACGAAGTGGTCGTCGGCAGTGACCTCGCGCTTGCGGCGGGAGAAGCGATACAAGGCGTAGCCGGCCAGCAATCCGTTCAGGATCGCGAACCAGCCGAACAGGAGTTGCGGGCGCGCGCCCATCAGCGCACCGGCCAGCAGGGGGCCGATCGCCGCACCGATGCCGTTCACCAGCAACACCGTGCTCGACGCCGACAGCAGCTCGTCGCGTTCCAGGTAGTCCACCAGGTGCGCCACCGCGATCGGATACAGCGCGAAGCTCATGCCGCCGAAGGCGAACGCCAGCAGCATCGCCGCGAGTTGGCCCGCTCCCGGCAGCGCCACGTTGACCAGCGCCGCCAGCGCGGCGATGCCGCTGATCAGCGCCAGCGCGAGGCGCCGGTCGATGCGGTCGGACAGCCGGCCCAGCGGCCACTGCAACGCCATGCCGCCGGCGATCGTCACGCTCATGTAGGTGCCGACCTCGGCCGTCGGCATCCCGCGGGTCGCCGCATACAGGGGCAACAAACCCCACAGCGCCCCCAGTACCAGTCCCGACACCAGCGCGCTGACCAGCGCGGTCGGCACCAGGCGGAACATGCGCACGACCTGCACCCGCGGCACTGCCTGGATGCGCGGCTGCGGCTGCGGCGTCGCGACCACCGGCACACTGGCGAAGCAGAACAGGATCGCCACCACGCAGAACAACACGAAGCCCTCACCACCCAGGTGCAGGAACTGCTGCGCCACCGCGCCGGCGCCGAGATTGAGCATCATGTAGATCGCGAACACCGAACTGCGCCGTCCGGCCTCCGCCGAGGCGTTCAACCAGCTTTCGATGATCGCGTACAGGCCCACGAGCAGGAGACCCTGCAGGATGCGCAGCACCAGCCATGCCACGTAGCTCGAAATGAGCGCCTGCAGCAGCACCACCGCCGCCACCAGCGCCGTGCAGAACGCAAAGGTGCGGATGTGGCCGAAGCGCAGTGTCAGCTTTGGCACCGTGTAGGTACCGATCAGGAAGCCGGTGTAGTACGCCGAGGTCAGCACCCCGATCAGCGCCACCGAAAAACCCAGCGCCTCGCCCTGCAGTGCGATGTGCGTGTGCAGCAGCCCCACGCCCATCAGCAGGAATACGGTGCTCGAAAGCAGCGGAGCGGCGGTGCGCAGGTTGGTCAGCATGCGAAACGTCCGGGACAGCACGCACCCCGCCACCGCGGGAGCGTGGAGGCGGGCCGTGGAAAATCCAAACCCTGTTGCGGAAAGCCGTGCAGGCGCCCGCGCCGGATGGTATCCCGTGGCGACACGCACCACCTTGGAGTCTATCGGCACGCGCGCCAATCCCCACTGAATGCTTCCGGTCACGGGGCGGTCGTCGCGGCAGCGCACCGCAATGCGCTTGAACTGTCGCGACAAGCTCCGGGGTTCCACCAGCCGGCTCGGGAGCCCCGATAGACGGGCCGCGGTGGAAGCCCCGTACGGCATCCGAACGGATCATCCGGGTCTCCGACCATCGCATGCGCGGTGGCCTTGCGGGACGGCGGGCGTGGGCAATGCACAGCGTGCGGCGGGCGCCGCGAACAGTTTCTGCGAGAATGTCCCCGAGCATGGGGCCTATAGCTCAATTGGTCAGAGCAGGGGACTCATAATCCCTTGGTTCCAGGTTCGAGTCCTGGTGGGGCGAACCGGGGCTTTCGCGAGGCCAGTGGCATCTCGCGCCGGTGAGCGCCGCGGCAGGGATGCCGCGGCAGGCGCCCGGCACCATGGATGGTTCATGCGCAAATAGAATCGTCATTACGGGCCTGTAGCACAGCGGTTAGTGCAAGAGACTCATAATCTCCTGGTCGCAGGTTCGAATCCTGCCGGGCCCACACCCCCCGAATCCCGAAGCCTTCCCATGAACACCGCTTCGCCCGCGGGCTCTGCAGCCGCACAGCCTTCACTGTTCAAGAACCGCGACTTCAGCCTGCTGTTCGGCGGCGGCGCGATCTCGGCATTCGGCGACCAGTTCACGCTGGTGGCGTTGCCGTGGCTGGTTCTGATGCTCACCGGCAATCCCGCGGCGCTGGGCATCGTGCTGGCGGTGATGGCGTTTCCGCGCGCGGTGTTCATGCTGCTGGGCGGCGCGATCGTCGATCGGATGTCGCCGCGGCGCGTGTTGCTGGGCGCGCGCGCGGTCAACGCGGCGTGCATCGTGGTCCTGGCGCTGCTGGTATTCGACGGCGACATCCGGATGTGGATGATCTATCTGCTGGCGCTGGGCATCGGGCTTTCCACGGCGTTCGCCTACCCCGCCGGCTCGGCGATCCTGCCGCAACTGGTGCCGCCGCAGCAGTTGCGCCCGGCCAACGCGATGTTCATGGGCGCGCGCCAGCTCAGCATGATCGGCGGGCCGGTGCTGGCCGGTTTCGTGATCGCGCTGGGCGCGCACCACGCAGTGTCTGCGCAGGCGTTGCCGGACGGGCGCGGACTGGGCATGGCCTTCGCGGTCGACGCCGCCAGCTTCGTGGTTTCGCTGGTGTCGCTGGCGCTGGTCCGCATAAGCGGCGATTTTCATTCGCCGCAACACAGCCAGGGCGTGTTCGCCAGCATCGCCGCGGGCGTTCGCCATGTGTGGACTGACGTGCCGCTGCGCGCATTCGTGATCTACGCGAGCTTCGTGGCGGTGTTCGTGGGCGGACCGATCCAGGTGGGCCTGCCGGTGCTGGCCGACACGCGGCTGAATCTTGGCGCGGCTTCGCTCGGCATCCTCATGACCGCGCAGGGCGTTGGCATGTTTTTCGGCAGCTTCCTGTCCGGTCTTGCCCAACGCCTGATGCGCGGGCACCTGGGCGTGATGGTGCTGTGTTTCGACAGCGTGGTCGGCCTGACGCTGGCTGCATTGACACTGGTGCACACCACGTATTTCGGCGCCGCGCTGCTGTTTGTCACCGGCCTGCTCGGCGGCGTGGTGATGATTGCCATCATGACCTGGATCCAGCAGCGCGTGTCGCAGGAATGGATGGGTCGCACCATGAGCATCCTGATGTTCTCCTTCATGGGACTTGGGCCGCTCTCTGCGGCGCTCGCCGGCGCGCTGCTGAAGGTGATCTCGCTGACCACGCTGTTCGCCGCCGCCGGCTTCACGCTCACGGTGATCGCGCTGTGCTGCTTGGCCAGCCCGCAGATGCGCAGCATCCGGGCGTTGCAGCCGGAGGCGGCGAAAGCTTGAGCCCAGCGCGTCACGGGGAGGCCCGTCATGGCTGGCAGGTGCAAACGCCGCACCCTCCAGGCGATGCACAAGACCGCCCGGGACCTGCATCGCCTGGGCCTGATCGACAATCGTCACGAAGCAAATCCGGCCCGCAGCCGGAGGTGGGAAAATCCACCCGTCCATCGACGAGGTAATCGCGCAGCATGAAAACCATCGGGCTGATCGGCGGCATGAGCTGGGAATCCACCGCCCACTACTACCAGCGCCTGAACCAGCTCGTCGCCGCACGCCTGGGCGGGCTGCACTCGGCCAGGCTGTTGCTGTGGAACGCGGAATTCGCCGAGATCGCGCGCCTGCAGCAGGCCGACGACTGGGACGCGGCCGGCCGCATCCTTGCCGATGCCGCAAATCGGCTGGAACAGGCCGGCGCCGAAGCGCTGCTGATCTGCGCCAACACCATGCACCGGGTGGCGCCGGCGGTCGAGGCGGCCGTCGACATTCCGCTGCTGCACCTTGCCGACATCACCGCCAACGCCTTGCTGGCCGCGGGCCACCAAAGCGCCGCACTGCTCGGCACCCGCTTCACCATGGCCCAGCCGTTCTACCGCGAGCGACTGCAAGGCCACGGCCTGGAAATCAGCGTGCCGACGCCCGAGGAACAGGACACGTTGCACCACATCATCTTCGACGAACTGGTCAAGGGCCGCGTGGAGCAAAGGTCACGGGAAACGTTCATCGCCATCATGCGCCGGATGCACGCCGCCGGCACGCAGGCCGTCATCCTCGGCTGCACCGAATTCGGCATGCTTCTTCGCGCCGAAGACGCGCCGGACATCCCGCGCGTGGACACCACCGAACTGCATTGCCAGGCCGCCGTGGAGTGGATGCTGGCGTGAGGTTATTGGCGATCGAACCGATCGCCGCCCATTCCGAACCGTGCTCGCCGTGGTGCTCCAGCACCATCCGAACCGCTCGCACCCGTACCCCAGGTGAGTACCGCTTCTCTGTGTTCATGCCCCAATCCTCTCAAAAGCTGGAGCCACCGGGGCAGTCGGGGCGGTTCACCGGCTTGTTTGGGCGTGCGTAACGCGTTACGCTGAAAGCAGGCAACGGCGGTGGAAATCTGATGGCTTCTACAGCGGAACGGATGAAGGCCATGCGCGGGCGGCGTCGCGCGCGCAATTTGCGGGAACTGCGTCTGGTCGTGCCCGACGCACGTTCAAGGCAAGTGCGGCAACGCATTGCAAAGCAGGTCGCAGCCCTTGATCGCGCGCGCGAGCTGGATGCGATGCGGTGGATCGAGGTGGTCTCGGAATTTGACGCCAGATGAAGCGTGGTGATGTCATCACCGTCGCCGCTGCTGGAGACTACGGTAAACCACGGCCAGCCGTGATCGTGCAAACCGACGCGCTCCCCGATGCTCATGCTTCCGTCATCGTCTGCCAGATGACGTCAGACCTCAGCAGTGCCGAGGATTTTCGTGTGACCATCGAGCCAACGGATACCAATGGACTGCGGACGCGATCACAGGTCATGGCCGACAAGCCCGTGACGATTCGGCGCCAGCGCGTTGGCGATGTGATTGGTCATCTCGACCGCAGGGATCTTGCACGCCTCAACGTAGCACTGGCGTTCGTCATGGGACTTGCGGATTGACCCGTATGACGGCTGCAACCGACCTGAAGCGGACCATCCCCCAACCCGGGCACCAACCCGCAGGAGGGCCGGAAGGCCCGACTCGCGGCGATTGTCGAAGACAAGGTCGCGGTCCCCACCGCGCCTGTTGCGTCCGATTTTGGCCGGAGGGTGTCGGAAACGTCACGGCAAGGCACGCAGACTGTCGACATGTGCGTAAAGCACGTCGGCCAGCGCGTCGGCGTACGCATCAATCTCCGTCGCACTTCGCGACCGTTCGGAGAACCGCTGGCTGACGGTGCTTATCGGGTCTTGATCAGGTCGCCGGCGCCACCGCGTGGCCTTGGGCACGCCGGGCGGTGCTTCGTGCATGAACCTGCGGAAGATGCACTTGCCGGATGAGCAGGCCGCGCGATCGCGGGCACATCGCGCTGGATCGGCGCAGCGTCGTACCGCGCGCCACGCATGCGCGTTTTCTGGTATTCGGAACGGATGCAGACGTGCACAATGTTGCACACCCGTTGGAGAGCAACCAGGCATCAGCGCCCGGTGGAATCGAGGACTGGGCGAGCTTTCTGGAAACGCCTACCCGGGCGGCGGCCCGCCCGGCCGCAGGTGCAGGAAGCGGGCGAAGCGTGGCAGTCCGGTGGCGGTGAGGCCGTTGAATCGATAGGTGATCCAGGATCCGACCGGCGGCGGATTGGCGCGCTGTGCATCGCTGAATCCCGAACCAATCGCGAACACCCGGCCATCCGGTGTGCGTACCTCGATCGAACCCATGCGGCCTTCGAGGCGTCCCTGGCCGGGATGGATGGCGATCACCCTCGCCTCGGCGTCTTCATAGGGCTTGAGCTTGAACAGGCCCACGCCGCGGCCGGCTTCGTACGGGGCATCTCCGCGATGCAGGACCAGGCCTTCGCCGTGTTTGGCGAGGACGCGCTCGAGCGCGGCATGCAGTTCGCGTTTGTTGGCGATGTGGAACTGGCAGATGGCGACCACCCATGGATCGCCGATCCGGGCGACGGTCTCGCGAATGGCGGGCACGCGGGCATCGAAGTCGCCGCCATGCGTGGGCAGGTCGAAAATCCGATAGGTCATCTGGTGCCAGGCCGGATCGTCGGGGCCGGCCGTGCGCACGATGGTCGAGGCGCGGGAAAACTTGCCATAGCCCGCCCACAGCTCGCCATCCATGGCCGTGTCCGGCCAGTTGCGCGTGAACCATGCCGGCACGTGGACGACCTGCCCGCCGCGCGTCCACAAGCGGTGTCCGTCCCAGTACCCGCGCACGCCGTCGAATTTTTCGCTGATCCAGTATTTCGACAGGTCGACGTGGCCGTGATACACGTCGACCAGTTCCACGGGCGGCGGAGTGGCCGCGCGTGCCGTGGCAAGCAACAACGCCAGCCACACCCATGCGATCGCGATCATCCATCGTTTGTATTGCATGCCTTTCCCCCGAATGCCTGGAGGTGGGCATTTTATGGACAGGCACCGCCAAAAAGCTGTCGGGCAATCGCCCGTTCCGGCGTAGGTTTTTCCCGGCCCGGGTCGGAAACGGGACGCGCCTTGGCGTTGCACCCTCTCCCCCAAAACGGCTTCACCGTTTGGGGGAGAGGGAGGCAAGCCGTCATGCGTGAAGCTGATCAGGGCCCGCGATCGCGGACGCGAAAGAAACCCGTGGACGGCGGCAATTACAATTTCGATCCACGAGCCGGGCGCGACCAGTGTACGGTTCGTGTTTCCGCCTTCCACGCGGCGCCGGCGATGCTCCCGTTCGACAACCTCATCCTCAACACCGACAGCTACAAGGCCAGCCACTGGCTGCAGTATCCGCCGGGCATCGACGCGACGTTTTTCTACCTGGAAAGCCGCGGCGGGGTGTACGAACGCACGCTGTTCTTCGGGCTGCAGTCGATCCTGAAGGAATACCTCTCCAAGCCGGTGACGGCGCCGATGATCGAGGAGGCGAAGGCGTTTTTCGCCGCGCACGGCGAGCCGTTCAACGAGGCGGGCTGGCGGCACATCATCGGTGCGCACGGCGGGCGACTGCCGCTCAGGATCCGTGCGGTCGCGGAAGGCACGGTGGTGCCGACGCACAACGCGCTGATGACGGTCGAGAGCACCTGCCCGGATTGCTTCTGGGTGCCGTCCTACGTCGAGACGCTGCTGATGCGCGCGTGGTATCCGGTCACGGTCGCGACCATCAGCTGGCACGTGAAGCAGACGATCCGCGAGTACCTGGAAAAGACCAGCGACAATGCTGCAACGGAGCTGCCGTTGAAGCTGCACGATTTCGGGTCGCGCGGTGTGTCCAGCACGGAATCGGCGGCGCTGGGCGGGATGGCGCACATCGTGAATTTCCACGGCACCGACACGGTGCTGGGGGTGCTGGCGGCGCGCGAATACTACGGCGAGGCGATGGCGGCAACGTCCATTCCGGCCTCCGAGCACAGCACCATCACGGCGTGGGGCAGGGATCGCGAGCTCGACGCCTATCGCAACATGCTGCGCCAGTTCGCCAAACCCGGCGCCGTTCTCGCCTGCGTGTCCGACAGCTACGACCTGTTCCACGCGATCGAGGCGATGTGGGGCGGGAGCTTGCGCGAGGAAGTGATCAAGAGCGGCGCGACGCTGGTGGTGCGGCCCGATTCCGGCGACCCGGCGGACGTGGTGCACCGCACGCTGAGCATGTTGAATGCGGCGTTCGGCAGCAGCGTGAATTCGAAGGGCTACCGGGTGCTCAAACATGTGCGCGTGATCCAGGGCGACGGCGTGAATCCCGAATCCATCCGCCGGATCCTGGAGCGCATCACGCACGCGAAGTATTCGGCCGAGAACCTCGCCTTCGGAATGGGCGGCGCATTGCTGCAGAAGCTCGATCGCGACACGCAGAAGTTTGCGTTGAAGTGTTCCGCGGCACGCGTCGATGGCCAATGGATCGACGTGTACAAGGATCCGGTGACCGACCACGGCAAGGCTTCGAAGCGCGGCCGACTCACCCTTGCACGACACCGCGGATACGGCACCTTCAAGACGGCGGCGCTGCCGGGCGACGCGATCGAAGGCGACACCGCAACACTCGGCGAGGGCTGGGAAGACGCGCTGGAAACCGTGTGGGAAAACGGCAAGCTGCTGCGCGATTGGCACTTCGCCGACGTGCGCCGGCGCAGCGAGGACGGCTGACCACCGCGGCGCCACACGACGCCGGCGGTTTCGATACACTCGCCCGGATCGACGCCACGAGGATCCCCGATGCCTGCCAAGTCAGCCGCCGCCAAGCCGACCGCGAAAAAGGAAGCTCCCCCGGCGCACGCAGGCAAGCCGCCGCAAAAGCTGCACTTCATCTCCGGCCTGCCGCGTTCGGGCAGCACGCTGCTGTCGGCGATCCTGAAGCAGAACCCCCGCTTCCACGCCGGCATGACCGGGCCGCTTTGCGACATGGTCGGCGCGCTGGTGGGTGCGATGAGCGGCAAGAACGACTTTTCCGTGGTCATCGACGACGCCCAGCGCCAGGCCGTGCTGCGTGGGGTGTTCCAGAATTACTACGGCGGCTTCCACGGTACCGACGTGGTGTTCGACACCAGCCGCGGCTGGTGCAGCAAGATGCCGATGCTGGCCACGCTGTTTCCGAACGCCAAGGTGATCGCCTGCGTGCGCGAGATTCCCTGGGTGCTGGACAGCGTCGAGCGACTGGTGCGCAAGCAACCGCTCACCGTCAGCAAGATGTTCAACTACAACCCGGGCGGCACGGTGTATACACGCACCGAAAGCCTGGCCAACGCCGGCGGCATGGTCGGCTACGCGTTCCAGGCCACCAAGGAAGCCTGGTACTGCCAGCACGCACCCGGCCGGCTGATACTGATGACCTACCACAGCCTCACCAGCGACCCCAAGGGCGCCATGCAGGCGTTGTACAGGTTCCTGGGTGAGCCGTGGTTCGAACACGATTTCGAACACATCGAATACAAGGCCAGCGAATTCGATTCCCGCCTCGGCATGCGCGACCTGCACACGGTGCGGCCAAAGGTTTCGGCGACCAAGCGCGAAGCCGTGCTGCCGCCGGACCTGTTCAACCGCTACGTCAACGATTCGTTCTGGCTGAATCCGAAGAACAATCTGCGCAAGGTGGCGATTGTTTAGTGGGACTCGGGACTCGGGACTCGGGGCTCGGGACTCGGGACTCGGGGCTCGGGGCTCGGGGCTCGGGACTCGGGACTCGGGGACCGGGGACCGGGATTCGGGGTGAGGGACGAGGGACGAGGGGCGAGGGACGCGGGATTCGGGGCGAGGGACGAGGGGCCCGGGACCCGCATCAAGTCCGCGAATCCGTAGGGCGCGCACTGCGCGCCATCGTTTGTTTTCGTGCAGCGGCGGACGGTGTCCGCACTACGCATGCGCTGCCTCAGCCGAGCGCCACAGCGATACCGCGGCCGCAAGCACCAGCGCCGCGGCGGCCAGCAACGCGTCGGCGAAGCCGTCACGCAGGTGGGCGACGGCGCTGACCAGAAGCGGGCCGATGATCTGGCCGATCGCGAACGCGGCGGTCATCACCGCGATGAACGGTGTGGCCTCGACGCCTGCCGCTCGGCGGGCCTCACGCAGGCCTTGCATCGTCACCACCATGTAGGTGCCGCCGACCAGCAACGCCGCGATCAGGATTGCATCCAGCGAACGCCACGCCACCGGCAGCGCGTCGCCGATCGCCATCAGCACGTAGCAGCCGGCCCAAAGCTTGCGGTCGTCCACGTGCGCCAGCCAGCGCGCCGCGATCCAGGTGGAGAGCGCCGAGGCGGCACCGAACACCGGCCACGCGAGGCCGAACACCAGCGGATCGGTGATGTAGCGGTGCGCCATGTCCGGCAGGTAGGTCGCCGGGATGATGTAACCGAAGCCGAGCGCGCCGTAGCACCACATCAGGCGCCGCTTGTCGGGGGTCCAGGAAATGCGTGGCCTTGGCGCATCCGTCGCTTCCCGTAGCCGCGCGCCGCCATTCCGGAAGCTGCGCCACAGCGCCAGCGTGACCAGCAGCGACAACACCCCGAACACCTGCCAGGTGCGATCCGAATCCCAGCGCATGTGCATGGTGGCCATCACCACCAGCCCCGCGACCGCGACGCCCACGCCGACACCGGCATAAACGATGCCGTTCCCGTCCGCGCGCCCCAGCGCCAGCAGCCGGTCCAGTGCCCACGCCGAGACGTGCACCAGCACCCAGGCGCTGGCGACGCCGGCCGCCAGCCGCAGCACCAGTTGCAGCGCCAGCCCGTGGGTCAGGCCCATCGCGAAGGTCACCGCCGCGATCAGCAACAGTCCGCCGCGCACGGCCTGCGTCAGCGTCAGCCGCGCCGCCCACAGCGCCCCGATCAGGTAGCCGAGATAATTGGCGGCCGCGAGCCAGCTGGCCGCACGCAGGGTGAGGCCGGCGTCGGCCTCCATCATCGGCATGATCGGCGTGAAGGCGAAGCGGCCGATGCCCATGGCCACGGCCAGCGCGACCAAGCCCGCCGCGGCGATCGCGGCCACCCCTGAATCGGCATCCGTGGTCTGGCTTGGCGGCACGCGCATCGCGCCATTGTAATCGTCGCATCCGGTGAGACCGGCGCCGTGCATACTTCCCGTTGGATGGTCTCACTCTCCAATTGTCATTCCGGGGCCACCGCTGGTTTTATCGGCGGTGGAACCCGACTGCGTTTGCAGGATTGCAAACGCGAACGCCTGAGGCGGCCCGCAGGGCGAGCGCCATGGATGGCGCGAGTCTATCCAGCGTTGCGACCCGCTCCCAGCGTATCCGATGGCGCGGTGCATGATCTGGCACTGGCCGCCCCCACATTCAGCATCGCAATCGATGAGACGCGTTGCGTGCATACTTGAAAATCCAACGGGGTTTACATTTCATGTTCCGCCTGCACACCTCCAACGATGCCGCCAGGCTCGCCGACGCCCTGGGCGAGCGCCTGCGCACGCCCACCGGCAACCCGCTGGAACCGGCGCGCGTACTGGTGCCGCAGACGGGCCTGAAGCGCTGGCTGCAGGTGCACCTGGCAGAACAGCTCGGCGTGATCGCCAACGTCGAGTTCACGCCGCCCGCGCAGTTCGCGTGGGAACTGCTGCGCGCGGCGCAGCCCGACCTGCCCGGGAAATCTCCGTTCGACGTGGACGTGCTGCGCTGGCACCTGTACGCCCTGCTCGGCAGCGCGCTGGACGGCGCGGCACTGGCGCCGCTGCGCGAGTACCTCGCCGCCGAAGGCGATCCCCTGCGCCGTTACGCACTGGCCTTCGAACTGGCGCGGGCGTTCGAACGCATGCAGGGCTATCGGCGCAGGAAGCTGCTGGCGTGGGAACACGGCGCGGGCGAGGGCGACTGGCAAGCCGAGCTGTGGCGGCGACTGCTCGCGCGCACCGGCGGCGTATCGCGTGCTGCGCGGGTGGAGGCCTGGCTCGCCGCGCATGACCCCGAATTCCCGCCCGGGGAACATACCGACAAATCCGCGCCGCCCGGCCTGCCGAAACGCTTCGCCTGCTTCGCCTGCGCCAACGTGTCGCCGGACGTGCTGCGGATGCTGGCCGTCGCGGGGCTGCATTGCGAGGTCGACTTCTACCTGCCGCTCCCGTCGAAGGAATACCTCGGCGACGCGCCGACTTCGCGCAAGGCCATCCGCGAGCGCTTGCGCGAGAAGGAAGGCGGCAATCCGCTGATCACCTCGCTCGGTGGCGCGGCGGCGGAGTTCGTGGAACTGCTTTACGGCTACGAGCACGTGCAGCCCGACGAAGAGGTCGAAGCGTTCGACAACGAGATCAGCCGAACCACCTTGCTCGGCCGCGTGCGCGACGACATTCTGGGCCACGTCGAGCCGCGCGCCGATGACCGCACGGCGCTGCTCGACGATTCGCTGCAGTTCCACGCCGGCCACACGCCCTTGCGTGAAGTGCAGACGTTGCACGATTCGCTGCTTGCGCTGTTCGATGACCCGCGTTTCGATCCACCCCTGCAACCGCGCGACGTCGCGGTGATGATGCCCGACGTCGCCGCGTATCGCCCGGCGATCGAGGCTGTGTTCGGTGCAATCCCGCGCGGCGACGACCGCCGGTTGCCGTTCAATCTCGGCGACGGCGGCACCTCCCTGCTGCATCCAGTGGTGACGTTGTTCCTCGGCTTCATGGACGCGCCGGCGTCGCGCTGGGAAGCGACCGCCCTGCTCGACGTGCTGGCCGCGCCCGGCGTGATGCGTCGCTTCGATCTCGACGCCGACGCGCTGGAACAATTGTCGCGGCGCGTGCGTGAGGCCGGCGTGCGCTGGGGCGAGAACAAGGCTGCACGCGCGGATTGCGGCGACTACCGCGAATTCAGCTGGGCGTTCGGAATCGATCGCATCGTGGCGGGCTTCGCCTGCGGCGATGTGGAAGATGCATTGGTCGGCGATACCGCGCCGCTCGCGGGCGTCGAGGGCGCTGGCTTCGCACACCTGGATGCGGTGCTCGCGATCACCGAAACTTGGCGGCGCCTGCGCGAGCTGTCGCGCCAGCCGCACCGCCCCGCGGATTGGCAGGCGCTGCTCAACGAAATCCTCGACAGCGTGTACGAGCCGGATCCGCGCGATCTGGCCGAGGCCCGCGCGCTGGAACGCATCCGCGCGGTTCTGGCGCAGCTTGCCGAGGACTGCGCGCTGGCCGATCCGGACCTCGAACTCGAATGGACCGAATTGCGCGCGTTTCTGCGCGCCCGGCTGGACGAGCCCGACCCACAGCAACATCTCTTCACTGGCGGCATCACCTTCTGCGGCATGGTGCCGCTGCGGGTGGTGCCGTTCCGCGTGATCTGCCTGCTCGGCATGGACGAAGCCGCGTTCCCGCGGCGCGAATCCAGCGCGCTCGATCCGCTCGCGGCCGACCGCCGCGCTGGCGAGGCGCTGCGTGGCGATCGCGACCTGCGCGCCGACGACCGCCTGCTGTTCCTGCAACTGCTGGCCGCCGCGCGCGACGTGTTCTACGTCAGCTGGATCGGCCGCAATGCGCATACCAACGAAGCACTGCCGCCCTCCACGGTGGTCGCGGAACTGCTGGATGCGGTGAAGTCCGGTTACCTGCTGGCGCCGACCGATGAAGACGCGCGCGAGCGTCGTGACGCGCTGATGCCTCGTGTCGCGCCGCTGCACGCGTTCGCCACCTCGCTGTTCGGCGCAGACGACACCTCGCCGATTTCCTACCGCCACGAATGGCTGCCCGGTGCACGCACGCGGCCGCGCAGCGTCGAGCGGCCCGCGCCGTTCGTCGGCACGCCATTGCCGGCGGTCGATGCGGGCACCGACCTCACGCTCGATGAGCTCAAGCGCTTCCTCGGCAACCCCGCGCGCGCCTTCCTGGAACGTGGTCTCGACCTGCGCCTGCCGCGCGACGCGGAAGCTGAAGCCGACCTCGAGCCGCTCGATCCCGACGACGGTCTGTTGCGCTGGCAACTGACCACCGCGCTGCTGCACGGAGCCGAAGCGGACGTGGTGCGGATGCGCGCGCAGGGACGGGTGCCGCCGGGTGAACTGGGCGAGGCTGCGCTCAGCGTCGCCCGCGAACGCGCGGGCCTGTTGCAGGAAAGGATCGCGGACTTCACCAAGGGTGCTGCGCCTTCGGCGGCCATCGAAGGCGAAGTGCAACTGGGCGATGGCACGCGCATCGCCGGCAAAGTCGATGATGTGTACGCGTCCGGACTGGTGCGCGCCAGCGCCGGCAAGCTCAACGGCAAGCGGGCGCTCGAAGCTTGGCTCGACATGCTGTTCGCGACCGCGCTTGCCGATGCGCCGGTTGCATGCCGGCTGTTCTGGTTCGACAAGAAGGTCTGTCCGCGCGACCTGGAAATGCAGGCGCCCGAACAAGCCCGCGCCTTGCTCGCCGGCTATGTCGCGGCGCTGCGGGACGGACTGCGCGCTCCGCCGCCGCTGTTTCCCAAGGCCGCGTGGGATGCCCTGCGGCGCACGCGCAAGAAGGGCGAAGCGGACCTCGCCGAATTCAGCGAAAACCTCGCCAAGGCCGCGGACACCGACGAGCGTTACGCGGGCCGCAAGGAACTGGACGAAGCCGCGGTCGGCGTGGCTTGGCGCGGCACCGACTTCGCCGATCCCGGGGTCCAGGCGCGGATGTTCGAGGCCGCGAAGGACCTGCTGCCGCAGGTCGCGAAGGAGCCGTGATGAGCGCGCCCGCCGACGCCATGGACCTGCCGCTGGAGGGCGTCCGCGTGGTCGAGGCCAGCGCGGGTACGGGCAAGACCTTCACCATCGCGACCCTGTACCTGCGCCTGATCCTCGAGCGCGGGCTCGCCATCGACGAAATCGTGGTGGCCACCTTCACCCGCGCGGCCGCCGCGGAACTCGCCGGTCGCCTGCGCGAGCGCCTGGTGCGCGCCGACGAATTGCTGGGCGGGGATGACCCGCGCACCGATACGAACGACGATGACGACGTCGACAGTGAAATACGCAAGGTCATCCGTGCGGCGCTCGCGAACAGCGATCTCGTGACTCTCCGCAAGCGCGCCCGCGAGGCGCGCCTTGCCATCGACACCGCCTTCATCGGCACCCTGCACGGCTTTTGCCATCGCGTGCTGGCCGAGTTCGGCTTCGACACCGGGCAGGCGCTCGTCGCACCCGAGCTGATCGAGGACATCCGCGAGCTCGAAGCCGAGATCGTGCGCGACTTCTGGCGGCGCGGCAGCGCCGATCCCGCCACCGCCGCCCTGCTCGCGGGCACCTGGAAAACCGCGGATGCGCTGGGCGCGCAGGTGTGCGATCCGCGCTGGCGAGGGCGCGAGGCTGAAGTCCCGAGCATCGATCCGGTCGGGCTGGAAGAACATCTCGCGCGCGTTCGGCAAACCATCGCCGCGTGGACCGATGCCTCGCTCGCAGCAGCCGATGATGAACTCGGTGCGTGTTTCTCGCACCATGGGGCACGGCGCCCCCGTTGCGAAGCACTCCGCATGCTGCGCACCTGGGCCGCCCGCGAACGCGATGCGGAATCCGACGCGGTCGCGCTCGGCGCGGCGGCACGCTTCGAGCCGGAGGCCTGCATGAAGCCGGCTTCCTTCATACGGCATCCCGACGGCGAACTCTTTGCGACGGTGCGGGAGCTCCATGCGACGCTGGATGCGATGCGGCGCGCGCGCGAGGCCGAGGCGGCGCTACCCGCTGCGCATCTGCTGCACCATGCACGCAAATACCTTGAAGCCGAACGCCCACGCCGGCTCGCCGAGCGCAACCTGATGGGTCATGACGAAGCCGTGGACCGCCTCGCCGGCGCGCTGGCCGACCCGGTGCGCGGCATGGAGGCGACACAACGTATCCGCGCGCGGTTCAAGGCCGCGCTGATCGACGAGTTCCAGGACACCGATGCCCGCCAGTGGCAGGTTGTGCGCACGCTGTTCGGCAAGTCCGCGCTGGTGCTGGTGGGGGATCCGAAGCAGGCCATCTACGGCTTCCGCGGTGGCGACGTGTTCGCGTGGCTGGAGGCGCGCGGCCACGCACAGGGTGAGCCGCTGGAACTGCGCGACAGCTGGCGCGCCGGCGAAGGTCTGTGTGGTGCCATCAACGCGCTGTTCTCGCGCGGGGATGCCTTCATCGAGGCCGGCATCGCCCATCCCGACATCCGCGCGGCGCAACCGCAGCGCGCATTGCTGCGCGACGGCAAGCCCTTGGAGGCGCTGCAGGTGTGGTGGCTGGATCCCGACCAGGTTGGCCACGCGGCCAACAAGGAAATCCCATCGAAAGCGTACGCGGAGCCTGCCATCCAGCGCGCCTGTGTCAACTGGATCCGCGACATGCTCGACGGCCGTTCGCAGCTGCGCGATGCGCAAGGCAGGCTCGAGGCGCTGCGGGCGAAACATATCGCCGTGCTGGTGGACAGCAATGCGCAGGCTGCCGCGATGCAGGCGGCGCTCGGCCGCGCCGGGGTGGCCGCCGCCAGCAACCTGCGTGCCAGCGTGTACGCCAGCGCCGAGGCCGCGGATCTCTCGCTGGTGCTCGAAGCCCTGGCGAACCCCGACGACCTGCGCCGCGCGCGCGCCGCGCACGCCAGCCTGCTGGTCGGCAGCGATGCCGCCACGCTCGCCGGCTCGCGCGAAGAAGATGCGCAGGGCGCACGGCTACTGGAAACCGTGTCCGGCTGGGCAGCGGCCGCGTCACGCCACGGACCACTCGCATGGCTGCACGGGTTGCTGCAGACGGCGACACCGCGCCTGCTGGCACTGCCCGACGGTGAGCGCCGGGTCGCCAATTACCTGCAGCTCGCCGAACTGCTGCAGGACCTGCACGCCCGCAGCTTCGGGCTGGACGATCTTGCCACGCGTTTCGGCCGCGCACGGGTCGAGGCGCACGACGATGCCGACGCCGCGCGTCTGCGTCTCGACAACGATGCCGATGCGGTCACCATCGCGACCGTGCACGCAGCCAAGGGCCTCGAGTGGCCGGTGGTGCTGGTTCCCTATGCGGTGCTCGGCCACGATCCCGGCCCCAACAATCGCGACAGGCGGCCGCGGCTGCACTGGTACCACCACGCCGACCACCGGGCGCATGTCGCCATCGGACCCTGCGCCGACGAAGCCATCGCCCGGCGCGCCCTCGACGAGATCCGCGCCGAGGACGTGCGCAAGTTCTACGTGGCGATCACCCGCGCCGCCGCCCTGTGCGTGCTGCCCTACGGCCCGACCAGCGCGACCTGCCACAGCGCGCCGTTCCATCTGCTGCACGTGGCCGGGCGCGAAGCGGTGGATTGGCTGGACGAGGGCCTCGCCGGTTGCGAAACCGCTGTGCGGCAACTGTGCGAACGCGCCGGTGGTGCGGTGGCGCGGGTCGATCTGCCACTGACAGCAGTCGGTGCGTTGCGCACGACCGCAAGGGACAAGCCGCAGATGCTGCACGCGCGCACGTTCACGCGCAGCGGCCTCGAGCGGGACTGGCAGACCTGGTCCTTCTCGCGGCTGGTGCGCGGCAGTACCAACGCCGCCGTGGCCGATCCGCTGCCGGGCGCCGGCGATGCCGAAGCGGCGGAGCCGCACGTTGAAGACGCGGCGAACGACACCGGACTCGGCGGCGCGCGCTTCGGTACCGCCGTGCACGCGGTCTTCGAGCAGACCTCATTCGACGCGTGGCGCGATGCCGCGGAAACGCCGGCGAGCGAACAGGCCTTGATCGCATCCGCGCTCCGCCAGCAGGGCCTCGCGCAGGGCGATGCGGCAAGCAGGTGCGCGGTGGCGGTGGTGGGCGGTTTCGTGCGCGCCACCTTGAATGCCACCCTGCCCTGCGGAGTGCGACTGTGCGACGTCGCCGATGCCGAATGCCGGGCCGAGATCGAATTCCACCTGACGCTGGCGCCGGCGCGCAGCGCCGCGCTGTTCGCGCTGCTGCACCGCCACGGTTACCAGCGCCAGCGCAGCGGCGTCAGCGCGGAAACCCTGCATGGTCTCCTGACCGGCAAGATCGACCTCACCTTCCGGCACGCGGGCCGCTTCCACATCATTGACTGGAAGACCAACCGCTGCGCGCCCTACGACGCGGATGCGATGCGCGCGGAAATCGCTGCGCACGACTACGACCTGCAGTGGCTGATCTACACGCTGGCGCTGCACCGCTGGCTCGGGCAACGGCTGCCGGACTACGACTACGACCGCCACGTCGGCGAGGTGTACTACCTGTTCGTGCGCGGCATGGCCGAGAGCAAGGGCGTGCATGCCGATCGGCCGCCACGCGAACTGATCGAGGCAATGGATGCGCTGTTCGCCGCGCCGGTGGAGGTGGCGGCATGAGCGCCACGCTTTCCGGGCTGAGGAAGACGGGCCACCTCCGCCGCGTCGACGTCGCGCTGGGCGAATGGCTGGCACGCACGTACGCCGAGGAGGCCGGCGACGTTCCGTTGGCGGCCGCGCTCACCGCACGCGCCATCGCCGACGGCCACAGCGCGCTGGAACTCACCCGCGCGCAAGCGTGGCTGGAATCGCTGGACGGCAACGGCGGCGCGCCCGCGTTGCCGGAGCCCAAAGCGTGGAGCACGGCCTTGCGGCAATCACCGGCGGTGTGTGTAGACGCGCGCAGCGACGAACCGCGCCCGCTGGTGCTGGATGTGCAAGGCCGCATCTACCTGCGTCGCTACTTCGAATATGAGCACACCCTCGCGCAGGCGCTGATCCAGCGCGCGGTCGCTTCCGGAACCCGGCCCCCGGCCCCCGGTCCCCGGTCCCGGGCTTCGGTTGATCCCGAACAGCAACGCGCCATCGACACCGCGCTGGGGCGTCGCTTCACCCTGGTCACCGGCGGCCCGGGCACTGGCAAGACTCATGTCGCCGTGCACATCCTCGCTGCGCTGGCCCGCCAGGCACACGCGCGCGGCGAAGACCTGCGTATCGCCCTGGCTGCGCCCACCGGCAAGGCCGCGGCGCGGCTCAAGGAAGCGGTGCAAGCGGGCAGTGCGGCCATGGCGCTACCGACAGAAATCGCCGCGCTGATTCCGTCGGACGCACACACCGTGCACCGCCTGATCGGACTGTCCCCGTGGTCGGCGACGCCGCGTCACGACCATTCGACGCCGCTGCCGCACGACGTGGTGGTGGTCGACGAGATCTCGATGATGGACCTGCCGCTGATGGCGAAGCTGGTGGACGCGGTCGCGCCGGACGCGCGGCTGGTGCTGCTGGGCGATCCTGCGCAACTCGCCGCCATCGAGGCCGGCAACGTGCTCGGCGCGCTGGTCGAGGCGGCGCAGGCGGCGCCGCTCGCGGACTGCCACGTGGCGCTCACCGCCAGCCATCGCTTCGGCAGCGGTTCGCGGCTCGCGGAACTGGCCGGCGCGATCACCGCCGGCGATGCCGAAACCGCACGGGCCCTGGCAGAGATCGAGACGAACACGCCTTCGGACGCACTGTTCGACGCGGCGGCCGACGCGTACACGGCGGTACTCGATGCCACCGATCCCGCCAGCGCGCTGAATGCCTCGCGCATCTTCCGCGTGCTCACCGCCCTGCGCCACGGCCCGGCGGGCTGCATCGCGCTGGATCGCGCGATCGTCCGGCGCCTGCAGCGTCGCGCCGGCGTGCGCGCCGACGAGCGCTGGTGGCGCGGCCGGCTGGTGATGGTCACCGCCAACCGGCCGGAACTGAGGCTGTTCAACGGCGACACCGGCGTTACCTGGCCCGACGCCGACGGCACGCCGAAAGTCTGGTTCGAAGGCGCCGACGGTCCGCGCGCGTTCGCGCCCGCCGCGCTGCCGCCGCACGAGGGCGCGTTCGCGCTGACCGTGCACAAGGCGCAGGGCTCCGAATTCGAGCGCGTGGCGCTGGTGACCGGACCGGACTCGGCGGTGCTGACGCGCGAGCTCCTCTACACGGGGGTAACGCGGGCGCGTTCGGGTATCGTGATCCATTCCAGCGCCGACACCCTGCGTGCCGGCATCGCCCGCCGCACCCTGCGCATGGGCGGCCTCGCCGACCGCCTGCGCGAGGCGGCGCGCGCCGTACCGGATTCTTTACCGGCCCCCACCTGATGTTTTTGTTGTCATTCCGGGGCCGCCACAGGCGGAACCCGGAATCCATCTTGATCTCGCAGTCCGGGCGAACATCAACATGGATTCCGGATCGCGGCTTCGCCGCGTCCGGAATGACGAGCTAACTTTAATACGATCCCCGACCCATGACGCCCATCTTCCACCCCGCCGTCGCCGCCTGGTTCCAGTCGGCCTTCGCGCAGCCCACGCCGGCCCAGCGCGAGGCGTGGCCCGCGATCCAGCGCGGCGAGCACGTCCTGATCGCGGCGCCGACCGGCTCGGGCAAGACGCTGGCGGCGTTCCTCGCCGCGATCGACGAACTGGTGCGCGCGGGGCTGGACGGCCAGCTCGACGACACCACCCACGTGGTGTACGTGTCGCCGCTGAAGGCGTTGTCGAACGACGTGCGCATCAACCTCGAGGTGCCGCTGGAGGGCATCCGCGCGGAGCTCGCCAGGCGCGACCTGCCCGAGGTCGACATCCGCACCGCGGTGCGCACCGGCGACACGCCAGAGGCCGAGCGCCGCGCGATGCGCAAGTGCCCGCCGCACATCATGGTGACGACGCCCGAATCGCTGTACATCCTGCTTGGTTCTGAATCGGGCCGACGGATGCTGCAAACCACGCGCACGGTGATCGTGGATGAAATCCACGCGCTGGTGCAGAGCAAGCGCGGCAGCCACCTCGCGCTGACGCTGGAGCGACTGGACGCACTGTGCGGGCGACGCTGCACGCGGATCGGATTGTCGGCGACGCAGAAGCCCATCGAAAAGGTCGCCGACTTTCTGGTCGGCGCACATTGTTCCCTTCCCCCGCCGGGGGAAGGTGGCTCGCAGCTTGTGGACGCAAGCTGCGAGGCGGATGAGGGTTCGGGAACCGCCGGTTGCACCGGCAACCCGGGTTGCCAGGATCGCGTCGCTTCAAGCCCTCTCCTCCAAACGGCTGCATCGTTTGGGGGAGAGGGTCGGGTGAGGGGGCGGGGCGGATGTTCACCGAACAGTTCGTACATCGATGAAGCCGCTTCCCCCTCACCCCAACCCTCTCCCCCGACGACAAATCCGTCGGGGAAGAGGGAGTGTGTCGTCATCGACGCCGGCCACCAGCGCGCGCGCGACCTGGCGATCGAGCTGACGGCCGTGCCGCTGCAACCGGTGATGAGCAACGATGCCTGGGGCCTGGTGTACGACCGCCTCGCCGAACTGATCCGGCAGCACCGCACCACGCTTGTCTTCAGCAACACCCGCCGCGGCGTCGAGCGCGCCACGCGCCACCTCGCCGAGCGGCTGGGCAAGAAAGCGGTGGGCGCGCATCACGGCAGCCTGTCGAAGGAGAAGCGCCTTGATGCCGAGCAGCGCCTGAAGTCCGGACAGTTGCGTGCGCTGGTCGCGACCGCCTCGCTGGAACTCGGCATCGACATCGGCGAAGTGGACCTGGTCTGCCAGCTTTCCTCGCCACGCTCGATCGCCGCCTTCCTGCAACGTGCCGGGCGCGCCGGCCACGCGGTCGACGGCGTTTCCAGGGCACGGCTGTTCCCGACCTCGCGCGACGACCTGGTCGAATGCGCGGCGCTGCTGGACGCCGTGCGCCGTGGCGAGCTCGACACCCTGCGCATGCCGATCGCACCGCTGGACGTGCTGGCGCAGCAGATCGTCGCGGAAGTGGCCTGCGGCGAGCGCGGCGAAGATGAACTGTTCGACATGTTTCGCGGCGCGCATCCCTATCGTGAACTGTCGCGCGGAACGTTCACGGACGTGGTGCGCATGCTGGCCGAAGGCTACAGCACCCGGCGCGGAACCCGCGCGGCGTACCTGCATCGCGACGCGGTGAACCGCAGGCTGCGCGCACGGCGCGGAGCGCGCCTCACCGCGCTGACTTCGGGCGGTGCGATCCCCGACACCGCCGACTACGACGTGGTGCTGGAGCCACAGGACCTGCGCGTGGGCAGCGTCAACGAGGACTTCGCGGTCGAATCACTGGCCGGCGACATCTTCCAGCTCGGCAACCAGTCCTACCGAATCCTGAAGGTGGAACGCGGACGCGTGCGGGTGGAAGATGCCCAAGGTGCGCCGCCCTCGATTCCGTTCTGGCTGGGCGAAGCGCCGGGCCGCAGCGATGAACTGTCCGTCTCCGTCGCACGCCTGCGCGAGGAAATCGCCAGGCGCCTCGATTCAAGCCCTCTCCCCCGACCAGCTTCTCCGCTCGGGGGAGAGGGTTGGGTGAGGGGGAAGACGCCGCATGCCCGCGACAATTTCCAGCCCGACGAAACGACTGCCCCCCTCACCCCGGCCCTCTCCCCCAACGATGTTGGGGGAGAGGGAGCAGCAACCGCGCTGTCGTGGCTCATGGACGAAGTCGGCCTCGACGACAACGCCGCGCGCCAACTGGTCGATTACCTCGCATTCGCACACACGGAACTCGGGCTGTTGCCGACGCAATCGACGCTGGCGATGGAGCGCTTCTTCGACGAAGCCGGCGGCATGCAGCTGGTGATCCACTCGCCGTTTGGCAGTCGGCTGAACCGCGCCTGGGGGCTCAGCTTGCGCAAGCGCTTTTGCCGCAGCTTCAATTTCGAGTTGCAGGCGGCGGCAACCGAGGACGCGATCGTGCTGTCGCTTTCGACCAGCCACAGTTTTCCGCTGGCCGATGTCGCGCGCTACCTGCATTCGAACACGGTCGCCGACGTGCTGACCCAGGCACTGCTGGATGCGCCGATGTTCGCGCTGCGTTTTCGCTGGAATGCCGCCTGCTCGCTGGCGCTGCCGCGCTTCGCCGGCGGCTCGAAGGTGCCGCCGCAAATCCAGCGGATGAAGTCCGATGACCTGCTGGCGACGGTGTTTCCGGACCAGGCGGCGTGCCTCGAGAACATCACCGGCGACCGCGAGATTCCCGATCACCCGCTGGTTGCGCAGACCCTTCGCGACTGTCTTCGTGACGCGATGGACCTCGAAGGACTCACCGCGTTGCTGAAGCGGCTGGAGAACGGCGAAGTGAAAATCGTTGCGCGCGATCTGACCGCGCCCTCGCAGCTCGCTGCCGAAGTCCTGGGCGCGCGGCCCTACGCCTTCCTCGACGACGAAGGCGAGGTGCAGAACCGTCGCACGCAGGCGGTCAGCCCGCGCGGCTTCACCGATGCGGACAGTGCCGGGGACCTCGGCAGGCTCGATCCGGATGCGATCGCCGCGGTGCGCGAGGAAGCCTGGCCGACGCCGCGCGATGCCGACGAAATGCACGAAGCCCTGCTGGCGTTGGGCGCGGTCAACGATGCGGACATCGCGCGCAGCACGGCGTGGCGCGAGTGGCTGCGTGCACTGGCGGAGGTACGCCGCGCGACGCGCCTGCAATACAAGCTCCCTCTCCCCCAGACAGCTTCTTCGTTTGGGGGAGAGGGCCGGGGTGAGGGGGGCGATGCCCACGCTGACGATATGCCCTCGCCACGCACCGGAGCTTCACCCTCCTCACCCAACCCTCTCCCCCAGGCGGGCCCGGGGGAGAGGGCTTTGTGGGTCGCGGCCGAAACGTTGCCGATGTGGCACGCAATTCACCCGGAGCGTTCGCTGCAACCGCCCATCCATGCGCCGCCGGAATTCGCGGCGAAACGCTGGATCCGCGAGCATGCACTGGTCGAAATCCTGCGTGCGCGACTGGGTTGCACGGGACCGGTCCGTGCCGGTGAACTGGCCGATGTCTTCGGCGTCGGTGCGAACGACATCACCATCGCGCTGGCCACGCTGGAACGCGAAGGTTGCGCGATGCGCGGGCGGTTCACGCCGGACGCGCGCGAGGAGGAGTGGTGCGAGCGTGGCTTGCTTGCGCGCATCCACCGCCGCACGTTGAAGCGACTGCGGCGTGAAATCGAACCGGTGGCGCCACGCGATTTCATGCGTTTCCTCATCGACTGGCAGCATGCCTCGCCCGACGCCCGTCTTCGCGGTCCCGACGGGCTGGCGGCGGCGCTGGCGCAACTGGAAGGCTTCGAGGCGCCGGCGGGCGCGTGGGAACCCCAGCTCCTTTCCGCACGCGTGGCCGGCTACGACAGCGGCTGGCTGGATTCGCTGTGCGGTGCGGGCCGGATCACCTGGATGCGACTGCGTTCGCCGTCCTCACGCACGCATTCGTCACCGGTGCGGGCTTCGCCGCTCGTGCTGCTGGCGCGTTCGCGCGCGCTGGCCTGGCAGACGCTGGCCGCGCACGCCGACGCTGCCCCACCAGCACTGTCCTCGCGCGCACAGGCGGTCGCCGATCACCTCGAGCAATACGGCGCCTCGTTCTTCGCTGAAATCGCCGAGGGCACGCGCCTGCTGCAGGTGGAACTGGAAGATGCGCTCGGCGAACTGGTCGGCGCCGCCCTGGTCGGCGCGGACAGCTTCGCCGGCCTGCGTGCGCTGCTGCGCCCGGCATCGAAGCGCAAACGCGCACGTCGGCGGCGCCTGTCGCGACACCTGTTGAACGGAATCGAGGATGCCGGGCGCTGGAGCCTGGTTCGTGCCGTGCGTCCTCGTCCCGCCGAAGACAGGGCCGGGGCGGCTCCCGGAAGGGTCACGGCGAGTGCGGACCCTCACCCCAACCCCGCTCCCGGCGGGAGAGGGGCCGACAACGAAGCGATCGAACATGTCGCGCGCGTGTTGCTGCGTCGCTGGGGCGTGGTGTTCTGGAAACTGCTGGAGCGCGAGGCCGCGTGGCTGCCGCCATGGCGCGCGCTGCGTCGCGTGTACCAGCGCCTGGAAGCGCGCGGTGAAATCCGCGGCGGACGCTTCGTCGACGGCATCGCCGGGGAGCAGTTCGCGCTGCCCGGCGCGGTGGAAGGCCTGCGCCGTGCGCGCAGGCGCGACCCCGATGGCATGTTGGTGTGTGTCAGCGGCGCCGATCCGCTGAACCTCGCGGGCATCGTGCTGCCCGGAGCGAAGGTGCCGGCGCTGGCCGGCGCACGGATCGTCTGGCTCGATGGCGTGCCCGTGGCCACCCGCATCGCGGGCGAGGTGGCGTTGTTGCAGGCGATGCCGCCGGCCGCGGAACACGAAGTGCGCTCGCTGCTGCGCCGGGCATCGCCCCGGCCGGACGGCGCGGCGATCCCGCGCCCGCCGCACGCAGGCGCGCTGCAATCGAACGATGCCGCCGTGTCCGGTCGCGACACCGACCGGCGCGCGCGCGCACCGCTCGCAGCGGGCTCGGAAACGGACCCGCCCGGAACCTGACCGGTGCCCGTCAGCGCACCGGCTTCACGAAACGCGTGAACAGGTCGTGGATGCGGCGGTATTCGTCGTACCAGGCATCGGCGTGCTTGAATGCGTGGCGCTCGGTCGGATACAGCGAAATCCAGAAGTTCTTCTTGTGCAGTTCGATGAAGCGCTGGTACAGGCGGATCGAATCGCCCGGCATCACGTTGTTGTCGATCAGGCCGTGGTTGATCAACAGCGGATCGGCAAGGTTCTTCGCGTATTCGATCGGTGAGGAAATCTTGTACGCCTCGGGATCGAGCTGCGGGGTGTTGAGGATGTCCGAGGTGTAGCCGTCGTTGTAGCTGGTCCAGTCCGAAACCGGACGTTGCGCCGCGCCGGCGGCGAATTCGCCCGGCGCGCGCAGCAGCGCCATCTCGGTCATGAATCCGCCGTAGGAGCCGCCGTAGATGCCGACCCGGTTCGGATCGACGTGGTGGTGCTTCACCAGCCACGCCTTGCCATCCAGCAGGTCCTCGAGTTCGGGGTGGCCCATGTGCCGGTAGATCGCCGTGCGCCAGTCGCGCCCGTAGCCGGCCGAGCCGCGGTAGTCCATGTCGATCACGACGTAGCCTTCCTGCGTCAGGAGGTTGTTGAACATCTGCTCGCGGAAGTAGTAGGACCAGTTTTTCGTCACATCCTGCAGGTAGCCGGCGCCGTGCACGAAGATCACCGCCGGGTGCGCGTGCGAGGTGTCGTAGTCTGCCGGCTGGTAGTACTTGGCCCAGATGCCGAAGTTGCCATGGCTGCTGGGCACCTTCACGAACGTTGGTTGCACCCAGGTCGAAGCCAGCGCCTTGTATTGCGCGGTGCGGGTGTCGGTGAGCTCGCGCGCGTTACCGCCGGCGACATCCACCACCGCGAGCTGCGGCGGGATGTAGGCCGAGGAGTGCAGCACCGCGAGTTGGCTGCCGTCGGGGGAAAGTTCGAATCCGTCCGTGCCTTCGAAATGTGTCACCTGCTGCATCGCGCCGCCGGCCACCGGCACGCGCCAGACGTCGTAGTCATACGGCGCCTGCCTGTTGGATTTGACGTAGAACCACTTGCCGTCGGGCGACACCACCGGCGTGGAAACTTCGTAACCGGTACCGGTCAGCGCGCGCGCCTTGCCGTCCAGCGGCTTCACGAACAACTGCGCCCAGCCGGAGGCTTCCGATTCAAACCACAGCGTCTTGTTGTCGGGCAGCCAGCCCAGCGCGTTGAAGCTCCAGTTGATCCAGGCCGGGTCGGTGAGGCGGTTCTGCGTCACCAGCTGGTGGTTGGCGAAATCGACGGTCTCGATCCAGCGGTCCTTGTGGTCGTTGGCGACCAGCTCCACGGCAAGGTTTTGGCCATCCGGGCTCCACGCGATCGCGGGGTGGCCCGACTCGCCGACCAGGACGAAATTGACCGACACCGGACGGGTCTTCGGCGCCTTCAGTGCCGCGGCCTCGGCGTCGTGGCCTTCCTTCTTCAACTGGGCGATGCGCTTGACGCGCAGGTCGTGCAGCGGATCGTCGTGGATGCCGGGAAGGTCCTCCACCGACAACGGATACTGCTTGTGGTTGGCGAGGTCCAGCAGCAGCAGCGACTGCGGCGCCGGGTTGTTGTGGCCGACGTAGGTGCGGGCCTTTTCGGTCTCGGGGTAGCCCGATTCGTTGACGTAGTGCACCACCACCGGATGCTTGCCGGACTGGTACGAGGCGGGTTCGGTGACCACCAGCATCCAGTGGGCGTCGGGCGAAAGCGAGGTCATCACCACCTTGACCTTGTCGCCGAGGTAGAACGGCGCCGGCGCGCGCGCGGGGTTTTCCGCATCCAGCTTGTCGTTGTGCTTGCGCACCGCAGCCTTGTCGGCCTTGTCCTGGCGCAAAGTCGAGAACAGGCTGAGCTGCAGGCGTTGCAACTGGTCGGGTTTGGCGTCGGCCGGGTTGTCCTTGGTCTTGATCGTTGCCGCTTGCGAAACCACGCCGGTGGATGCGTTCCACACGTACCAGTCATTGCCCTGGGCCCAGCTCACGTGCGCGCCGTCGGCGGAAATCTGCAGCGCGTGTTTGCGCGCATCGCTGCGGGTGACCTGGCGGGTCGTGCCGCTGGCGACGTCGCGCACGTACACGTCACCGTGCAGCAGGTAGGCGGCACGGTTGCGCGCGGCATCGAACAGCGCCGGGCCTTCGGCATCGGCCAGCGCGGCGCCGGACAGTTTCTGCGGCGTGCCGCCGCTTGCAGGCACGCGGTACAGGTCGCGGATCGACGAGCCCTTGCGCTTGAGCTTGAAGTACACGCTGCGCCCGTCGATGCTCCAATGTGCGTCCTCGACCGGCGGGCCGATCCAGTCGGGGTTGGCCATGATCTGCTCAAGATTGAGCTTGTGCGCCGCAGCGTGCGTGGCCGGCGCGGCCTTCTGCGGCGTGGCAAATGTGCCCGTGGTGACGAAAAGGCAAACCAGACCGGCGACGGCGATGCGGTTCATGGGCGTGTCCCCAGGCAAAAGGAAAAGCCTAGCCATGTGCCGCGCGCATGCGCAAGCGCCGAAAGTCCCGCATGCGTGGCGGATCACGCGGGCCACCGCTACCCTGCAGCGACCATCCCTGCCGTACGGAATACGCCATGTCCGGTTTTCGCATCCTCGCCGGTTTCGGTCTTGGCCTGCTCGCCAGTGGCGCCGCGATCGCGCAAACCGAGCCGTCGCATCCGACGACCGGATCGGATTACTCCCTCATCGACACCCGGCACGAGGTCCCGCCGATGCCCCCACCGACCCGCAAGGACGACGTCACCGAAACCTTCTTCGGCACCGTGGTCCACGATCCGTACCGTTGGCTGGAGGATGGCAATGCGCCCGCGGTGAAGCAGTGGATCGCCGCCCAGAATGCCTACACCGAAAAGGTGATGGACGGTTTCAAGGGCGCCGAGGCAATCGCCAGACGCGTGGGCGAACTGGCGCTGACCTCCACCCGGCGTTCCAGCCCGGAAATCGTCGGCGACACCTTGTTCTATCTGCGCCAGACGCCGCCGCAGCCGCAGGCGGTACTGGTGGCGCAAGGCTGGCCGGGTGGCAAGGCGAGGGTGCTGGTCGATCCCAATGCGCACGCCGGCGCCGCGATCACCGGCTACTGGCCTTCACCGGATGGCCGTTACGTTGCCTGGGGCACCGCCGAAGGCGGCAACGAGCAGACCACCATCCACTTCGCGGATGTCGCATCCGGCAAGGCGTTGCCCGATGCGCTGCCATACGCAGGCGGCGGCACCACCCCGCAGGCACTGGTGTGGGATGCGAACGGCAAGGGCGTCACCTACGTGCGCCTGCCGCAGCCCGGCACGGTGCCCGACGCCGACCTGCAGTTCCACGCCGCCCTGTACCACCACGCACTCGGCACCGCCGCGAAAGGCGACACGCTGGTGTTCGGCAAGGACTGGTCGAAGGTGGCCGAATACACCCTGCTCGGTTCGGCCAACGGCCATCATGCGGCGGCGCTGGTGCACGCGGGGGACGGCAACCCCGATGCGGTGTACCTGCGTGGTGGCGATGGCGAATGGAAGCTCGCACTGGGCACCGATGCCAACGTGCGCGCGGCTTCCAGCGTCAACCAGGGCGCGGCCTGGGACGGCGACCGGCTGCTGGTGATCGCGTATCAACGTGCGCCGCGCGGCAAGCTGCTGGCGCTGGACACCAACGGCCGGGCGACCGCGCTGGTTCCGCAGCCCGGCGACAACTGGGCCATGCATTCGGTCGCGCCGGTTGAGAGCGGGTTCCTGATCGTCGAGGTGCGCGGCCCCGACTGGCGCGTGCAGCAGTACGCGAACGACGGCACCTTCGTGCGTACGCTGCCGCTGCCGAAGACCGGCATCGGCATCGGCGACATCGCCAGCAGCGCGGCGTCACCGAAGGCCTTGATCACGTATTCCGGCTGGACCATCCCCTCGCGCTGGGCCGAATACGACGCGGCCAGCGGCACGCTCAAGACCGTGTTCGAGGTGAAGCCCGCGGCGGATTATTCAAAGCTGGTGGTCCGCCGGCTGGATACAACTTCAAGGGACGGCACGAAAATCCCGGTCACCGTGATCGCGATGCACGGCGTCACGCCCAACGGCAAGCGCCCGACCATCCTCTACGGCTACGGCGGCTTCGGCATCACCGTTGCGCCGCGCTTTCTCGGCTCGACGCTGGCGTGGCTGGAGCGCGGCGGCGTGTACGCGGTCGCCAACATCCGCGGCGGCGGCGAGTTCGGCGAAGGCTGGCACGCCGGCGGCATGCTGGCCAACAAGCAGAACGTGTTCGATGACTTTTACGCGGCTGCGCAGGCGCTGGTGCAGCACCACTGGACCGACCCCGAACACCTCGGGATCCTCGGCGGTTCCAACGGTGGCCTGTTGATGGGCGCGGCGCTGACCCAGCACCCATCCGAATACCGCGCTGTGGTCTCGCTGGTCGGCATCTACGACATGCTGCGCGTGGAACTGTGGCCGAACGGTCAGTACAACGTTTCGGAGTACGGCACGGTCACGAAGAAGCCCGACTTCGAATGGCTGCGCGCGTACTCGCCGCTTCAGAACGTGAAATCCGGCACCGACTATCCCGCGGTGCTTTTGATCACCGGCGTCAACGACCCGCGCGTGGCGCCGTGGCAGTCGCGCAAGTTCGCCGCCGCCTTGCAGGCCGCGACCGCGTCGAAAAATCCGGTGCTGCTCCTGACCCGCATGCACGAAGGCCACGGCGTCACCGCCTCGTTCAGCCAGCGCGTGGGCAACGCCGCGGCGACCATGGCGTTTTTCGCGCACGAACTCGACCTGCCCGCCAAAGCGAAGGACCCCACGCCGTGAGCCTGGAATGCCTGGAACTCGAGACCGCGCCCAACCCGCGCCACGCGGTGATCTGGCTGCACGGTCTCGGCGCCGACGGCCACGACTTCGAACCCATCGTGCCGCAACTGGTGCAGCCGGAATGGCCGGCGCTGCGCTTCGTGTTTCCGCACGCGCCGGTGCGCCCGATCACGCTCAACGGCGGCCTGCCGATGCGCGGCTGGTACGACATCGCCGGTTTCGACCTGGCGCAGAAGCAGGATGAGCGCGGCATCCGCGCGTCCATCGGCGAAGTGGAAGCGCTGATCGCGCGCGAGGCCGAACGCGGTGTTTCCGCAGCCAACATCGCGCTGACCGGTTTCTCGCAGGGCGGCGCGATCGCCCTGGCCGCCGGCCTGCGCCACGCGCAGCCCCTTGCCGCCATCGTTGCGCTGTCCACCTATCTGCCGATCGCCGAAACCACCGCGGGCGAACGCAACGACGCCAACGCCGCCACGCCCATCTTCATGGGCCACGGGAGCTTCGACCCGGTGGTCCCGCATCATCTTGGCGAGCGCTCGCGGGACCAACTGCGCGCATGGAACTACGCCGTCGAGTGGCACAGCTACCCCATGGCGCACCAGGTCTGCCCGCAGGAAATCAGCGATCTTGCAGACTTTCTCGGGCAGCGACTGGCCGACTGACCCCGATCAATGCGCTCACCCGCGGTGCGCGGCAAGGTTGAACCCGACCCGGTCTCCGCGCCGCGCGCGTCGTCGATGTCCGGCGCACCCATCCCCGATCACGGCCCACCCATGGCACGCACCGCCGACAACAACCCACCCCACAAGACCCGCGCCCAGCGAACCTCGCGAACCAGCGCCGCAACGCAACCGTCCGCACCTTCGCCACGCCGCCGCCCGCCCCCGCCGTGGACATGCCCACGCTGCGGCACCCGCAAACGCCTGCGCGGCGACAGGTAGCGTGCGCTTCGCGCACGTTTCGAAGCGGTTCCATCGTTCACCTCCCGTCGTGCGCAGAGCGCACGCTACAAGCTGCACAATGCCGCGTAGCGTGCACTCCGTGCACGTTCTGGCAGGCTGATGATGGCTGCCGTGTCATGCGACAGCTGTCTGTTGCATGTAACAATTCCAAGATCGCACGATGACAGCCAAGAGTGTGAATGCACGGGTCCGGAAGCACCGCCAGGCACTGCGACGCGCAGGCTTGCGCCCGGTGCAGATCTGGGTGCCCGACACGCGACGCCCGGGGTTCGGCGCCGAATGCCGTCGACCGTCCAGGCTGATCGCCCGCGCCGAGGCACGATACAAGCAACTGCAGCGCATGCTGGATTCGGTCGGCGCCGGGGTGGAAGGCTGGACGGCCTGATGCGGAGAGCAATCGTTACGGTGGCCATCCAGGGCGATTTCGGCAAACCGCGTCCGGCCCTCGTGATCCAGGCCGATTCATGCCTTCAGCACCGAGCACGACCGTGTTGCCGCTGACCAGCACCCTGCTAGCGGCGCCGCTCATTCGTGTCGCTATCAAACCGAACGGCGGCAGCGGGCACCTCGACGCGAAACAACGAGCTCGGGATTAGGGTATACGACTGCGGTCACCCTGATTTTTCGACAACGGGTACACGGTTGCCTTTGTTCTCCAGCGCGCGTTCAATTTGCTTGTATTCGCTTACCACTGGGCCGGTCTTGAATGCTGCTGCGGACCTCTGGTGTCTGCGACGGTCTTGAAATACCGCTAGTCCAAGGCCGATATCCCACACGTGGTGGTCTCCAAAGCGGATGAAGCGGTCATGCGCCTCGCGTTTGAACTCCGTGGGCTTCGGAACAATCAGCGTCAGCTGGCACAAGTGCTTTGGCTCAAGATACTCGATGGATGTCTTGATGTCGGCGGCGATGTCGTCTTCCGGCAGCGTTTTTCCGTAATGGTCAGTTGGCGCCAGTGAGTACACGGTCACGTAGCGATTGCATTGGCTGTCGCCATCCAGCAGCTTGAGAAATCTCATGAGGCCGGACAACGACTCCTGACCCTGCCCGAAGTGATTTTTCAGCACATATCGATCAACGATGCTTACGTGCTTGATCGGTGCCCGCGCAAGCTCGCGGAAGCGTTGTTTCCAGATTGCGTCGTACATTTCGGATGGAGCGATATGGGCGTCACGATCATGGAGCGCCGCGTTGAATGGTGTGGCCGTTCGTGCTGCACCGATCCTGCAGACCGTAACTGCGTCATCCGAGTTTTCTGGCAACGACAGTTCGTCGTCGTCGTCCTGAAAGCCGAAGCCGACTGCCGCGTGGGTGTCGTCAATAAACGCCAGCCTCGCCAAGTCGCGAATAACGTCGATGTCCGTACGGGACACCCGCCCGCGCCACCCGTTGGAAGCTGGTTTCGGCGGCAAGCGTTCAAGCAACTCCATCCAACGACTACGCACCTTCTGCGGCAGGTGTTCAACCGCTTGCCACAGGGCTGATCCGGAGAACGTTTCACCATCGTGTACCAGCCAACCGATGCGGCTCCAAGCATCCAACAGGCTATCGTGATGCGCGCGCAGCGTAGCCGGGCTCCACTCCGGCGTGTCTTCGAGACTGTCCGCATCGATGACGAACGGCACCAGCATTGGTTCAACGCCCAGCGAATGTTTCGTGGAAGGATTCCTCGAAGAAGCCACCCGGCCACTCGTCGATGAAGTCGCCGTCTTCGTCGATGGCCAGATGTCGCACCTGACTGCCCGCAGGCGTTGGTTCAACGAACAGCACGGCCACGTCGTCCGGCTGCAACGCGCCTTCCCGAATCCGGCGCAACAAACGCAGGATCAGGTGTTCGCTGTGCGTCTCGAGGACAAAGGTATTTTCCTGCTCACCGGTCGCCGACTCGATGAATACGTCGGCGAGCTCCGCCTGCAGTGCCGGATGCAGGTGGATTTCCGGTTGCTCGATCAGGATGATGGTGTTTTCGGCAGCGTATGCGGTGGCCAGTACGGGGATCACCTGCGACACGCCATAACCCACGTCCTGCAACGACACCGCCACGCGCCGGTCGACGTCCCACAGGCGCAAACGTGTCATGGATGCCGCGCCCTGCCTTGCCAGTGAAGCCAGTACGCCGTCTGCCCGCAAGAATGCCTCGTCCTGCTGCGATGTTTGATCTTCCGGCGCGGGATCCTGGCTCGCCTGACGGGTACGCATCGCCGCTTCGTCCTCATCGCGGATCGCTTCATCCGCCTCGCGTCTCAAGGCGGCGCGTGACTCCGGGTTCGTTGCGGTGGCAATCTTTTCCAGCCACGGCCGCAACCGGGACATGATCGACTCGACGCGATCAGGGTCGCCTTCAAATTGCTCTTGCAATGCGTCCAGGGCATCCGGAATGGACGAGCAAAGCAGGTGCCAGCGTTCGATGCGCGACAGCGGTCGCTGGTACAGCGCGGTCGACAGCGCCGCTTGCAAGTCCGTGTCGGCGGTGTAGTGGTCAACGATCAACCGGTAGGGTGTCTTCATCCACGAATCGCCGAGCGCGGCGCGGCTCCCGCGCATCAGGTCGTGCGTTGCCCGACCCCGGCTGAGGTTCGGATGGCCCTCGAGCCATTCGTTCACCCGCTCACGGATACCTGCATCGTCTTTCAGCACGCCCCACGGGTCTTGGCCGTTCCGGTAGCGCTTGGGTGCCGGGGCGTCGGGCTGGAAGCCTCGTGGTGGGAGATCGCGGAAAGGGCCGATGCTCGTGATTACGCCCAAAGGGTGCGTCCACTCAGCCAGCAGACCCTCCAGCTCGCTCGCAAGCAGCGCGAAGAACACATCCACGGATGACGGCGGTTCTCGCGGCACCGGATCCTCGGGTCCGAAAGGCCCCATGTATGGGCCATACGACACCCGAAGGCCGGTTCGCGTGGCGTCCTCGACCGCCTCCCGAACCATCGCGGGATTCAGGAGCTTTATACGTTCGATGTTGCCCGTGGGGACTTCGAGCGCGTATTCGAGGAGCGCCTTCTCCACTTGTCGGCGCAACGCGAACGCCGGCAGCGGCTTCTCCACCCTGTACCGTTCGGCTTCGCCCACGGCGTGTTCGAGGACTTGCTTGCCAAACGGGTGTTCAAGATCGAGCAGGTCGATGCACAGCAACCCGGCCTTGGCCTGCTCGGAATCCGCGTGATGGCTGGCCTCGAGGAACACCCGTCCATCTACCGCGACGCTCGCCCCCACCACGCGCGGAACGGACGCCGCCGCCCCACTTGGATCCGTCATCGGTACCAGCCCCAGCTTCACCCGGATGACCAGATGTTCACGCGCGCTGGCGTCGATTTCGTGCGGACCGCGCGGAGGTGCGCCGAACTCATAGCCCAACTCGATGGTTCGGGTCGGATCACTGCCATGTACCAGTTGCAGGAAGCCACCGAGGTCGAACAAGCGTCCCCCGAGCTCGATCCGGTCGGTGATTCGGCCCGCGGTGGGTTTCCCGCGACCGGACGGCATTCCTCCGGGGCGCTCGCCAAGCATGAATGCAAGGCTCTGGAAGATGCTGGACTTGCCCGCGCTGTTGGGCCCGAAGATCAGGGTGATCGGTTTGATGGGTATGCGCTGGGTATCGGCGAACGCCTTGAAGTTGCCGACGTGCAAGGCGGTCAGATGCTGATTCGTACGCACCAAAGTTCCCCGTGCCGGCCAACCCTGGCCACGCGATTGTGCCCAGTTTGCAGACGCACACCGCTTGTTTCAATGCGTGATGCGGGTTCCCGCCGCTGGCCCCGCGACGCACGCCCCCGGCACGGGCATACTTTGCGCATGGCGGACGATCCCAGACTGCGTTCGGGTGTTGTTGCCGCGCTGCCGGATTTCTGCAGTGCGGGATCGGTGTTCACGCTGGTGGTGGTGGCGGAGCTGGTGGTGGTGATCGATGCGCTGGCGCCGGACGGGCGGATGGGTTGGCGCGGGTTCCTGACCGCTTCGGTATTCGTGGTGTGGCTGGCGCTGATGGCGTCGTTGCTGTTGTGCCGGCTGGCGCCGCTGCTGGTGAAGTGGCGGCGCTGGACCATGCGCTGGGTACCGAATTGACGCCGGGTTCTTCCCCACGCTTCGTGTTCGGCAACACCATCCTGGGCGCGCTGCTGGGTGCGGCGCTGCTGCGCTATTTCTACGTGCTGGCGGAGTGGCGCGCGGCTGGCGGCGGTGGCGCGGGCGCAGTTCGATGCGTTGCAGGCACGCATCCGACCGCACTTTCTATACAACAGCATGAATACAGTGATCGCACATGAGGCTTGACATCAGAATCTGTATGCACTACCTCTAGGCTATCAAGGGAAAAGCTAGGAAGTTGCCTTTCTTGACAGAGGAGTGTCATCTATGAACATCAACAGCGTTAGCCCTCAGCCCTCAGCCCTCAGTCCTCAGCCCGCTCCACGGGCGTCCTGCGCAAATCGATTGGGCGTGCCCTAGCGACAATCGGTTGCGTTGCTTCCTTTGCCGCGCTTACCCTCTGCGGAAACGCAGTCGCCTCCATGGCCGACGGTATTGGACCGAACGCGACGGCGAATACAGGTTCAAGCGATGACTACGCCTTGGCCTACGTTGACCGGAACGTACACGTACACACCATGGTGGTCCAGCTTGGCAATGGATACAGCGTCAAGGTCGACGTCAACGCCGACAAGGTGTACGTCACGAAGGGCTTGCAAACGAAGACGTTCAAGCTCGACGATGTCCTGTTGCGGGCATCCAATGGCAATCCACGACTGGCTGCCCAGAAGAAGGCACAGCTTGTAACCGCACTGTCCGATCCTATTGGCAACGCCCGGTTGCAGCGTCTGGACGCACAAACCGCCGAGACGTATGCAAGGACATCACCGAACGCAATGCTGCCACCGCACAGTACGTATCGGAGCGACTCCGCGCATCTAAATTTCCGGCTGCCCCCGAGCAACATCAGCATTGGGAGCGAGCCGCCGTTTGTTTGCAACCCCTTGTTCCAGTGCGATTATCAACCGCAGCTCGGTGACAACATCGGCTTGGGATCCGGATCCGGTGAGTTCGGTTTCTGGTTTTACGACAAGAACTCGTCGCCCGGCGGAGAGCCACCCGACAAGCAGGACTACGACAATTGGAACAGGTGGCGGAAAGACCATTGCGATGATGCCAAGAAGGAATGGCAGACCGCTGATGTCGCAGCGGCAGCTCTTGGGTATGCAATTTACGTCGCCGAGACACCAGTGGGTTGGCTGGGAGCTGCTGTTGCGGGCCTCGCCGTGGCCGTCGCGGGAAGCCAAGCAACGAGCGACCAGCGAGTATGTGATTCGCGATACCCCGGTAAAGGGAATTGGTGATGTGGTCGCTTGATGACTGGTTGACACCGCTTTTGGTGATCATCCGCGAGGTGGGTAGTTTGCTGTTTTTGGGAGCTGTCATCTACAGGTTCCCGGACCGCGTTCACAGACAGAAATTGATCAAACTGCTCAACGTCTGGATTTTTATCTTCGCCATAACGTTCTTGGTCCAGGTGCTCATCACCTGATTTTCACACGCGGGCGCTTGACTCGGCATGGCGTTGTCACATGCAACGCGTGGCAGCGCTTCCGGTTGATCCAACTTCGGCCACCCAATCCGGCAGCCAGATGACGTTGCTTCTGGCGGCGCGATTGCACGACCGTGCGACGTGCCCCCGGCGCGGGCATACTTTGCGCATGGCGGACGATTCCAAACCGCGTTCGGACGATCCTGCCGCGCTGCCGGATTTCTGCAGCGCGGGATCGGTGTTCACGCTGGTGGTGGTGGCCGAGCTGGTGGTGGTGATCGATGCGCTGGCGCCGGATGGGCGGATGGGTTGGCGCGGTTTTCTTACCGGTTCGGTGTTCGTGGTGTGGCTGGCGCTGCTGGCATCCTTGCTGCTGTGCCGGCTGGCACCGCTGCTGGTGAAATGGCGGCGGTCGCTGGCCTATCCGCTGGCCTGGGGTGCGCTGGTGGCGCTTGTGCTGGTCGCAAGCGCGGTGGTTGCATCGCTGGATCATGCGCTGGGTACCGAATTGACGCCGGGTTCTTCCGCACGCTTCGTGTTCGGCAACACCATCCTGGGCGCGCTGCTGGGCGCGGCGCTGCTGCGCTATTTCTACGTGCTGGCGGAGTGGCGCGCGCGGCTGGCGGCGGTGGCGCGGGCGCAGTTCGATGCGTTGCAGGCACGCATCCGACCGCACTTTCTGTACAACAGCATGAACACCGTGGCGGCGCTGGTGCGGGTCGATCCGGATGCGGCCGAGCGCACGGTCGAGGATCTGTCCGAACTGTTCCGCGCCTCGCTGGGTGCCGGGGACAAGCCCAGCACGCTGGCCGCGGAACTGGGCCTGATCGACCGCTACCTGGCGATCGAGCAGTTGCGGCTGGGTGAGCGGTTGCGGGTCGAACGCGACCTGGACGACCTGCCGGGTGAACTCGAGATGCCCGCGCTGCTGCTGCAGCCGCTGATCGAGAACGCGGTCTACCACGGCATCCAGCAGCGCCGTGACGGCGGCACGTTGCGGATCCGCGGGCGGCGCGAAGCCGACGCCATCCGCATCGAGGTCGCCAATCCGCTGCCCGACGCGGCCGCGCCGGCACGCAGCGGGCACGGGCTGGAAAGCGTGCGCCGCCGCATCGCCTACCATTTCGGCGAACGCGGAAGCCTGGAAACACGCAGCGAAGCGGGCGAATTCCGCGTGAGCGTGAGGCTGCCGTGCGAATCCTGATCGCCGATGACGAACCGCTGGCGCGCACGCGCATGGCCGCACTGCTGCGTGAATGCGAAGGCGCGGAAGTGGTCGCAAGCGTCGGCGATGGCGGGGCCGCGCTGGAGGCCTGCGCCCGGCTGCATCCGGACGTACTGCTGCTGGACGTGGCGATGCCGGGCCTGGATGGCGTCGGCGTCGCGCGCCGGCTGGCGGCGCTGTCGGACCCGCCGCAACTGGTGTTCTGCACCGCGTACGAGGAACACGCGCTGACGGCCTACGAGCTGCGCGCGGCCGATTACCTGCTGAAGCCGGTGCGCGTCGAACGCCTGCGCGAGGCGCTGGCGCGCGCCACCGCCTTGCGCCAGCGCGAACATCCCACCGAAACCCTGCCCGCGCAGGTCCGGGGCGCGCCGGTTCGGGTGCCGATCGCCGAAGTCCTGTACCTCACCGCCGACCACAAGTACGTGACCCTGCACCGCGACGCCGGCGATGCGCTGAGCGAGCAGTCACTGAAGGCGATCGAGGATGCGTTCCCGGATCGTTTCGTGCGCGTGCACCGCGCCTGCCTGATTCCGGTCGAGCGCCTGCTGGGCCTCACGCGCGAGGCGGACGGCAGCGTGCGCGCGCTGATCGCCGGCAGTACCGCGACACCGGAAATCAGCCGCCGCAACCTGGCCGCGGTGCGGCGGCTGCTGCGCGGTTAGCCTGCTTCAGAGCAGCCTGGCGCCGCCGAGCTCGCCCTTGAGGTAGGCGTAGTAGATGGGCGCGGCGACCACGCCCGGAAGGCCGAACGCAGCCTCCATCACCAGCATCGCCAGCAGGATCTCCCAGGCCCGCGCGCGGATGCGGTGGCCGACGATCCGGGCATTGAGGAAATACTCCAGCTTGTGGATCAGCACCAGGAAGATCAGCGCGCCCACGCCCACCCACAACGACACCGACAGCCCTGCGATCACGATCAGGGTGTTGGAAATGAGGTTGCCGATCACGGGCAGCAGCCCAACGATGAAGGTGATCGCCACCAGGGTCTTGGCCAGCGGCAGGTGCACGCCCGACAGCGGCAGGATCACCAGCAGGAAGATCGCGGTGAAGAAGGTGTTGAGCGCCGAAATACGTGCCTGCGCGAACACGATGTCGTGGAAGGCGCGCGCCAGGCGCTCGCAGCGTGCGGTCAGGTGGCGCCGCAACGGACCGTCACCCGAACTGGCGCGCGTCTGACTCAACGCCACCAGCGCACCCAGCGCCAGCCCTACCAGGATGCGCCCGAACACATGCACCGTTTCCTTGCCGGCCACCTGCAACTGCTGGGAGTGGTTGCGCGCAAGCCGGGTCGCGGTGAAGCGGAAATCCTCGGCGCTGACCGGCAGGTGCGCGGTGATCCACGCGGGCAACTGGGTGCGCGCGCGATCGATGGTGGGCATCATGCGGTCGAACAACGTGTTGGGATCGCCGAGCTCGGCGCGGAAAAAAGCCACCACGCCGAAAATCATCAACGCCAGCAGGCCCGCCACCACCGCGGCCACAACGCCGACCACCACCTGGCGCGCCCAGCCGCCCGGCCACTTGCGTTCCAGCAGCGGCGCCAGTGCATCGACCACCGCGTACACCAGAAGACCCGCGATCAGCGCCGGCAGCAGGTGCAGCAGCAGTACCAGCAGCAGCGCCAGCGCCGCCAGCACGTAGCTGGCGATCGCGCTGTTGCGGTTGACGCCGGTCGGGACCGTGACGATGTCGTTCATGGCGCGCGAGTCTGGCACATGTCGCTGGGTTCATCCATGGACGCCGCTTCGTGGGATGCCCGGCCCGCCCCGGTAAAATGAGCCGCCACCCCGACGAGAAACCCGGATGAGTGCCCTGGAAATCCCGCCCCGCGACCGCCTGATCTTTGCCCTGGACGTTCCCGACCACGCGCAGGCCGTGGCCTGGATGGATCGACTGGGCGATACGGTGACGTTCTACAAGATCGGGCTGGAACTGCTGGCCGGCGGCGATTATTTCGCGGTGCTGGACGAGCTGGCCCGGCGCGGGAAGAAGATCTTCGCCGACCTGAAGTTCCACGACGTGCCGGCCACGGTCGCCGGCGCCGTGCGCGGCCTGGCCGCCCGGCCGGTGACCTTCGCGACGATCCACTGCGACAGCCGCGCGATGCTGGAAGCGGCGGTGGCGGCCAGGGATTCGCTGCGCCTTCTGGCCGTAACGGTGCTTACCAGCAACGACGCCAGCGACCTTGCCGCGCTGGGCGTCCAGGATGAACCCGCCAGCGTGGTGATCCGGCGCGCGCGCCTGGCCGCCGCCGCCGGCGTCGACGGCGTGGTGTGCTCGGGCGCCGACCTGCCGCGCCTGCGCGCCGCGCTGGGCCCGGAACTCGTGACGGTGTGTCCCGGGATCCGTCCGGCCGGACCGTCCGGCGACGACCAGAAGCGCACCGTGGACGTGCCCGCGGCCTTCGCCGAAGGCGCCGACTACATCGTGGTCGGGCGACCCATCCGCAATGCCCCGGACCCGCGCGCCGCCGCCGAGGCCATCGTCACCCGGATCGCGGCGGCGACCGCCCCCGAGCCCGGGCGGTAGGACCATTCGAGGCAATCCGTAGCCCGGGCCCCTGACCGCTCCCAGCTTGCCTGGCCCGCGCTGCCTTGCCACACTGCCGCGCATGTTGCCCGGACACTCCGCCATCCTCCGTCGCGTCTGCCTGGTGCTGGCCCTGTGCGCCACCGCGGTGCTGGCCGCCTGCCACCACGAGGCGCCGCCGGCCAGCAATGTCACGCCGGAGAAGGCGGTCGCCACCAGCCTGCGACTGGTCGCAACCGGCGACTTCGACGGTTTGGCGAAGAACCGCCTGCCACCGGCCGACTACGCGGTGTGGCGCGCCGAATGGCAGCGCCGGCACACGCATCCGCGACCGGTCACCGATGTGCAGCGCGAGCAGTTCGCGAAGATCATGCAGATGCTGACCGAACCCGGTGCCGAAGCCGCATTGCTGAAGAAGCTGGAAGCCATGTCGGCGGGCAAGGGCCACCTGCCACCGATATTCACCTCGATCGCCGAGGCAGCCGGCAGGCAGATGATCGAGGACGCCCCGCAACTGGGCCCCGCGCAGAAGAAAATGGCCCTGGACGGCCTGGCCGCGGTCATGGCCTGGGCGGCCACGGTCGACCCCGGTGATCACGAGAAGGCCGCGCGGGCGGTCGACCTTGTATGCAGCACGGCACGTTCGCTGCACATCAAGACGCTCGCGCAGTGGCGCGCGCTCGACTACGAAACCCGCATGCGCGACTACGGGATCATCTGGAACGGCATGGAAAACCTTCTGGCGATCTACGGCCTGGACCTGGGTGCAAGCCTGCTCGACGCCAGGGCCAGCACGGTATCGAAGACCGGCGATGAGGCCGTGGTCCGGCTGGACATGCAGGTTGCCGGCAAGCCGCTGACCGGGCAATGGAAGATGCGCAGGCTGCGCGGCCACTGGTACGACCAGGCCCTGCTCGATGCCTGGCGCAAGGCGCACCCGGCACCGGCCGGCACGGCCGCGAACGCCGCAAGCGCGGCCCCGTCCGCCGGTGCGCCCGCCTCCGGCACCGCGGACGCGCCGCCGACACCGGCGACGGCCGCGGCCCCCGCATCCGCCCCCGCCCCGGCGACGGCATCGACGGTTTCGCCCTGACCGTCTGATGGCGCGACGCGGGCGATTCCCGGGCCGCGCGAGCCCGGCTGCCGCGCCGAGCGGGCCGTCGGCCCCGTTGTGGGACAATTCGCCTTCACGCGTCGAAGGCACCTCGCGCCCGCTTTGCAATCCATGGCCCGCGTCATGACCGAAAACCTGACCCGTGATGCGCTGGTGCATTCCGGCTGGTGGCGCGCAATGTGGGGCGCGCTGCTGGCGCCGTGGGTGCGGATCAAGCGCCATCCCGCCGAACCGGTGTCGCAGCTCCAGCCGGGTACGCCGGTGCTGTACGTGATCGAGCGCAACGGGTTTTCCGACAGCCTGATCCTGGAGCGCGCGTGCCGGGAAGCCGGCATGCCCAGCCCGCTCACGTTGATGCCCGGCCTGGGCCGACGGCGGCGCGCGATGTTCGCGATGCGCAGCACCGGTGGCTGGTTCCAGCGGCGCGGCCGCGTGCATGCCGTGCAGGGCACCATCCGCCAGTTGCTCCGGATGCTGGAAGCGGACCCGGAAAGCGACATCCAGGTGATGCCGGTCGCGATCTACGTGGGCCGTGCTCCCAACCGCCAGTCCGGCTGGTTCAGCGTGCTGTTTTCGGAGAACTGGGCGGTGGTCGGACATTTCCGGCGCCTGCTGGCGCTGCTGCTGAACGGGCGCGACACCATCGTGCGCTTTTCGCCGCCGATTTCACTCAAGGCGCTGCGCAGCGGATCGGCCGACGAGGCCATCCCGCGCCTGCAGCGCAAGTTGGCGCGGGTGCTCCGGGTGCACTTCCGGCGCGTGCGCACCGCGGTGATCGGCCCGGACCTCTCGCATCGACGCACCGTGGTGGACTCGGTGCTGGGCGCCGAAAGCGTGCGCGCCTCGATCGCCGCCACCGCCGCGAAGGAGAAGCTGAGCCACGCCAAGGCGTGGCGACGGGCCGAGCGCTACGCGCGCGAAATCGCGGCCGACTACTCGCCGCCGTTCGTGCGTTCGATGTCGTTCCTCTTGTCCAACTTCTGGAACAAGCTCTACGACGGCATCGCCATGCACCACTTCGAGGACCTGCGCGCCAACGCGCCGGGCCACGAAATCGTCTACGTACCCTGCCACCGCAGCCACGCCGACTACGTGCTGATGTCCTACCAGCTCCACGTCAGCGGCGTGGTGGTTCCGCACATCGCGGCCGGCGTGAACCTGAACCTGCCGGTGCTGGGCTCGTTCCTGCGCCGCGGCGGGGCATTCTTCCTGCGCCGCAGCTTCAAGGCCAACGCGCTGTATTCGGCGGTGTTCTCCGAGTACGTCAGCCAACTGGTGCAGCGCGGCGTGCCGCTGGAATATTTCATCGAGGGCACGCGCTCGCGCACCGGGCGACTGCTGGCGCCGCGCGGCGGCATGCTGGCGATGACGGTGCGCGCGTTCCTGCGCGCGCCGCGGCGGCCGATCCTGTTCCAGCCGGTCTACATCGGCTACGAGAAACTGATGGAGGGGCGCTCGTACATCGGCGAGCTTTCCGGGCGCAAGAAGGAGAAGGAATCCTGGCTGGGCCTGTTGCGCGGCCTGCGCGCGCTGCGCCAGCGTTACGGTCGCGTCACGCTGAACTTCGGCGAGCCGGTGCTGCTGAACCCGCTGCTGGACGCGGCCGAACCGGCCTGGCGCGACCAGGCCGGCAGCGACGCCAGGCCCGAATGGCTGCCGGGCGTCATCGACAACCTGGCCGGGCGCATCCAGGTCGAGATCAACCGCGCCGCCGACGTCAATCCAATCAACCTGATCGCGCTGACGCTGCTGGCCGCACCGCGCCACGCGTTGGCCGAGTCGGACCTGCTCGCGCAGCTCGAGCTGATGAAGGCGATCCTCACCGAGTTGCCGTACTCGGAGCGCACCACCGTCACGCCGATGGCACCGGCCGACATCATCGCCTACGCCGAGCACATGGGCTGGATCCAGCGCGTCACGCACCCCTTGGGTGACGTGCTGTCGGTCGAGGGCGAAAAGGCGGTGCTGCTGTCATATTTTCGCAACAACGTGCTGCACCTGTTCGCGGCCGGGGCCTGGGTGGCGTGCTGCTTCGTCAACAACCGCCGCATTTCCCGCGATACCGTCGCGCGGCTTGGCCGTTCCGTGTATCCGTTCATCCAGTCCGAGCTGTTCCTGCCGTGGGATGCCGACGGATTCGCCGAACGCATCAACGCGCTGGTCGACTTCCTCGTCGCACGCGGCCTGCTCGCCGGCGGCGACGAAGGCCGCCCGCTGTACCTTGCCGCCGGACACGAGGACGACGCCTACCAGTTGCGCCTGCTGGCGCAGTGCCTGATGCAGGCCTTCGAGCGCTACTACATCGCCATCGCCGCGCTGGTGAAGAACGGGCCGCACACGCTGAGCGCCGGGCAACTCGAGAACCTGTGCCAGCTCGCGGCCCAGCGCCTGTCGCTGCTGTACCAGCAGAGCGCGCCGGAATTCTTCGACAAGAGCCTGTTCCGGGGCTTCATCCGCAAGCTGCGCGAGCGCCGCATCGTGTGGACCGACAGCGAAGGCAAGCTGGAATTCGACACGGTGCTGAACGACGTCGCGCGCGACGCCCGACTGATCCTGGCGCGCGAGGTGCGCCAGTCGATCATGAAGATCACGCCCGACGTGGTCAGCGAGGATGCGGGCGGCAACTGAGTGCCGCCGACGCCTGTGCGCTCAGGCCGGAAACCGCCAGCCGTCGACCTCGACCAGCAGCTCGCGGCGGCAGATGTCCCCGTGCAGCAGCACCCGCGGCACCGCCGGATCGAGGTGCCGCGCCAGCGCGGCCTGCACCGCATCGACGTCATCCGGATGGCGCACGTACACCTTGAGCGGGGAGCGGGCATCGAATGGGGGCAGTTGCGCGCCCTGCAACAACGCGCCCAGGTTGGCGAAGGCCTCGTCGGCCTGCGCGGTGACATCATCGAGATGATGCGATGCGTGCCCGATCACCGCGGCGGTACCCGAGATCGCCAGCGCGCCGTCGCCGGGAAGTCGCATCGCGCGCGCAAAACTGGGCGCGGTCGGCCCGTACTGGCGCGGGTAGCGCCAGGCGCTCACCTGGCGGGGGTTTTCCAGCGCGTATCCCGACGCGGTGGCGCTCAGCGCGTACACCTGCAGCAGGCCGCGCGGGCCGCGGTGACCGATGGCGGTGGCGGCCGGATAGCGCTGGAACCCATGCGCGATCATGCCGCGTGCGCGGCCGTTGCAGAACAGGCGATAGCGCTCGTCGTCGCCCGCGCCGTCGTTGATGGCACCGAGGTAATTCCAGATCCGCACCAGGTGCCGTTCCGGCGTTGCCGCCACATGCGCCAGCAGCAGGCGGTAGGCATGCTCGCTGGCGGCCTCGATGCCGCCGGCGCGCTCTTCGGCGACCTCGACCACGGTCAGCCGCCAGCCGCCGCCGGCCGAGAAACGCAAACCGTCATCAGCGCCTGCCTCGACCGGTGCAGCCACGCGCCAGCACTCGCGCGGCGCCGGTTGGCCCAGAACCGCCAATGGCACCCGGACCTGCAACGGGGTGGTGGCGGTTTCGGCCACGTGCGGACCGAACGCGAAAACGCCGAGCAGGCCGGATCCGTCGGCGGACTCCGCGGTGTTTCCGGTGGCGTAGGAGACGCGAAATGCAGCCGGGGCGGTCTCGCTCATGCGGCGGCATCCGTGGCGTGGCGGGGCGAGGATCCTGGCATCGTTCATGCATCGTGATGGAAACACATCATGGTACACTGCGCGGTTGACCCAGCGCGATTTTGGAGCCAGGGCACATGACCCAGCAGACGCCAGCTGAACAGGAACTGGCGAAACTCATCGTCGAGAACCTCAATCTCGAGGACGTCGATCCTGCCGGCATCGACCCGGAGGCGCCGCTGTTCGGTGGCGACCTGGGGCTGGATTCGATCGATGCGCTGGAACTGGCGCTGGCCGTTTCCAAGCGCTATGGCGTGCAGCTGCGCTCGGACAACCCCGACAATCGCCGGGTATTCGGATCCTTGCGCGCCCTTGCGCAACACATCGAGGCCAACGTCGCCGCCTGATGCGGCCGCGCGGCTTCACCCACCGGCGTCGTTTTTTCCGTAACGCGCGCGCAGCTCGCGGTAATGTTCCAGTTGCTTCGCGAACCGGACCCTGGCATCGGCGAGGTCCTCGCGGCGCTGCGAAAGCGCGTGGCGTTCGTCGTTGATGGTCTGGCGCTGCTTGGCGATCCGCTTGTGGATGTAGGGCGGAATCGGCTGCTTGGCGTGTTCCAGGTCCGCGGCATGGCCGAGCAGGTCGGTCAGCGTGGCCTCCTGGTTGCGCAGGTTGGTTTCCAGCGTGGCGATGTCGCCCTCGATCTGTCGCAACTGGCCCTGCTGCGAGGCTTCCAGCGACTGCACGTCGGGGTAGGCCGACAACAGTTGCGCATCCTCGATGGTCTGCTGCTGCGCGCGCCGCTTGGCGGCCGCCTCGCGGGCCGCTTCGGCCGCCGCGGCCTTGCGTTCGGCCGGCGTCAGTTCGCGCTGGACGTGGCGGATCACCCGGCCGTCGCTGCTGACCACGTCGTAGCCGCCGGCCAGCGCCGAGGCAGGGATGGTGTCGCTGAAATGCACCACGCCCTGGGCATCCTTCCAGCGATAGTGGGTGCTCGGTGTGGGAGGCGCCGCCGCCGCCACGCCCGCGATCAACAGGGCGGTGGCCAGCAGGGGCCAGGCGCATCGTGGCATGAAAGACTCCCGGATTGTGGTTCGACTACAAGGTCTTGAAGCCATGCAAATTCTGGACCGTTCGCCGGACACGGCGGTTCACGCGGCGCCGTACCGCGCGCGGTAGGCTTCCAGCCGCGCGCGTTGCGCGGCGAGGTCCGGCCGGCTGCCGGCATATTCCATCAGGTCGGCAAGGCCGACGATGGCAAACGTGCCGATGCCTTCGTCACGTGCCAGCTCCTGGGTCGCCGAAAGCTCGCCCCGGCCCTTCTCCTGGCGATCCAGTGCCACCAGCACCCCGGCAACCGAGGCGTCCGCGGCGCGGATCAGCGCCAGCGATTCGCGTACCGCCGTGCCGGCGGTGATCACGTCGTCGATGATCAGCACCCGCCCGGCAAGCGGTGCGCCGACGATCACGCCGCCTTCGCCGTGGTCCTTGGCCTCCTTTCGATTGTACGCCCACGGTACGTCGCGATCGTGCTCGCGCGCAAGTGCGACCGCGGTGGCGGCCGCCAGCGCGATGCCCTTGTAGGCCGGCCCGAACAGCATGTCGTAATCGATCCCGGCGGCCACGATGCCGGCAGCGTAGGCACTGCCCACGTCGGCCAGCGCCGCGCCGCTGTCGATCCGGCCCATGTTGAAGAAATACGGACTCTGGCGCCCGGACTTCAGCGTGAAGTCGCCAAAACGCAGCACGCCGCTGGCGAGTGCGGTGTCGAGGAAGGATTGTTGGTGGGGCTGCAGCACGGGGACCGGGGACCGGGGACCGGGGACCGAATGATACGGTATGCGATCCGGCGACGTGCACACAGCACCGACACCGCGTCAGCACCGCACAGGCTTTTGCTTTACGCTTCACCGGTCCCCGGTCCCCGGTCCCTGATCCAGTGCGTATCCTCTCCCTCAACGCCAACGGCATCCGCTCGGCGGCCCGCAAGGGTTTTTTCGACTGGCTTGCCGGACAGTCCGTCGATGTCACCTGCATCCAGGAAACCAAGGCGCGCGAAGAACAGCTCACCGATGCGGTGTTCCGGCCCGACGGGCACCACTGTTTCTATCGCGATGCGGTAACGAAGAAGGGCTACAGCGGCGTGGCCATCTACGCGCGGCGCGAACCGGACGAGGTGTTGACGAAGATCGGCTGGAAGCCGCTCGATGACGAGGGGCGCTACATCGAGGCGCGCTTCGGCAAGCTCTCGGTGGTGTCGCTGTACGTGCCGTCCGGCACCTCGGGCGAAGAACGCCAGGCGTTCAAGATCAAGGCGATGAAAAAGCTGCGCGGGATCTTCGACAAGTGGCTTGCCAGTGGTCGCGAGTACGTGATCTGCGGCGACTGGAACATCGTGCGCAGCGAGCGCGACATCAAGAACTGGAGGTCCAACCAGAAGAATTCCGGCTGCCTGCCGGAAGAACGCGCGTGGCTGAACGCGCTGATCGCCGATGAACACGGCGACGGCTCGCCCGCGCCGGAACACGGCTGGCTGGACACGTTCCGGGTCGTCAAACCGGATGCCGAGGAATACACGTGGTGGTCCAACCGCGGCAACGCGCGCGCCAACGACGTCGGTTGGCGCATCGACTATCAGATCGCAACCCCCGCCACCGGCAAGCGCGCGCGCGACTGCACGATCACGCGCGAGCCGCGGTTTTCCGACCACGCGCCGTTCCTGGTCGAATATGCCGACTGATCCCGGCCCGGAAACCGCAGGTCCGGCGCGCGGCCGCAACTGGCGCATCCTCAGCATCGGCCTGCTGGGATTTTCCTCGGGCCTGCCGCTGGCGTTGTCCAACCCGACGCTGCAGGCGTGGTTCACCACCGCCGGGTTGAGCCTGAAGGACATCGGCTGGGTCACGCTTACCGGCACCGCGTACGTCTTCAAGTTCCTGTGGGCGCCGCTGCTCGACCGTTTCCAGTTGCCCTGGCTGGGGCGCCGGCGCGGCTGGATCGCGTTGATGCAGGTGATCTGCGGCGCGGCCTTGCTCGCGATGAGTTTCAAGACCCCGCAGGGTTCGGCCGAGGTCATGGTGTTCATCGCGGTACTGGTGGCGTTTTCCTCGGCCACCCAGGACATCGCCTACGACGCGCATCGAACCGACCTGCTCCGGCCCGAGGAGCGCGGCTGGGGCATCGGTTTCATGCAGGGCGGCTATCGCGTCGCGATGCTGGTGTCCGGCGCCTTGGCGCTGATCCTCGCGCAACACGCGGGGTGGGCATTCACCTATCGCCTGATGGGCGCGCTGATGCTGGCGATGGTGGTTGTCACGGTGGTGTCGCCGGATGCGCCCGACGATGTCTCGGTGCGCCGCTTCGGCGATGCCGTGATCGAGCCTTTCGTGGACTTTTTCCGGCGTTACGGCTGGCTGGCGCTGGCGTGGCTGGCGCTGATGGTGCTCTACAAGCTCAGCGACGCGTTCGCGCTGTCGCTGTCAACGACGTTTCTCCTGCGGGTGCCGCAGTTCACGCTGACCGAGCTCGGGACCGTCAACAAGGTGTTCGGCCTGATCGCCGGTCTCGTCGGGGCGCTGGCCGGCGGCTGGGTGGTGACGAAGTTGCGGCTGTTCCCGGCACTGCTGGTGCTGGGCATTCTCCAGGCGGTGGTGAATCTCGGGTACATCATCCTGGTCCACAGCGGCCCGGACATCCGCGTGCTCGCGGGGGTGGTGGGTGCGGAAAACTTCTTCAGCGGCCTGGGCAGCACTGCCTTCGTGGTACTGCTCACCGCTCTTTGCAACGTGCGTTATTCGGCCACCCAGTTCGCCCTGTTGTCGGCGTTGGCGGCCATCGGGCGGGTGTTTCTGGGGCCGCTGGCGGCGTGGCTGGTCCCGCAGGTCGGCTGGTCGCACTTTTTCGTGCTCTCGGCGTTGGCGGCCATTCCGAGCCTGCTGCTGGTGATCGCGTTGCGCCAGCCGATCATGCGCGCCGAACGCGAGCGGCCGCGCTGAGATTTGCATCGGTGCTGCCTCCCCCTTCGCTTGCGAAGGGGGATTGAGGGGGATGGCTTTGCGCTCCGCC
>CAZAXF010000018.1:0-53324 GCA_964489055.1 uncultured Rhodanobacter sp. | reverse complement strand
CGCTTCCCCCTTCGCGTGCGAAGGGGGATCGAGGGGGATGGCTCTGCGCTTCGCCCGGCACCCCCCCGCCGCTGCGCGGCGTTGCCAAGCTCGCGCATCCAGCGCTCGCCAGACAACCCGGCCCTCGGCGTCCTGCCTCGGGCGTTCGAACTGCCGCGAACTGCCACTGGCAGTTCGCAAGCGTCAGTTCTCACCCCTGCGTGCCGAAGGGTGGGCTGCGCTTCCCCCTTCGCGTGCGAAGGGGGATCGAGGGGGATGGCTCTGCGCTTCGCCAGGCAACCCGGCCCTCGGCGTCCTGCCTCGGGCGTTCGAACTGCCGCGAACTGCCACCGGCAGTTCGCAAGCGTCAGTTCTCACCTCGTGCGGAAGTGGCACTCCTCCCATTTCTTTCAGAAGAGGCAAGCGTTCCCACCCCCAGAGGGCTAGCCGGCTGAGCGCAAGCTGAGGCGCCGGGAAACCCCAGCCATGCACGCCATCATCATCGCCAGTTACCTGACCGCCGCCGCCGCGTTCCTCGTGGGCACGGCCCTGCTCGCCGTAAGTTGGCGCGGCCAGCGTACCGGTGCCCTGCTGATCCTGGCGACGACGGCCATGGTGCTGTGGGGCGCGTTTCTCGCCTACGTCGAATGGCGGCACACGATCGCGGTCAACTGGGTGCTGCTGGCCGATGTGCTGCGCTACGGCGCGTGGCTCATCTTCCTGGCCGCGTTGTCCGAAGCGCTGCCGGCGGCGGGCGTTTTGCGCGGCTTGCGCGCGGTCGCGCACCTGCTCTGGATCCTCCTGGCCCTGTATTGCCTGTGGCCGGCGGTACCCGTGCTGCCCTCCCAGGCGTGGGGGTTCAGCGTCAACGTGCCACTGATCGGCGTGCTGCTGCTGGCGCTGCTGGGCGTCATGTTCCTTGAACAGGTCTACCGGAACGTCGACCCGGAACAGCGCTGGGCGCTGAAGTTCCTGATGATCGCGCTCGGCCTGCTGTTCGCCTACGACATCTTCCTGTACTCGTACGCGGTGCTGTACCGGCAGTTCAACGTCAGCGCCTGGGCGGCCCGCGGGTTCATCGATGCGCTGCTGGTGCCGCTGCTGGTCGTGGCGGCGGCGCGCAACCCGGAATGGTCGCTGCAGGTCGGCGTATCGCGGCGGGCGGTGTTCTACTCGACCAGCCTGCTGGTGGTCGCCTTCTACATCATCGCCACGGCGATCGGAGGCTATTACGTGCGCCTGTACGGCGGCGACTGGGGGCGGGTCGCGGCCATCACGCTGGTGTGTTTCGGCGTGCTGCTGGTGGCATTGCTCGCATTCTCCGGGCAGGCCCGATCGCGTCTGCGAGTGTTCCTGCACAAGAACTTCTTCAGCCTCCGCCACGACTATCGCGACGAGTGGTTGCGGTTGACCGCCACGCTGTCGGCCAGCGACGCGGAACTGCCGTTGCGCGCGGTGCGTGCCATGGCGCAGACCATGGACAGCCCGGCCGGAGCGCTGTTCATGCGCAACGAGATGGAGGAAATCGTGCTGGAAGCGCGCTGGAACATGCCGGTGCCGGCGGACTTGAAGTTTCCGGCCGATCTCCCGGCGTTCGAGTTCATGCGCCGGCAGCGCTGGATCTATGACCTGAGCGAACCGGCAGCGCGGGGAAGCGATCCGCCGCCGGCACCGCCCGAACTGGCCGGCCTGCCGCGCGCCTGGCTGCTGGCACCGCTGGTGCTCGACGAGCGGCTGGTGGGACTGGTGGTGCTGGCGCACGCGCGGGCGCGCCGCGCGTTCGACTGGGAAGACATCGACCTGCTGCGTGCGGCCGGAAGCCAAGTCGCCGGCACGCTGGCGCAGGCAGCCGCTGCCAGGCACCTGGCCGAGGCGCGTCAGTTCGAGGGTTTCAACCGCCTCACCGCATTCCTGATGCACGATCTGAAAAACATTGCGGCCCAGCAGTCCCTGCTGCTGCAGAACGCCGAGCGCCACAAGCACAACCCGGCGTTCGTGGATGACATGCTCAAGACCGTTGCCAATTCGGTGCAGCGCATCACGCGGCTGCTCGAGCAGTTGCGCGGCGATGCGGCACCGGCCAGGCGCGGTCGTGTCCAGCTCGGGACCGTCATCAACAAGGCCCTCGCCGAATGCCGGGCGCAGTCGCCGCAGCCCGAATACGATCCGCCCGCGGACGACTCGTCGGTGGTGGCCGACAGCGACCAGCTTGGCACCGTGCTGGGGCACCTGATCCGCAATGCCCAGGACGCCGCGCAGGCGCAAGGCCATGTTACGCTGAGGGTCAAACAAACGGCCGGGCACGTCGTCATCGAAATCGAGGACGATGGACCGGGCATGGACGAAGAATTCATCCGCAACCGGCTGTTCGAGCCGTTCTTCACCACCAAGGCGAGCAAGGGAATGGGTGTCGGTGCCTACCAGGCCCGCGAGTATGTACGCTCGATCGGCGGCACGATCCGCGTAACCAGCACACCGGGCCAGGGCACCATGGTTGTCATTCGATTGCCGCTGGCCGATCCCGCTGCCGATGCAGTGATCGCCGACCGGCGGGGGGCCACAACATGAGCCAGGAACAGCGCTGTCTTCTCGTCGTCGAGGACGATACCGGTCTGCAGAGCCAGCTGCGCTGGAGTTTCGAAGACCTCGAAGTGGTGACCGCCGGCGATCGCGCCACGGCGCTCGAACGGCTGCGCGCGCACCAGCCGGCGGTGGTGCTGCAGGACCTTGGCCTGCCGCCCGACGCGGCCGGCACCGCGGAAGGGTTTGCCACCATCGCGGAAATCCTCGAAGAGGCGCCACATACCAAGATCATCGTGATCACCGGCAACGGCGACCGCGACAACGCGGTCAAATCGATCGGGTCCGGTGCCTACGACTTCTGTTCCAAACCACTGGACCTGGAAGTGTTGCGCCTGATCGTGGACCGCGCGTTCCGCGTGCACGCACTGGAAGCGGAAAACCGCCAGCTCAGGAACGAAGCCAGCGCACCGCTCGACGGCATCATCGGCAACAGCGAGGTCATGCGCGAGGCCGCCCGGCTGGTCGAAAAGGTCAGCCCTTCGAACGCCACCGTGCTGCTGCTGGGCGAAACCGGCACCGGCAAGGAGTTGTTTGCGCGCGCGATACACCGCCTCAGCGCATACCACGACGGGCCGTTCGTGGCGATCAATTGCGCGGCGATCCCCGAGAACCTGCTGGAGGCCGAATTGTTCGGCTACGAGAAGGGTGCCTACACCGGCGCGCACAAGCAGACCAAGGGCAAGATCGAACTGGCCAACCGCGGCACCCTGCTGCTGGACGAGATCGGCGACATGCCGCTGCCACTGCAATCCAAGTTGCTGCGTTTTTTCGAGGAACGCACGGTGGAGCGGATCGGCGGTCGCGACTCGATTGCCGTGGACGTGCGCATCGTGTGCGCCACCCACCAGGACCTGCCCGAGAGGATCCATGAAGGGCTTTTCCGGCAGGATCTGTTCTACCGCGTCAGCGAAGTGACCATCCAGTTGCCGCCCCTGCGCGAGCGCGTCGGTGATGCGGTGATGCTCGCGCAGCACTTTCTGGAGAAGGCCGCCAAACGCCACGGCCGCAAGGTGCGCGGCTTCACCGCCAAGGCGCTTCGGGCGATCGAAGCGTATCCCTGGCGCGGCAACGTGCGCGAACTGGAGAACGTGGTGAACAGCGCGGTGATCATGGCCGAGGGCAGGCAGATTGGACCCGAGGCGCTGCGTCTGGGTACCGTGGAGGACGAGGATGTCATGAACCTGCAGGAAGTTCGCGCCGCGGCAGAGATACACGCCATCCAGCGCGCCATGACCAATGCCCACGGCAACCTGTCGCGGGTGGCGACGCTGCTCGGCATCAGCCGGCCGACACTCTATGATCTGCTGGACAAGCACGGGCTGAAAAAGCCAGCCACCACAGAATGATTACAGGCGCATGAAGGCGCCAGGCGAGGGATGAATCCATGCGTTCGATCAAGCTGAATACCCGATTGGCCCGCCGCGTTTCGGGCCTGGTGGTCGTGTGCCTGTTGCTGGGCGCGTGCGGACTCGCCGGTGGACAGGGCAACCTGGAATCCGGTGCCAGGTACCAGGATGAGGGGCAGTACCGCGCGGCCTACATCGAGGCCAAGAAGGTCCTGCAGCGCGACGAGAAGAACGGCAATGCCTGGCTGCTGCTGGGCCGGGCCTCGCTGATGCTCGGCAATCCCAACGATGCTCTGAGCGACCTGCAGAAAGCCAAAGCCGATGGCGTGCCCAAGGCGAAATGGGCCGAACCCATGGGCCAGGCGCTGCTGGTCATGCAGCAATACGACAAGGCGCTGGAGGTGCTGACCCCCGACGCGTCTTTCGACGACAAGGACAAGGCGCGCGTCGCGGCACTGCGCGGCGACGCCTTGCGTGGCCTCGAGAAGCCCTCCGAGGCGGAAAAAACGTACAAGTCGGCGTTGGCCCTGAACCCGAAGGATGCGCGCGCGCTGGTCGGGCTCGCCCGGCTGGCCGCCACCGCCGATGACCCGGAATCCGCCAGCAGGTACGTCCAGCAGGCGTTGGCCACGGACCCGAAGAATCCCCAGGCCTGGGTTGCCAGGGGCGACCTCGCGTTCGACCGCGGCGACTTTGCCAGCGCCGAGGCTGCCTACCAGAAGGTGATCGACTTCAAGAATCCCGCGTGGTTGCCGCAGGAGTACTTCTACACCCTGGCCAGGCTGGTCAATGCGCAGGTGCACCAGAACCAGCTCGACAAGGCGCTGGTCAACGTCAAGACCCTGGAGAAGATGTCACCACAACAGCCCTACCCGCACTACCTGCACGCGATGGTGCTGTACCAGCAAGGCCACATGGACGACGCCGTCACGCAGCTCCAGAAGGTGCTCAAGGCGGCGCCCGACAACGTCCAGGCGCAATTGCTGATGGGTGCCGTCAATTACGCGCAGGGCAATTACGGCCAAGCGGAAATGTACCTCAGCAACGTGCTCGGCGTCGACCAGAAGAACGTCGGGGCCCGCAGGCTGCTGGCGCTTGCCTATTACCGCGAAGGACTCTCGCGCCAGGCGCTCGATACCCTGCGGCCGACCATGCCGGGAACGCCCTCGGACGCCCAGATGATGGCGATACTGCAACACGCCGCCGCCGAAGTGCCCGGAAAGCCGGGCGCGGCGACTTCCACCGCCGTCGCCGCGGTACCCGGCGCGAAGGCACCGGCCGGCAACACCCCGGCCGATACCCGGCTCGCCCAGGCACGCCGCGCGCTGGCAAGCGGCGATGCCGCAGGGGCGATCGACGTGCTCAAGGCAATGCCCGCCGGCGATGCAGCCACCGAGGCACGGCGCACCGCCATGCTGGTCATGGCCTACACGCGGGAGAAGCGCACCGACGAGGCGGTCAAGACCGCCGCCGACTATGCCGGCAAACACCCCGACGAGAGCAGCGCGCACGTGTTGTACGGCACCGCGCTGATCGCCGCCGACAAGCACGACGAGGCGCGCACGCAATACGACAAGGCCGTGAAGCTCGATCCGGGCAACGCCGGCGCGCTGATGAACCTGGCCAGCCTGGACGTCCTCGAAGGCCATTACAAGGATGCCACCGGCCATTACCACACGGTGCTGGAACACCACCCGCACAACGCCGCGGCCATGACCGCGCTCGGCCGGCTCGCCGCCATCCAGGGAAACAAGGCTGACGCCATCAAGTGGTACAAGCAGGCCATCGAGGCGGCGCCCCGGTCGACCTCCGCGTATGGCGGGCTGGTTGCGCTGTACAGCGAAAGCGGACAGTTCGACAAGGCCGTGGACGTCGCCCGGCGGCTGGTCAAGGCCGTCCCCGACGATCCGGCGGCGCTCAACGCGCTCGGGGCAACCCAGCTCAACGCCGGGCACCAGGCGGATGCGCTGAAACCACTGCAGCAGGCCGTCAACCTTGCCCCGCAGGTGGCGCTGTACCGAACCAACCTGGCACGCGCACAGATCGTCAACAAGGACAGCAAGGCCGCCAGGGAGAACCTGGAAAGGGCGGTCAAGGCCGACCCCGGCCAGGTGACGGCGTCAACGCTGCTGGCATACATGAAACTGCGTGACAAGGACCTGCCCGGTGCCCTCGCGCTGGCACGTACGCTGCAGAAGCAATCCCCCGCAGCCACCAAGGCGGCGGGCTTCATGCTGGAAGGCGACCTGTACCGGGCCGACAAGTCGTACGACAAGGCCGCGAAGGCCTACCAGCAGGGCTTGAAGGTCCGGTACGACCGGTCGTTGGTGATCAAGACGTTCCTGGCGCTGAACCAGGCCGGCGAGAGGGAACCGGAACGCGTGCTGCGCGACTGGCTCACCAAGCACCCGGAAGATGCCGGTACCCGCCTGCTGCTGGCCCAGTACTACCTGGAGAGCAAACGGAATCCGCGGGCGGTCGAACAATACGAGAAGGTGCGCAAGGCATATCCGACCAACGTCACGGCACTCAACAACCTCGCCTGGATTTACATCGAGCAACACAACCCCAAGGCCCTGGAACTGGCCAAGCGCGCCTACAAACTGGCGCCCGATTCGGCCAACGTCGCCGACACCTACGGTTGGGCGCTGATCGCCGCCAAACAGCCCAAGACTGCACTGCCGATCCTCGCCAAGGCTGCCAAGGCGGCGCCCAAGGTCCCGGACATCCAGTACCACCTTGCGGTCGCCCAGGCCCACACCGGCGACCACACGGGCGCGCGGGCGACGCTCGAGGCACTCCGGAAGTCCGGCGCCGATTTCGCCGACAAGCCGGCCGCGGAGAAGCTCTACGAGGAACTGGGAGGCGCGTCGGCCGGCAGCAGCAAGTAACCGGGCGCGGCAGGCACCCGCCTGTCTTGCCCCGGCACGAAGGGGCCGACTTCCCTCCCCCTTCGGAACCAAGGGGCCGGCTTCCTTCCCCCTTCGGAACGAAGGGGCCGACTTCCTTCCCCCTTCGGCACGAAGGGGGACCGAGGGGGATGGCTCTTCAGTGCACCGGGATGCTTCATGCAAGCGCGCGGCAACATCCCCCGGCGCTCGCGCGCCGCCCCTCTTCCTCCGGAAGGGCGCAAGTATCCTCCCCCTTCGCTTGCGAAGGCGGGTCGAGGGGGGATTGCCTTTCGCTTCGCCCGGCATCCCCCCCGCCGCTGCGCGGCGACCCCCTTCGTGCCGAAGGGGGTGGTTTTGCCTCCCCCTTCGCTTGCGAAGGGGGTTGAGAGGGATTGCCTTTTGCTTCGCCCGGCATCCCCCCGCCGCTGCGCGGCGACCCCCTTCGTGCCGAAGGGGGTGGTTTTGCCTCCCCCTTCGCTTGCGAAGGGGGTTGAGAGGGATTGCCTTTTGCTTCGCCCGGCATCCCCCCGCCGCTGCGCGGCGACCCCCTTTGTGCCGAAGGGGGTGGTTTTGCCTCCCCCTTCGCTTGCGAAGGGGGATTGAGGGGGATGGCTCTTCAGTGCACCGGGACGCTTCATGCAAGCGCGCGGCAACATCCCCCCGACGCTCGCGCGCCGCCCCCTTCCTCCGGAAGGGCGCAAGCATCCTCCCCCTTGCTTTGCGAAGGGGGTCGAGGGGAATTGTCTTTCGCTTCGCCCGGCATCCCCCCGCCGCTGCGCGGCGACCCCCTTCGTGCAGAAGGGGGTGGTTTTGCTTCCCCTTCGCTTGCGAAGGGGGATTGAGGGGATGGCTCTTCGATTGCGCGTTCCCGGCATTCGTTGCAAACCTTGCGCCAATGCCACCGATCGCGATGCGAGCCGGGATACGTTGCGCTCGCTTACCCGTTGACCAGATAAAAACAGAGAACGACCAACGCAACGCCGATCGCCCAGCCGGCCGCCATCGTCGCGAGCAGGCGCCGGAAACGGATGTCCGTGAGCCGCCAGCAAAGATCGGCCAGCACTACCCAGAGGCCGCTGAAAACCACCACCGCGAAAATGCCCCAGCCGAGATGGCCTGATTCCCACAGGAAACCGCTCACGGAGCAACCAGCCCTTCGGCGACTTCGGTTTCGCCTGTCCGGACACGGTCGCCTGGCTGCACCAGCAATCCTGTGGTTGCAGGCAATTCCAGCACCACGGTGCTGCCCAGCAGAATCCGGCCGATCCGCTGCCCGCGCTCGATCTGCTGGCCTTGCTCCACCCAGGTCTCGATGCGCCGGGCCGCAAGGCTGGTGATCAGTCGAACCGCGATGGTCCCGGCATCGGTTTCGATCACGATGCGTTTCTGCACCGGGCAGGTCTTCTCGCGCAGGAATGCAAACTCGCGACCCTCACCATCCATGAAACCGTCGCCGTGCGACTCCACTGCCAGCACGCGCCCGGCGACCGGGCTGCGCTGCACGTGCATGTCCCAGAAGCTGAGTGCGATCACGAGATAGCGAATTCCATCGCGAACGTCCGCGCTGGTCACCAGCCCGTCCGCGGGCGCTAGCATGCGGGTGCCTGGTGGCGCCACGCGCTCGGGGTCGGCGTAGAAATGGTCCAGGAACGCCCGCTGGAATCGCCCCTTTCGCAACCAGCCCCGGACCTGTTCCTCGGGCCAGCGCTTGCGCGGCGGCAGCCAGCGCCGTACCAGCGGGGACGGATACGGAAAGTACAGCAGCGTCAGCAGAACTGCCGCAACCGCCGCAAGAATCACCGCCCCTTGCACGATCAGGATTGCCATGAACGTTCCAGCCGCCGAAAAGTGTCCGCATGCAACACCCGCCAGGCAAACTTCACGCGGGCGCACATGCAGCCAATGTTCTCACGTCCTGCCCAACCGGGTGTGGATCATCAGAACGCCACAGCATCGAACACCTGTCCATGTTTGGCAAGGACAACGCTGCAATTTCGGTACAAACCACTTCCACCCCCCCCCGGATGGGACCGGCCATGACACGCGGTGAGCATCGGCCGCCGCGCCGCACACCAGGCCCGACACTGGACACTCATGCGCCCAGGGGGGCGGTTCCTGCAATACTCGTTCGCGCGCGTTTCTGAAGGTGATCGGTGCTGTGACGGCAAACCATGAAACGGCAGGCAAAGCACCCGAGGCGACGCTTCTGCGGCATGCCGCGGCCTTGCACCATCTGCACAGCCAGCTGGTGTGGCAGCGTCGCCGGCAGTCGCGGGGCAGCACGGGCAAGGCGATCGTGCATGTGGTGCTACGGCCTTTGACGCGTCTTGTGCGGGCGTGGCAGGCGACACGAACCTACGGTCCCGCGGTGGCGCGCGCCGCGCACATATCACTGTGGCGCCAGTTCTTGCAGCAATGGTGGATCGCGGTCCGGTTCGATTTCACCTGCGACTCGTATTACCGCTACAGGCTCTATCGGCTCGATCGCATGGGCGAGGCGATCCTGTTTTTCCCGCTCAATGTGCACATGGCACTTCGCGGTCATCTTTATGAACATCTCGATGTGGACGTGGCGCAACTGGAGGACAAGCGCAATTTCCACCGCAGGTGCGCCGTGCACGATTTGCCTGTCCCGACTACACTCGCCGAGTTCACGCAGGGCTCCGTACGCGGATGGCCGGACGGCGGTGAATGCGTGGCGCTACCCGCGTGCGATCTGTTCAGCAAGCCGGCAGACGCGCTCGAAGGCAAGGGTGTGGCGCGCTGGATCTGGCAGGAAAGCGGCCATTACCGTGGCGTCAGCGGACCAGCCCTGACTGCAGCGGAACTGCTTGCGCATCTTGCAGCGTGTTCCCGTTCCGGGCCGCATATCCTTCAGAAGCGATTGGCCAATCATCCCGCGATCGCCGCCCTCGGCCCGAAGGCGCTGTGCACGGCCCGAATCGTGACTTGTCGCGATGCCGACGGGCCTCCAGAACACCTGGTGTCGATCTTCCGGATGCCTGCTGCGACGGCAACGGCGGAGGCCGACAATTTCGCGGCAGGCGGTTTCGCGAGCCCCGTGGACCCAGCCACCGGTGCGCTTGGTCATGCCGTGCGCAAGGATTTGCGCGACGCCGCTGTCGACTACCGTGAATATCCCGGGTCGACGCAGCCATTTACGGGCTTCCGTCTGCCGCACTGGAACACGGCGTTGAACCTGTGCCTGCAGGCGCATCGCGTGTTTCACGAATTTCCGTCGGTGGGCTGGGACGTCGCCATCACGCCGGACGGCCCGGTGCTGGTCGAGGGCAATCACGATTGGGATGCCGTGCTGGCACAGCAGCCCGGCTGCCGCGCGCTGGGGCGAACCAGGCTCGTTGCGAGTTACCTGTCGTTCCTGCGCCTGACGAACAATGACGACAATGGGGACGCGACCACCTGATGCCCCGATCCGGCTGTTCGGTTCTGTCGACTGCTGAGTCGGTGAGTCAGAAGGGAGACACCACCCGGATGCCACCGAAACCCGTCAGTGCAGAGCGTACGAACCGCAGCCCGCTCGCACGGCGGGACAAACGCGCCTTGGCGGTTCCGATCTTCAGTAGTGGGGATCTGCTGTTCCATCGGAAGACCTGGCAGCATGTTCATGAAGGCGGCCACGCGGCGATACTCGGGCCTTCGCTGGACGGTAGGTACCGACGGTTCCCGGTAGCCCCCGTGCGTCGCGGCATCGTGCCCCGATGGCTACCGTGCGCCACGCTTGCGCACGATACCATCGGCTACACTTCTCGCCCTCAGTCGCCGCCCCAACGGGCGCGCAAGATCAGGGGATTCCTGGACGGCAATGAGCCTTCGCAGTGACGTGCTTCATTCGCTGAAGTGGCTGGCCGGAGCACGTTTCGCCGGCCAGCTCATTGCGTGGGCGATCACCGTGGTGGTGATCCGCATCCTCAAGCCGGCCGACTATGGCTTGATGGCCATCGCCGAATTGCTGATCGGTTTTGCCATCCTGTTCCAGGAAATGGGCCTGTTCTCGGCCATGGTGCAAAAACGCGACCTGACCGAGCGGCATGTCGAACAGGCCTTCGGGCTGCTGATCGTGCTGAATTTCGGCATTTACATCGTGGTGTTCGCGATCGCGCCACTGCTCGCCAGTTTCTTCGATGACGCCCGCCTCACCAATATCGTGCGGGTGCTGGGCATACAGTTTCCGTTGGCATCGGTCGGGGTGGTGCAGGACGCGATGCTGAACCGCAACATGCGCTTCAAGCAGAAGTCGCTTGCCAACCTTGCAGTCACACTCGGCAACGGGTTCACCACGCTCGGATTCGCGCTGTCGGGTGCTGGTGTGTGGGCGCTGGTATTCGGAAGCCTCGCTGGCTCGGTGATACGTCCCGTCGCGCTCACCGTCGCGGCACGTCACTGGTGCAGGCCGAGGTTTTCCCGTGAAGGCATGGCCGAGATGTTGCGGTTTGGTGGATTCGTCACCGCCAGCCGGCTGATGTGGTACGTGTATTCCAGGTCCGATGTTTTCATCATCGGAAAGATCCTGGGCAAGGAAATCCTCGGCTTCTACTCCATCGCGATGCAGCTGGCCACCTTGCCCATGCAGAAGGTGTCCGAGCTGCTGAATCAAGTGGGATTTGCCGCGTACTCGAGTATCCAGGATGACATGGCGGCCATCCGTTCGCACTTTTTGAAAGTCACCCGGATCATGAGCTTCATTTCATTTCCCGTGTTCTGGGGAATTTCCGTCATCGCACCGGAGCTGGTCACCGTGGTGCTGGGCCAGCGTTGGGAAAGAGCGATCGTGCCGCTGCAGCTGCTCGGCCTGATCGTGCCAATCCGCATGATCGCGCACAGCAGTGGCTCGGTATTGACGGCGATCGGCAAACCGCATATTGGAACACTGAATGTTTTCTTTGCACTGCTGATCATGCCGTCGGCATTTTTCATCGGCACCCACTACGGTGGTCTGGTTGGCGCGTCACTTGCGTGGGTCGTTGCGTATCCAATCCTCGTGCTCGTCCGGCTGCGATTTTCCCTGCCTCCAATTGGATTGAAAACCCGCAACTACCTTGGAGCGATGGCAGGCCCGGCACTGGGTGGAACCGTCATGTACCTTGCGGTACTGCTGGTGCGCGAATCGGTCGTGTTGCCCTTTGTCCCTCCGCTGCCCGGCATGCTGGTGCTCGTCGCGGTCGGGGCATTGGCCTATCCTGCGTTCATGTGGCTGGTCTATCCAGCGAAATGTCGCGAGGTACTTGCGTTGCTGAGAAAAGAGCATGGATGAGGATCGGTTGCGGCTTGCGTTCGTCGGGGACGTATGCCTGGGGGGCACTCGTGGCATCCGGCTCGATGCTTCCGGGTTCACCGGCTGGCCCGCCATCAGGAGCGAGGTCGGCGGGCATGACTTCCTGGTTGGCAATCTCGAGTGTTGCCTTGTCGACGAGGGCTGCAGCGAGGACGTGAAGCGCCGGCCGATGGCGGTACCTTCCACGGCGGCAACGTTCCTCCATGCGCTCGGCTTTACCGACCTGTGCCTGGCCAACAATCACGCCATGGATTGCGGGCCGGGGGCGGTGGCCATCACCCGTGACAGCCTGGCATTGCGGGGCATGCGGGGATTCGGAGTCGGTGCGGACCTGGATGAAGCCGAGCAGGCGGTGATCGCCGATCACGGGCGACACCGGGTTGCGTTTCTCGGCGCTTGCGACAAGGACGAGTTCTATGCCACAAGGAACCGCGCCGGCGTCGCGCCATTGCAGAAAAACCGGTTGGGTCGCCGGGTGCGTGATGCTGCCGCGCAAGCCGATCTGGTTGTCGTGACGCTGCACGCCGATCTCGAATTTTCCGATGTGCCGGGGCGATGGCGGCAGCGCCTGTCGCGCTGGCTCATCGACCAGGGCGCGCACCTGGTGATCCAGCACCACCCCCACGTCCTGCAGGGAATGGAGACGTACGGTGGTGGCCTGATCGCGTACTCACTCGGGAATTTCATTTTCAGGATCCGTGGAAACCGGTACCAGGAGCACAAGCCGGGAGTGCGCGACAGCGTTGTCCTGACGGTCGATGCGGATCTGCAGGGAGCATCGCCCAGGCTCGATTGGCGTGTTGTGCCGATACGCATCGGCGACGACGGTTTCCCCGATCGCGTGGACGGCCCCGCGCGCGACGAGGCCCTTCAGCGGATTGAGACACTCTCGTCGCTCGTTGAAGACTCCGCGACACATCGCAAGCTCTGGCGCCAGCGGTGCCGGCGCGAAGCGGCCCACAGGATCATGGCCTTTTATTACGCACTTCGGCGTGGACAGTACAGGCGCGGGGCACGCGAGTTGTGGTGGCTCCTTGCGCGTCCCGAGGACCGCCGCTGGGTGCTGGGACTCTTGTCGCTGGGTTACCTGTGAACACCGGATCGAAAGAATCGCCGAATGCAACGACGGCGGGGGGTGTGCCGCGCGATGAGCGGGGCACGGGTCCGGCGGCCGGCCACGGTGGAAATACCGGGGCGAATGCCAGCCCGACCTATTTCCGGGTGCAACAGCGGGGAACTGAAATCGAAACATCCGGGCAGGCCACCGCGGAATTCGGCTTGCGGCTGCCGTCCTCCGGTCATTCCGGCAACGATGGTGTCTTTGCGCGCTGGCACTGGGACGGCAGGCGGCTGGTCGTCCAGAACGATCGCTACGGGATCTATCCCCTGTTCTGGTTCCGCTTGCCAAGTGGCGGGGTGTGCATCTCTCCGTCCCTGATCGCCCTCGTCGAACTTGGAGCACCGACCAGGCTTGACGCCGAAGCGCTCGCCGTTTTTTTCCGGCTCGGCACATTCCTCGGCGAAGACACCCCGTTCGCGGCGATCAAGGTGATCCCCCCGGACACCGTGTTCGAGTGGCAGGACGGGAAACTGGCTTGCCGCGGCAGGTACCCGCCGACCCCCGCGGCATCGACGTTGTCGCGTGACGAGGCCATCGATTGCTACATCGACACTTTCGCAAAGGCGATGGCCCGGCGTGAACCCGGATCGGGCAACTTCGCGGTGCCTGTCAGTGGCGGCAGGGACTCGCGGCACATCCTGCTGGAATTGCACCGTACCGGACGCCAGCCCGAGGTTTGTGTTTCCGCGCTGGACAACCCGCCCGATCCGAACCGGGATCCCGAGATCGGCAAGATGCTGTGCGACGCGCTGCACTTCCGGCACGTCACCGTCGATCAACGACTTTCCCTGCTGCAGGCCGAGGAGAGGAAGAACCGCGAAACCCATTTCTGCGCGGGCAGCCACGGCTGGTACCTTGCCCTGGCTGATTTCCTGGATGGACGCTACGAGGCGGTCTACGACGGCATTGCCGGTGACGTCCTCTCGCAAAGCTCGTTCCTTGACCCGGCGCTTGATGGCCTGTTCCGCTCGCGCGACGCCGACGCGATCGCCGCAGGCCTGCTGGGCAGACCCCTCCAGCCTCGCCTGGCACGGCTGCTGAAGGGAGAACTCAAACCCTCGGCTCTCGAGGATGTGGCAATGCACAGGTTGCGCAAGGAGGTCGAAAAACACCTCGACAACCCCAATCCGATCGCGTCCTTTTTCTTCTGGAACCGGACCCGGCGCATGACCGCGCTTGCGCCTTTTGGCTTGTTGAAGGGTATTCCACGCGTACATTCGCCGTTCCTGGACCACGAAGTATTCGACTTCATGACCACGCTCCCTTCGAGCATGCTGCTGGACCGCACTTTCCATGATGACGCCATCGCGCGTGCCTACCCTGCTTTCGCGCACATTCCGTACGCTGACAACAAGCACGATCCGCGTACCGATGACACCGGCGTGAGACTTCGTTTCCTGTCGGAGGCCGCCCGCAGATTCGTGTTCCGGAAACCCTGGGCGGCAATGCGCAACACACGGCCCAGGATGCGGATCCTCGCGGGTGTGTTGTCGCGCGGACGAATCCGTACCTGGCAGTTGCCGTTGATCGTCTATCTGGATCAGATAGAGTCGTTGGCGAATACGCGCGACCGACGATGACCCGTCCCGCCGCGCGGCATGCGCCCTGGATCATGGAGGTGCAATGGTGAGGAAACTGATCGCAAGGTTTGCCGTGGAACGGATGATGGGCCGTGCGCAGCGCGTCTTTTTCGTCTACGGCATGCGGCGCTCGGGCAACCACGCCTGCGTCGGATGGCTTGCTAATGCGCTGGAGGGGAAATCCGTCAATCTCATCCAGAGTCCGCAGGTGAGCAATTTCAACTATTCGGATACCGGGCAAACCTTCTTCGTCAACGACGTTTCCACCATGGCGAGCCGCCGGTACCTCAAGACGCTGTACCGGGACCTTGGCAAGATCCGCCGGGCACGCTTCATCGTCGTTTCCGCGGAGGACCAGGACGCAGCGTATGCCGACAACTGGCGCATTCCGGCTCGCAGCGAGTTGATCCTGGTTCGCCGCAACACCCTCAACCTCATGGCCAGTCGTTTCCAGAACCTGAACCGGCGTGCACGCGAGGGCCACGGGGCGAGCATGCAGAGCATGAAGGCCCGTTTTTTCGCGACCCTCAGGGCCAACCTCGAGTGCCCGCGCGGCGCTGTCTGGGAGTTCGACCGCTGGCATGACGACGAAGCGTGGCGGCACCGATTCCTGACCGAACTCGGGCTGACGTACGACATCGCGCCTGCGATGGTGGGGCTCGGTTCGTCCTTTTCGTGGAACAGGACCCTCCCGGCGTCCGAAAAGATGAACCAGCGTTTCATGATGGTTGAACCCTGGGACGCGTGGGTCTCGTTCATCAAGGAATCGGCGTCAAAATTTCCCGAGGTATTCAGCGCCGCGGAGCTTGCGTCGATCCAGGCGCTGGCAGACAGGTGACGAACGCCTTGGCTGAACCGATCCGAGGGGCTTCGCTTTCCGCGACCGTGGAGGTGACCATCAGAGTCTGAGTGCGCCGCAAATCCCGCAGCGGGAAAGGCTGCGGGCACCAAAGGCGGGGACGGTACCCGACCGGCGTTGTTCCCGCATTCCGCTTTGCCGTCGGCGATGGCGCACGACCCGCGCCATGCACCGGATCCGGATACCATTGTGTCGACATTTCATTGATTGCGTACGGTGGAGCCGTCAGCCCGTGAGCCTCACGATCGCAATTCAACCGGACCAGGTCGTGCATCGCAACGGGGAGCGACAGTCCTTTTCGGAGCGCTGGGCCGAACTTGCGCGGGGCGAAGGAATCGCGGCGTTCACGGTGGACGTGTTCTCTCCCGACATCATTTCCCGGATCGCGACGTGTGACGCATTCATGTGGCGCTGCGATCCATCGGCGCATCCGCGCCTCTACGCCAAACGGCTGTTGTACGCCGTTGAGGCCGGGCTCGGCATGCCGGTATTTCCGTCACTGAAGAGTTCCTGGCATTTCGAGGACAAGGTCGGCCAGTACTATTTTTTGCGTGCGGCCGGGATTCCTGCGCCAGCCACCGACGTTTTCTGGACCCGGAAGCAGGCCGAACAATGGTGCAATGGCGCTACCTATCCATTCGTGCTGAAACTGGCAATCGGTTACCAGTCGTCGAACGTGAGGCTCGTACGCAACCGGTCCGACGCGCAGTTCTACGTCAACCAACTGTTTCACTGCGGGATCGCGTCACTGGGGTACAGGCCTGCATCTCCCGCTCGCCAGTTGCTGCGCCGGCTTCGGGCCGCGGCCGAGGTTTTGAACGGACGCAGTCCGAACGGCTCGACCGCGGAGGCGGAAGTACAGTACGGCTATTTTCTTGCCCAGGAATTTGTGCCCGACAACGATTTCGATGTGCGGGTGACCATCATTGGCGATCGCGCCTTCGCGTTTCGCCGCTTCAACCGACCTGGTGACTTTCGCGCGAGCGGTAGCGGGCGAATCGACTGGGATCCGGAGCAGATCAGGGAGGATGCCGTTCGACTCGCCTATCAGGTTGCGCGCCGGTCGGATGCACAGACGGTTGCTGTGGACATTCTCCGTCGCGCCTCCGAACCCGTCGTCGTCGAACTGACGTTGACTTACGCGAGCTGGGCCGTCCACAGGTGCCCGGGCCACTGGATTCTGCACGGTGATCCGGAGTCCGGCACGCTGCAGTGGGTGGATGGCGCCATGCGGCCCGAGGATGCAATTTTCACTGATTTCGTGGCCGAAGTACGGCAATCGGTGGCCGCCAACGGAGCGGTACATGCCTGACGTACCGGCAACCCACCGGGCGAAGAAGCTCGCGATCCACATCGGCCCCGATGCCTCCCGCCAGGTGGACGTCATGCTGGATCGGCAAGACCTGGGCGGGCACACGACCATCCGGCGAGACTTTCCCTCGGGTGCGATCGGCTGTCTTGGCGGAGGCACGCTGCCTGCGAAGGGGAATGTCTGTTTCTTTGCCGGCTCGCCGATCAATGGGCCGGCCATCGCAGAGTTGACCGACGCGGATGCGGCGGCGCGGCTGTTCCCCGGGTATGACGGCGCCTTCGCCGGTGTTTTCTGGGACGCGCAGCGGCAGATTCTGATCGTCGCCACCGATTGTCTCGGCATGCAGCCGCTGTACATGCGCCACGTCGATGGCGAGCTGACGCTGGTGTCCGAGACCAAGGCCGTCCACGGCAAGCCCGACCTTGCGGCATGGGGTGCGTTCATCTCCATCGGACACCCCATTGGCGACCGCAGCCTGGTGGAGGGCCTGCGACGCGTGCCGCCGGCCAGCATCCTGACCTACGACTGCATCCGGCACCAACTGGACATCCGCCGCTACTGGGATTGGCCGGATCCGTCGGAAGCATGGCGACGTTACGATTTTCTGGAATCGCTGGAAGCGGACATTCGCGGCTACGCGGCTTTCGGCAACCCGGGTACGCTGTTGCTGAGCGGCGGATTCGACTCACGGCTGCTGCTGTTCCTTCTGCAACGCGCGCGCATACCGGCGGATGCCCTGATCGTCGCCCACGACGACGAACATGGCGATGCCGATGGCCGATTGGCCGAGGCCACGGCGGCATTGGCGGGCATTCGGTTTCGAAAAGCACATCCGCCGGCCGACTTTTTCTCTTCGCAGGCATATCTTGACTATCTGCGCGCCAGCGACGTGGGCTACCCGAGCCTGGACCTGTTCATCGCCAAGGTAGCCTCCCAGATCGATGCGGCTGCGGTGTGGGACGGGCTTGCGCCCGGGTTCGTGTTCATGCCGCTGCACCAACCCGAAGGCGGTTTCGACGCCTACCGGCGGCAGGAGGTCCGGAGCGCTGACAGCGCGGCGTGGCGGGCCGCCAGAATCGTGTTCAAACCCGAGGTCGCGGATGCAATGTTCGAGGGGTTTTCGCGGGATCTCCAGGCGGAAATTTCGCACCTGCCGCAGGACATGTACGGACTGGCGCGCTTCGTGATCGAGAATCGCAGCCGCAACCGGCCGGCCATGAACCCGTTGAAGGTGTACGCAAACCGCACAGCCGCTTTCACTCCCGGCCTGTCGAAGGATTTCATGACCCATGGGGCGATGATTCCGTTCCGGGAAAAGCTGCACGGCCGCTTCTATCGGGACCTGTTCGCACGGCTGGACAGTCGGGCGCTGGCAGTCCCCTTCCTCAGTGGCGGCGAGTTGATGAAAGGCGCCCGGATCGGACCGGCCTACCTTCGGGAACGCTTGCGGATCGAGGCGGGCAACCAACGCTCACGCCATCCGCGCTTGTTCCCCCGCGGTCACCGACATTCGTCCGAACGATCCATCTTCCTCGGCGAACATCTGTTCGATGGGGAGGACAGGTGGATCGACCCACCGGCGCGCGGAAAGCTCGGGCACGTGGGCCAAGGCAACTACGCTGCATGGAAGCTGCTGTTCCACTGGAGGGCGTGGCAATGGGTTCACGGGGACAGGCCCGGCCTGTCTCGCAGTCAGTTGCGACGTCACTGATCTGCTCTTGTCGCGAGATGGGCGGAAATGGCGCTACACCTCGCGTGGCGCCAGGTCAAACTTCGCGTCCCGGCTGAAGTCCGGCTTGGTGGGGAGTGCCTTCCAATACGCCAACGCCTTGTCCGTGCCGGGCGCCCCGGAATTGAACGCACACACCGTCGCCGCGCCCTGCATGGCCGGGTAGCTGTCAGGGGAATGAACCGCACCACGGTAATCTGCGACGCCGTCGACGTATTTCCCGTCCCACGTCACCGTGCCGTCTGGCTTGGTGTAGTGGGCCTTGACCGCGTCGTACGCCTCCTTGACCGTCTTCGCCGACACGATGGCGTCCGCTTCATCCTCGGTAAAGTGATTTTGCACGAGTGACATGCGCGTCATCTCGACGAAATCCGTCATGCGGCTTCCGTCCGGCTTGCGCACCATCAAGAAGTACAGGGTTTGCACCAACGAGAACGGATACTGGTACCAGGTCGTGATCAACTTGGCCAGGAACCGGGCAAACGGCTTCCATTCCGGCAACTTGTTCGACACCGCATCGACCGTCGTTGCCAGATATGCCTGTTGCCACGTTGCCATGCCGCGATACCCGTCGGCATCCTTCGGATTGCGCGGGTATGTTGCGCTGACATCGTAGATACCGAACGGGCTGGTGGCGTGGTCCATCGCAATAGAGAGGTTGCGTGCGGTTTCAGCGACGAAATAGCTGCGATCCGAACTCACGTAGCCCGCCATGAACAGGTTGCGCAGGCACCATGCAAACCGTCGTTGCGCACCCAACGCCACGCCGCCGCTGGCCGTGGATTTCGGATTGATCTCGAGCAGCGGCCAGTTGGCCCAGAACGACGCGTGGTCGCGATCACGGGCGGTGCCGGTGATCATGGCGGCGAGCAGCGCGTAACTGGTCAGGTGCGCGCCGTTGGGGATCATGCGCGATTTGGTGGTTTGCCACGACTTCGGGCCGGCAGAACCGACAATCAACGTGTCGCCGTCGTAGCTCCCGGCGTAGGGCACGAGCGCGTTGTTCTCCCATGCGTGTACCTGCGCCTGCGGGAGCGTGGTCGTACCCGGATACTTGTGGATGTCCACGATGCCGCCCGTATCCGGGTCGCTGGTGTAGATCATGCCCCACCAGCCGATGTGGTCTTCGGTGCGCCGGATGACGGCCCACGTGGCGTCGTTTGGATTGGTGAGGAACGCCATGTTCCATACGGACATGTAGCCCAGGTCCGGGCGCGCACCGCCCTGCCCCATCGTACGGGTCGTCGCATTGCCAAGACCGTTGAAGCTGTAATCCATGCGCGAGTCATCCCACGGGACCTGCGGATTGCGCGCGTAGCTCGGCAACAACGACCAGTCGATTTTCGATTCGTCCCACCCGACCTGCTTGCCATAACGAATGGCCGGGCAGCGGCAACCGCGCCAGAAATCAAACGTGCCGTCCTTCTTGCTGCTTGGCGGGACGGGAACCTTGGCGCCGTCGTAGGTCACGGCGAAGGCCGTGCAGTTGATGTAGTCGTAGGCGTTGTCAAGTGCGGTCGCGCCAACCTCGACGCAGTCGGCGTAGAACCACGCATCCAGCCCGCGGTGACGGTTGCCGTCGGCATCGGTGAGTCGCACGCATTTGGCGGCGACGGTGGGGTCGTCGCCCACGCGTGCTTGCGCATGCCAGACATGGTCCTTGTCGGCAACCGTCACGGTGACAAGGTGGACGTCCCGATCACCGGAGGAAGCCGATGCCGGTGCGCCGGCGAGCGCGCGCCGCAACGGCGCGAGGACCGAAAGTGTCAAGGCGCCCAGGCCCGTCTGGAGGAACCGGCGGCGCGAAAGCGGGAAAAGGTCGTGCACGACGCAGTCTCCGGGATTTACGCGGGCAACCCACCGCAATGGGACGATTCTAGCGCGCGACGCGTTTGTCGGCGCCCGCCCGGGCAGTGGCCCGACTGATCCACCGGGCACCGTGCCTGCCGGGTCGCCTGCGCCTGTCGGAGGAAAGAAAAAAGCCCGTCCATCCAGCTTGCCGCATTGGCGCTCGGCGGCGAAGCTACGATCGAACGAGCCTCCGCCACACGACTTCCACCGCCAAGGCGCGCCCGAGGGCGCCGTCATCCGGCAGCTGCCGCAGGTCGAGCAGCGGGTCCATGTGCCACTCGCCCGGGAGTAGCGCGCGGTACTGTCGGAACACTCCGGGGCTCACACGAACGTTGTGCAGGCGTCGACGGGCGGCCCCGATCAGCGGGCGCAGGCCCACGGGACGCGCGCAGGTCAATTGCTCGGCCATCCTGGCCCTCCAGCCCGGCCCGGTGTCGAATCGGAATCCATGGCTGGATCCGAGCGCGGCAATGCCCGGATGCAGCGCGGCAACCAGGCGGCTTTCGAAGGCACCGGCGTTTTTCCAGCGCAGGGGGATGCGCTGGGCCAGGCGCACCAGTTCCGTATCGAGCAGCGGCGTGGTGTAGTGTCCGTGACGGACCGCCACGCTGTTGTTCACGCCCATCCAGTAGTGGCAGCGGAACAGGGGGTAGAGCAGCTCGACCTGGCGGCGCGTCAGGCGCGTGCCCGCCACGACGGGTACGCCGAGGTTGTCCTGCATGGACGCAGCGAGTCGTGCCTCGTAGTCGGCCAGGTCGGCGGTCCGGCGGAATACGGCACGATTGAACGTCCGGTAGAAGGCCCGGACGATGTCACGCGCCGTGAATCGGCGGTCCGGAAGATGGAAGAAGTTGCGGAAGATCTCGCCCCCACCGCCGTTCAGCGCAATGACCCCGTCGGCGGTCTGCTGCAGACGGGTGCGGCGGTCGGTGCCTTTGTCGTAGATGCCGTCATTGGGCAGGCCATCGAAGAACAGCGCGCTGCGTTCCAGCGATTCGAGATCCGGTGTCGGCAGGTCCCGGTCCAGCACGCTCTTGTCGATCACGTCGAGGACCAGTCCGGTCGCGTCCGCCACCGTGCGCGCGATCGTTACGTCGGCGGAACCCCCATCGCCATACACGAACAACCGCGGCTCCGCCCCGGCCGCAAGCAACCCGGCGACAATCAGGCGCGAATCGAAGCCCCCCGAAAGTGCCGTATTGACCCGTCCCGGGAAAGCCGACGCCACCTCGGCCGAAACCTGTCGCAGGTGGTCGGTGACCGCATCGACTGCTTCGTGCGGCGAGCCGAAATCCGGGGTCTTGCTCCCGAAACCGTCGGGGAAACGCTGCCACGTGCGGCGGCGCTTCAGGTCCTGCACCTGGCCCAACGGAAGCAAGCTGACGCCACGCGCCACCGACTGGCGCGAATGCGCCGCTCCCACCAGCACGTATTCGGTCGCGGCAGCCGCATCGAGTTCGACATGCTCGAGATAGGCACACGCGGCAAGCCAGCTGGTACTGAAGAAACAGCCGTCGTCGCTGGCGTGGATGCGTACAAGCCCGAGCGCGTCGTTCAACAGCCAGGTGTGATCGCCGACATCGAGGAACAGCGCGAAGTTGCCGCGCAACGCGGCTTCGTCGAGGATTCCGGTAGGGCGGACATCCTCCAGCAGCGCCGTGAGCGCACGCTGGCCAAAGTGTCCCCGGAACCACAGCGGGCCGATGCTGCAGCCCGTTCCCAGCGGCGTCTGGACGATGCAGTCCTCGACCTGCCGCTGCCCCGGGTGCGCCCACGTGACCATGCTGCCGCCATCCCATTGGATCGGCGTGGCGCGTACGAACCCCTGCTGCTCCAACGAACGCTCGGCGCGGGCCTGCCCGGCAGCGTCACCGCCGGCAAGGCAGATCGACAGTGCGTTCAGCACGGGTACGGCGTGGTGGCAGGAACGAAGACCGGCAATGACATGTTTGACTCCGTTTGCGGCGTACGTCCATACGCCACGCACCATGCAAGAGATTACGCGGTCGCCCGGAGCGCGGCTGCGAGATGCTCCACCACCGTCGACTGGACTTGTTCCGTCAGATAAGGGTGCATCGGCAAACTGAGGACCGTTTCGGCAACGGCATCACCCACCGGAAGCTCGGCGTCGGAGGCCACCGCCGGTTGACGGTTGAGGGGTATCGGGTAATGCACGGCGGTGGGGATGCCGGCCTCGGCGAGCACGTTCCGGACTTGATCACGATTCGCAATCCGTATGGTGTACTGCGCCCATGCGCTCACGTTGCCACGCTCGACGTACGGCGTTGTCGTCACGCCGGCCGATGTCAACAGGTGGGTGTAGGTATCCGCGACCCTTTGCCGGGCGGTCAGTTCGTCATCGAGGATTTTCAGTTTCTCCAGCAGGATCGCGGCCTGCAGCGTATCCAGCCGGCTGTTCAATCCGACGCGCACGTGGTGGTAGCGCCGGTCCTGCCCGTGCCGGGCGATCTGGCGCATGACCTTCGCAAGCTCGCCGTCGCCGGTGAGAATGGCGCCACCGTCACCGTAGCAGCCGAGCGGCTTGCTCGGAAAGAAACTGGTGCACGCGATGCGGGTGAGGTTGCCGCTCCTGCGACCGTTGCAGGTTGCACCAAGGCTCTGTGCCGCATCTTCAATGACCGGAATGCCGTGTCGGGTGGCGATCGCATTGATGGCATCGAAATCGGCACACTGGCCGAACAGGGATACCGCGATGATGGCCTTGGTGCGCGGCGTGATCGCGGCTTCAAGCAAGGCCGCATCGAGGTTGTAGGTGCGGGCGTCGACATCGACGTACACCGGCCGGGCTCCGAGCAACGCCGTGGTTTCCGCGGTGGCGATATAGGTGAAGCCCGGCATCACGACCTCGTCGCCGTCTCCGATTCCGAGGGCCATCTGGGCAATCTGCAACGCATCGGTGCCGTTGGCGACCGCGAGGCAATGGGGGGCGCCGGTGTACGCGGCGAGCTTGTCCTCGAACTCGGCGACCTCAGGGCCCAGGATGAACCGGCCGTGCGCGAGTACCCGTCGCACCGCGGCATCGATCTCGCCTTCGATCCTGGTCCGTTGGGCCGCAAGGTCCACAAATGCGATCACGCCGGGGCCTCCGATTTGACGAGTATCCCGGCCCGCAACACGTAGCGTGCGGCCGTGTGGGCGCAGACCGCCTCGCCATCACCATCAACCGGCAAATCCAGGCGCTCGCCGAATTCGCTCATCCAGCCGATCTGGCGTGCCGGCGTACCGACCACCAGCGCGTAGGCCGGCACGTCACGGGTCACGACCGCACCGGCCCCGACGAAGGCAAAGGTGCCGATGGTGACGCCGCAGATGATCGTGCAGTTGGCACCGAGCGTGGCCCCTTTCCTGACCACGGTGTCCCGGTACTCGTCCTTGCGATCCACCAGCGAGCGCGGGTTGTATACATTCGTGAACACCATGCTCGGACCGCAGAACACGCCTTCCTCCAGCGCCACGTTGTCGTACACCGATACGTTGTTCTGGATCTTGCAGTGGTCGCCGATGACGACCCGGTTGCCGACGAATACATTCTGGCCCAGCGACACTCCCTTGCCGATGCGCGCGCCCGCACAGACGTGCACGAAATGCCATACGCGCGAGCCGTCACCAATCCGGGCGCCCTCGTCGATGATCGCACTGGGATGGGCAAAGTACCCCATTCGACTGCCTCAGGCCGCGACATGCTTAAGGAAGGGATGGTAATCGCCTTTCAGGCCGATCGGCCTGGCGTTGCGGATCGTGGCCACCGCCGTGATCGCGGTGCGGTTCTCCTCGAGACCATAGCCCTGCCCCGCGAGAATCCGCTCGTACGAGCGCGTGTGCAGGTCGGTAAAGCCACCTGAAAATTCGATTTCGTCACCATCCACGGTAATCGAGCGATAGGTCCGCTGCCCGGCAACCCGCTGCGCTGCCGGAACGTCGGCAATGTCGACCGACAGGAACCAGCGCACCCGCGCACGTTCATATTCGAGGTAACCGGCAGCCTTGGTGTCCGTGCTGTAGTGCACGACATTGTCCTGCAGGTCGCCGAAAATGAAGTACAACATGTCAAAAAAATGTACGCCGATGTTGGTTGCGATCCCGCCGGATTTCTTGATGTCGCCCTTCCACGAGCGCGCGTACCAATGTCCGCGCGCGGTGATGTAGCTCAAGTCCACGTCGTGCCGCTTGCCGGGATCGGCGTGCTGCATTTTTTCCCTGAGCGCGACGATCGACGGGTGCACGCGCAATTGCAGAATCGTGCTGACCTTGTGTCCCGTGTCACGCTCGATTTCCTCGATGCCGTCGAGGTTCCACGGATTCAACACCGCGGGCTTCTCGCAAATCACGTCGCAACCGGAACGCAGGCCGAAGCGCATGTGCGAATCGTGCAGGTAGTTGGGTGAACACACCGACACGAAGTCCAGCTTGCGATCGTGGTTGGTACGGCGCAGCTTGTCCACGTGCCGGTCGAAACGCTCGAACTCGGTGAAGAAATCCGCCTCCGGGAAGTAGCTGTCGATCACACCCACCGAATCACTCGGATCGAGCGCCGCCATCAACTGGTTGCCGGTGTCCTTGATCGCCTGCATGTGACGGGGCGCGATGTAGCCTGCCGCGCCGATCAATCCAAAATTCTTCATGGAACAGATTCCTGGCTGTCAGGGAACGGCCTGATCTGCCCGGCCTTCCGCTTGCACGACCCGGCGTCTGGCAGTACGGGTGGCGCGCGGCAGCCCCGCAGTCGGACCTGCGGATGGTGTGGTGGCCTGCAGTGACGGGGACCTTGCGACGCCACCTCCCATGCCGGGACCTGGTCCGGCCGGAACGTCATGGAGCCACCGGATGATGGCTGCCCTTGAAGCCGGATTATACCGGTTCAACCCGGGCGCACCCGGCGTTCGCCCGGCCTTCCCGTTGCGATGCAAGGCAGGCAACGATTCTTTCCGCGGCATTGCCATCGCCGTACGGTTTGACGGGTGTACCACGGCTTCCGCGGGCCGCGAGGATCGCGTCCGCCACTTCGCTGGCGTCACCGGGCGGCGCCAGCCGGTTCCACCCGGCACTGACCAATTCAACCCATTCGGTCTCCTCGCGCAAGGTGACGCATGGTACGCCATGGAAGAATGCCTCTTTCTGGACCCCGCCCGAATCGGTCGCGATCACGGCTGCGTTGCGCTCGGCCAGCACCATGTCAAGGTAACCGAACGGCTCCACCACGGTCATCCGCGCCCGGGCATGCGCGAGCAATCCAGCGCGTTCCAGCGCCCCACGCGTGCGCGGGTGCAGCGGCCACAACACGGGGATCCGTTCGCTGACCTCCACCAGGGCATCCAGGATGGTCCGCAGACGATCCGCATCGTCCGTGTTCTCCGCGCGGTGCGCCGTGACCAGGACATATCCGCCCGGCTCCAATCCCAACCCGGCCATCGCGCCGTCCTGCCGCCTGGCTGCGCGATCGCCGTGATGGAGTGCCGCGTCGTACATCACGTCACCCACGCAATGGATGCGTTCCGGGTCGACGCCTTCGCGCTGCAGGTGGGCCACCGAGGCGTCGGTGGGCGCGAACAGCCAGCTCGACACACGGTCGGTCAGGATGCGGTTGATTTCCTCCGGCATGCGCATGTTGAACGATCGCAAACCGGCCTCGACGTGGGCTACGGGAATGTGGAGCTTGACGGCCGCCAGGGCGCCGGCGAGGGTGGAATTGGTGTCGCCATACACAACAACCGCATCCGGTCTTTCGTCCAGCAGGACTTGTTCGATGCCCTCGAGCATCCGGGCCGTCATCGTTCCGTGCCGGCCACCATGGATACCGAGGTGGTACCGGGGATCGGCCATGCCCAGTTCGGAGAAGAATACCGACGACATGTTGGCATCAAAATGCTGGCCGGTATGAATGACGGTTTCTTCGATCCCCGGCCGCCTGGCGATTTCCGCGGAGACCACCGAGGCCTTGATGAACTGGGGGCGTGCGCCAAGTACGGTGATGATTCTCATGCCATTTCCCGGTAGAACTGGATCAGTTTTGTTGCCTCGTTGGGCCAGTTGTAGGTCCGCAGGACGGCTTCGCGTCCCGCGCGACCCATGCCCGCGGCCCCGCCCGGGTCGTCAAGCAGCCGGCGGATCGCCGCGGCGATCGCCTCCGGTGACCCGGGATCGATGCATATGCCGGCACCCGTCCCGGTGACGATCTCGCGCCACAGCGGAAAATCGGAGGCGATCACGGGCAACTTCGCCGACATGTATTCAAACAGCTTGTTCGGTTGGGCATCCAGATGGCTGCGCACAGGAACGAAGGTGACAAGCCCGGCGATGCTCTCGGCCATCACTTGCCGCGCGGTCGCGCGGTCGACCTTGCCGAGATAACGGACCTGTGACCATCCGGGCCGCGCGCGCAACTCCTGTTCGAGGCCCGGCTCCGAGAAAGTGCCGCACAGCACGAACGTGACGTCCGGTATCAGTGGCAGGGCATCGATGATTGCACGCAAGCCGCGTATGCGGGTGATGTTGCCGACGTAACACACCTGCGCCTTGCGGGGCTGGTCTTCCTTTGCCGGCACCAGTTCCGCCGGCCACGGATAATTGTTGATGTTGACGGCGCGCGACGTGATCCGCTGGAAACGTTCGGCAATCAAGGGCGTCGCCGCAACGATGCCGAAAAACCATCGCGCCGCAACGTACTCCAGCGCGCCGACCGCGGCGGATACGGGTTTGCGCGCCCATCCGGGAAGCCAGTACTTGTCGAGGATGTCCCGCGGGTAGTCCTCGTGCACGTCATAGATCACGTGCCGTCCCCGCAGCCTGAGCCAGATCCCGTAAAAGATCAATTCCGGATCGTGGAAGTGGTAGATGGAGGCGCGGACGCGCCGCGCAGTCCGGTAGCAGCGCCATGTGTGCGCGAACATCCTTGCCAGTCGCCCGGATGCCTGCGGCAGCGCGTGCACCGTCACCCCATCGGCCGCGGCCTTTGCCACATCGGCTGCCGACGCCGTGATCACCAGATGCACCTCGTGACCCGCCGCAGCCAGCGACACGCACTCCTTGAGCGCGATGCGTGTATCCAGGCCCTCGTGGTTGGATGCCAGGTGGCAGACGACGGTCATGGCGAACCCAGCACGATCGGTTCCACTTCCGACCCTTCGCCTATCCGCCAGACGGCTTCAAATTGGCGATTGCGGGCGAGCCGGAACAACGTTCCGTGGTTGCTGTTGTCCTGGTGCGTGCGCACGACGAAGAAGTAGCCGCCGTTCGCATCGAGATAGCGTTTGGCGTTGGCGATCATGGCCGTCAGGGCATCCTCGGAAAAGTATCCCTTGTTCAACAGATTGGCGGCGCGAACCAGGTCGAAGTTGCCGGCAAATGCGCTGTTGTAGTGGGTGATGTCGTCGCTGTGCACGGTGATGTCATCATTGGCCAGCAGGCGCGGGCTGATCAGCATCACCCGCGTTATGCGCTCGTCGTCGCCGCGACGCGCCACGATGCGCCGCGCGCGACGGGTCAGGACCTTGTTGATGCCCTTGCGCAGGATGAACCGGCCACTGCGATAATCATCCGCCGTCACCCATGGTTTCATGGTGCCCCACGGCAGGTCGAACCGGAGCGGAAACCCGCTGTCATCCAGCAGGACGTGGCAACGCGGTCCCACGCGAACCAAGCAGGCATCATTGAGCACGTCCGTGGCGACGATGCGCGCCGGGATGCCTGCCGCACGAAGGTCTTCATGAAGTTCAAGGGTACTCACGCCGTAGGACACGCCAAGGTCGAGCACCCGCACGGGCCGGCTGGTGCATTCGCGAAGGTGTGCAACCAGGTGCGGATTGGCGTCGGCGAACCGCTGGCGGAAAGTGGTCTTGTAGGTCTTGTTGCTCGTCATCAACGAGGAAAAGAAGTCCTGCTCCATCTGCGCCGTGAGTTGCGCAGGGGGAATCTCGAAAAAGGTCTTGGCTGCTAGCATCTGGCAGGCTGGCTCACAAGTTGTCGTTGAACAGGCGCGGCCCCGGAACGAAAAGCCGCCGGGCGGTGCTCGCCAATACCCTGGAAGCGACCGTTGCCGCGCGTGTGGCGGGCGTTTCAAGATGGTATCGGCGCGTCGCTCCGTGCAACCACTCGATCGAGCAGGTTGGCCAGCAGCGCCGCTCCCCCGCGCCTGGAATACCGGGCGACGACGTCCGGAGACACCCGCGGGGCATTGCCCTCCCGTACCGCCTGGAGGAACGCGGGCAACCGTTCGACGATGGCATCCACGTCATCGAGCGCCACGAGTTCGGCCCCACCGGTTCCACGCAACAGGGCCGCCGTGTCCCCGCGCTCGCCCACCAGTGCGAAGATCGGCCGGCCGATTCGCATGTACTCATACAGCTTGGCGGGGATCTGCAGATCGTATTTTTCACCCTGGAACAGCAGCAGCGCGTCGGCACCGGCCTGCTCCTCCAGCGCCTCGCGGCCGGATACAGGCGGCGCCAGCTCCACCATGCCCTCAAGGCCCATGCCCTGCAATGCATCCCGGTAGGCCGCTTCCGAACCGCTGGCACGCAACACGATCCGCAGATTGTCGGCATTCACGCTTCCCGCCGCCCGCAGGCGGCCCAGCGCGTTGAAAAATGGAACCGGACTGCGGCCGTCCGGATACAGGAGCCCGCTGTGGACGAGCACCAGCGGCCGCCCGGCCGGTGGCCGCGGCGCACTCGGCATGTCTGCAAACGCGGCCTCGTCATAACCGTTCTCTATGACCGCCAGGCGCCGGTCACGATAAATGTCGGGATGACGTCCGGCACACGATTGCATCGCCCCGGACGTGGTGAAGACCGAACACGTCGCGCGCGCCACCACCCGCCGTTCCCAGCGCGACAACGACCGTGCCGTCATCCGGCTGCGGCCGGTCAGCGATGTCGCAACCGGATCGCGAAAGTCGGCGATCCAGGGGATGCCGGACATCCGGTGCAGGGCATGCGCAATGCAATGCGCGGACATGATGGGATAGGTGGACCAGATTGCCTGTATGTCGTAACGCCGCAGCAGGCGCCACCCCAGGCCGACCGCGCTCGGTCGCCAGCTCGCCCACCGGTCCGGCTGCGCCAGCACCGACGGGTAGCGACCGGCGATTCCCAGGTGACGCTTGGCATCGAGCGCCAGCGCCCGGTGAACCGGGCACGCCGCGGGAATGGCGTCGACGCTGCCCGCATCGACGTGTTCGTAGGCACAGCCGGTCGCGGAAAGGACGACCGGATCCCAGCCGAACGCGGGCAGGTAGCGCGTAAACGCCAGCAACCTGAGATGGCCGCTGCTGAGCGCGGAGGGCGGGAAGTGGAATCCGACCATGAGGACCCGGCGCGCGCTCTTCCGGTCGATGCGCTCATCCATGGCCGGGCGCACTCGCGGGCGACGGGTCACCCGGTACCTTGCCTCGATCCAGACCGGCCCCCCCGGCATCCACGGTCTGGGTCTGGACCTTGTGCACCAGGCCGAGCAGCAGGGCACACATGGCCAGCAACTGGTAAGTAAGGTCAAAGTAGCTCGACGTGGTGGCAAGCCCGGCCGTCATGAATGCGAGCAGGCTGACCTGAAGCATCGAGGCGAGGTCAAACGCCCATTTCTCTTCCGTCGAATGTCGGGTCATGCGCCGGACCTTCGTGCAACATCGCCAACCGACGAACAGCAATGCGAGGAAAAGGCCCAGGCCGACGAAACCCTGTTCGCCAAGCACCCGGAAATAGATGCTGTGTACGGCGCGGTGCTTTGCGCCCTCGGGGCCGTAGTTGTTCCACATCACCGGACTCTTGTACACGTCGAACCCGCCACCCCGGATTGGCCGTGCAAGGGCGACGTTGGTCGCGAATCTCCAGGATTCCATACGTGTTTTCGCGGTATTGACCGTGCTGGCGTGGCTGATGGTCTGCATGCGCTCCATCCATTGCGCAGGCATGAAGTGATAGCCCATGAAACCCACCGTCACCAGTACGGCTAGCATGATGACGCGCCGGCGTGACTTGAGGAACAGGGCCAGGGCGACCACCGTCAGCGCGATGAGGCCGCCGCGCGAATAGGTGCCGAGGATCGCGACACCGGTCAGGAACAGCGCGACACCAAGCCCGAGCCTGAGATATTTTTGCGAAGCCTGAAGCTGGAGGTACCGTATCAGCGGCAGGATCATGCAAAGTGCCTGTGCCAGGTCGTTGTTGCCGGCAATGAAACTTCCCGCGGGTCCGAGCACATGGTTGACGCCTCCACGAAGAATCGTGAACAGCCCACCCTTGACACCATAAAACCCCAGGGAAATCACGATTATCCACACCAGCCAGTGCATGCGTTCGCGATTGTTGATCACGATCATGGTCGTGAAAACCATGACCAGCGTCTTGGCGAACTGCGACCACTTGTCCCATGCGTAATCGGGCATGACCGCAAATACGGTGGTAAACGCGGTCCAGAGCAAAAAAAGGAGCAAGAGCGTGCTGACCGTGGACCACTGGATCCGCTTGCTTTCCCTGCTGAACAACAAACTCCCGAGCGTGAGGATGGCGATCAACTGCACCCACGGGAAACTGTAGGCAAAGCCGAACGTCAGTCGATGCGGATTCATGTAACTGAACCACGACCAGACCAACAGCCCGATCCACGGACGCACGACGATGAAGGGGATCAACCCCATCACGAACAACGTGAGCGCGATATCACGCACGGTGCCGGCCCGCGTCGAGGTGCAGCATCAGGGTATCCATGAAGAACTTCGCTGCCCAGTTCGGATAGCGATGCTTCATGTAGTCGCCTTTCCGTGGAATTGACCCCGGGATGGCGCCACGCACTTCACCATGCGGCGTGTCCAGGTCCTGGACGGTCAGCAGGAAACGGACGACGTCTTCCGCTGCCTGCCACCACGTCGCCTCGCCGGTAGCTGCCGCCAGTCGTTGCCAGATGATGGCCATCTGCGCGTCGCCGGTGACGCAGGTCCAACGGCTTGCCGGTTTCCAGTCGGCATCCAGCCGGCCCGGCAGTGCGCCGTCGCGGCGCTGCGTCCTGGCGACGGCGCGCGCGGTGCGCGTGGCGGCGTCGACGAAATCGTCGTTCGATGCGATCAAGCCCACCTCGAGGATGCCCCGGGTGGCGTAGGCGATGGTGTGTGTCAGCGGTCTGGCGTTGTCTTCCAGATCATTGTTTTCCAGCCACCCGTTCGGGCGCATCTGCGTGAGGGCCCAGTCGATGTTGCGTGCGGCTGCATCAAGGTAACCGGGGGCGTCCAGCACCTGGCTGGCCCTGGCCAGCGCAAACGCGACGCGGGTGTTGTAGGTATTCAACTTGTGTGCCGCAAAGGGAGACGCGAAGCGGCGCCACGCGCCATCCGGGTCCTGGGCTTCCACCAGCCAATCGGCGGCGCGCACAGCCGAATCACGGAAGCGCGGATCTCCGGTTTGTTGCCAGGCGGACAGCCAGCCGAACAGCACCTGGCCGGTGTTGAAGATGGTCGGCACCACCTGCCTCGCATCCAGGGTGCCGGCCCGCACACCGCCTTCGGGAAGCTGGATGGCCGATTCCCACTCGGCCATCCGGACGGCGCGATCGCGGTATTCGGCGCGCCCCGAGGTCCCGGCGTAGCGAAACAACGTCGGAATGACGTAGCCGGTCGTTTCGGGATACGCACCGGCCCACTCCCGTTTCGCCGCGTCGTAATACGCGCTGACGCCACCGCACCCTGTTGCATCCTGGGCGCGCGCCAGCCACTCGGCGGCGGCGTCGAGCGCACGTCGTGCATCCACGGGTCGGCGTGCCGACCATCCTGACAGGACCCTGCCGATTGCACTCATGGCCGGCTCCCCGCAGCTTGCGACTTCGGCATGATTTTCGACACGCGATGGAACAGGACATGCCGGACACGGTGCAGGAGATGCACGAAAAACGGAACCGGATCGCTCCAGCGCCACAACGCGTCGATGACACGAGCCCCGTGCGGATACCCGTCTGCGGGGCGCTGCCCTTGCGCCGCAGCAGACTGGAGGTCCTCGACGCGTACCCGCCAGAGCACCGGACGCTTCGCCGGTGACGGTACGGGGAACGCAAGGCCCAGCTCGGCGCAATAGGCCGCATGCGGAAGGTTGACGCCGTTCAGGGTCGCAACCTCTTCCTGGTAATCCGTCCGCCCGATCGTCGGTTCCACCATCAGGAACCTGCCGCTGCGCGCATCGCGCTTGTACTCCATGCTGGCCATGCCGACCACGCCGGCATCGCCAAAAAACCGCGCGGTACGCGCGGCAAGTTCCGCGTGGGCTTCCGGCGCCGCAACGCAACTGGCCGTGCCGCCGACCTGTGGTGGCCACGAACGAATCTTGCGACCCGTGAACGATGCGGTGACCCGTCCGCCGCTTGCGACATGCTGCAGGCAAAAGTAAATGTCCGAATCCGGGCCTCCGATCCATTCCTGCACGACGATATCCGGCATCACCGGCACCATGCGACGCACCAGCTCGATCGCGTCCACCGCGCTGTCCACGCGGTAGGCCTTCCTGAACCGGCGCCCGTATTCCGCATGCCGCTCTCCGGGTTTGATCACCACTGGATACTGCAGGTCCTCGAGCGCAGCCAGATCGACAGGCGATCGCACGCGCACGAGCGGCGGAACCGGTGCGCCGAGCTGTTCGGCCAGATGCTGAAAACCGTGCTTGTGCAGCAGGGAATCCACGACATCCGGGGACGGGAGGGTGAACCGATAACGCGCGGACAGGCGATCGCGATGCCGGGAGATCGTCTTGACGGTCTCTTCCTGGGTCAACATCAATACGGGGCGCGAATGGAGAAATTTCGTCCCCGCCAGATGAACGAGGTCTTCGATCAGCGCAGTTCCGGACAGGGCGCGCACTTTCGTCCTGGTTGCGGCCCGCGTGTACATTTCCGGCCGCCGCACGTCACAGTCCAGCAGCCAGGTGGGTACGTGCGCGCGTGCAAGGCTGCGCGCCACGCCCAGGCCATTGACACCCGCGCCCACGACCACGGCAGGAACCCTAGCGGCCATGCCGGACACCCCCGTTGCGCCACCTGCGAAGCACGTCTTCATACAGGGCCTGTTGTGCCCGTACCGTCGGCGCCCAGCCGAACCGTTCCGCGTAGCGTCGCGTGGCCGCGGGTTGGGGCATGGACGCGCACAACTTCAGCCAGGCGTCGCGTATACCGTCGGCGGTGCGCGCCGCTGCGATCTGTCCGGATTCGGGCGTGCTGACCACCTCCCCGGCACCATCGAACGGCGCCGCTACGACGGGGGTGCCGCAGGCCAGCGCCTCGAGCACCACGTTGGGCATGCCCTCGCGGCTCGATGCGTGTATCAACGCGTCCGCCGCGTTGTAGTACCCGCACAGCTCCGCCTGCGGGACAGCACCAAGGAACCGCACGCGAGACCCAAGATCAAGCCGCCGCACAAGATCACGCAACTTGTGTTCATCCGGCCCCTCGCCGGCAATCAACAGGGTCGCATCCGGCACTTGTGCCAGCGCCTCGATCGCGATGTGCGCACCCTTGCTTTCAACGAGGAATCCCACCGTCAACCAGACGCTGCCTGCCAGTCCCAGCCTCGCACGTGCGGCGCCACGATCCAGGGGCTTGAACCGGTCAAGGTCCACGCCGTTGCGCAACACCGTTATCTTGCCGGGATCCACCCCCATGGCCACGAGTTGGTCTTTCAGTGCCCGTGAAACGGTTCCAATCGCCGCGGCATGTCCCGCTGCCCACTGGATCTGACGCCTGGGCCATCGATGGCTCGCTATGCGCATCACGTCCGAACCACGGGCGGTTATGACCACCGGGCTGTCCAGCACGCGGCCCAACCGCGCCGCCGCCACGCCGTCGGGATAAAAATAATGCGAATCGACAAGGTCGAACGCGCATCCATCGGATTGCAGCCCCCGGAGCACCGGCAGCAGCGCCCAGGCCATCAATGATGGCGCCAGGGACATCCCCAGTTTTGGAATCACCGGGTAGCGGGGATGGTGAATGTCGATTCCATGACGCCGTTCATGACGGGGCACTCGCGCGAACGCCGCGTAACGGCCAAAGTGCGGATGGCGAAAGGGGAACCAGGGCACCGGAGCCACGACCGTCGCGGCAATTTCCCCGGATGCGACCAGTTGGCGCAGTCGCCCTTCAACGAACACGCCGTGGTGCGGTTGAACTGCGTTCGGGTACAGGCTGGTGAAAACCAACAGGCGAATCCGGGGTTCGTCCATGCAATGGATCCGACGGGTGACATTGCGCCCTTGCGGGGGCGTGGCCGGCGTACCGTCCACGACGTCGTCGAGCGGCGTGGTGTTCATGTCGCAGCCTCGGGCAGTTCCTCCGTGAACGCTTCGTCGGCATAAAAATGATGCAGCGAACTGTTCCGGACCACGCACATGACACGTTCGATGACCTGCGGGGCAAGTTCCGCACGCCAGCGCTCCGCCGATGCCCGCGGAGACTTGAAAACACTGTAATAGCCGGTATCGGCCGCGGACTCCGCCACCCGCGTGCTCGCGCGCACGAACGCTTCGGTCTGTGATTGCCAGTCCAGGCCCGCAAAATCGAACATCCGTTGCGTCATTGCGCGTGGTTCGGCACAAATGTCCTCATACCGTACCGTGAGCACGCGCGGGCCGTCCGCGACATCGGCGAGGATTTTTTCGTGGGTGAGGACCCAGCGCCACGCCAGTCGTTCTTCGGGCGCAAGGTGCCTGGCCTCGTCAAGGGTCAGCCCATGGGTTTTCCCGGTGGATGTCGCCAGCAACAGCTTCAGCACCCACAGTTCTTCGGCGGCAGGCGTGGGATCGCCGAAGCGCCCCGCTGCCTCGCCGCGGAACAGTGACGCGACGTATCCGCACGGATGGCGCATCACGTGGATTGCGCGGGCATCCGGCAGCACCTCGATGCACACACCCAACCGGCCCGGCGACTCGATGGATTTCCAGACCACCCGCGCCCTCGCACTGCCGGCGGCCGTGGGACGGTACGGGCAGGGAAAGTGCCGCTTCAAACGGCTTGCCGCCTTGGCGGCAAGTACGCTCGCCCGGTAGGCAAGCAGCCCGGCACTGGATTGATAACTCTTGGCGAAAAGCGGCTGCTTGCCGACCACTTCCGACGAGCGCATCAGCGGCAGCGAATCGACGAACCGCTCCAGTTCCGCCCGATGGCGCGGCGCGGTTTCCTGTTCCGGATAGAGCGGCAGGCTCAGCCGGCGCACACTGTCCGGCTCATGGCGATACAGCGTGTCCGGGTGGCTGTCGAACAGCTTGCCGATCCAGGTGGTACCGGAACGCGGCATGCCGAACACCAGGATGCAGCCGGTCACGACAAGGCTCCGGCTGCGGCAGTGATGTGCGGGGAACGGACATCTGCGACGGGCTGTTGCGTGCGGCGCAGGAAGGCATCGAGCATCAGCAGTTTCCACAGCGTCGCGCTGTGGTCGCGCTGGCCGGTGGCGTGTTGGCGCTCCAGTCGGGCAAGCACGGCGGGCTCGAAGTAGCCGCACCCGGCAATCGCCCCGGTCAGCAGCGCGTCGCGGGTCCGTTTCTCCAGCGGACCGCGCAACCAGGCGGCCAGGGGGACGCTGAAACCCATCTTGGTCCGATACAGCACAGCATGCGGCAAGTCCGGCTCGAGTGCCTTCTTCAATACGTATTTGCCGGTGCCGCCCCGTAGTTTCAGCGCAGGCGGCAGGGACGACGCCCAGGCGACCAGGTGATGATCCAGCAGCGGTACACGCACTTCCAGGCTGTGCGCCATGCTGGCGCGGTCGACCTTGGCCAAGATGTCGCCGGGCAACCAGGTCTTGAAGTCCAGGTACTGGGCCATGGACAACGGGTGATCGGTGGCCGCGCGTGCGGCGTGGCCACGAAATACGTCCAGCGCGCTGTAGCCCTGCAGCTCACGCTGGAAATCGGTGCTGTAGAGTTGCTGTCGCAGCGCCGCCGGCGTGGTACTGACGCTGTGGTAATACGCTTCCACGTCGTCGCGGGCGAGCGCCTGCAACGTGGTCTTGGCGCGCAGCGGGCGCGGCGCCCAGTCGGCCTTGGGATAAACGCTGCCCAGGGCGCCGAACAGGGGTTTTCGCAAGCCTGCCGGCAACCGCGCACGCACGCGGCTCTCCCAGGCATGCAGGCGATAGCGCCGGTAGCCGGCGAAATTCTCGTCGCCACCGTCGCCCGAAAGCGCGACCTTGACATGCCTGCGTGCCAGTTCGCAGACCCGATAGGTCGGCAGCGCGGAGCTGTCCGCGAACGGTTCATCGTAGATGCCGGCCAGATCGTCGATCAGGTCGTGATCCTGTGCGCTGACCCGTTCCTCGAAATGGTTCGTGTGCAGATGTTCAGCGACCCGGCGTGCATGGGCGGTCTCATCGAACCGTGCATGGTCGAAACCGATCGCGCAGGTGTTGACAGCCTCGCGCGCCACCCGCGTCATGCTCGCAACGACCGCGCTCGAATCCACACCGCCGGACAGGAACGCGCCGAGCGGTACGTCCGCGATCATCTGGCCGGCCACGGAGCGGTCCAGCAGTCCGCGGAGCTGGGCCGTCGCATCGTCCAGTGCCATGTCCGCGACGGGCTGGAACGGCACGTCCCAGTACTGGCGGGCGGCGGGCCCGGGCTCGCCGGCGCGCCAGGTCAGCCAGTGCCCCGGTGGCAATTTGAAGATCCCTCGATAGATGCTTTTGGGATCGGGCACATAGCCGAGCGCCAGGTAATCCTCCAGCGCCTGCGGATCGACATTGCGTTCCACGCCGGGATGCGCGAGCAGTCCCTTGAGCTCGGAGGCAAACACCAGGTCGCCGGCGCGCGTGAAACCGTGGTAGAGCGGCTTGATGCCGACGGGATCGCGCGCCAGGTGGATGCGCCTGGCGCGCATGTCCCAGACCGCGAAGGCGAACATGCCGACCAGTCGCGTGAGGCAGTTCTCGCCCCACTGTTGCCACGCGCGCAGCAACACCTCGGTATCCGAGCGACTGTGAAACGCCATGCCCAGCGCTTCCAGTTCGGTCTTCAGTTCCTGGAAGTTGTACAGCTCGCCGTTGTAGACCAGTGCCAGACCCGCGGCTTCATCGACCATGGGTTGCCTGCCGTGATCCAGGTCGATGATGGACAGGCGGCGATGACCCAGGCCCACGCCTTCGCCGAGGTGGATGCCGGCCTCGTCCGGGCCGCGGTGCGCCTGCGCATCGCGCATGGCAAGCAGGACGCGTTCATTCGCGCTGTCACCCGTATCCGCCATGACGATGCCGGCAACTGCGCACATGCTTCAGGACTCCCGTCGTCCGGTCGCATCGGAAACCGCCGCAACCCGTGGATGCGGCTGCCGGGCGTTGCCCAGCAAGTCGTCGTACAGGGAAGTGTACGCAGCCAGCATGGTCTGCAAACTGAACTTGTCCATTGCCCGTTCCCGTCCCGCGGCGCCATGCCGCATCCGCAGTGTCTCATCGCCCGCGTAGGTTGCCAGCGCCCGGGCCAGCGCGTCCGGATCCCGGGGCGGAACCAGCGTACCCGTCACGCCGGCCTCCACCACTTCGCCCACGCCGCCGACGTCGGTTGCGACCACCGGCAGCCCGGCGGCCATGGCTTCGAGCACGGCTCCCGGCATGCCTTCGGCAATGGAGGACAGGACGAAGACGTCGAATTCGCCCAGCAACGCGGGCACGTCATCGCGCCTGCCCAGAAGCCGGACCTGGCCCGACAGTCCCATTTGCCCGATTTGCGACTCGAGCGCCGCACGCCGGGGACCGTCACCCACGAGGACCAGGCGCAGACGTTCCCGCCCTCCGGGCAGTGTGTCGCACAACCTGCGAAATGCGGCTGTCAATCCGGCCTGGTCCTTGACGGCATCCAGTCGCCCTACCGTTCCGATCAACAGCGTTCCCGGTGGAGCGAAGTCGCCCAGCAGCGACCGCGCGTCGCAGCGTCCCGAAGCTGCGGCGAAGGTGGCAACGTCGATACCGTTCGGGACGCAGACGACCCTTGCCGGGGGAATGCCGACTTCGTCGATCAACCAGGTCTGCAGATCCTTCGAAACGGCGAGATAGCGGTCGATGAAGGGCAGGAGCCAGCGCCGCAACAGGCGGTATTTCCGGCTCTTGCCGTGCGGATCGGTGGCATCCCGGCCCCTTTCTGCATGGAGCACGCGCCGAACGCCGGCCAGCCGGGCCACCGGTGCCGTATCCAGGGCACCGATGTTGTAGGTGTGCACCAGGTCCGGTTTCAGCTTCCGCAATGCCCGCCACAGCCGGACGTAGCAGCCCCAATCCTTGCCGGGCTTCTTGTCCAGCGCAAGACACGGCACGTCGTCGAACGCGATCTGGTCACGCAGGTCGGCATACCCCTCCAGGCACACCACCGCATGGCGATAACGATGGTGGGTCTGGTTGATCAGCGTCACCAGCACGCGTTCCATGCCGCCGATGTCCAGGCGGTAGAGCACGTGCGCGATCAGCGGCTTGTCGCTCACGGTTCGCGCTCCGCCGTGACACGGTCGCGCGGCCGCGACTGCGACGCATCCGCCACCGGCAGTGCGCGCGCGAAGGCCCGCAGGTTGGTGCGCGCACGAGCCACGTCATCGCTGACGATCGGGGATGACAAGGCCCATACACCGGAGCGCGGAACGTGGCCGGACAACACATCCCGCGCCTGGAACAGTTTTGCCAGCACCGGCGAGGGCGTGCAGCGCGCATCCACGCAATACCAGTACCAGATCAGTCGCTTGCCTCCGGCGCCGGTCAGCCGCAATTCCCGGGCGGCGAGGTGCGCCCCATCGGTACGATCGACCTGCCGGCGGGCGGTGCTGAGGACGTGTGAACGGTCCGGATCGTAGACATCGTTGCCGAAGGTGATCAGGGTGTGTCCGCGGCGCGGCCTGCCCGTGTAAACAGCGTGGAACAGATCGACGACGTGGCTCCCGGCGGCCGATCGATAGGAGGCGCGCACCTGGCCTGCGGCCCCGCGGAAGGTTGGATGCCAGCCGTCGCTGGCCGGCTGCGGGCCCTGCCAGCCCGACACCGCCGGCGCAGTCAGGTGCACGTGCGGCGCGTCTGCCGGCAGCGCGAGTCCGGCCGCAAGCGCCGGCCCCGCGACCAGCAGCGCCAGCACCCCCGGCCAGATCGCGATGCGTGCAGCGGCGGGCTTGTCGTCGTTGGCGGGCGGGCGCTCGCGTGCCACGAACCGGTCGCGCAGGAACCACCCGGCCAGCAACAACAGCACCAGCACCGTGCCGAAGAACTGCCAGCCGAAAATCATGTGGTCGACCCCGGTGGCGTATTCCAGCCCGAATGCATCGCCGATCAGGATGGTGAAATACACCCGCAGGCCATTGGCAATGATCGGCACCACCGCCGCCAGCGCCACGAACAGCACCCGCTTCCACCAGCGCTGGTACATCAGGTAGGCGTACAGGCAGCCGAGCGCGCTGCAGGCGATGAAGAACTTCACGCCGCTGCACGCGTCGGCCACCATCCAGACCGCCGAGGAGGTGACGATTTCGCGCCCGTCGAGCAACACCGGCGTGCCGGTCAGGTCCAGCGCGCGCACCGCGATATGCGCGGTGATGTCCTGCAGCGGCCCCACCAGCCCGCCGCCCCAGGGCACCGCGAACACCACCAGGTAACCGAGCGGAAACACCAGTACCCACACGGCGCGCCAGCCCCAGCATGCCAGTACCAGCGCCGGGAACAGCGCCACGAATGCGAAATGCTGCGGCAGGTTGATGTCGAGCAGGTGGCCGGCATACCAGATGAACACCAGCACTGCCACGGCTGCCAATCCCCAGACGCTCGGCGCGGGGGGATCGGCCCGAAGCTGATGGCGCAGGTTGAACGCGAGCCAGAAACTGAGCGGAAAGATCAGGAATGCGTACTGGTAGGTTCCGTCGTGCTCCCACGCATGCAGCAGCGACCGCACGGTCGGCCAGTAACCGACCAGCAGCACGATCACCGCGATCACGAACACGCCGATGGCCAGCGACCAGCCGGAAGCGCGCGCGAATGGTCCGGTTCTGGCTTCCAGTACCCCGCTCACGACCACGCCTCCAGTTCGGCGGCGCCGGCGGCAGGCGGGGTGGAGATGCCCGGCCGCGCGTCGCCGAGGACGCGCTCGTAGATGTCCAGGTTGCGCGTCCAGTCGTGCCGCGATTCGACCATCGCGCGGGCCGCCGGCACCCGCGCAGGCTGCGGCGCATCGAGCCAGCGCAAGGCCTCGGTGGCGATGGCATCCGGCGAATCGCTGATGCAGCCCCGGCGGCCCTCGAAATCCTCGATGCCCTCCCATGCCTCGGGCGTGGCCAGCACCACTTTCTCCATCGCCAGCGCTTCGAGTACCTTGTTCTGGATGCCACGGGCGATGCGCAGGGGCGCCGCCACGGCATGGGCGTGTGCCAGCCAGGGCCGCACATCCTCTACCCGCCCGGTGACCGCAATGCCGGTGCGCTGGGCGAGCGCACGGACCGCTGCCGTCGGCTTGCTTCCGACGATGCAGAAACGGGCATCACGCCGGTGCGCCGCAATCCGCGGCCAGACTTCGTCCGCGAACCACTGCACCGCGTGTACGTTGGCGCGGTAATCCATCGCGCCGACGAAGACCAGCGCACGCTGTCCGGCCTGGTAGGGACTGGGGAAGGTGCGTCGCGGATCCCAGTAGCCGGTGTCCACGCCGTTGGGAATGCCATGGATCCTGTCGGCCGACTCCGGCACCTGCCGGCGAAAGAATTCCGCCTCGGCTTCCGAGACCAATATGCTGGCGTCGAATTGCGTGGCGATCGCACGCTCGAACGCCGCCAGCCGCCGCGCCTCGCGACCGTAGATCATCCGGGTCACGCCGCGATGCGCGCGTGCGTACTGCAGCCACTTGTCCGAATCCACGTCCACGAAATCCATCACCCGGCGCAGTCGCGCGTGCGGCATGACGAACGGCGCCACACCGGACGAAAAGCACACCGCGGCCTCCACGGCCTGGTCGACAAGCAACCGTTCCACCCAGCGGCGCATCACGGCGTCGCGGTAAACGGCGACGGTGAGCGGCTCGCCGCGGGCCAGTGCGAGAAGTGCGCGCCGGCGCGTGGACCAAGGCTTCAGCGGACGGACGCAGACCCCGGCGCACAGGGCCTTCACCTGCGCCAGGTATTTCCAGTCGGCCGGGTCGTCCACGAAGGTGCCCAGATATACGCGACAGCGTTCGGCAAGCCGCCGCAGGATGCGGTACGAGCGGATCTTGTCGCCCTTGTCGGGCGGCCAGGGCATCCGGTGGCAGAGGAACAGTACGGATTTCATGGCTAGCCCAGATCCCGCGCGAGCCATGGGCCCAGTGCGTTGCTGACCGCCAGCGGCAAGCGCCGCCAGGCCTTGATGAACAAGCTGTATCTGGCGTTGGTGGGGCTCAGGTTGGGTATGTCGCTGGCCCGGACCAGGTGGTAGGCGTAGCGGAGGGGGTGTGGCTCGAAACCCCAGTGCTTCTTGAAGTGGTAGGACCCGCTGTCCTTTTTGCTGCGGCCGTAATCGAACAGCCGCGCACCGCGTTCCACCGCGCGCTGCATCACCGACCAGTACATGAAATCGTTGGCCGCGAGCGCGCGAGCGCGCATCACGCTGCCACCGTAGTAGGGATGCACTTCGTCGCGGAAATAGAAACTCATCACCGCGGCCACCGGCTGTTCCTCGTGACGGATCACGGTGATCTCGCAATCCTCGTCGAAGGTCTGCTGCAATCGCTGGAAATGCCTGCGCGACAACACCGGCGTGCCCAGGTTGCGCACGCTTTCGGCGTACACCCGATAGAACTCGGGCACACTGCCACCGTGCCGCGCCTCGAGCCCGGCCGCGATGCCCTTGCGCACCATGGCGCGCTGCTTGCGCGGGATCGCCTTGAGGTTCTTCTCGTGGTCCGGATCGATCGACTTTCGGAAGCCGACGTACAGGTCCTTGACCGGCCAGTCGGGATGGCGAAGCTCGCGGTCGCGCAGCTCGAGATAATCGACCCGCAACTCGTCGGCGAGGCTCGTGGCCGCCTGCGTCAGGCACGCTTCGCTGTCCGGGTCGCCGGCGACTACGCCGCCGTACACGCAGAACGGGGTTGAAATCAGTGCGTGGCCGAACAGCCGGCTGCGGATCTCGGCCAGGGGCAGGACGCCCGTGACCGCACCGTCCCGCTCCGCATACAGGTAGTGGCAACGGTGACCGAGCCCCTGCTCGATGATGTCCCGCCAGGCGGCACGATGGAAGAACGTGGCTTCCGGCGCCTCGTCGACGAACGCGTCCCAGCGCTGCTCGTCACCGCTCCCCAGACGCCTGGCTGCGCAAGGAGTGACGGCATGACTGTCGTCGGCATGGTCGCGCATGGTGCATCTCCCTTCAGTACGCGCAGGCTTCGGCGGGCTGCAGCGCCACGACGGGATAGCTGCGACGGGCGGGCGCAGGAAAAACCTGGTCCATGCGGCCGAAACGGAAATCGCGCATGAGGCATTCGAGCCGCGGCGCGGTGCGTGCAAGGTTCAGGTAGTGCCGCACCCGGTTCTTCAGCGTCACGCCGGGTACCCGCGGCTGTCCGGGATCGATTTCCCACGGGTGGAAATAGAACACCCCGGCGGCCTGCTCGCGCCGGTTGACGCGACGCAATCCGCGCTTGAACAACGCATACGGCAACAGGCGAAAATAACCACCCCCGCCACAGGGCCAGTTGCGGCCCCAGGCCCGTACGGTGGTCACGGGGATTTCCAGCAACCCGGACCGCTCGTCGAAAAACGCGAATCGTGGCGCCGACGGCATGCCGTACAGGTCATGGCGGATCGGCACGATGCTGGAGCTGTAGCGGTAGCCGGCTTCGCGCAGTTCGTCGTGGGCCCAGAGCGTCGCCGGGCCGATGGAATAACTGGGTGCGCGGTAACCACGCACCGGGGTGCCGGACAGATCCTCCAGCAGTTGTTTGGTACGCACGATGCCTTCGCGGAATTTGCCGCGGCTTATCGTGGGCAGGCGCTCGTGGCCGAACCCGTGGCTTGCGACTTCATGGCCGGCGGCGGCAATGTCGCGAATCAGCGCGGGGTAGCGTTCCGCCACCCAGCCGAGCACGAAGAAGGTGGCATGCACGCCGTGGCGCGCGAACAGGTCCAGCACGCGCCGGGTGTTGTCCTCGACCCGGACGGGCCAGTTCGGCCAGTCCTCGCGGCGGATGCATGCTTCGAACGCCGCGACCTGGAAATAATCCTCCACGTCCACCGTCATGGCGTTGACGATCGGCCCGGCCGGTGGCGACAGCGTGCCCATCAGGCTTTCCTGTCGCGACGCGGGGGCGGAATCCCGGCCAACGCGGCCGCCTCGCTGGCCGATCCGGGTGCGGTCGAGCCGTTCTGCAGCATCTCCCTGAGCCGCGTCTCCTCGTGCATCAATTGCAGCAGGATGCGCTTGCGCTTGAGGTCGAGCGCGAGCAGCTCGGTTTCCTGCTCGGTTTCGGCCGCGGCGTCGGACGTGGCCGGGCGCGGCGGCGTGATCGGCGCTTCCAGGCTCGCCGGCACGTCGTCCATCTCGTCGTGGAGTTCGTCCAGGACCGTTGCCAGCGCGGCCTGGTCGAGGCGGTGGAGTTCTTCCAGGTATCCGTGCAGCAGCAAGCGGTCCATGACCAGGTTGATCTTGCGCGGGATGCCGCGGCTGGCGCGATACACCGCTGCGAAGACATCCGGCGCCAGCTCCGGGTCGTTGTTCCAGCCGACCGCGTGCAGCCGGTGCAGGATGTAGGCGCGGGTTTCCTCCGCGCTCATCGGCTCGAGCTTGTGGGACGCGATGATGCGCTGGCGCAACTGCTCCATGCGGTGGCTGATGATGGTGCGCCGCAACTCGGTCTGTCCGACCAGGAATATCTGCAACAGCGCGTGGCCCTCGACCTCCAGGTTGGACAGGATGCGCAGCATCTCCAGTGCCGCCGGGGTGAGCGTCTGCGCCTCGTCCACCACCAGCAATGCATGCGAGTGACGGTCATTCAACGACAGCAGGTGCTTCTTCACGCCCTGCAGCAACGTCTCCTTGCTGCGCCGTTCAAAAGGCAGTTCGAACGCCGCGGCCACCGCGGGCAGGATGTCCTCGCCGTCGAGGTTGGCCGAGGCGATGCTGGCCATGGCGATATCGCGCTGCCCGAGTTCCTGGAACAGCTTCTGGATCAGCAGCGTCTTGCCGGTGCCGACCGCACCGGTGATCATCACGAAGCCCTCGCCCTGCTCGAAGCCATAGAGCAGGTAGGACATTGCACGCTTGTGGCCCTTGCTGGGAAACAGCATCCCCGGATCCGGCGTCAGCTGGAACGGCTTTCCGTGCAGTTTGTAAAACGCCTGGTACATGTCGTTCTCAGAACAGATGGGTCCACTGCACCAGGAACTCGTTCACTTCGTAGCCGTGCGCGCCCGGCGATCCTTGATGGACGCTGCTGTTGCCATGGCGCACGCGCACGCTGCCGAAGTTCCGGGCATTGATCTGGTGGACGAGCGCAAGTTGTGCGTAGCGCGTGTAGCTGACCTGGCCGTCCTGGAACCGGTAACGCTGCCAGCGGACGAGGGGAGTCAGGGTGGTGAACGGTCCCAGGCTGAACCGCCAGGAGACGTTGGCGTTGGCGACCCGTTCATCGCCACGATCCTGTGCGAAGTAGGTGCGTGACTCATCATACACGGTTGCCCTGAGGACGCTGGTGGGCATGGTGTAGGACGCCGAGATCGACAGGCGCTTGCTGAGATAGGGCTGACGCTCGGTCAGCGACGGGATGTGGGGGCGAACGTTGGTGGGCGGCAACATCACCGCGCCCGGGCTTTGCCCCAGCAACCGCTGGTTGTAGCTGGTCGGCTGCTCGCGATAGCTCACGTTGGTGGTCAAAAGGGCCGCGTGGTGGGTCCAGGAGAGCTGGTAACTGTGGCCGTAGAAGCGGTGCCCGGCCGTGGCCTTGAAGATGTCGCGGCCGTTCGACCATTCGATTCCCGCGTCCCAGAAGGTCGCGTCCAGTTTCTTGACCGTGCCGTCGGCAAGAAACTTGTTTTCCTTGCCGACGTCGGCCAGCAATCGCGTATTGATGCTTACCTGGCGCGACACCCCGGCCCTGGCGACGGCGAAATCCACCGACGGCCCGAAATCCGGGTCCAGCCGCTGCTCGGAATAACCAAGGCTCCAGCCCCACGTTTCATGCTCGGGACTGATCAGGCTGAACTGCGCCGCGTTGCTGGTGACGTTGGGAATGCCGCTGAGCGCCGACTCGTCGTGTTGTGAAATGCCACGCTGGTTGTAGACCACCCGCCCATGCGTATAGCGCAGCGTCATGGTGCCGGCCCGGCCCAGGTCCTGCAGCCAATAGGGACTCAGCATGGCGGTACCCACGTTGGCGCGGTTGTTGTCCAGCAGATACGGGCTGTTGCCGGCCGGCAATTGATTGTTGATGATCTGGGATCCGTAGAACACCGATCCATCGAGGAAGAAATGCTGCGGCAGCAGCGTCAGGCGGCCCCGGGCATCGAGATCCTGGGTCAACTGGTTGTAGCTGCCGTGGCCGGCGTAGAGATAGCCGGTCAGGGAGTAGTTGACGATTCCCGAGAACCGCGGACTGCCATAGGCCGCCCGGACGAATGGCCGCACCTGCGTGATCCAGATCGATTGTTTCGGCTCGCCGGGGCCCGCCAGCCGCAGGTTGTCGGTGTACAGCTCGCCGAGCGTCACGCCCCAGATCGTGCCCGGGGAATCGGGGGTCGGCTGCGGGATGGTGCCCGGCGGCAAATTCTCCTGGCCACCGACCTGGGCGCCGGGCGTGGAACCTTGCCCCGCCGGCAGATCAAGATCCGCGCTCTGGGCCCTGGCTCCGGTCAACCAGCCACCCAGGATGATCGACGACAGGACGACCGACGCCGACAGCGCGCGCATTCAGGCCTCCCCTTCGCTAGTCCCGGGGTACTGACCATAGTAGTCATCGTAATGGTTCTCACTCCCGGGCAACCGCGCCATGTTGAGAAGCAGACCGACGTACTGGGACTCATGCTCCAATGCGTTCACCGCCGAACGGACCGTTTGCTGGGGCGTGCCGCCCGCAGCCACCACCATGACGACCTGGCCCATGTGGGAAGCCAGCACCTGGGATTCGGAGGTTGCCAGCAGGGGCGAGGAATCGAACACGATCAGGCGCCGCTGGTTGCGACCGTCCAGTTGCGCGAGCACATGTTGCATGCGCAGGCTGCCGAACATTTCCGTGGCGAGCGAATGGCGCGTCCCGACCGGTACCACCATCAGGTCCGGAACCTCGGTGCGCACGATGACATCGGCGGGATCGCGGTCTTCGTCCACAAGCAAGTCCATCAGGCCGGGATGTCCATCGAGTCCCAGGACCCGGGTGACATCGGACTTGGGGATGTCGGCATCGATCAGGAGGACTTCGAAATCCGGCTCGCGCGCCAGGCTCAACGCCAGGTTCACCGCGGTGAAGGTCTTGCCTTCGTTCGGCACGGCGCTGGTCACCACGATGCGCCCGGGATGGGTCAGCGGCTTGGCGCCCCTTCCGATCGCATTGCCCAGCAGCGGGCGCTTGATCGAACGAAGCTCGTGCGCGAGCTGGCGCGCCGCTTCGGCATCGGCCGGCAGCAAGCCTTCGCGCCGCAGCGCCGCGCGATCCACCGGCCACGGCGGTGCGCCGGGTGCCGGCGCATCCACCACCCGCTCGCGCTCGTGCAGGCGTTCGACGGTCGGCGCCTTCGGCTCGACCGTCTGCGCCGGACGCAGCGGCACGGTTTCGGCCGGTGGCGTCGACCGTTGTTCGGGCTGCAGGGCCCGGAGCTTTTCGGCTGCCTTCTCGACGATGCTCATACCGCACCCATGACAAAGACTTGCTGGACCAGATGGGTGATGGGGCCCGTCAAGGCGATCCCCAGCACCAGCACCACCGCGAGCAGACCCGCCCCGGTACAGAAGCCGACGACCTCGCGCCGCCGCTGCCGGCGCCGCGCCTGCGACACCATCAGGCTCAGGCCGCCGAGCACGGGGAATCCTCCGGACTCGCGCAAACCCTTGAGGCTGACGAAGACCGGCCGGACCTTGTGCATGAAGTACGCAAAGCCCGCGCCGATGGCCACGGCCATGGCAAACGTCAGCAGCAGCAACAGGCCGCGTTCCGGGCTCACCGGCAGCAACGGAACGGTCGGCGGATTGATCACCCGGAATTTCAGGTTGTTGCCCGTCTGGCTGGCATCCTGGGACATCTGCGCGGTGTTCAACCGCGTCAGCAACTGGTCGTACTGTTTCCGGGTGACGTCGTAATTGCGCGTCAACCGCTGCAGCTTGACCTGCGCATCGATGATCTTGTCGCCACTGCTCTTGAGCCTGGCGATCTCCTGTTTTTGTGCCGCGATCTGCGCGGCCAGCAACCGGGCCCGTGACTGGCCGGTGCCGGAAGGTGCCGTCGGCGCCGCCCCGGGGTGCTGCAGCGCCGTCTTGCGCCTGGCCTGGAGCTCCGCGATCGCGCGACGCGTGGAGATGACATCCGGATACGCCTCGGTGTAGGTCAGCAACAGCTTGTCGAGCCGCTGCTGGTAGCCGGCGATCTGCTGGTCGATGGCCTCCACGCGTGGATTGACCGACGTCCGGCTGGGCGCGCGTCCCGCGGCCACCGCGGCATAGTCGCTCTGCAGATCCTGGAGCTTGTCTTCGGCAGCCCGCAGGCGCGTGGTGTAATCGGCGGCGCCCCGGGTCGGAAGGTAGGCCGCATTGGCCTGCTTGAACTCGGCAAGGTTCTTTTCGGCCTTGTCCAGCCGTTGGCTGTAGTCATTTACCTGCTGTTGCAGGAAATTCTCGGCCGTCGCGGTCGAGGCGGTATTGGCGCCCAGCGTGTCGTTCATGAGGATCTGCAGGAACGACTGGACGACCTTCTGTGCCATGTGCCGATCCGGATCGGCGTAGCTGAGGTTGTAGAGATTCTTGGCGCCGGCGGTTTTGATCCGGACCGCGGAGCCCAGCTTCACCAGCAACGCGTCCTTGTCCGCGGGCGTGGTGGCGCGCAACGACAAGCCGGTCTTGTCCGCCACTTCTTCGAGATTGGGGCGAGAGAGCAGCGTCTGCGTGATGATCTGCAAACGCCCGCGCATGTCCGGCTGCACCGCAAGCCCGCGCAGCAGCGGGTTGGTCAACGCGTCGGTGTCCGCGTAGACCTGTGCCGTGGCTTCGTACTTGTTGGGCAGGCTGAACACCAGCAGCGCACCAACGATCATCACGCACCAGGCAACGATCAGGGCGTGCCAGCGATAACGCCAGGCGGCACGGGCCTCCAGCAGCACATACTGCAGCAGCTCGTGCAGATCGAACGACGGTTTCTGCATCATGTCCTTTGCCTTGCCGATGTCATTGGCCTGATGCACATAACGTGCCCGCGTGTCAGAACAGCGATTGCGGGATGATCAGGATATCGCCCGGGCGCATGCGCACGTTGTACTTGATGGCGCCGTTCATCAGGTCGCCCAGTCGCACCGGGATGGCTTCCTCCTTGCCGTCGGGCAGGTGCCGGACGATCTTGGCGCTGTTGCCGGAGGCAAACTTGGTGAGCCCGCCGACATCGATCATCACGTCCAGCACGGTCATGCCGCTTCGATACGGCACGGCCTTGGGCGTGGTCGCCTGGCCGACCACGCGCACCTGCTGGCTGTAGGCGCCCACGAAACGCTTGACGATCACGGTCACCAGCGGCGAGCGGATGTAGTGCTGGAGGGCGTTTTGCAGGTCGTCGGCCAGTTGTTCCGGGGTTTTTCCGGCCGCCATGATCGACTGCACCAACGGGATCGAGATCCGCCCGTCGGGACGCACCGGCACGGTGGTCGACAGGTTGGGATTGTCGCGGACGTAGATTTCCAGCGCATCGCCCGGACCGATGATGTAGCGCTCCACCGGAGCGGCTGCCGTGGCTGATTCGTGCATGGGCGGCGTGGAGGCGCAACCGCCCACGAGCAGCAGGGCGACGGCCATCATCAGCCAGGAGACGAAATTTTGCGGTGACGGTTTCACTTGGCTGTACTCCGAAATTTCAGCGTGCGCCGCGCCCGAACAGCACGACTTCCACGGTTTGGACCAGGATGGCCAGATCGAACACGAAGTTGTGGTTCTTGACGTAAAACAGGTCGAACTTCAGTTTTTCCCTGGCGTCTTGCAGGGACGAGCCGTACGGGTAACGCAACTGCGCCCAGCCGGTCAAGCCGGGCTTCACGCAATGGCGCATGGAGTAATAAAGGATTCGTGTGTTGAAGTCGTCCACGAATTGTGGCCGTTCGGGGCGCGGCCCGATGATGCTCATGTCGCCACGCAGCACGTTCCACAGCTGCGGCAGTTCGTCCAGCCGGGTCTTGCGGATGAAACGCCCGACACGCGTGATGCGGCTGTCGTTCTTGGTCGCCCACCGGGCCACGCCATCACGCTCGGCATCGATGCCCATGCTGCGGAACTTGATCAGCGCGAACGGCTTGCCATATTCGCCGACCCGCTCCTGCCGGTACAGGACCGGAGCCCCGCGGCCCGACTCCAGCCGGATCGCGAGAGCGGTCAGCAGCATGAACGGCCACGCGACAACCACTACGGCCGAAGCGACGGCCAGGTCGAACGCGCGCTTGATGCCCCGGCGCACCGGCGAGACATTGAAGCCTTCGGAAAACACCAGCCACGACGGGTTGGTGAGGTCCATCTTGATGGTGCCGGCCTCGCGCTCGACGAACGCGGCCAGCTCGGTCACGGCAATCCCGCGCTGCTTGCATTCGAGCAAGGCCTGTACCGGCAGGGTTCCCCGGCGGTCATCCGGACCCACCACGATTTCCTCAACGCCGAGGCTGGTGGCCCATTCGCACAGCGGCTCTTCCGGGTGCAGCAGCGATGCCGGCGGAACCCGCACCGGGTCGGTGCCGACCCGCACGTAGCCGAGGATCTTGAAGCCGCGCTGGTCGGTGCGCCGGCGCATCTTGCGGGAAACCAGCGCAACCCGCTCACCGGCGCCGAGCATGACCACCCGGCGCTTGAACAGGTCCGCATCGACGAAAGCCAGGAACAGGATCCGCCACAAGACCACGACCAGGTAGCCAATCGTCAGCGCAATGGCAAGAACCCCGCGCCCCACGTAGGCCGAAGGAGCGGCGTAATACAACACCACCAGTGCCACGCCGCCGAGCAGGAATGCGACGCCCTGGCGGCTGAGCCGGCCCAGCCAGCCGGCGCGCAGGTGAACCTGGTACAGGCCCAGGGCCGCCATTGCCAGGATCAGCAACGCGGCCACCATCGGCGCACGCCAATGCAGCGCCTGGCTGAAGGCGAGCTGGGTGTCCGGATGGCCCCAGTAGCGCACGACCACGGCCGCATACACGGCCCCGGTCAGCAACCCGAACTCAACCAGCACCAGCAACAGCTGCCAACGCAGTGCGCGCTGTCGGAATGATCGGAACATATTGTCGCCCCCCTGTGTGCGTGTACGTGCTTGCGTCCGTGGTCAGCGCGGTCGCGAGGGACAGTTGTTATATCACAAATGTGACGTAGTTCAATGTTTTTAAGGCGGTTTCCTGAACAAGTCCTTCAGGAATCCGTGCCTGCCAGCCCCCGGCGACGGCGTTGGCACGCGCATGCCGCGCAGGGCCATGTATCTTGTCCTGCCGCGTTCACCGAACCGTACCCCCATGTGTGGAATTGTCGCTGCCTGCACCCAGCGTGACGTCGAGGCCATCCTGCTGGCCGGCCTGCACGCACTCGAATACCGCGGCTACGACTCGGCCGGTCTGGCGGTGCTGGACGGCAGCCGGCTGACGCGGCGGCGAACCGCCGGCAAGGTCGCCAGCCTGGAAGCGCTGTGTCGGTCCTCGCCCGCCCCTGGCCACACCGGCATCGCGCACACGCGCTGGGCAACCCATGGCGTGCCCAGCGAAGCCAACGCGCACCCGCACTTGTCCCGCGACGTGGTCGCCGTTGTCCACAACGGAATCATCGAGAATCACGCCGAGTTGCGCGCCGGGCTGCAGGCAGCCGGCTACGTGTTTGCATCGGAGACCGACACCGAAGTCATCGCCCACCTGGTCCACATGCTGGTGGCGGAGGGAAAATCCCTGCGCGACGCCGTCGCCGAAGCAACCGGCCGCCTGCGCGGCGCCTACGCGATCGCGGTCATCCACGCCGACGAACCCGGGCGCGTGGTGGGAGCGCGCCGCGGCAGCCCGCTGTGCGTCGGGGTCGGGATCGGCGAGCATTTTCTGGGCTCGGACGTGCAGGCGCTGATCCAGGTCACCAACCGCATCGTGTATCTGGACGACGGCGACATCGTCGAGATCACGCCCGACGCGATGACCATCCACGACGCCAGCGGCCGGGCCGCGACCCGCCCGGTGCGCGAGAGTGACATGTCGCTGGACGCGGTCGAGCGCGGTGACTTCCGGCACTACATGCTGAAGGAAATCTTCGAGCAGCCGACCGCCGTCGCCAATACCCTGGAGGGACGGCTCGCCGGCGGCCACGTCCTTCCCAACATCTTCGGTGTCGACGCGGACGACCTGTTGCGACGGGTGCGCCATGTTCACATCGTCGCCTGTGGTACCAGCTATCACGCCGGGCTCGTGGCGAGCTACTGGCTGGAAGGCATCGCGGGGATTCCGTGCACGGTCGAAGTGGCGAGCGAGTACCGCTACCGGAACGTCGTGGTGATGCCGGATACCCTGTTCCTTGCGGTTTCCCAGTCCGGGGAAACGGCCGACACCCTGGCCGCGCTGCGCGACGGGCGCGGGCGTGGATACCTCGGTTCGCTCGCGATCTGCAACGTTCCCGAATCAAGCCTGGTGCGTGAGTCGGACCTCACCCTGATGACGCGCGCCGGTCCCGAAATCGGCGTTGCCTCGACCAAGGCCTTCACCACCCAGCTCGCGGCGCTGGCACTGCTGGTGCTGGAGCTGGCACGCATGCAGGGCATCGCGCCCGACCGGCTTGGCGAGCTCATCGCCGAACTCGACAGCCTGCCGCGCAAGCTCTCCGGGGCACTCAAGCTCGACCCCGTCATCGCCAGACTTGCCGAAGCCTTCGTCGACAAGCGCCACGCCCTGTTCGTGGGGCGCGGCGCGAACTATCCGGTGGCGATGGAAGGCGCCCTGAAGCTCAAGGAAATCTCCTACGTCCACGCCGAGGCCTACCCCGCGGGCGAACTCAAGCACGGTCCGCTGGCGCTGGTCGACGAGGACATGCCGATCATCGCGGTCGCGCCCAACAACCAGTTGCTCGAAAAGCTGAAGTCGAACCTGGAAGAAGTGCGCGCGCGCGGCGGCCGGTTGTACGTCTTTGCCGATGCCGGCGCCGACCTGTCGCCGAACGGCAACCGCGAAAAGCTGACGAGCGTGGATGCCGGTGGCAATTTCATCGCGCCTGCGGTTCTGACCGTGCCGCTGCAGTTGCTCGCCTACCACGTCGCGGTGCTGCGCGGCACCGACGTGGACCAGCCACGCAACCTGGCGAAGTCCGTGACGGTGGAGTAAAACCTGTTGGGGTCATCCGGTCATCCCGGACAACGGGCCTGTCCACAGGAAGCAAGAACAAGCCAATGACTGTTGTACGACACGTCCGGGCAGGTCGAGTGCGTGTGTCTGCCCGCACGCAGGAGCAAAATGGTGCTATGCATCACAGATCTCCCTATCCAACAATATCGCAACACATTGATATTCAATACAACTTATGAACACACCGCAACCATATTCGAATAAATGTTGCATTGCACCATGGAACACGCTAGAGTGGCTCCCAGTTCAACCCACCCCTGCAAAGAGGGAGCACATCATGTACAGCCAGTTCCA
>CAZAXF010000017.1:0-53369 GCA_964489055.1 uncultured Rhodanobacter sp. | reverse complement strand
GATTGAGGGGGATGGCTTTTCGCTTCGCCCGGCATCCCCCCGGCGCTTTGCGCCGTTGCCAGGCTCGCGCATCCAGCGCTCGCCAGGCAACCCGGCCCTCGGCGTCCTGCCTCGGGCGTTCGAACCGGCGCGAACTGCCACCGGCAGTTCGCAAGCGCCAGTTCTCACCCCTTCGTTTCGAAGGGGGTGGTTTTGGCTTCCCCTTCGCTTGCGAAGGGGGATTGAGGGGGATGGCTTTTCGGGCTTGCGGGGTTGAATCAGGCCAACACGGCGCGAATGGCGTCGGGGTCGACGGCGTCGGCGATTTCGGCGCGTCCGATGCCGCGCCACAGGATCAGGCGCAGCGACCCGGCGCGGTTTTTCTTGTCAAGGCGCATGCGCGCCAGCAGCGCGTCGGCGGTGATTCCGTGTGGAACCGTGAGGGGCAGACCCATGCGTTGCAGCAGGGTCGACAAGCGTTCGCGGTCGGCGGCGTAGGCCATGGCGAGCCGCTCCGAAAGTCGCGCGGCCTGAAGCATCCCGATCGCGACCGCTTCGCCGTGCAGCAGCGTAGCGTAGCCGGTTTCGGCTTCCAGCGCGTGGCCGAAGGTGTGGCCGAAGTTCAGCAGCGCGCGTTCGCCGGCCTCGCGCTCGTCGCGTGCGACCACGCCGGCCTTGAAGCGGCAGCAGGTGGCGATGGCGTGGGTCAGGGCGTCGGAATCGCGTGCCAGCAGGGCATCGGCGTTGGCTTCCAGCCAGGCGAAGAAATCCGCGTCGCCGATGCACGCGGTCTTGACCACTTCGGCCAGGCCCGCGCGCAGCTCGCGATCGGGCAGCGTCGTGAGGGTGTCGAGATCGGCCACCACCGCGCGCGGCTGGTGGAAGGCGCCGATCAGGTTCTTGCCGGCGGCGTGGTCGACGCCGGTCTTGCCGCCGACCGATGCGTCCACCATCGCCAGCAGCGTGGTCGGAAACTGCACGAAGTCGATTCCGCGCATCCAGCATGCCGCCGCGAACCCGGCGATGTCGCCGACCACGCCGCCGCCCAGCGCCAGCACGCAGGCGTCGCGCGTGGCGCCCAGTTGCGCCAGCGCATCGAGCACGCGCGAGACCGCTTCGAGGTTCTTGTTCGTCTCGCCCGCGGGCAGGGTGAGCGTGTCGCAGCGGATCTGCTTCCCGGATGCCCGCGCCAGCGCGTCGCGCAATCGCGCGGCGTAGCGCGGCGCCACGTTGTCGTCGCTGACCAGCAGCGCATGGCCGCCGCGGATGGCCGTGCGCCATGGTGTCGCCGAATCCAGCAGGCCGTTGCCGATCAGGATCGGGTAGCGGCGTGCGCCAAGGCCCACTTCCAGGGTCGTGGTCATGGCGAGGTCGTCGCTTCCGGGCTGCGTTGCCACTCTCGTTCGAGCAGGGCGGTGATGCGGGCGCCGGCCTGCCGGCACGACTCGCCCGCGCCGGGCACGATGAGGTCGGCCACTTCGCGGTACAGGGGATCACGCTCGCGGGCCAGTTGTTCCAGGCGCGCGCGCCGGTCGGGCGCGGCGAGCAACGGGCGCTTGCGATCGCGCGCCAGCCGCTGCAGTTGCCGCTCGACCGTGGTTTGCAGCCACACCACGAAGCCGCGCTCACGCAGCAGCCGGCGGTTGTCGGGCAGCAGGACCGTGCCGCCACCGGTCGCCAGCACGATGCCATTGCCGGCAACCAGCTCGCCCAGGCGGTCCGCTTCGCGGCGGCGGAATCCGGTTTCGCCCTCGATGTCGAAGATGGTCGCCACGCTGGCCCCGGTGTGCTTTTCGATCTCGGCATCGAGGTCGAGGAACGGCAGCGCGAAATGGCGCGCCAGCTGCCGCCCGATGCTGGACTTGCCGGCCCCCATCGGGCCGATCAGGAACAGGTTGGGCGAGGGGTTCATCCGCGAAGTACAACCGTTCAGGAGGCGCCGGTCAACGAGTGCGCAAATGTTGCCGACGAAGCCGTTGTTGTGGACAGTCAGGGCAGGGAGGCCCGTTCCGGTATGCCGCTTCCTGATGAGGTCTTTTCCTCAGCCAGTTGCTGCCCGCACGATACTCACCAAGTTCGTCATTCCGGGGCTCCCGGAGGGAGAACCCGGAATCCAGCTCTTCGCTTCGACTGCCGAGAGATGGATTCCGGGTTCCATCGCCGATGAAGCCGGCGATGGCCCCGGAATGACGGGCGTGGAGAGCGCATTGCAACGTCAGCGTGGCCGAGGAACGGCCCTGATCCGCGTCCCGTTTTGCGATCAACGATGGTTTTCGGGGTGTTCCATGCAGCGGCGATCAGGGATGATCACCCTAAAGCGCCTCCAGCCAGCCCCACTTGTCCTCGGTCTGGCCGTTGAACAGGCCGAAGAACAACTCCTGCATCCGGCGCGTGACCGGGCCGGCCTCGCCGGCACCGACCTGCTTGCCGTCGATCGCGCGGATCGGGGTGACCTCGGCGGCGGTGCCGCACATGAAGATTTCATCGGCCAGGTACAGGTATTCGCGCGGCAGGTCGCGCTCGACCACCTCGATGCCGTTGTCGCACGCCAGCGTGATGATCGAATCGCGGGTGATGCCGCTGAGGATCGCCGCGCTGACCGGCGAGGTGTGCAGCTTGCCATCCATCACCAGGAACAGGTTCTCGCCTGCGCCTTCGCTCAAGAGGCCGGTGGAGGCCAGCGCGATGCCTTCGCCGAAGCCGCGCTGGCGCGCCTCGCGCGCGATCAGTTGGCCGGAAAGATAATTGCCCGCGGCCTTGGCGCCCGCCGGGACGGTGTTGGGCGCGAAGCGTTGCCAGCTCGAGACGCAGGCGGTGATGCCCTTTTTCAAGGCGTCGGGACCAAGGTACGGCCCCATCGGCCAGCCGGCGACGGTGACGCTGACCGGTGTGTCGGCCGAAATGCCGAAGCCGCCCAGCCCGCGGAACGCGCATGGGCGGATGTAGGCCTGGTCGAAACCGTTTTTCTTCAATACCGCGTGGCAGGCCTCGGTGGTCTCCTCGATAGGGAACGGCATCGGCATGTCGTAGATGCGCGCCGAGTTGTACATGCGCTTCATGTGCGCCGCGAGCCGGAAGATCGCGCCACCCTTGGGGGTCTTGTAGCAACGGATGCCCTCGAACACGGCCGAGCCGTATTGCAGGCTGTGCGACATCACGTGCACCGTGGCTTCCTCCCAGGGCACCATCTTGCCGTTGTGCCAGACCCAGTCGGGGTAGTCGCGATCGGACATTGCAAGGCTCCGTGTAAAAAACGGATGATAGCGTGTCGCGCCGGTTTCGGTGACCGGGAGCGACCCCGCGATACCCGGGAATTTGCCGTTTTCCCCGCGGCGTTGAGTACGTTCGACGCTACGAACGGCACGACGGACGGTGTCCGCCGTGCGGCTTCCGGTTTGCTGTGGCGTGCACTCTGTGCACGGTGGCATGCCTGTTGGTGGTGTCTCATCGTGCGCGGAGCACACGCTACGGGGTGGTTTGCGGGCCAAGTCAGCGTACGGTAGGGCGGGCATCGCCCGCCGTGATGGAACTGAGATGGCGGCCGTGCCCGCCCTACCGTTTCCGGTTTGCGTAGCGTGCACTTTGTGCACGATGGGGCGTGCTTGCTCGTGATGTCTCATCGTGCGCGGAGCGCACGCTACGAGTTGCGCGGTGTACCGGCCTGCGCGGTTGGCTGTGCGCGGGCGCCTACGCGCGGGGGTGATGCTGCGCGTGCAGGCGTTTCAGGCCTTCGCGTGCGACCAGGGTGTAGATCTGCGTGGTGGAAAGGTTGCTGTGGCCCAGCAGCATCTGCAGCGCGCGCAGGTCGGCGCCGTGGTTGAGCAGGTGGGTCGCGAACGAATGCCGGAGTACGTGCGGCGAGATGCGTTTGGCCGCGATGCCGGCCGCTCGCGCGTGTTTCTTGACGATGGTCCAGGCCATCTGGCGGGTCATGCCGGCGGCGCGGTTGGACAGGAACAGCGCCGGCGCGTCGCGGCCCTTGGCCAGTACCGGCCGTGCGTCCTCGAGGTAGCGGGTGAGCCAGTCCATGCAGGTCTCGCCGATCGGAACCAGGCGGTCCTTGCCGCCCTTGCCGGTTACGCGCAGCACGCCCTGGCGCAGGTTCAGGCCCGACAGCGGCAACGTAACCAGTTCGCTGACGCGCAGGCCACAGGCGTACATCAGTTCCAGCATCGCGCGGTCACGAAGGCCCAGCGGCTTGCCTGTGTCGGGGGCCTCGAGCAGCGCTTCGACCTCGCGCTCGGCCAGTGCCTTGGGAAGGGTGCGCGGCAGCTTGGGCGCGTCGAGCAGCAAGGTGGGGTCTTCGAAACCGGCATCGCGGCGAACCTGGTCGGCGTAGAAGCGGCGCAGTGCGGTGAGTTCGCGCGCGCTGGTGCGTGCGCCGATTCCCGTGCGTGCACGCGCGGCCAGGTAAAGAAACAGGTCTTCGCGGCTCGCCGCCAGCAGGCCACGGGCGTTGCGTGACAGCCACGCGGCACAACGCTCCAGGTCGCCGCGGTAGTCGGCCAGCGTCAGGTCGGCCAGGCCGTCGCGCGACCACGCGCCTTCCAGGAACGCGTCGATGGCAGCCGCATCGCGCGGGTCGATTCGCTTGCCGGAATCGGTCATCATGTGATGCTCGCGCGCAAGCGCCGAAGTCGCAAGCAACCGTGATGGCCGCCGTTTCCGCATCCGCCGCCCGCCCCGCGCCACTGTGGCGGCGCTTCGCCTGCATGCTCTACGACCTGCTGCCGCTTGCCGGCCTGTGGGTGCTGGCTGCCGGCCTGTGGTTGCTGGCGTTCCATCGCGGCTACGATCCGCAGCATCCCGATCCGCTGCTGCACGGGTTGCTGGAACTGTGGCTGGTGGTGGTCACGGGCGCGTATTTCACGGTGTCCTGGGCGCGCGTTGGCCAGACGATCGGCATGCGCGCGTGGAAGCTGAAGCTGGTGGGTTCCGACGGCCACCCTCCGGGTTGGCGGACCGCACTGCTGCGTTTCCCGCTGGCGCTGCTGTCGCTGGTGCTGCTGGGGGCCGGATTCTGGTACGCGTGGTTCGATCCCGAACGCCGCACCTGGCACGATCGGGTACTGGGCACGCGGGTGCTGCGGCTATAGCCCGCATTCCTCACCACGTCGCGTAGCGAGGCGTTCCGGGGGCCTGCACTGCCTGGTGATCGCGACCGAAGCGCGCGCAGACGTGCTTTACGGTACGTTGCGCACGCTGACCGAGCGAGCGCCGGGCAGGCGCTTCGACTCCGCTTGCTTGCGCAAGCCACGCGCAGCGCGGAGGGAAACTCCAGGCCGGAGCCCTGGAGCGAACAAGGCTGCGCATCGGGCGATCAACGCGGCTTGCGGTGGGGTTCGGCCGCCACGCTGATGAACGATGGTTCCTCGCCGTCCAGGCGCAGCGCGGTCAGTTGCCCGCCCCACACGCACCCGGTGTCCAGGGCGTGGATGCCGAGCCCGCAGAACCGGCCCAGCGCCGACCAGTGCCCGCACACGATGCGGGTGTCCCGGCGCTTCATTCCCGGTACCTCGAACCACGGGTACAGCCCCGGGCGCTGGGTGCCGGGCGGGCCCTTGGCTTCGAAGTCGATGCGCCCGCGCGTGTCGCAGTAGCGCATGCGCGTGAAGATGTTGATGGCTGCACGCAGGCGGTCGTGGCCACGCAGCTTTTCCGACCAGCGCGCCGGACGGTTGCCGAACAGGTGCAGCAGCAGGGCGTGGTGGCCGCGGCCGCGCAGGGCGCGCTCCACCTCGCGCGCGATGTGCAGGGCGCGCTTGAGCGTCCAGGACGGCGCCAGCCCGGCGTGCACCAGCGTGAATCCCAGCGCCTGGTCGTGGTGCAGCAGCGGCCGGTGGCGCAGCCACTCGAGGAGTTCGGGCGCGTCGTCGGCTTCCAGCACGCGGCGCAGGTCGGCGTTGGTGCGCAATCGCTCGGGCGGCTCGCGTTCGGCGATCGCCAGCAGGCTGAGGTCGTGGTTGCCCAGCACCACCACGCAGGCATCGCGCAACTGGTGTACCAGCCGCAACACTTCCAGCGATTGGCCGCCGCGGTTCACCAGGTCGCCGCAGAACCACAGCTTGTCGGCGGCCGGGTCGAAGCGCAGCTTGTCCAGGAGGCGCTGCAGTTCGGGATGGCAGCCCTGCACATCGCCGATCGCGTAGACGGCCACGTGCCGGCCCCGGCGCGGTCAGTGCAACGTGCGCGGCACCGAGAGCACGAATTCGGGAATGGGAACCTCGAAGTCGGTGCCATCGTCGGCGTGGAACAGGTAGGTGCCGCGCATGGTTCCCACCTGGGTGTCCAGTACCGCGCCCGAGGTGTAGCTGTAGCCTTCGCCGGGCTGCAGGCGTGGTTGTTCGCCCACCACGCCTTCACCGCGGACCTCCTCGACCTTGCCGTTGGCGTCGGTGATGACCCAGTGGCGCGTCTGCAACCGCGCGGGCATCACGCCGAGGTTGCGCAACGAGACCGTGTAGGCGAATACGTACCGGTCCGATTCGGGCTTGGACTGGTCCGGCACGAAGCGCGCGTCCACGTCGACCTCGACCGCATAAGGCTCGGGCTCACGCGGTCGCCGGGGTTTGTCGGTGGTGGTCTCGCGGGTACTCATTGACGACCATTGTCGGCGAGTTTCGGTGCGACCTGCAAGCTGGCCGCGTTCAGCTTCTGTGCCAACGCGACATAAGCCCGTGGCGCCACGGTTTCGGCGCGGGCGGCCGGATCGATGCCGGCGGCGCGGATGGCATCGGCATCCAGCAATCCGCGCAGGGCATTGGCAAGGGTCTTGCGGCGCTTTCCGAACGCGGCGCGCACCACCGTGGCGGTGGCGTTGGCGAGCGCCGGGTCCGGCCGCTCCGTCGCGGGCAGCGGAACCAGCCGTACCACCGCCGAATCGACCTTCGGAGGCGGCCGGAATGCGCCGGGCGCGACCCGCAACAGCGGTTCGACGCGGCACGCCAGTTGCAGCATCACCGAAAGCCGTCCGTACACCTTGCCCCCGGGTGCAGCGGCCATGCGCTCGACGACTTCCTTCTGCAGCATGAAGTGCATGTCGGTGATCACCGCGGCGTGCGCCAGGCAATGGAACAGGATCGGGCTGGAGACGTAGTAGGGCAGGTTGCCGGCCAGTCGCAGCGAGCCGCCGGCGGCCAGCGCGGTGAGGTCGGTATCGAGCACGTCGGCGCGAATGACTTCGAGCTCGCCGACGCCGGCCGCGCGCGCGCGCAGCGGTTCGATCAGCTCCCGGTCCAGTTCGATGGCGGTCAGGCGTCCCGCGGCGCGCAGCAGCGGCAACGTCAGCGCGCCTTCGCCGGGGCCGATCTCCACGATCCGATCGCCCGGCCGCGGCGCGATCGCCGCGACGATCCGCTCGATCACCCCGCGTTCGTGCAGGAAGTGCTGGCCGTAGTGTTTCTTGGGCGTTGGCATGGGGTGCAGTGGCTGCCGGGATGAAAATCAGTCCGCGAAGAACGCAAAGAAAAGACTACCTGGTTCGCGTCGAATCTCATTGACGACAATCCCGTTCGTGCTGAGCGTAGCTTGCGTCAGCAAGCGAAGTCGAAGCACCGTTCGACAGGGAAGCGGGGGTCAGGGTGCACTTCCACACAGGTCCCGAAACATCGCGGTGTCCACGCACGAAAGTGCACTCCGACCCCGGGTTCCCGCCCGGGAGCGCAGATCAAGGACATTGGCCACGGATTACACGGATGCACACTGATCAAGAGCGTTATCCGTGGTCATCCGTGTTGATCCGTGGTGGAAATGCCTTTGCCGTTGTCTGCGTCCATCCGCGCAAGTCCGCGTCAAAGATGCTGCTGTTGTTCCCGCGATGGCGAGACGAGTCGCACAGCCATTTCCGCCGCGGCGAACATGCTGGACGGATCGGCGCGGCCGCTGCCGGCGAGGTCGAGCGCGGTGCCGTGGTCGACCGAGGTGCGCACGAAGGGCAGGCCCAGGGTGATGTTGACGGTCGAGTCGAAGGCTTCGGATTTCAGGACCGGCAGCGCCTGGTCGTGGTACATGGCCAGCACCGCGTCGTACTTCGCACGCATGGCAGGAACGAATGCGGTGTCGGCGGGCAACGGGCCGATCAGTTGCAGGCCCTCGCGCCGCAGGGCATCGAGCGCAGGGATGATGATGTCGATTTCCTCGCGGCCGAGGTGGCCGCCCTCGCCCGCGTGGGGGTTGAGACCCAGCACCGCGATGCGCGGGTTCTCGAAGCCGAATTTCGCGCGCAGTTCCGCGTGCACGATGCCGAGTGTGCGCGCCAGCGATTCGCGCGTGATCGCGGCCGATACCTCGCGCAGCGGCAGGTGCGTCGTGGCCAGCGCGATGCGAAGATCCGGCGAGGCCAGCATCATCACCACCTCGCAGCCGGCGCGGTGCGCGAACAGTTCGGTGTGGCCGGTGAAACGCTCGCCAGCCTCGTTGATCACCGATTTTTGCACCGGTGCCGTCACCACGCCGTCGAATTCGCCGCGCAGGCAGCCGTCGGCCGCCTGCACGAGCGTCTGCAGCACGTGGAAGGCATTGCGCCGGTCGAGCTGCCCGGCAACCACCGGCGCGCGCAGGGGCACGTCGAGCACGCGCAGCGTGCCGGGTGCGCGCAGGGGGCGGGGCTTGCCGTCGTACGCTTCGGTGCGCAGGGCCACGCCGCATTGCGCCGCCGCCTGCGCGATCAGATCCCGGTTGCCGATCGCGACCAGGTCGGCCGCGACCGGGCTTGCCGCCAGGCGCGCCACCAGTTCCGGGCCGACCCCGGAAGGCTCGCCGCTGGTGACGGCAAGCACCGGAAACCGCGCGGACCGTTGCGAGCCGGCCGCGGCCGGCTCGCCCGTCATGACGAGCCTGGCGCGTTCGTGCGGCCGTCGCCCGCGAGCTGAGGCACCTTGATGCTGATGTAGGCGGACGATTCCAGGTCGCGCAGGAACTGGTCGTAGGCTTGCTGGCCCTTGCGCGCGGCGATCGCCTGGCGGGCCTGCTGGCGTTCGATGTCCCTGGTCTTGTCGGCCTGGCGCTCACCCAGCAACTGGATGATGTGCCAGGAACCGTCGGGCGTCTCGAACGGCTGGCTCACCTGGCCTTTCTGCATCGACCCGAGCAGCTTGCCGATCGCCGAGCCCCATTCGTTCTGCGTGATCCAGCCCATGTCGCCACCGGCGTTGGCGGTGGCCGGATCGTCCGAATCCTTCTTGGCCAGGGTCGCGAAATCGGCGTGGCCGTTGACGATCTGGTGATACAGCTTTTCGATCATGGCTTTGGTGGCTTGCTCGTTGCGCACCGCGTTGGGCTTGAGCATCAGGTGGCGGGCGTGGTATTCGGTGACGATCCGCTTGGTGTCGGGTGTGCGCCGGCCCTCGAGCTTGACGATGGTGAAACCGGACGCGTCGCGCAGCGGTTTGGTGACCTCACCCGGCTGCAGTGTATCGATGATGTCCTGGAGCTGCGGCGGCAGCTCGTCGACCCGGCGCCAGCCAAGGTCGCCGCCGTCCAGTGCCTCCGGGGCGCTGGACTCGCTGACCGCCAGCGCGGAGAAACTCTTGCCGGCGGCGAGCTCGCTTTCCACCTTGTCGGCCTTGGCCTTGGCCGCGGCGATCTGGTCCGCCGAGGCACCTTCGGGCAGGCCGATCAGGATGCGCGCCAGGTGCACTTCGCCCGCCTTGAACGCGGGGCTGGCGATCAGGTTGTCGATTTCGGCGCTGGAAACCTGCACCGATTGCTGCATCAGTTGCTGTTGCTGTTCGCGGATCAGCAACTGGTCCTTGACCTGCTCACGGAACGAGGCATAGCTGACGCCCTGCTGCTGCATCGCCGCCTGCATCTGCGTGACGGTCATCTTGTTTTGCTTGGCGACGCTGGCGACCGCGGCATCGACCTGGTCGCTGGACACGCGCACGCCATTGTTGTGCGCCGACTGTACCAGCAGCCGGGTCAGGATCAGGCGCTGCAACACCTGTCGTTCGAGCACGTCCTGCGGCGGCAGGTTGCCGCCGTGGCTGCGGATCTGCGCGGCCACGGTGGCCGAGGTCTGGTCGAGCTCGCTTTGCAGGACCATGCCGTCGTTCACCACGGCGACGATGCGGTCCAGCGGCTGGATGCCGTTGCTGGTCTGCGGCGAAAACAGGGAAGGCTGCGTGTTTTCGGGGGACGGCGTGTTCGGACCCAGCAACTGTGCGAAGGCGGGCAGCGTGAGTGCCGAGGCGAACAGTGCCACGGCCAGGCGGACGGGAAAGGATCGGGTCATGTCGGTCATGGTGCGGCGGGGTGGGATGGCTGGTAGGCGTCGACGTGGCTGCGCGGGCAGCCGCTGGCTTGGACAACGGCGAGCGCCAATCGTTTGCGGCGGCCTGCGGAGCGGTCCGGCCTCAGGCCGGAAGCCGGTCATTGATAGCCAAGGATAGCATTGCGCAGGAAGTTTCCGGTCTGCTGGCCGTACGATCCCAGGCCCTTGAACTCGATCTCGAGCATCAGCGCATTGTCCGAATCGCCGCGGTAGTCATACACGTAGTGGCGCCCGATGATGCGCACCGCGGTGCAGCAACTGTTCCATTCGATGCCGGCGAACGCATCGTAGGCACGCTGCTCGCGCAGCGAATAGGTGTAGCCGCCCACCAGTTTCCAGGCCGCGCCGACCGGAACGGCCGCCGAGATGGCCGCCTGCTCCAGCAGGTCGCGCCGGTAGCGATAGCTGAAATTGAAGATGCCCTGGTCGCCCAGCCGGCGTTGCAGGCCGACCGTGGAGACATCGGTGCGAAGGTCGTGGACGTCCCACAGGTGCGAGGCGGTCACCCGCCAGTCTTGACTGAGCGCCACGGTCAGGTTGGCCACGTAGTCCGAGCCCGAACGGTCCACCAGCGTCCGGCCCGGGTACAAGGTCACCCGCTTGGGGTCGAAGTAGTGGATCTGGCCGACGCTGGCCGACAGTCGCTCCACGCCGTCGGGGTCGAGAAACCGGGTGGTCACGGCCAGCGACAGGTCGTTGGCGTTCATCTGGCGGTCCGCGCCGCTGAAGCTGTTGGTGGTGAAAAGCTGCCAGAAGTCGAAGGTCATCCGCTGGGTGTCGAAACGCGGCAGGTCGTCCTGGTTGCGGTAGGGCACGCGCAGGTAGAACACGCGCGGTTCCAGGGTCTGGGTGTATTGCTGTCCGAACAGGTTGACCTGGCGCTCGAAGATCAGCCCCGCGTCGACGTCGAAGATCGGCGTGGTGCGCGACGGATGGGTCGAATCGCCGCGTGCCACCGGCCGCTGCAGGTTGTAGGTGGTATAGCGCAGCCCGATTTCGGGGCGCAGGAACCACGCCGGCCCCTGCAGTGGCCAGGCCAGGTAGGGATAGAGGTCGAAGCGGTCGCCATCCATCGCGTCGGGCTTCACGAAGCGCACGGCCTCGGCATCAATGCCCCACTCGGGGCCGCCGGGCTTGCCGATCGGGCGGTTGGCGTCGAAATACAGCCGGGGAAGGCGCCGGTAGGGTGCGGCCGAATCCGACAGGCCCGGGTCGGTGATCTGGTACCAGTCGACGCCGGCGCCGGCGTTCCACCAGTCTCCCGAGGCACCGAGATAGGAGCGCGAATGCAGCAGGCGGTGGGTGGAAGTGTTGAAGTTGCGGCCGAAGTCCTGGAACCAGGCCTTGTCGGTGACCCGCGCGATGGAGGTGTTCCAGCGCAGGCTGCCGGGCAGGCGCGTGCGGTTGTACAGCGTGAGGTACCCGCGGTTGCGGCCGGCGACCTTGTCGTGCGGCATGTACTGCAGGTTCACCTCGCCCTTGCTGGAGCGCGTGAGCCAGCGGAACTGCGTGTCCAGCATGCCGCCGCGGTCGGTGTACCAGCCTGGCGTGAAGGTGGCGTCGTAGTTGGGCGCGATGTTCCAGTAGTAGGGAATCGAGACAAAGTACCCGGCGCGGCTGCGGTGGCCGAACGAGGGAAACAGGAAGCCACTCTGGCGGCGGTCGTCGATCGGGAACCGCAGGTACGGCAGCCACAGGAACGGCACGCCCTTCAGGCGCATCGTGACGTCGCGGGCGCGGCCGACGCCGGTGTCGCGGTCCATGGTCATGGTCCGGGCCTCGATCGCCCACACCCGGTGGTGCAGCTCGCAGGTCGAGTAGGACACCCGGTGCAGCTTGTCGCGATCCTTGTCCAGCATGATCACCTGGCTGGCCGTGCCGTTGCCGCGCGAGGTCAGCAACTGGTACTGCACGTTGTCGGCAACACCGTGTTCGGGCTCGGTGGTGCCCTTCATGCTGTCGGCCGAAAACAGCATGCCGCGCTCCTGGTAGCGCACGTGGCCGGTGGCGTCATAGGCCGTGCTGGCGCGGTCGTAGGTCAGGTTGTCGGCGCGCAGCAACTGGTCCAGGCGCTGCAGCGAGGCGTCGCCGGAAAGGTGGAAGACGTTGCTGTCGGGGCTCGAGAAACGGTCGCCGTGGATCTGCACCGGGGTGGCGGCGCGGTCGCCTTCGGTTGGCAGGCCCGGCTGGTAGAAATCCAGCAGGTCGTTCCGCTTGCACAGCGCGAAGCCGTTGTCGACCACCGGGCACACGAACGTGCCCAGCGGGCAGACGTTGGCGTGGTTCTGTGCCAGCGCCATGCCGGGCGCGGCCGCCAGCGCGATCGCAAACGCCAGCACACGCGGGGTCAGCGGCTTGGATCGGCGCGGCACGTGGATTCCTTGGCTGGAAAACCCGCACAAGCTAGCAGAACGCGCGCGCACTGTTGAGCCGCCCCGCAGGCAATCGGGTCGGCCACGGAATTGCACGGATGTCCATGGATCAGCCCGTGGAATCGGTGAAGATCCGCATTGATCCGTGGCAAGGGCGCTTCCCTTGCGTTCAGGCTGCTGCGGAATTGGCGACCTGCAGCGGCGCGCAGCGCGTTTCCAGCCAGGCGCGGTCGGCGGGATCGGTGAGCAGCGGCGCGAGCCGTTCGTGCACCGTGGCGTGATAACCGTCCAGCCAGGCGATTTCCGTTGCATCCAGCAACGACAAGTCCAGCAGGCGGGTGTCGATCGGGCACAGGGTGAGCGTCTCGAAGGTGAGGAACTGGCCGAATTCACCCTCGCCCGCGGGCACGGTCGCGGCCAGGTTCTCGATGCGCACGCCGTGGCGGCCGGGCTTGTAGATTCCCGGTTCGATCGAGGTGATCATCCCGACGTCCATGGGCTCCAGATGCTGCGAGGAACGCGGCGGCCGGATCGACTGCGGGCCTTCGTGCACGCTGAGGCAGTACCCCACGCCGTGGCCGGTGCCGTGACCGTAGTCGATGCCGGCGGCCCAGATCGGCGCGCGCGCCAGCGCGTCGAGCTGCTGGCCCGACGCGCCGCGCGGGAATTTCGCGCGTGACAGCGCGATCACGCCCTTGAGCACCCGCGTGACATCGCGGCGCTGTTCGGCCGTGGTCTCGCCCAGCGCCCACATCCGGGTGATGTCGGTGGTGCCGCCGAGGTACTGCGCGCCGGAATCGATCAGCAGCATGCCCTTGGCGTGCAGCTCCGCGTGCGACTCGGGCGTGGCCGAGTAATGCGGCAGCGCGGCGTTGGCCTCGTAGCCGGCGATGGTGCCGAAGCTCTCGCTGACGAAGCCCGGCTGTTCGGCGCGCAGCTCGCGCAGCTTCGCGTCCACGTCCAGCTCCGTGACCCGCTTGCCATCCTTCAGCGATTGTTCCAGCCAGCGCGCGGCGCGCACCAGCGCCACCCCGTCGCGGCGCATGGCTTCGCGCACGTGCTCGAGCTCCTTCTCGCCCTTGCGCGCCTTGGCGGCGGTGATCGGGCCGGGGGCCTCGACGAGTGTCACGTGTCCGGGAATGGCGTGCGCCACCGCCGCCGAAATCGCGGCCGGCGCCAGCAGCAGTTTCGCATCGGTCGGCAGCTTTCCGAGTGCGTCGCCGATGGCATCGTAGGGCGCGATGCGGACTCCGTCGGCATCGAGTGCTTCGGTGAGCGCGGCGTCCAGTTTCGACGCCTCGACGAACAACGTCGCGCCCTCGGCATCGACCAGCAGGTGCGACAGGAATACCGGGTTGTATGCCACGTCGCTGCCGCGCAGGTTCAGTACCCAGGCGACTTCATCCAGCGCCGAGACCACGTGGTGCGTTGCGCCGGCTTTTCCTACGGCTTCGCGAATGCCGGCCAGTTTTTCGGCGCGGCTGTGGATCGCGTATTCGGGAGGGTGCTCGTACACCGGCGCGTGCGGCAGCGGCGGGCGGTCCGGCCAGATGGAAGCCGGCAGGTCGTCCTCGATGAGTTCGGCGTCGTGTCGTGCGAGTTGCCCGCGCAGCGTGCGCTCGGCAGCCAGCGACAGCATGTCCGCGGCGCAGGCGACCTTGTCGCCGGCCTGCACCTGCCCGCACAGCCATTCGACGTGCTCGGGCGTATGCGGCACGTTCAATTTCATCAATTCGATGCCGCTGCCCGCGAGCTGCTTTTCGGCCTGCGAGAAATAGCGTGAATCGGTCCACAGGCCGGCGAAATCGGCCGTCACCACCAGCGTGCCGGCCGAGCCGGTGAAACCCGAAAGCCATTCCCGTGCCTGCCAGTGCGCGGGCAGGTATTCGGAAAGGTGCGGGTCGGCGGTGGGCACGATGCACGCGGCAACGCCGCGCTCGTGCATGGCGCCGCGCAGGGCGGCGATGCGGTCGGGAACGGTGGCGGGGTTCATCGCGATGTCCAGCAACGGCGGAAACGGCCATTGTGGCGCGCGCGTTACGGCATCGCCACCGCGTCGGTGGTGGTTGGCAGGCCGGCCTTGCGGCAGAACGCGGCAAAGCGCGGGTCGTGCCGGTAGCGCAGGATGAAGGGGTCGTAGAGCAGGGTGGAGATTCCGGGGTCGCGCTCGGCCCACGCACGGTCGAGCCAATGGAACGTCGCATCGGGATCCTTGCGCAGCGCGTACACTTCGGCGATCTGGTACGGCGCGCCCTTCGCGTAGCGGGCGATCAGCTTTTGCAGTGCGGCATCGGCGGCCTTGCGATCGGGGCCGATCTGCAAGGCCAGCGCCATCGCGATGTCATGCCACGCTCCGGGCGGCTCGGCCCGCGCCGCGGCCAGTGCGGCCCCGGGCTGGTTGCGCAGTATGGCGATCACCGCCAGTTGCTCGTGAAAGTCCACCGAACCGGGATGCAAGGCGATTGACCGGTTGGCCGCCCTGGTGGCGTCATCCAACTGATCCAGAGCCGTCAGGTAACCGCTCAACCAGCTGTACCAGTTGGCGTTGCGCGGGTTGGACACCAGCGCCTGGCGCGTGAGCTTGACCGCTTCGTGGACCTTCCCCAGCGCGGCCAGCTTGGTGCCAAGCGTGTACTTGGCGCCCGCGCTGTTGGGCGCCAGTTGCAGCGCGCGCCGTGCCTCGGCTTCGGCGCCAGCCCAATTCCTTTCCACGGCGTCGAGCAGCGTCGAGTGTACCGAGTGGGCCAGCGCGGAATCCGGATCCAGTTTGAGCGCCGTTGCGATCATCGACCGCGCCTTGGCGTTCGCCTGCGCGATTTTGCCCTGGTCGGGCAGGAGACCCGACGAGGCGAGGTTGATCCACGCCTGGGCCAATTGTGCGTAAGCCGCCGTATAGTCCGGATCGATGCCGATGGCCTTCTCGTAGGCGGCGATGGCCCTGCGAATGGCAGCCTCGGTGCCTTGTGCGCTGTCGGCATTGCCCTGCTGGTACGCCGTGTAGGCCGCAAGGCTGCCGCCGGGCGGCCGGTCGGTCTGCAGCACCGCGCCGGGTGCGGTCACGAGCTGGGTGCGCAGCTGCGCGGCGACGGCGCCCGTGATCGCATCCTGCAGCTTGAAGAGGTCGGCGTAGGGCCGGTCGTAGCGTTGCGACCACACCACGCTGCCGTTGGCGGCATTCACCAGGGTCGCCGTGATCCGCACCTCGTCGCCCGCGCGCTGCACCGAACCTTCCAGCAGATGCGCGACGCCCAGCAACCTGCCGATCTTGGCGCTGGAATCGTTCGAATTGCGGAACTGGAACGCCGAATCGCGACTGATGACCTTGAGGCCCTGGTACTGCGAAAGGGTGTTGATCAGGTCTTCGGACAGACCGTCGGAAAAATACTGCTGGTCCTTGCGGCCGCTGAGGTTCGCGAACGGCAGCACCGCGACGGATTTTTGCGGGATGTGGGCCGCGGGTGGCGGTATCACGACCCCGGCGGGTCCGCCCGTGGGTTTCGCCGTGGCTTGCGCGACGACGGCCTGCGGCGCGGGCGCCACGCCCTGGTGCCACACGAACTGGTTGGTCAGCAGCAACACCACCGCCAGCGCGAGGATCCCGATGATCCAGAAATCCAGCTTGCGGCCCGTGCCGCGGGTCAACGCGGGATCGCGCTCGACATCTTCCTCGCGCTTGAAACCGTGCGGCGTCCACGCGTAGAACCACGCGAATGCGACCCAGAAGGGAAAGCCGATCGCGGCTGCAACGAGGAACCAGCGCACCGCCCAGTCGGGCACGCCGAGGTACGGGGCCAGCTGCGCGATGCCCTGGGACAGCGCCCAGATCACGCCGGCGTACAGCACTGCCGCGCGCCACACGTTGCGGCGCGAAAGTTCCGCAAGCAACCCTCGTTTGTTGGTCATGCCCTGCGGATTTCCCACCAGCGCCAAGCGACCGTGTGTCCGCGATTCTCGAATGTCGCGCGATGGTGCGCAAGCCGCCGTGGCGTCGGTGGTTCGCGGGGCATGGCGATGCACGGTGCGGTCGGCGGATCCGGATCGAGACGATGTCGAGCTCGCGCAGCCGTCCCCGGGCCAGCTCGCCCCGCAAGGTGCCGCGCGGCAGCAACGTCAGCGTGACCTGTGCCGGCGCCCTCGTGTGCGGCGCGAAGCATCCGTAGGCGTGGCTGGCCTTCATCCCCTCCGGCACCGCGTTGAAGATTCCCGGGCGCTACGGATTCAAGCCGGTGGTGGCGACGCGATGACGACCCGGGACGGGCGGCGATGGCAACCTGCAAACGCGGGACCAGGTGCCTTGCGGCCGCGCCCGCGCCGGCGATGGACACGGGTGCGCAGGCCGCAACGCCCGATGCCGCGCAGATCGCCCGCGCCGGCGACCTCACCACGACCCGCCGATGTCCCTGTACGGCACGCGGGTCAACGGCCACCTGCCGGGAGCCGGATCCACGCGTTGAAGCGGACCTGCAGCACTGACCGGGCGGCATGCTTCCGTTAGAATGACGCTTTCCGCAGGCAGCCCGAGCATGACCTCCCTGATTTTCGTCACCGGCGGCGTGGTGTCCTCGCTTGGCAAGGGCATTGCGTCGGCGTCGCTGGCGTCCATCCTCGAGGCCCGTGGCCTCAGCGTGACGTTGATGAAGCTGGACCCCTACATCAACGTCGATCCCGGCACCATGAGCCCGTTCCAGCACGGCGAGGTGTACGTCACCGACGATGGCGCCGAAACGGACCTGGACCTTGGCCACTACGAACGCTTCGTGCGCACGCGCCTGTCGGGCAAGAACTCGGTCACCACCGGCAAGATCTACGAGGCCGTCATCCGCAAGGAACGTCGCGGCGATTACCTCGGCGCCACGGTGCAGGTGATCCCGCACATCACCAACCAGATCAAGCACGCCATCGACGAGGCCACGCGCGGTTTCGACGTGGCGCTGGTCGAGATCGGCGGCACCGTGGGCGACATCGAGTCGCAACCGTTCCTGGAAGCCGCGCGCCAGTTGCGCATCGAGCGTGGCGCCGACAAGGTGTTGTTCATGCACCTGACGCTGGTGCCCTTCATCAAGGCCGCTGGCGAGATCAAGACCAAGCCGACCCAGCATTCGGTGAAGGAACTGCGCGCGCTCGGCATCCAGCCCGACATCCTGGTGTGCCGCTGCGAGGAACCGCTGCCGGAGAACGAGCGCCGCAAGATCGCGCTGTTCACCAACGTGCCAGAAAGCGCCGTGATCAGCGCTGCCGACGCCGACATCATCTACAAGCTGCCGTTGCAGTTGCACACGGAAGGGCTCGACGACATCGTGGTCGAGCGATTGCACCTGGATGCCCGGCCCACCGACCTGGCCGAATGGCAGCGGACCGTCGATGCAGTCGAACACCCGAAGGGCGAGGTCCGCGTCTTCATCGTCGGAAAGTACGTCGAGCACCGGGATGCCTACAAGTCGCTGGGCGAGGCCCTGCGCCACGGCGGCATCCAGCACCGGACCCGCGTGAATCTCGAATGGGTGGACTCGGAAACCATCGAGACCCGCGGCGCCGACGCGGTGCTGCGCGACGCCGACGCGATCCTGGTGCCGGGCGGCTTCGGCAAGCGCGGCTTCGAGGGCAAGATCCAGGCCGTCCAGTACGCGCGCGAACGCGGCATCCCGTACTTCGGGATCTGCTACGGCATGCACGCGGCGGTGGTCGAGTTCGCGCGCAACGTTGCCGGGATTCCCGGTGCCGGTTCCACCGAGAACGACCGCGACTGCGCCGACCCGGTGATCGCGCTGGTCACCGAATGGACGCAGGCGCCGGGCGACGTGCAGCATCGCGACGAGGCTTCCGACCTCGGCGGCACCATGCGCCTCGGTGCGCAGGAATGCCGCTTGACGGCGGGCACCATTGCACACGAGCTGTATGACGCCGATACCGTGCGCGAGCGCCATCGCCACCGTTACGAATTCAACAACCGCTACCGCGAACGGCTGGAGAAGGCCGGGCTGGTGGTTTCGGGCCTGTCGGTGGACGACCTGGTCGAGATCATCGAGTTGCCGCGCCAGCAACACCCGTGGTTTTTGGCCTGCCAGTTCCACCCCGAATTCACCTCCACCCCGCGCGACGGCCACCCGCTGTTCAACGGTTTCGTGCACGCGGCGCGCGAGTACAAGGCCGTGCGCGATGCGCCACGGCTGGCGCAAGGGGCGTCGGCATGACGCGGCGCGCGCTCTGCGCTCCCTCCCCTTCAAGGGGAGGGTTGGGGTGGGGATGGGTTGAAAGTTCCCGCAATTTGTACCCCATCCCCCTCCCGGCCTCCCCCTTGAAGGGGGAGGAGAAAGTGGACGCTGTCGCGAGGCCTGGCCAATGAACCTCTGCGGCTTCAAGGTTGGCCTCGACCAGCCGTTCTTCCTGATCGCCGGCCCCTGCGTGGTCGAGTCCGAGCAGCTGCAGCTCGATGCGGCCGGCCGGCTCAAGGAAATCACCGCGCGGCTCGGCATCAACTTCATCTTCAAGTCCAGTTTCGACAAGGCCAACCGCACCTCGGTCAAGAGCTTTCGCGGCCTCGGGATGGACGAAGGGCTGCGGATCCTCGCGGAAGTGAAAAGGCAGGTCGGCGTGCCGGTGCTGACCGACGTGCATGAATACACGCCGTTCGACGAAGTCGCCGAGGTCGTGGACGTGCTGCAGACGCCGGCGTTCCTGTGCCGCCAGACCGATTTCATCCAGAAGGTCGCGGCGGTCGGCAAGCCCGTGAACATCAAGAAGGGCCAGTTTCTCTCGCCGTGGGACATGAAGAACGTGGTCGAGAAGGCGCGGGCCGCCGGCAACGACCAGCTCCTGGTGTGCGAGCGCGGCGCCAGCTTCGGCTACGGCAATCTTGTTTCCGACATGCGCTCGCTGGCGGTGATGCGTGAGACGAACTGCCCGGTGGTGTTCGACGCCACCCACTCGGTGCAGCTGCCGGGCGGGCAGGGCACCAAATCCGGTGGCCAGCGCGAATTCGTGCCGGTGCTGGCGCGCGCCGCGGTCGCGGTGGGCGTGGCCGGCGTGTTCATGGAAACCCATCCGAACCCCGACGAGGCCCTTTCCGACGGCCCCAACGCCTGGCCGCTGGGCCAGATGGAGGCGCTGCTGGAAACCCTCTTCGCCCTCGATCGAGTCGTCAAGCAACATGGGTTTCTCGAGGCGAAGAGCTGATTTTGACGCGGATCAACGCGGACAAGAGCGGATAGAACAAGAGCTCCGTTTCTTTCCACAAATTCGACACGGTCAGAAGCAGATGGAGCAAAGCACTTGGTGTTTTTGATCGCTGTTCATCCGTGGCGAATGCTTTTGCTTTTATCCGTGTTGATCCGCGTAAATCCGCGTCAAAGGTTTCTTTTGGAGTGATGCATGACGACAGCAATCAAGACCATCCACGCCCGTGAAGTTCTGGATTCGCGCGGCAATCCCACGCTCGAAGCCGAGGTCACGCTGGACGATGGCGCGTTCGGCCACGCGATCGTGCCGTCGGGCGCGTCGACGGGTACGCGTGAAGCGGTGGAGCTTCGGGATGGTGACAAGTCGCGCTACTTAGGCAAGGGCGTGACGAAGGCTGTCGGCAACGTCAACGGCGAAATCGCCAAGGCGCTGGCCGGCTTCGATGCGGCCGACCAGAAGGGCCTCGACGACAAGCTGATCGCGCTGGATGGCACGCCCAACAAGGCGCGGCTTGGCGCCAACGCGACACTGGGCGTTTCGCTGGCCGCGGCGCACGCGGTGGCGGCCTCGCGCCGGCAGCCGCTGTGGCAATACCTTGCCGGCGATCGTGCACCGGTGCTGCCGGTGCCGATGATGAATGTCATCAATGGTGGCGTGCACGCCGACAACCCGCTGGACATGCAGGAGTTCATGCTGGTGCCGGCGGGTTTCCAACGGTTCTCCGATGCGCTGCGCGCGGGCGTGGAGTGTTTCCACGCCTTGAAGGCGCAGTTGAAGAAGCGCGGCATGAACACCGCGGTCGGCGATGAGGGCGGCTTTGCGCCGGCGCTTGGCACCCACGAGGAAGCCATCGAGGTGATCCTTCAGGCCATCGAGGCAGCGGGCTACCAGCCCGGAAGGCAGGTCTGGATCGCGCTCGACCCGGCGTCATCCGAGTTCTTCGAAAACGGCGCATACGACCTCAAGGGCGAAGGCCGCAAGCTCGATGCCGCGGGGCTGGTGGCCTTGTATGAAGACTGGTGCGCGAAATATCCGATCGCCAGCATCGAGGACGGCGTGGCCGAGGCCGACCAGGCCGGCTGGAAGCTGATCACCGAGAATCTCGGCGCGAAGATCCAGTTGGTCGGCGACGACAACTTCGTCACCAACCCGGCGATTTTCCGAGAGGGCATCGCCAACCACGTCGCCAACGCGATCCTGGTCAAGCTCAACCAGATCGGCACGCTCTCGGAAACGCTCGAGGTGATCGCGATGGCCAACGAAGCGCACTACGGCGCGGTGATATCACACCGTTCGGGCGAAACCGAGGACACCACCATCGCCGACCTTGCGGTCGCGACCACCGCCACGCAGATCAAGACCGGCTCGCTGTGCCGTTCCGACCGCATCGCCAAGTACAACCGGTTGCTGCGCATCGAGGAACAACTCGGGTCCGCGGCGAAGTACGCCGGCCGCGACGCGTTCGCGAACCTGGCGGCGCTTTCCGGATGACCGGTTCCCGGCGCGGATGAACAGGGATTTTCTGCAACGGATTGCGGGGATCCCGGTTTGATCCACGCGTGCAAGTCAGCCTCCGAAGCTGTATATAAAAAGCCACTCATTCGTGCGGGTGTCGGTTACCCATGTTGCGCTGGCTCGCGCTGATCCTGATCGTTCTGCTGATCGGCCTGCAGGTCAAGCTGTGGGTCGGCGACGGCGGCATGCGCGACCTGCACGCGATCCGCGGGCGCGTGGCCGCGCAGAAGGCGCACAACGCCGAGCTGAAAAAACGCAACGAGGCGCTGGCCGCGGACGTCGAGGACCTCAAGCACGGACGGGATGCGGTCGAGGCGCGCGCGCGTTCGCAACTGGGCCTGATCAAGCCCGGCGAAGTCTTCTACCAGGTCGTCAGTCCGCCCGCGGGTGCGGCGTCGACCCTGCCCGCGCCGGCTTCCACCGTACCCGTGTCCGGGGGGTGAAAGCGACCCGATTCGGGCCGTCGCGTGGTGCGATCGGCTAGACTGGGTGCTTGCGCACGTGGTGCAAATCGGACTTCAGGACGGAAACGGGCGATGCGGGTATTGCTCAGCAATGACGACGGCGTGGAGGCACCGGGCATCCGTGTGCTCGCCGAGCGTATCGCCGAACTGGGCGAGGTGATCGTGGTGGCGCCGGACCGCGACCGCTCCGGTTCCAGCAATTCGTTGACGCTGGACGAACCGGTGCGGGTTACGCGTCTTGACGACGGCCGTTACCGGGTGGCCGGCACGCCGACCGATTGCGTGCACCTGGCGTTGTGTGGGCTGCTCGACGAGGAGCCGGACATCGTGCTCTCGGGCATCAACAACTCGGCCAACCTCGGCGACGACGTGATCTATTCGGGCACCGTCTCGGCGGCGATGGAAGGGCGGTTCCTCGGCCTGCCCGCGATCGCGGTGTCGCTGGCCGGGAACGGTGAGCGCCATGACGGGCGCGGGCACCATTTCGATACCGCCGCACGCGCGGTATTGCTGCTGACGCGGCGCCTGCTGGTCGATCCGTTGCCCGCCGACACCATCCTCAACGTCAACGTGCCCGACCGTCCGTGGCACGAGGTCCACGGGTTCGAGGTGACACGCCTTGGCAGCCGGCATCGCTCGGCACCGTGCATCGCGCAGCGCGATCCGCGCGGGCGCGTGGTGTGGTGGATCGGGCCGGCGGGTGATGCCGATGATGCCGGTCCGGGCACCGATTTCAACGCCGTGCGTCGCGGCTTCGTGTCGGTGACGCCCATCCACGTCGACCTCACGCGTTTCCAGGCGCTGGAAAAGGTGTCGAGCTGGGTGGACGCCCTGGCCGCGCAACTGGCCAGGGAACGCGCCGCATGAGCACGCTGTCGAACGGCCTGTTCGCCATGCCGCCCGGCGCGAGGGGCGGCCGCGGCATGACCTCGCAGCGCGCGCGCGACCGCCTGGTCGCGACCCTGCGCGCCGAAGGCATCTCCGATCCGCGGGTGCTGGACGTGATCCGCACCACGCCGCGGCACCTGTTCATGGACGAGGCACTGGCCGCGCGCGCGTACGAGAACACCGCGCTGCCGATCGGACTGGGCCAGACCATCTCGCAGCCCTGGGTGGTCGCGCGCATGACGGAACTCTTGATCGAGAAGCGCATCCCCGATCGCGTGCTGGAGGTGGGCACCGGCTCGGGCTACCAGGCGGCGGTGCTGGCGGCGCTGGTCGGCACCGTGTACACGGTCGAGCGCATCGAGGAATTGCTGCGCAAGGCAAGGCGGTTGTTCCGCACCCTGAAGCTGGGCAACATCCGCTCGCGCCACGACGACGGCAACATCGGCTGGCCGGCCGAGGCGCCGTTCGACGCCATCGTGCTTACCGCCGCGGGCGAAACCGTGCCGCGCGCGCTGTGCGACCAGCTCGCCGACGGCGGCGTGCTGGTGGCGCCGGTCGGACCGCCGCGTGGACAGCGCCTGGTGCGCTGGCAACGCGACGGCGACCAGTGGCAGCGCGAGGCCTTCGAGGCGGTCAGCTTCGTGCCGCTGTTGGGCGGGCTGGGTTGAATTTTCCCGGGGCCGTGGTGCATTTGTCCATCGTCCCGGTGCAAGCCGCGCGCCATCCTGCCGGTTCGGGGCGGAAAATCGATACCGGCCCCGGACCGGGCTCCGGGGTGATGCGCTATCGCCGGAATGGCGGTCGCGTGGGTTTTCGCGGAGGACGTTTCCGCGACGCGTGTGCGCAACCGGCATGAAGCTGTTCCGCCCCATGTACGAAAAGGCCCTGGAGTGGGCGGCGAAACCGCGCGCCGACGTCGGGCTGGCCGTGCTCAGCTTCGTCGAGGCGTTCATCTTCCCGATCGCACCGGAAATCATGCTGGCGCCGATGGTGCTGGCGCGGCCGCGCAAGTGGTGGCCGTTCGCCTCGCTCAGCCTGGTCTTTTCGCTGCTCGGTTCGCTGGTTGGCTACGCCTTGGGGCACTACGCGTTCGATGCGCTCAAGCCGTTGCTGGCGCAGATCGGCTGGCTGCCGCACCTGGAATCGTTGGTGCACACCTTCAGCGCCGATGCGCAGGCTCACCCGTGGAAGGCCTTCTGGCTGCTGGTTGCGGCGGGTTTCGTGCCGATCCCGATGAAAGTGGCGAGCTGGGCCTGCGGCATCGTGGGCATGCCGATGCTGCCGTTCCTCGGCGGCATTGCGGTGGGGCGCGGCAAGCGCGTGTTCCTGGTCGCCGGCGCGATCCGGCTTGGCGGCGAACGCGCCGAGCGGCTGCTGCACAAGTACATCGAAATCATCGGCTGGGTGGTGCTGGTGATCCTCGCGGCGCTGGCGCTGTGGTGGTGGCTGCGCTGAACCGCGCACCGGTAGCGGGAAACCCGCGGCGGTGATCGGGTATTCTTGGCGCGCCATGCGTACCTTGAATTCGTGGAAGTTTGCGTGCGCGCTCGCCGCGCTGATGCTCGCGGGATGCGTTTCGACCCCGGCCCCGGTGGTCAATCATTCCTTCGGTCCCGGACAGCCGGCGGCGCCGGCAACGCCCACGGCGGGGCAACCGGCTCCCGCCGGCACCAATTCCGGCGCGCAGACATTCGGACTCGGCAGCCACGCCAACGGCACCACCACCGCCGAGGGCTACATCGTGGCGCCCGGCGACACGCTCTACAGCATCGCGTTCGCGAACGGCATGGACTTTCGCGAACTGGCCTCGATCAACAACATTCCGCCGCCCTACACCATCCATCCGGGGCAGGTGTTGAAGCTGCACGCGGCCGCCGCGGGCGCCGGCACCGCCGTGGCGGGTGCGAAGTCGGCGGCGGCGGCTCCTTCGGCTCCGGTGTTCGAACCGGTCACGCCGCAAGCGGATGCCGCCAGCGGCGCCGCATCCACGCAGGTTGCCGCGGCCTCGGCAACCGCGCCGACGCCACCGTCGGCGACCGCCCCGACGGCTCCCGTACAACCCGCCGCCACGCCGACGCCACCGCCCGGCGCCACCCGCAACGTGGCCGGCATCACCTGGCGCTGGCCGGCCAGCGGGGACCTGATCAACGGATTCCAGGCCGGTGGCGACAGTACCGGCATCAACATCGGCGGCAAGGTGGGCAACCCGGTACGTGCGGCCGCGTCGGGCACCGTCGTGTACAGCGGCAACGGCCTGATCGGCTACGGCGAGCTGATCATCATCAAGCACAACGACACCTATCTTTCCGCGTACGGCCACAACAGCAAGCGGCTGGTCAAGGAAGGCCAGCACGTCGACGCCGGCCAGGAAATCGCGTTGATGGGCGCCAGCGGCGCGCCGCGCGTCGAGCTGCACTTCGAAATCCGCAAGAACGGCAAGCCGGTCGATCCGGCGAACTACCTGCCGAAAAGGTAAGGGGATGGCTTTTCCGGCACCGCGCCCGGCGGCGGGCAATCCCGCTCCATGCTTGCGGAACGTGTGACCGCATCACGTCCATGGCTTCCTTCAAGGCGCCGTCGAACCCGGCCCCATCCCGCCCGTCCCCTTGAAGGGGAAGGGACGAGGGTGTCCACTCCACGTTCCTGCCCGGCGCCGGATGGAAGTCGCTCTTGTGAGGAGCCGCAGGGCGGACAGCGTCCGTCGCTGAGTGTCAGCCCCCCCTTCAAGGGGAGGGTTGGGTGGGGACGGGTTTCACGACGCCATGATCTGGCAGGCAATGCCCGCCGCGGCAAGCACGACGGATGCTGTCCGCGCTGCGGCTGCCCGGCTCCGCATCGGATGCGGTTGCGGCCAGGCGTCAGGCGCGTGGATTCGTGGTCAGGCCTGTTGGCGGAGGATGAACGCGGCGACCACGTTGCGGCCTTCGCCGGCCAGGATGTCCCAGGTGCGCGCGGCGGCGGCGTTGTCCATGGCTTCCACGCCGACGCCACGTTCCAGGAAGGCTGCCAGCACCGCCTGCGTCGGGAAGTGCTGGCGCGCGCCGGTGCCCAGCAGCACCACGTCGGGTTCGAGCGCGAGGATGGGTTCCACCTGCGCCGGCGTCAGCGCGTCGATGTCGGTGACGCCCCAGTCGTCGATCACCTGTTCGCGGGTCAGGATGATGCTGGCGTTGAACGACCGGTCCATGACGACCACTTCGCCCGCGCCGGCACGGCGCACGAACAGGAAGTCACGCGGGCGTTCGAGGTTCAGTTCCATCGTGGGTCCATTCGGTCACCGGCCGGCCGCCGTGCCGCGGCGATCCGGCCAATTGGTCAGGATAACAAACGTGGCTGGCGAAGAAGTGACGGCGTGCCCGGCATGGTCAGTCCGGATTCCAACGCCCGCACTGCCAGCAACGGCCTCCGGGATGATGGGGATGGCTGAGGCTTTCCCGGTCTCCGGCCCCCGAGCCCCGAGCCCCGAGTCCCGAGTCCCGAGTCCCGAGTCCCGAGTCCCGAGTCCCGAGTCCCGAGCCCCGAGCCCCGAGTCCCGAGCCCCGAGTCCCGAGTCCCGAGTCCCGAGTCCCGAGTCCCGAGCCCCGAGTCCCGCACCCTCACCGCGGCAACGCGATCCCCGGCCGCTCCTCGTTGCGCCGGTACAGCACCACGACATGGCCGATGGTCTGCACCACTTCGGCATGGCTGGAGGCGACCAGCCTGGCGACCTGGGCGGCGCGTTCGGTGCGGTCGCCGCCGTTCAGCCTGACCTTGATCAATTCGTGGTCGTCCAGCGCCTGTTCCAATTCCTTCAGGATACCGGCGGTCACGCCCTTGCCGCCCAGCAGCAATACGGGTTTCAGCGGGTGCGCGAGCCCGCGCAGGTAGCGGATCCGGGATGGGTTCAGGGTCATGCGTTCAGCTGCCGCGCGGGTTGCGCAGGACGTGGCAGGTTATCATGTATGGTGTCGGTTTCGATGCGGGCGCTTGTCATGGCCAGGTCCAAAAGCAGCGCGCGCTGGTTGAAGGAACATTTCGACGATGAATTCGTCAAGCGGGCGCAGGCCGAAGGATTGCGTTCGCGGGCGGCGTTCAAGCTCGACGAGCTGCTGGAACGCGACCGCCTGCTGAAGCCCGGCATGGTGGTCGTGGACCTGGGCGCCGCGCCCGGTGGCTGGTCGCAGCGCGTGCGCCAGCGGTTGGGCGACAGCGGGCGCGTGATCGCGCTGGACGTGTTGCCGATGCAGGGCATCGGCGGGGTCGAGTTCATCCAGGGCGATTTCCGCGAAGATGCGGTTCTCGAGTCCCTGGCGGCGCGGCTCGACGGCGCGCCGGTGGACCTTGTTCTCTCGGACATGGCGCCCAATATCAGCGGTATCGAGGTGGCGGACCAGGCCCGTGCCATGCATCTGGCGGAACTGGCGGCCGAATTTGCACAGCAGCACCTGAAACCCGGAGGCTCATTGCTGGTGAAACTGTTCCAGGGTCGCGGTTTCGACGACTACGTACGCGACTTGCGCAGCGGCTTTGCGCGGGTGACACTGCGCAAGCCCAGGGCTTCGCGCGCGAGGTCGCGCGAAGTGTATGCCCTGGCCACCGGCTTCAAGAGGCGAGCATGAACCATCCCCGTGTCCCATCGTTTGATTCCCGCTCCGGCGCGCGCGCGGCGCTGCGCCCGCGGGAGGTGTCGAGGCCATGAAGCCCCCCATGAGTGAATTCGCGAAACAGATTCTGCTTTGGCTCGCCGTCGCGGTGGTGCTGGTGGTCGTCTGGCAGAGTTTCAGCCCGAAGCTCTCCAACGGCGAGCAGAAGATGTCGTATTCGGAGTTCGTGCAGCAGGTGAAGGACGACAACGTCGAGTCCATCACCGCCAGTCCGAACCTGCCCACCGTGATCACCGGCAAGCTCAAGGACGGCAGCTCGCTGCATACCGTCCTGCCGGTGTTCGGCGGCGAGCACCTGCAGCAACTGCTGGAGCAGCACCGCGTCAAGACCACCCAGAAACCGGGTGACAACGGCTTTTCGCTGATGCGGCTGTTGATCGACTGGGGTCCGATCCTGATCTTCATCGCGATCCTGATCTGGTTCATGCGCCAGATGCAGCAGGGTGGCGGTGGCCGCGGGGCGATGAGTTTCGGGCGATCGCGCGCCAAGCTGCAGGGCGAGGACCAGATCAAGGTCACCTTCGCCGACGTGGCCGGCTGCGAGGAGGCCAAGGACGAGGTGTCCGAGCTGGTCGACTTCCTGCGCGATCCGGGCAAGTTCACCAAGCTGGGCGGCAAGATCCCGCGCGGCGTGCTGATGGTGGGCAGCCCCGGCACCGGCAAGACGCTGCTGGCCAAGGCCATCGCGGGCGAGGCCAAGGTGCCGTTCTTCTCGATTTCCGGTTCCGACTTCGTCGAGATGTTCGTCGGCGTCGGCGCCGCGCGCGTGCGCGACATGTTCGAGCAGGCCAAGAAGCACGCGCCGTGCATCATCTTCATCGACGAGATCGACGCGGTCGGCCGCCATCGCGGCGCCGGGCTCGGCGGCGGCCACGACGAGCGCGAGCAGACGTTGAACCAGTTGCTGGTCGAGATGGACGGCTTCGAGGGTTCGGAGGGCGTGATCGTGATCGCGGCCACCAACCGGCCCGACGTGCTCGATCCCGCGCTGCTGCGGCCCGGCCGCTTCGACCGCCAGGTCATCGTGCCGCTGCCCGACCTCAAGGGCCGCGAGCAGATCCTCAAGGTGCACATGCGCAAGGTGCCGCTGGCAACCGACGTCGAACCGCTGACCATCGCGCGCGGAACGCCCGGCTTCTCGGGCGCGGACCTCGCCAACCTGGTCAACGAGGCGGCGCTGTTCGCGGCGCGCGAGAACTCCCGCGACGTACGCATGGGGTACTTCGAGCGTGCCAAGGACAAGATCATGATGGGCTCCGAACGGCGCTCCATGATCATGAGCGAGGACGAGAAGAAGCTCACCGCCTACCACGAGTCCGGACACGCCATCGTCGGCCTTTCGGTGCCCGACCACGACCCGGTGCACAAGGTCACCATCATTCCGCGCGGGCGCGCGCTCGGCGTCACCATGTTCCTGCCCGAAGCCGACCGCTACAGCCACAGCAAGCTGTCGCTGGAAAGCAAGCTGGCCAGCCTGTTCGGCGGGCGCGTGGCCGAGGAGCTGATCTTCGGCAGCGAGAAGGTCACCACCGGCGCATCCAACGACATCCAGCGCGCGACCCAGTTGGCGCGCGACATGGTCACCAAGTACGGGTTGTCCTCCGCGCTCGGGCCGATGACCTACGCCGAAGACGAGGACGAGGTGTTCCTGGGCCGCTCGGTCACCCAGCACAAGAGCGTGTCCGATGAAACCTCGCGCAAGATCGACATCGCCACGCGCGAGGTGATCGACACGGCCTACAACAAGGCGCGCCAGATCCTCACCGACGACATCGAGAAGCTGCACGCGATGGCGGCTGCGCTTTTGCAGTACGAGACCATCGACAAGGACCAGATCGCGGCGATCATGGAAGGCCGTGAGCCCGGTCCGCCCAAGGACTGGCGTCCGCGCGACGATGACGCCGACCGGGGCGGCGGCAAGTCGCCCAGCAAGCCGGACGTGGCGCCGGTGCCGCCGTCCAGCCATCCCGCCGGGCAGCACTGAGCGGTTCCAGGATTGACCCCGCGGCGGCATCGAGGCATCGGTGCCGCCGCGCGGCTGATCACGGATTTTCGATGATCCGGTCCAGCCCGTGCGCGCAGAAGCGGTGCGCGGCGGCCGCGAATGCGGCGTCTTGCTGCGAAGTCCTGGCCCAAGCGACCTGCCGTGCCAGCAGCGCGGCGGCCAGGGCGCGGGCACAGGTCAGCGCCAGGCGCGTGGCGCCCGCCTGCAACGTCGCGCCTTCGCGGGCATGGTCGCGCAGCCAGGTGTCGGCGTGGCGGATCGCGGCGTGCACGGTTTCGGCGTCCGCGCGTGGCATCGCGCCCTCGGCTTCCTCCAGCCACGCATCGGCCGCGGTCACCAGCGGCTCGATGCCCACGCTGTCCAGTGCGCGCAGGAAATCCAGTGCCTGCACGTTGCCCGAACCTTCCCAGATCGGCAGTACCTGCACGTCGCGCAGCAGCAGCGGAATGCCGCTGTCCTCCAGGTAGCCGATGCCGCCGAACGCCTCGACGGTGTCCGAGGCCACGTGCACGCCGAGCTTGCAGATCCACAGCTTGGCCAGCGGCGTCATCAGCCGATGCAGCGCCGCGGCGCGCTCGTCGCCGTGGCCGGATTCGACGCGGCCCAGCAGCAGCGAGACTTCCATCGCCATCACCAGCGCGGCGGCGCGCTCGGCCTCCATTCCCGCCAGCATGTCCACGAACAGCGGCTGCCGGGCGAGACTGCGTCCGAACACCTTGCGCCGTCCGGAGTAGTCGCGCGTCAGGTCCAGGCATCGCTGCATCGTGGACAGCGCGCCGAACGCGTTCCACAGGCGTGTCACCTGCAGCACCGGCGTGATCGCGCGGACGCCGTTGCGGGTGTCGCCGACCAGCTCCGCGCGGGTGTTCTCGAGGTGGATTTCCCCGGTTGGCAGTTCGCGCGTGCCCAGCTTGTCCTTCAGGCGGTCGACGGTGATGCCGTTCCAGGAGCCGTCGGCGTTGTGGGTATCGATGCCGAACAGCGCCAGCCCGTCTGCGTCGTTGGAATTGCCTTCCGGGCGTGCCAGCGCCAGCGCGAACTCCGCGTTCATCGCCGAGGTGAACCACTTGCGCCCGTTCAGCCGCCAGCTGCCATCGGCATCGCGGCGGGCGACGGTTTCGCTGCCGGCGACGTCCGACCCGCCCGCGGTCTCGGTCATCCACTGCCCGCTGGTGCGGAACGTGGCCGGATCGCGGCTCAGGAGCCCGGCCAGCACGCGCTTTTTCAGGGCTTCGTTGGTGGCATCGCGCAGCGCCGTGGCAACGCCGTCGGTCATCGCCAGCGGGCAGGAATAGAACGCGCTGGCGGCGTGGTACAGGTACACCTTGGTGAATTGCTGCACGCGCGCGAATTCACCCAGCGCGCGGTCGTGGCCGTCGGCGACCAGGCCGCGCGTGGCGGCGATCTCCGGACCCTCGCGCCAGGTCTCGGTCAGCTCGATGCGATCGATCCGGTTGCCCCACACGTCCCAGTTGGTGAGTATCGGCTCCTGCGGCGTGGTGCTCGTTTGTCGCGCCCAGGTGTGCAGTGCATAGGCGCCCAGCGCCTCGCAGTCGGCCTGCATCTCCTGCCGTTGCGCATCGGGCAGGATGCGCGCCAGGCACGAGCGCAGCAGCGCATCACTGCGCCAGGGATCGGGAAGTTGCGGGGCGGGCTGGACGAAGCTCATGGCCGGAAACTCCTTGGCGACGGCACTCGATGCGAGGGTAGCGCGCCAATGGGGGCAAGTCGAAGTCCGGGGATGCGCGGCGATATCCGGCGCGCTGGCCCGAAAAGCGCTCTCTCCTGCGCTGTTCGTGGGGGAAAGGGAGTAGGTTGCATCGTGCGTAAAAAGTCCTCCCCCCGCAATGCGTTGCGGGGGGAGGGTTGGGTGAGGGGGCTGGGCTCCACCGTGCACCGGAATCGCATTCGGAGCGGAGAACGTCGGTACGCGCACTGTTTCCCGCGGGTCTGTTGCGAACGGTAGCCGCACCCCCTCACCCCAACCGTCTCCCCCGACGATGCAGCCGTTCGGGGAGAGGGAGTGTTTTACGTCAGCGAAATACGGCAGGCGCCGGCATCCACCAGGATGCGCGTCGCAAATCCCGGCTTTCAGGGGTCAACTGCCGCGCGCGGTGCGGCGTTTCGGGCGCCGCGCCTGCACCAGCACCAGCAGCACAACCAGCGCGATTTCGATGCCTGCCAGCGGCCGCGCCGCCGGCGTGGCAAATGCTTCGGCAACGCCGTGGCAGAAATACAGCAGCCCGATCATTCCGGCCACCAGCAAGGCCCGCTGCGGTCGTCGCAGGTACAGCAGCGGAATCGCCAGCGGCACCAGCGCAAGCGCCAGCGCGGTGGCCAGCGGCATCTGCACGGGCGGCAGCAGCCACGCGTGCCACACGACCTGCAGCAGTGCCAGCGCGGCCCACGCCGCAAAACCGATGCGTTGCGTCAGGCGTTCGTTCACGGGGTGGCCGCCAGGCGCCGGGCAACGTCGGCCACGCGCCGGCCGAGCACGCGCGCCAGCTTGCGTTCGTCGTCGCTGATCGGGTTGGGATGCTCGCGGTCCACGCCCGCGACGTGGCTGGCGCCATACGGCGTGCCGCCGGTGCGCGTGGTGTTGAGTTCGGGCTCGGTGAACGGAATGCCGACCACCAGCATGCCGTGGTGCAACAGGGGAATCAGCATCGACAGCAGGGTCGATTCCTGGCCGCCGTGCATGGTCGCGGTGGAAGTGAACACGGCGCAGGGTTTTCCCAGCAGCGCGCCGGACACCCATTCGGCGATGGTCGAGTCGAGAAAGTGTTTCAGCGGCGCGGCCATGTTGCCGTAGCGCGTCGGGCTGCCCATGGCCAGGCCCGCGCACTCGGTCAGGTCCGTGAGCGTCACGTACGGCGCGCCGTCCTCGGGCACCGGCGGTTTCGCGGTCTCGGTGACTGGCGCCACCGGCGGTACCTGCCGCAGCCTGGCGTGCACGCCTTCGACTTCCTCGACGCCGCGCGCGATCAGCCGCGCCAACTGCGCGACCTTGCCGTTGCGGCTGTAGTAGAGCACCAGTATGTCCATGACCTCGTCGATGTACCTTGTGTCGTGTGAATGCGTTAGCCTCGCAGCATGAGCCGTCCATTCACCAGCCGCCTGAAGATGCATCGCGACCGCCTGCGTGCGTTCGCGCGGTTCCTGTGGCGGCACTTCCTGGACGACCGCTGCTTCGAGACCGCCGGCGCGTTGTCGTTCACGTCCCTGTTCGCGATCGTGCCGCTGTTGGCGGCGGTGTTCGCGATGCTGTCGGTGTTTCCGGTGTTCGCCGGCCTGCGCGGCATGATCACCGATTTCATCTTCCAGAATTTCGTGCCGGCGGCCGGCGAAACCGTGCAAGGATACCTGCTCCAGTTTGCCGACAACGCCACCCGGCTGACCGCGTTCGGTGTGCTGGTGCTGCTGGTCAGTGCGCTGTTGATGATGGCCAGCATCGAGGAACGCTTCAACCGCATCTGGCGCGTGGCCGAACCGCGCAAGGGCGGCGCGCGGTTCCTTTTGTACTGGGCTGCGCTGACGCTGGGTCCGCTGCTGGTGGTGGCGGGCGTGGCGGCAAGTTCCTGGGTACTCGCCCAGCCGCTGCTGCACGGTGCCGCCCAGCAGAACGTTTTGGGCCTGCGGGTACTCGGGCTCCTGCCGTTTTGCGCCACCCTGCTGGCGCTGTTCCTGCTGTATGTGCTGGTGCCCAACTGCCGCGTGCGCTGGCGCCACGGGCTGGCCGGCGCGTTCATCGCCGCGCTGCTGTTCGAGGCGGCACGCAAGGGCTTCGGAATCTATGTGCAGGAGCTCGCCAACTACCGCGAAGTCTACGGCGCGCTGGCCGCGATCCCGATTTTCCTGATCTGGGTGTACCTGTCCTGGGTGATCGTGCTGCTGGGCGCAATCCTGACCGCGGCGCTGCATGCCTTCGAATACCGCCAGCCCGACGAACTGCTGCCGCCGGGCTGCGAGTTCGTGGGCCTGCTGCGGGTGCTGCGGCATTTCGCCGACGCGCAACGCACCGGCGACGGCCTGACCGGGGCGAAGCTTTCCGAGCGCGAGCGGTTCCTGACCACCGACCTGCTGCGACGATACCTCGACGACCTGGAACGCGCCGCGCTGATCCGCCGCAGCGAGGCCGGCGAGTGGATGCTGGCGCGCGACCTGGACAGCGTCAGCCTGGCCGACCTCCTGGCCAGCGGCGACTACCGCCTGCCCGCCGATGCCGTGACATTGCAGCGCGCCGCCGCGGACCTGCCGGCCGAGGCCCGGGTCGCGCTGCGGCACGCCGAGACCAGCCTGCGCCAGAACCTTGCGGTACCCTTGCGCTCGCTGCTCGCCCCGCAACAGGAAGCCGGGGAACAGCCCGGTTCGGGAACCACCTCGTCGCCATGAAGCGCTTTCACGTCCCCGGGATGCTTTTCGCCGTCGCGGCACTGCTGGTTGTGACGGGCGCCGCCGCCGCACCGGCACCCGTCCATCCGCAGTTGAAGGTACGGACCCTCGCTGGCAAGACCTTCGACCTTGCCGCGCAGCGTGGCAAGTGGGTGATCGTGAACTTCTGGGCCACGTGGTGTTCGCCCTGCATCGAGGAAATGCCCGCGATCTCGAAATACGTCGCCGCGCACCCACACGTCACCGCCATCGGCGTGGCCTGGGACGCCAGTCCGCGCGCGGACATCGTGAAATTCGCGCGCCGGCATCCGGTCGATTACCCGCTGGCGCAGGTCCGGCCGGACGATCCACCCGCGGGCCTCGAGCCGCCGCGCGCGCTGCCGACCACGTATCTCGTCGCCCCCGACGGCCATGTCGCCAAACGCTTCCTGGGGCCGGTGGACGCGCGCATGCTGGATGCGGTGATCGCGGCGGGTCGATCCGCGCCGGCCGGAAGGGGGCGCTGACCATGGCCTGCGCACGTTTCCTCGTCACCGGACGCGTCCAGGGCGTATTCTTCCGCGCCTCGACCCGCGAGCAGGCGCTGCGCCTGGGACTCGCCGGTTCGGCCGTCAACCGCCCCGACGGCAGCGTCGAGGTGATCGCATCCGGTGATACCGCGGCGCTGGCCGAACTGGAGCGCTGGCTGCGCCAGGGACCGTCTTCGGCCCGGGTCGAAAATGTCGCGCGGGAAAACCTTCCCGACCAGACCCTGCGCGGATTCACCACCGGGTGACCGATCCGGAACCCCTCTCCCACCAGACCGGGCAAGGGTGAGGGTCCGGCCATGACGCGCCGTTGAAATCCACGCGGATCCAGCCATCCGCAGGAGCGGCGTTGCGATGGAGGCGCCATTTCCGTGGTGCGATATGGCGAACCACGCAGCGTGTGCTTCGCGCACGTCAGCCATGTCGAACCTGCTCGCGGCCGCGTTCGTGCGCAAAGCGCACGCTACGAATCTGCACCTCCGGCCGGGCAGATCGGCGCGACTTTCACGCCGGAAGGCGGAGTGGGTCTGGTCGCCGCACGTCGATGCAGTCAGCAGAATCCGATTGCTTCGCTTCCCCCTTCCGCAGGAAGAGGGATCGAGGGGAATGTGCTTTTCGGCTGCGCGATCTCGGCGGGAACGCGGTAGCACGCGGTGCCCTACAGTCGCGGCAACAGGCCGACCAGGTTGCATGGACGCGTGCGCGCGTCGAGCTGCGCACGCAACAGCCTGTTCCACGCCGTACGGCAAGCCGAGGTCGAGCCGGGCAGGGCGAACACGAAGGTCTGGTTCGACAGGCCCGCGAACGCCCGCGATTGCACCGAGGAAGTGGCGATTTCCTCGAAACTGATCGCGCGGAACAGCTCGCCGAAGCCCGGCATTTCCTTGTCCAGCAATGGCAGTACCGCCTCGGGTGTCGAATCACGCCCGGTGAACCCGGTGCCGCCGGTGATCAGCACGCCATGCACGTCGGCATCGGCGATCCATTGCGCCACCTGCGCGCGAATGGCATAGCGATCGTCGGGCAGCAGCTTGCGTTCGTGCACGCGATGTCCGGCGTCGGTCAGTGCATCGACCAGGAACTGTCCGGACGTGTCGGTCTCGGGCGTGCGCGAGTCGGAAACCGTCAGCACACACAGGTTCAGCGGAACGAACTGGTCTTTTACGCTCATGACACAAGCTTATCGCACCATCCGGGTGGAGCGCCCTGCGGTCAGGGGTGCCCGCACCGGCAGGCCGGATGTTGCCGGGCGTCGCCGGATACTGCATTCTTGGCCGAAGATCGATGGTGCCAGGGGCCGCATTGAACAGGAGCCGTTTGATCGCCACGGGGTTGGTGCTGCTGTGCGTCGTGTGCACGGCACGGGCCTCGGTGACCCCGGCGCCGGCACCATCCCATGATCCGGCGATGGAGGCGGCGCTGACCTTGCAGCGCGCATTCAACGAAGTCGGGCGCGGAGACGTCGACGCTGCACAGGCCGACCTCGACAACGCCATCGAATCGCGGGGCTTTGCCGGCCTGACCAAAGACGTGCGGTACCGGGCGCTGCTGATCGCCGGCATGATCGCTGCCGAAAAGGGGCAGGACGGCAAGGCCCATGACCTGGCGGTGCGGGCGACCGGTTTCCACCAGGCCGATGGCGTCGCCTGGATGATCCGTTTCGCGTCCGCCGATGCAATCGGCGACTACCGCGATGCCGGGCACAGCCTTGCGGTCCTCGCGGCGCGCTGGCCGGGCAAGCTGGAAGATCTGGTGCCCGGCGCGGTCTTCCAGCTCCACTACCAACTGAAACTGGCCCACGCCGCCGACGTCGACATGGCCATGCTCGACGCGCTGTTCGACGCGGATTGGCAGGTTGGCGGCGTGGAGCCCAGTGGCCTCTGGCGCGACCTGGCGCTGGCGCACCTGGAGCGGCACCAGGTGGCGCGTGCCACCCGGGCCGCGTTGCGCATCACGTCCGCGCGGGTGGCGGTGAGCGTGCTGGTCGACAAGCGATTCGACCCGGTCACGCACAAACATCGCGACGCCTTCAACGTGAAGCGCCTGGTCGGTGCCGAGATCGAGGCTGCAACGGCGCGCATGAAAGCCCATCCGGATCGATTGCAGCCGGTTACCGACCTGCAGGAGTTGCTGCTGGAGACCGGCCAGTACCAGCGTGTGCTTGCGGTCAGCGACGCGGCCGTCGCGGCGGCCGAAAAGGGGGACGGCAGGAAGACCTGGACCGACTTCGACGACCGCTACATCTGGGTGCTCGATTATCGTTCCCGCGCCAGCAAGCGCATGGGACGCTGGGACGATGCCGTACGCATCGAGTCACTGGCGGCGCGTCTTCCCGAGAACGGTGGCATCAATGTCAGCCAGGCGATCAACCTTGGTGCGCTGTATGCGGGTCTGGGCCAGCCTGACCAGGCCGCGAACGCCATCGTGCAGCTCGGCGACCTGGCTCCCGTTGGCCGGATGCAACGCGAATACGTCAAGCTGCGCATCGCGATCGAAAAGCACGACCAGGCCGGCATCGATGCAGCGATGGCGTACCTGCGCAAGCATCGCGTCGCGGACATGCAGACATGGCAGGATGCATTGCTGTTGCGCGGGCGGCTGGACGAGGCCGCGGCGCTGTTGATCGAACGCCTGGAAAATCCGGCCTGGCGCAGTGAGGCGCTGGTCGAGATGCAGCACTACATTCCGGTGACCGAACCGCCGATGGACAAGGTCATCGGCGACAACTGGAACGCCATCACCGCCCGCCCCGATGTCCTCGCGGCCATGCGCAGCGTGGGTCGGATCGAATCGTTTCCGATTGCGCCGGGTCTGCGTTGAGGCCGCCTTCGCCGGCGCCGGGATGGTATCGGCGACACGCTGCGAACCACGCAGGGTGCGCCGCGCGCACGGATGCGCGCATCGACATGCCTGAATGATGCGCGTATGCGCAGCGCACGCTACGCGCGCTTGCGTGCCTGTTCGGCCAGCGCCCAGGCGACGTGTTCGCGCACCAGCGGCGAGGGATCGTCGGCGCGGGCTTCCAGCGCGCGCACCAGCGCGGGCGCGTGCGGTGCGTTGCCCAGCGCCACTGCGACGTTGCGGGAAAACCCCTCGAAGCCGGCGCGGCGGATGGGCATGCCTTCGGTTCGCTGGAGGAATTCTTCCTCGGTCCATGCGAACAGCTCGACCAGTCTGGCGCGGTCCAGGCCGTGGCGCGGCGCGAAGTCTTCCTCGTGGGTCGGCTGCGCGAACTTGTTCCACGGGCACACCAGTTGGCAGTCGTCGCAACCGAATACGCGGTTGCCCATCAGCGGGCGCAGGTCCTCGGGAATCGCGTCCTTCGATTCGATGGTGAGGTAGGAAATGCAGCGGCGCGCGTCGAGCTGGTACGGCCCGGTGATGGCGCCGGTGGGGCACACCTCGATGCAGCGCGTGCAGGTGCCGCAGTGCGCGCTGGCCGGCGCATCGACCGGCAGCGGCAGGTCGGTGTAGAGCTCGCCGAGGAAGAACCACGAGCCCGCCTCGCGGTTGATCAACAAGGTGTGCTTGCCGATCCAGCCGAGCCCCGCATTGCGCGCCAGCGCCTTTTCCAGCACCGGGGCGGAGTCGGCGAATGCGCGGTACCCGAACGGACCGGTTTCCGCCTCGATGCGGCGCGCGAGCTTCTGCAGGCGCTTGCGGATCAGCTTGTGGTAGTCGCGCCCCAGCGCGTAGCGCGAGATGTAGGCGCGTTCGCCGTCGGCCAGCGTGCGCCACGCAGCGTCGGCATCGGTGCCTTCGGGCAGATATTCCATGCGCGCGGAAATCACCCGCACCGTGCCGGGCTCGAGTTCCGCCGGGCGGCTGCGCCGGGTGCCGTGCCGCTGCATGTATTCCATGCTGCCGTGACGGCCCTGGTCGAGCCAGGCGCGCAGGTGCGTTTCATCCTCGCCCAGCTGGACGCCCGTGATGCCGACCTCGGCGAAGCCGAGCTCGCGACCCCACGCCTTGATGCGTTGCGCGAGCGCGGGCAGGTCGATGGATGCGTCGACCGATTGGCTGCCGGTTTCCATGCGTCCATTGTAGGATCACGCGATGCCGACTTCCGATCCGCAAACGCTTCTGTACACCGCCGCGCAGGTGCGCGCGCTGGATCGCGGCGCCATCGACGGCGGCATTCCCGGCATCGAACTGATGGAGCGCGCGGCGCGTGCGGCGCTGGACGTGTTGCGGCAGCGCTGGCCCCGGGCGCGCCGGCTGGGCGTGCTGTGCGGACCGGGCAACAACGGCGGCGACGGCTTTTTCCTGTCCGCGCTGGCGCGCGCGGCAGGCATGCAGGTGGCGCTGGCCGCGATGACCGAATCTTCCTCCGGCGACGCGGGCCTGGCGCGCGAGCGGTTCGTGCGCGAGGGCGGGCAGGTTGCGCCGGGCGCGGCCGGGCTTCCCGACGCCGACGTGTACGTCGATGCCTTGTTCGGCTCGGGGCTCAACCGCGCGCCGGGCGGCGTGGCGGCGCAGTGGATCGCGGCGCTGAACGCGCAATCGCGGCCGGTGCTGGCGCTGGACGTCCCGAGCGGCCTGGATTCGGACACCGGGCGCGCGTTCGATCCCTGCGTGCGGGCCGCGGCGACGACGTGTTTCGTGGGCTGGAAGCGCGGCCTGTTCACGGCCGCGGGTCCCGACCACGCCGGCGCCTGCACGCTCTCGACGCTGGACGTTCCCGCATCGGTACATGCGGCGCAGCCGGCTGACGCGGCGTTGTTGACGCCGCGATCGTTGCCGGCGCGCGCGCGCGACAGCCACAAGGGGCGTTACGGCCACGTGCTGGCGATCGGCGGCGACCTCGGTGCGGGCGGCGCGGTCCGGTTGTGCGCGGAGGCCGCGGCGCGCACGGGCGCCGGGCTGGTCAGCGTGGCCACGCGCGAAGCAAACGTCGGGGCAATCCTCGCCGCGCGCCCCGAGCTGATGCCGCACGGCGTGCACGTGCCGCGCAACCTCGATCCGCTGCTCGCGCGCGCCGGCGTCGTCGCGCTGGGTCCGGGACTGGGGCAGGTCGACTGGGGGCGCGGGCTGTGGCACGCGGCGCTGGATGCGGGCAAGCCCACGGTGCTGGATGCGGACGGCCTGAACCTGCTGGCGATCCAGCCCCGCGCATTGCCGGAAACTGTCGTGCTGACGCCGCATCCCGGCGAGGCGGCACGCCTGCTGGAGACGTCCATCGACGCGGTGCAGTCCGACCGCTTCGGCGCCGCGCGCACGCTGGCCGGAAAGACCGGCGCGGTGGTGGTGCTGAAGGGCGCCGGTTCGCTGATTGCCGATCCCGGCGGCCGCGTCGCGCTGTGTCCCTGGGGTAATCCCGGCATGGCCTCGGGCGGCATGGGCGATGTCCTGACCGGAGTCGTCGCGGCCTTGCTGGCGCAAGGGCTCGATGCCTGGAACGCGGCCTGCCTGGGCGTCGGCTTGCATGCGCGCGCCGGAGACTTGGCCGCGCGTGCCGGCGAGCGCGGGCTGCTGGCGTCGGACCTATATTCCTACCTGCGGGCGCTGGTGAACGGCCGTGTCGGAAGCTGAGCCGACCCACCCGTTGACGCTGCCCAACGAGGCCGCCACCGTGGCCCTGGCGCGGCGACTGGCGCCGGCGCTGTGCGACGGCGGTGTGGTGTACCTGCGCGGGGAACTCGGCACCGGCAAGACCACCTTCGCGCGCGCGCTGCTGCAGGCACTGGGCGTCGGCGAGCGGGTGAAAAGTCCCACCTACAGCCTGCTGGAACGCTACAGCGTGGGCGGACGCGACGCCTTCCATCTGGACTTGTACCGGATTGCCGGTGCCGGCGAACTGGAATGGCTGGGTCTGGACGAGCTGGACGCGCCCGATGCCATCGTGCTGGTGGAGTGGCCCGAACGCGGTACCGGCGCGCTGCCCGATCCCGATCTCGAGGTGGCACTGGAACACGCCGGCGAGGGGCGGGTCGGCAATCTGACCGCGGTTTCCCGGCGCGCCCGTACCTGGCTGGCCAACGCTGGCTTGGCGCCGGGACCTGCGACCACACAATAGCCACTTGGCGAGACTTCCTGATCAATTATCGATAAATCGCGTGCAGCCATCGGATAATAAAGAAAAAATGCTTGCATTCGGCCGGTAATTGCGGTTGAATTCGGCACCATGAGGGGGATGGCCCGCCCATTGCTGTCGGTTCTGGTGCTTTGCTGCGGTGCGCTGGCTTGCGCGGCGGCCGCCGTGGCGGCGCCCGCAGCGCGCGACAACACGGTCAAGGCGGTGCGTTTCTGGGGCGGACCCGATTCCACCCGCGTGGTGTTTGATTTGTCCGGGCCGGTCGACTACCGGCTGTTCCAGCTCTCCAAGCCCGACCGCGTGGTGGTGGACGTGGAAGGTGCGTTCGGCAAGGCCATGCGCGACCAGCCAGGCAAGGGCGTGGTCAAGGACATGCGCATCGGGAACTACCAGGGCAAGGCGCGCATCGTGCTGGACCTGGACCATCCCGCCCACCCCAAGAGCTTCCTGCTGAGTCCCGCGGGCCAGTACGGCTACCGGTTGATCGTGGACCTGGGTACCGGCAACGACAAGCCTTCGCGCATCGTGCGCACCATCAACGAGGACGTCGCACGCGGCAAGCCGCGGCCGGTGGTGATCGCGGTGGACGCCGGCCATGGCGGCGACGATCCCGGCGCGCGCGGGCGCGGCGGCACGCTGGAAAAGACGGTCACACTGGACATCGCAAAAGATCTCGCGCACCTGATCGACGCCCAGAAGGGCATGCACGCGGTGCTCACGCGCAAGGGCGACTACTACGTGCCGCTGGAGAAGCGCTTCCAGATCGCGCGCGAGCACAAGGCGGACCTGTTCATTTCCATCCACGCCAACTCCTGCCCCGACTACTGCGACGCCCGTGGCGCCTCGGTATGGGTGCTGTCCACGCACGGCAAGCAGAGCGAGGCCGGCAAGTGGCTGGCCCGCAGCGAGAATGCTTCGGACCTGATCGGCGGCGTGTCGCTGGACGACAAGGGCCACATGCTGGCGTCGGTGCTGCTGGACCTTTCGCAGGGCGCCAGCATGCACGCCGCGCACCAGGTGGGCGGCGACGTGCTGGATGCGCTGGGCAAGATCGGGCCGCTGTACCGAAGCACGGTGCAGGGTGCCAATTTCGTGGTGCTGCGCTCCCCCGACGTGCCCTCGATCCTGGTCGAAACCGCGTTCATCAGCAACCGCCACGATGAGCGGCGGCTGGACAGCACGCGCTACCGCAAACGCCTGGCCGGTGCGATCCTCACCGGCGTGAAGAAGTACTTCCAGACCACGCCGCCGCCGGGTACCTGGTTCGCGGCCGAGCGCGACCGCCGCATGCACCTGTCGCTGGCGCGCGCGCCCATGATCGCCAGCGTGGATACGTCCGGCACCGGCACCGCCCGCGGCACCGCGCCCGCATTGCCGGGACATTCGGGTACGGGTTCGAACGGCATCCAGGACCTGCACAAGGTCACGCGTGGCGAAACGTTGTCCGGCATCGCGCAGCAGTACGGCGTGAGCATGCGCTCACTGCGCCAGGTCAATCCCGACAAGATCCAGGCGGGCGGCGGGATCCAGGCCGGGCAGGTGTTGATGATTCCAAGCTCCTGAGGTTCGCCGCGATACCGGAAGCCATCCCCCTCGATCCCCCTTCGCAAGCGAAGGGGGAGGTCAAACGTGCACCCTTCGCTTGCGGAAGGGGTCGCCGCACAGGGACACGGGACGCCGCCCCGGAGAAGGAGACGTCATCGCCACGGTCCAATTTTTCCGCGAAATGGGTGCCATGGCTTTTGACAGCTTCGCAGCCAGCAACGATAATGACCGGCTCGCTGCCCGAATAGCTCAGCTGGTCGAGCATTCGGCGTTTGCGACAGTCCGGGGGACTGTCGCGACGAATGTGAGGGTGAGCCATGGAGGGCGAAAGGCGTAGTCTCCATGGACGGATCACGCGACAATGCATCAATCCGCCCGAATAGCTCAGCTGGTCGAGCATTCGGCGTTTGCGACAGTCCGGGGGACTGTCGCGACGAATGTGAGGGTGAGCCATGGAGGGCGAAAGGCGTAGTCTCCATGGACGGATCACGCGACAATGCATCAATCCGCCCGAATAGCTCAGCTGGTTAGAGCATCTGACTGTTAATCAGAGGGTCGCAGGTTCGAGTCCTGCTTCGGGCGCCACTTCGATCGAGCGACCGGCGGTTTGCGTCGGCCCGATCTCCACAGGTTTCTCTCCTGTCGCGCAAGCACCCGCGCGGCTTCCATCATCGTAGGGCGGGCATTGCCCGCCGCGGAACGTATGGCGGACGGTGTCCGCCCTGCGCCCCGGTCGTGTCCTCCTGCGATTGCGGGGCGTGTGCAGGTGCCCGGTCCTTTGGCCGCAGATCGGCGGACATCTCCCGCAGTGACAAAAAACCGCGCCCGGATTCGCGTGCGCCCGTTCACGTGACGTGGACGCCTGCACCACGCATACTCCATCGCTCCCCCGTCGCAATCCAGGAACGGCAGGCCGTGGCAAGCACTCCCTTTGCCGGTATCAGCGGCATGGCGCTGTACGTACCACCGTATCGCGTCGACCTCGAACAATGGTGTGGCTGGACCGGCAACGATCCGGCCAAGACCCGCGCGGTGGTGGGCCACGCGTTCCGCATGGCCGGCCCCGGGCAGGACGTGTACACGTTGGCGGCCAATGCGGTGCTGCGGTTGATCGGGCAATGCGACGTCGAGCCGTGGCGGATCGGTTACCTGGCACTCGGTACCGAGTCGAGTACCGACAATGCCGCCGGCGCGGTGGTCGTACGCGGACTGGTCGACCAGGCACTGGCGGCGGAGGGCAGGCCGCAACTGGCGCGCGACTGCGAAGTGCCCGAATTCAAGCATGCCTGCCTTGGCGGGGTCTACGCCTTGAAGGGCGCCCTGCGCTACCTCGCCTGCGAAGGGCGGGATCGCCAGGCCATCGTGGTCAGCGCCGACATCGCCGAGTATGCGCGCGGCAGCAGCGGTGAGCCGACCCAGGGCGCGGGCGCGGTCGCGATGCTGCTGGAAGCCTCGCCGCGGTTGCTGGAACTCGATCTTGCCGGTGCCGGCAGCGCGTCCGCGTACCGCGGGATCGATTTCCGCAAGCCGTTCCTGCGCTTTGCCGGCCAGACGCCCGGCCGCCACGGACGCCTGAGCGACCTGCCGGTATTCAACGGCAAGTATTCGACCGAATGCTATACCGATGCGACGTTGGCCGCACTGGATGCGCTGTTCGTGCACCGGCGAGGTTCACGCAGCGAATGGCTGCGTGGCCTGGCGGGCGTGTTCATGCATCGGCCCTATCACCGCATGCCGCGCAGCGCCTGGGCCACGGCGTACCTGGGAGCGCTGGCGTACGACGCGGACGATGGCGATGACAAGGCCAGGACCGAGCTTGCCGGCTATTGCGCCGCCGCCGATGCGTCGATCGATGACGTGCTGCACGAGTTGCGCGCCGGCGCCGCGGAGTGTTTCGGGGACGCACTGCCCGACCCCGCCTTCCCGGCGACCACGGTGGTGGTCAAGGCATTCCGCAGGCACGATGCATACCGCGCGATTGTGGAAGACAAGCTGCAGCTCGGCGGGACGCCGATGATGGAGCTCGGCAACCTGTACACCGCCGCGTTGCCCGCGTGGCTGGCGGCCGGGCTGGAAGAGGCCGCCACGCGTGATGTGGTGCTGGACGACCGCGACCTGTTGGTGCTCGGCTACGGCAGCGGCGATGCGGCCGAGGCCATCCCGGCGCGGGTCGCGCAGGGATGGCGCGAGGCCGCTCGCGGAATCCGCTTCGCCGATGCGCTGGCTGGCGCCGTCGACCTCGGCGAGGCGGACTACGCGACGCTGCACGACAGCGGCATGCTCGATGGCGGCCGGCATCCCGGGCCGACGGGCCTGGTCATCGACCACGTCGGTGTCCGCAACGAGCCGGCCTTCCAGGACTTCGGGGTCGCGTACTACCGCTACGCCGGCAGACCCTGAACGCTGTCACGGTGACGAAATGCCGGCCAGGCATTCGCGCAGGCGTTCCGGTTCCGGCGCGGCGATCCGCACGCGGCCGGAATTGGCCACCACGATGGATCTGCCGTCGCGTTCGCGTGCATGGCAGATGGTGAACCTGGCGTTGCTGCCGCCGGCCGAGCCGGTCGGCTGGAAGGTGATGTGGCCGCGGCCGCGGCTGGTGATCATGCGCGAACCGGAGGCCATCGGGGCGACCACGGCCAGTGCCTGCGTGCCCGGATCGGCCTGTCCGTCATGATCGGCGTCGGCGACCACGATCCAGCCGTGTTGCCAGTCGTCGCCCGAGCGGCAGTGCCGGCCGTCGCGGCTTGGACAGACCACGGTGCGGACGTTGTGCAGTACTGCCGCGGTGCGCGCCTGGCGCAGGGTTTCGGCGATCGTGGCTTCGCTGTCGGCATCGCGCGTGCGCGCCAGCAGGCTGCCCATCGCCGGTACCGCGGCCAGCAGCAGGATTGCGGCGATGGCGAGCGTGGTCACCATTTCAACCAGTGTGAATCCGTCGCGCCTGCGTGCATGAAAATCCATGGCTGTTTCCTCCGTGCGGTGGAAACAGTCTGCGAAGTTCGATGGATCCGCGACAGCGGCGCGTTGCGCCAGCCCGCGTCAGGCGATGCCGACACGGGTTGTCGGCGTCGCGAACGTATAATGTCGGGATGGATGCACGGCGCGCCACGCAGCACGACGACGAGCGCTTCGAACTGGTTGCGCCGTACCGGCCGGCAGGCGACCAGCCGCAGGCGATCGCGAAGCTGATCGAGGGTTTCGAGGCGGGCCTGGCGGCGCAGACGCTGCTGGGCGTGACGGGTTCCGGCAAGACCTTCACCATCGCCAACGTGGTCGAGGCGGTGCAGCGGCCGACCCTGGTGCTGGCGCCGAACAAGACGCTGGCGGCGCAGTTGTACGGCGAGTTCCGGCAGTTCTTTCCGCGCAACGCGGTCGAGTACTTCGTCAGCTACTACGACTACTACCAGCCCGAGGCCTACGTGCCGGCGTCGGACACCTACATCGAGAAGGACGCCTCGATCAACGATCACATCGAGCAGATGCGGCTGGCCGCGACCAAGGCGCTGCTCTCAAGGCGCGACGCGTTGATCGTGGGTACCGTCTCGGCGATCTACGGCTTGGGCGATCCCGAGGACTACCTGTCGTTGCGCTTGATCCTGTCCGTCGGCGACCGCGTCGACCAGCGCGCGCTGCTGCGCCAGCTCACCGAGCTCCAGTACACCCGCAACGAGATGGAACTGCACCGCGGCACCTACCGCGTACGCGGCGAGAACCTCGACATCTTCCCGGCCGAGAACGAGACCGAGGCGCTGCGCATCGAGACCTTCGACGGCGAGGTCGAAAGGATCTCCATGTTCGACCCGCTGACTGGCGACACCCTGCGCAAGCTGCCGCGCTGCGTGGTGTATCCGGCCACGCACTACGCCTCCACCCGCGAAAGCGTCCTGAATGCCATCGAGACCATCAAGGAGGAACTGGCGGAGCGCCTTGAAGTGCTGCGCGGCGCCGGCAAGCTGCTGGAAGCACAGCGGCTGGAACAGCGCACCTTGTACGACGTCGAGATGATGGCCGAGGTCGGTTACTGCCAGGGCATCGAGAACTACTCGCGGCACCTCACGCGCCGCGCGCCGGGACAGCCACCGCCGACCCTGTTCGACTACCTGCCGTCCGACGCGCTGCTGGTGGTGGACGAATCGCACGTGACCATCCCGCAGCTTGGCGCGATGTACAAGGGCGACCGCTCGCGCAAGGAAACCCTGGTGGAATTCGGCTTCCGTCTGCCCAGCGCGCTCGACAACCGGCCGCTGAAATTCGAGGAATGGGAACAGCGCGAACCGCGCACGATCTTCGTCTCGGCCACGCCCGGTCCGTATGAGCGCAAGCACTCCGGCGGCAGCGTGGTGGAACTGGTGGTGCGCCCGACCGGCCTGGTGGATCCGGAAGTCGAAGTGCGCCCGGTGCGCTCGCAGGTCGACGACGTGCTGGGCGAAATCCGCGAACGCGTGAAGCTGGGCGACCGGGTGCTGATCACCACGCTGACCAAGCGCATGGCCGAAAACCTCACCGACTTCCTGGCCGAGCAGGACGTGCGCGTGCGCTATCTCCATTCCGACATCGAAACCGTCGAGCGCGTGGAAATCATTCGCGACCTGCGGCTCGGCCGGTTCGACGTGCTGGTCGGCATCAACCTGCTGCGCGAGGGCCTGGACATGCCCGAGGTGTCGCTGGTGGCCATCCTCGACGCCGACAAGGAAGGTTTCCTGCGTTCCACCGGCTCGCTGATCCAGACCATCGGCCGCTGCGCGCGCAACGTGCGCGGCAAGGCCATCCTGTACGCCGACACGGTGACCCGGTCCATGCAGGCCGCGATCGACGAAACCGATCGCCGGCGCAACAAGCAGATCGAGTACAACACCGAAAATGGCATCACCCCGAAGACCATCGTTCGCAACATCGCCGACATCATGGAAGGCGCGCGCGAGGAACCGTCCTCACGCGGACGCGGACGCGGCCGCGGGCGCGCGCACGGCAAGGACCACGGTCGCGTTGCACCGGCGCGCAAGGTGGCCGAGGAAACCGCCGACTACACCACCCTCGATGCCCACGCTGCCGCCGCGCTGATCCGCAAGCTGGAAGGCCAGATGTACCAGCACGCCAGGGACCTGGAATTCGAGGAAGCCGCCCGCCTGCGCGACGAGATCCACCGTGTGCGCGAGGAGGCGCTCCGGTAGGCCCCGCGTGCAGGTGACCCGGCAGCGCCGAAGCGCCACCGCCGTGCCGTAGCGTGCGCTCCGCGCACGAACCAGCGGAAACCTCCACTCCGTAGCGTGCGCTCCGCGCACGAACCAGCACCCACCCGCGTTGTCCGTAGTGTTGTGCGCTCCGCGCACGATGCACAAGCCGGTGCGGTTGGGGATGCAGGCGTGGAGCGCGCAGGATGCGGCCCGGCTGCCCGCTTGGCTACACTTGTCCTCCGACCCGGCAATGAAACGGTCCCTTGCGCAACCTGAACCTGCTGCTGGATTTTGACGAGCAGTACCGTCGCGATCAGCAACAGGATCGCGGCTTCCTGCACCGCCGTGACCGGCGCCTCGCCACGGAACAGGGAATTGACGGCACCCGTGGCTCGCTGGCGGCCTGGCTGCGCGCGGTTCGCGGGCACGATCCCGACCCCGCGCGCGCCGTCCCGCGCCTGCGCGCCTGGCGCTGGATGCGCGTGCTGTTCGTGGTGGTGGGCGGCGTGCTCGGCGCGGCCGCCATGCTGGGCCTGCTGTATTACGACGGCGGCCGGCGCATCAACGTCACGCTGATCATCGGCGTGGCGCTGCTGCAGCTTCTGCTGGCGCTGGTCACGGCGGTGCAGTCGTGGATCGGCTGGCAGCCATGGCGCGGCGTGTTCCGCAGCCTTGCCGCGCGCTGGCTTCCGGAACACGCGGAGCCGCAGCCGGTTTTGCGCACGCTGGCGGCACCGCTGGCCGCACGCGTCGCGCAAAGTGGTGGACTCGCATTCGGCATCGCGGCATTGATCGTGTTGTTGAGCCAGGTCGTGATCCACGACCTCGCCTTCGGCTGGAGCACCACGCTGCAGGCCTCGGCGCCCGGCTACCACGAGCTGACGAGCGCGCTGGCATGGCCGTGGCGCGGCTGGCTGCCGGACGCGGTCCCGTCGCTGGCGCTGGTCGAGCAGTCACGCTATTTCCGCGTGGGTCCGGCGGCCGCGGCCCGCCCGGAACTGCTCGGTAGCTGGTGGCGATTCCTCGCCATGTTGTGGCTGTTTTACGTGATCGTGCCGCGCCTGGTACTGCTGGGGCTGGCGCGCGTGCAACTGGCCTGGCGCGTGCGCCAGCAGCTTGCCGATCATCCGGGCTGCGCGGCCCTGCGCGAGCGTTGCAGCACGCCGTGGATCGACAGCGCCGGTGGTGCGGGCACCGGCACGCTGCCGCCCGCTGGCGGCGGCGCGCCGCAACCGGCGCCGGCGGCGCCGGGCCGCGTGTTGATCCGCTGGGCCGACGCAGGCGACCCGGAACTGGCACGGCAATGGCTCGGTGTCGATGCGCTGGACCTTGCGGCTGGCGGCGCGGCCAGCCTCGACGCCGACACTGCGGCCCTGGAACAGGCGCGGACGATCGGTGGTCCGGTGATCATCCTAGCGCGCGGGTGGGAGCCGCCCACCGGCGAACTGGCCGACTTCATCACCCGTGCGCGCCAACGGCTGGGCCGCGTGCCGATCCAGTTGCTGCCACTGGCGGCCGGGCATCCGCCGGCGTTGCCCGCGGCATCGGTGCTGGCGCCATGGCAGCGCTTCGTTGAACAGTTGCGGCAACCGGACGTGCTCCTGGTCGACCTGCCGGCCGTGGAAGGCGCGACATGAACGACCTGCCGCGTTTCGCCGTCGTCGGCCACCCCAACAAGGGCAAATCGAGCATCGTCGCGACGCTGGCGCAAAACGACGGCATCGCCATTGCACTGGAGCCGGGCACCACCCGCCACAGCGACGCGTATGCCCTGCGCGTGGACGGCGAGACCCTGTACGAGCTGATCGACACGCCGGGTTTCCAGCGGCCGCGCCAGGCACTGGCGTGGATGCAGGCGCACAGCCGCAGCGCCTCGGACCGTCCCGACGCGGTGCGCGCGTTCGTCATCCAGCACGCCGGCGAAGCGCGTTTCCACGACGAGTGCGAACTGCTGCAGCCGATCATCGACGGCGCGGGCATCCTGTACGTCGTCGACGGCTCGGTGCCGTATTCCAGCGAGAACGAGGCGGAAATGGAGATCCTGCGCTGGACCGGCCGACCCAGCCTCGCGCTCATCAACCACATCGGCGACGACGATTGCAGCGCGGCATGGGAAGCGGCGCTGGGCCAGTATTTCCGCATCGTGCGGCACTTCGATGCCGTGCGCGCGCCGTTCGAGGAACACCTTGCCCTGCTGCGCGGCTTCGGTGAACTCGCGCCCGGCTGGCGCGAGCCGCTGGAGCGCGCGGCGCGGCATTTGCGTGAGCAGCGCGACCGGCGCGAACGCGAGTCGGTCACGCTGATCGCCGCCGCACTCGGCGACATGTTGCGGCACGTGGAAACGATGACCCTGCGCGAAGGCACCGACCGCAGGGCGGCCACCCAGACCCTGCGTGAGCGCTGGCGCGACTGGCAGCGGCAGCGTGAGCAACGCCTGCGCCGCGACATCCAGAAGCTCTACCGCCACCACCGGCTCGAACGTCGGGAAGACGAGCTTGCGTGGGACACCGACGACGATCTTTTCAGCGAACGCGCGCGTCATGCCTGGGGCGTCAGCCGCGCCTACCTCGCCGCCGTCGGCTTCGGCGCCGGCGCGTTGGGCGGCGTCGGCGTCGACGCGCTCGCCTTCGGCCACACCCTCGGCGCCGGTGCGCTGATCGGCGGCATCCTGGGCGCCACCGGCAGCGTCTACTACGCGAACAGGCTCGACCGCTTCAAGCTGGGCCCCCTGTCGGCCGGTGGCCAGCAGGCACGTTTCGGCCCGGTGCGCGATCCACAATTCGGCTACGTCGTACTCGGCCGCGCGCTGGAACACGCCTGGCACGTCGCGCGCCGCAACCACGCCGGGCGCGATCCCCTGGCGCTCGGCGAAAGCAGCGACCGCTGGTTGCAACACCTTGCCAAACGCGAGCGCGTGGCGTTGCAGAAAGCCCTGCTCGCGCCACCGCGTGATGTCGGCGACACCAAGCGTCGCACCGCGCTCGAAGACGCGGTCGGCCACGCCGCCTCGGCTTTCGACACCTGGTGCGCGGAACGACCACATCAGCCTGACGATGGCGGCCGGCGCTGACTCGGCGGCTGCCCGCGTGGATATTCCGGTGCCCACATCAGGAAACCCGAATCCGGGAAGGTACCGGGACGCCAGGGATTCCGAATTCGGAGAAGCGGCCCGTCTGCGCGATGAAATCCATCGCGTGCGCGAGCAGATCTTCATGCCGGTATCGAACTTTTGGTCGGCAGCGTCGGCGATTCCCATGACAACGCACGGGTCGAGACCATCAGCGGCCCGTACAAGGCCAAAGTCATCCACCGGCAATCCGGGAAAACCCCGGAGCGCTGGAACCGGCTACGCTCGCCCGGGTCAATCACCGGCGCCTGCAAAAGCCGGTCGGGAACATCCCGCGAGCAGAAGCTGGAGCCCACTGCTACCGGCGAAGAGCGGGTCCGGTGATGACGACCCGACTCCTGCCGAACCGCCCCCGGCGAAAGTTGGAGCGGTTCACATCACAGTTTGCGTGAAGGTGGTTTCCTGTGGCCAGGCAGCCCGCTACCCTGATGACAGGGCGAATCTGGCGCAACGGGCAGAAGTACGTTGGGGACATCCAGGGATCACGCTTCCGCTTCAAGACCGCTCGCGGCGCTTGGCATAAGCGACATGGAGGAGCGTGCGTATCGTGCGCTGCTTGCGCACCCGATGGCGACCGCTGCGGAGATGGCGAGTTACCTGTCCGTCACCCGCCGTGTGGCCCGGCAGCTGCTGAGCAAGATCGAATCCAAGGGTTTGGCCTCTCACACACCCAGGGTTCCGAGGGTCTACATCGCCGCCCCGCCTGAATTCACCATCGCCGCCATGATCAGACAGCGCCAGATCACGCTGGACAAGGCGCGGATGGCAATACCCGAGTTGAAGCAGCACGTTCGCCGCACCAATCGCAGGACGGATTCCGGACACCCGCTGGAGGTGATCACCAGCCGCGCTCGGCTCGGCCTCGTGGTTGCGCAGATGCACAAGTCGTGTCGAACCGAAGCAATGATCTTTCAACGGGCTCCGGTCATTGTCGGGCAGGCGCCGGTCCACAAGCTGGCTTCCCTGGCACGTGTGCGCAGCATCTCGGATACAACCTTTCTTGCCGCACCAGGTGCAATGGGCATGCTGCAAGAAGACATGGCGCATGGCGAGGAGGCGCGAACCATCCAGACGTTGCCGTTCAAGATGATAATCGTCGACCGGCGCGTTGGCATCATCACGCTCGATGACGACGCACCCGAGGCAGCGCCCGCGCTGCTGCTCAATCACAGTGCCTTGCTCGACGCCTTGTGCCTGCTGTTCGAATTCGTTTGGGAGAATTCGACACCGATCCTGTCCGTGCAGGGGGGCGAGGTACAGACGGCCAAAGCACAGACACATCAGAATGGTTTGGCCAAATCGTTGATCCCGTTGTTGGCAGCCGGTCTCAATGACAAGGCCATCGCCGCCGAGGCGGGGATTTCCTCGGCGACGATCAACCGGCGCATCAGCGAGTTGATGAAAATCTACGGTACGCGTACCCGCTTCCAGTTGGGCTGGCGGGCGGCGCTCGATGCGAAGCCCACGCGTGCATCGGCCACGACGAAGCGTACAGGCTGATAAAACGACCGCGACGTGGTCGCGTAGGTTGGGGTATTGCCGTGCGACACCCGACATGATGGATTTCCATCATGAGTGTGATCCATCGCGCGTTTCCATTGTAGACGTCCATTCGCCGTAGTAATTTTTGTGCCGTCACAGCTTTTGGGAGTATGTACGAAAAGCTGCTGACGGCTTCCGTTGCATCGTTGGAAGGTTACGGCCCGGCCGCGATGGTCGGGTGATGTCTGCCGGTTTCCAGCGGCAGATTTACAGGGGCGTTACAGATTCCATTCCGGTGTGTGCGTGTGCCGCCGGCTGCTCCGAACACTTGATTCCACCGAACACCATGGGTGCCCCGACGGGGTACGCCATGACCTTTGCGTCCTTGCGATATTGCAGCCTTCGCACGTTGCAACGGCCGGTCGCGAAGGCTCGGATGAGCACGCGTGGCGCCGGAAAATCCCCCCCAATGAAACGTGGATACCGACCATGAACAAGAAGATCTACAGCCTGGTTTGGAACAAATCCCTTCGTCAGATCGTGGTGGCATCTGAACTTGCATCGGTAAAGCGTGGCAGGGATTCGAGCGGGGAAGCCAGGGGTTCACGAACTGGTTTGCGCCGCGCCGTGTTGGCGCTGGCTGCGGCTTCGGCGCTGGGTGTTGCGCCATGGGCAGCGGCGGTGCCACATGGTCAAACCAACTGCCACGGCGCAACGGCTTCCGGTGCGCATTCGCTTGCCTGTGGCAAGGACGCGAAGGCGACCGGTGCCTTCGCCACCGCGGTCGGACACAAGGCCACGGCTTCCGGCAAACACTCGACCGCGGTCGGCAACGATTCGCTTGCGGCAGGCAAGTCGGGTACGGCGGTAGGCAACTCGAGCATTGCGCAAGGCAAGGATTCCAGCGCCTTCGGCGACAGCGCGTTGGCGGGCGGGAACTACAGCGTCGCGCTGGGTACGTCCGCGATCGCCACCGGCAACTCCAGCACCGCGGTGGGTGCATCGAGCATTGCGCTCGGCAAGGATTCCAGCGCGGTTGGCAAGAACGCGTTTGCGGCAGGCAAGTCCACCACGGCAGTCGGCAGCTCGAGCCGTGCCCAGGCCAAGGATTCCAGCGCCTTCGGCCACAACGCGTACGCGGCCGACAACTTCACCACGGCAATCGGCACCGACGCGATCGCGAGCGGCAAGTCCAGCACCGCGCTGGGTCATGCCGCCGACACCATGGGCTTTGCCAACAGCGTGGCGCTGGGTGCGGACTCGGTGGTGGACCGCAAGGACAGCGTGTCGGTGGGCGCACCGGGTGCGGAACGCCAGATCACCAATGTCGCGGCCGGCACCGAAGACACTGACGCGGTCAACCTCGCACAGTTGAACGACGCCACGGACAACGGCGAGGCCGGCAAGACCGCACACTATTTCAAGGCCAACGGTCCGGCCGACGGTTCGGACGATGCGATGGCCAGTGGGGCCCATTCGACGGCCGCGGGTCCGCTTGCCACGGCTTCGGGCGACTACAGCACGGCCAACGGTTATGCATCCACAGCCAGTGGCAACGGCTCCAGCGCGTTCGGCGACAACGCGTATGCGTCGGGAGATGCCAGCACGGCGCTGGGTCAGTCCAGCACGGCAACCGGCATGGATGCCACGGCGGTTGGGTACGGCTCGATGGCACTGGGTGACTCGTCGGTTGCGCTGGGCAACAGTGCCACAGCCGTGGGCGAGAACGACCTGGCGATGGGCAATGGTGCGGCCACGGGCGGCAGCTACGGC
>CAZAXF010000016.1:0-53472 GCA_964489055.1 uncultured Rhodanobacter sp. | reverse complement strand
CCCCGAGCCCCGAGCCCCGAGCCCCGAGCCCCGAGCCCCGAGCCCCGAGTCCCGAGTCCCGAGCCCCGAGCCCCGAGCCCCGATCATGCCCCACATCATCCTCTCCCACGGCTCCGACAGCGGTCCCGATGCCACCAAGGTCAGTGCGCTGGCGCGCGTTGCTGAAGCGCAGGGCTGGACCACGCACAATCCCGATTACCGCGAAGAAGACCGGCTGGGCTACGCCGGCTCGGTGCCGCGGCGCATTGAACGACTGGTCGCGGCGATGCACGACGCGCCGCGACCGCTGGTGCTGGCCGGCTCCAGCATGGGCGCTTTCGTGTCGGGACTGGCCTCGCTGCGCGCGCCGTGCGATGCACTGTTCCTGGTTGCACTGCCAATCGCGATTCCCGGCTGCCCGGAGCGCTTCGACGCAGCCCACGTGCCGGGCATGCTGGTGCACGGCTATCGCGACGACCTGTGTCCGGTCGATGCCGCGGTGGATTTTGCGCGCGCGCGCGGCATGCCTTCGCTGCTGCTGGACGACGATCATCGCCTGGCCAACCACGTCGCGCTGCTGGAACGGCAATTCGCGTTGTTCCTGCAATCGGTGGCGGCCTGATCGGCGATGAAGTTCTTCGCCACCTGCCCGAAGGGGCTGGAGTACCTGCTGCGCGACGAGTTGGTGGCGTTGGGCGCCGACGCGCACGAAGCGCTGGCCGGCGTGCATTTCCAGGGCGACATGGCCTGCGCCTACCGCGCCTGCCTGGAATCGCGCCTGGCCAGCCGCATCCTGATGCCGCTGGCCGAATTCGATGCCGCCGACGCCGATGCGTTGTACGCGGGCACCTACGCCGTGGACTGGTCGGGGCACCTGGCGCCGGATGCCACGCTCGCCATCAATGCGACCGGCAGCAGCGGCGACATCACGCATTCGGGGTTCGCGGCGCAGAAGGCCAAGGACGCCATCGCGGACCAGTGTCGCGAACGCTTCGGTGCGCGCCCGAGCGTCCAGCCGGAGCGCCCTGACGTACGCCTGAACCTGCGCCTTTACAAGGGCCGGGCCACGTTGTCGCTGGATCTTTCCGGCGAACCGCTGCACCGGCGCGGCTGGCGGCATGAGCAGGGCGATGCGCCGCTGAAGGAAAACCTGGCCTGCGCGATGCTGCTGCGTGCGGGCTGGCCAAAGATCTACGCCGGCGGCGGCGCACTGGTCGATCCGATGTGCGGCTCCGGCACGCTGTTGATCGAAGGCGCGCGGATGGCGGCCGGGGTCGCGCCGGGACTGGATCGCGATCATTTCGGTTTCCCTGGCTGGCGCGGGCACGATGCGGCGCTGTGGCAAAGCCTGCGCGATGCGGCACGCGAACGCGCCGACGCGGGCCTGCGCGAGCTGCGCTCGTGCTTTTTCGGCAGCGACATCGACCCGCGCATGATCGTCGCGGCGACCCACAACCTGCAGCACGCGGGCGTGGCCGGGTTCGCGACGCTGGACAAGCGCCCGGCCGAGCATCTGGAGCCCCCGGCCGGATTCGATACCGGCCTGGTGATCACCAATCCACCCTACGGCGAGCGCATGGGCGACCTTGCCACGCTGCCGGCCCTGTACCGCGCCTTCGGTGAACGCCTGCGCGCGCGGTTTGCGGGCTGGCGCGCCGCAGTGCTGACCAGCGAGCCGGAGCTGGAACGCGCGCTGGGCCTTCGTCCCGACAAGCACTACGTGCTGTTCAACGGCGCCATCGAATGCCGGCTGGCACGGTTCGACATCCGCGCGCCGGCCGTCGGCGATGTCGCCGCGCCGCTGTCATCCGGGGCGCAGATGGTCGCCAACCGCCTGCGCAAGAACCTGCGCCACCTGCGCCGGACCCTTTCGCGCGAGGGCATCACCTGCTTTCGCGTCTACGACGCCGACCTGCCCGAATACGCCGCGGCCATCGACGTGTACCAAGGCACGCCCGAAGCGGGAGGCGAAACACAGACCTGGTTGCATGTGCAGGAATACGCCGCGCCGGACAGCGTCGACAAGGGCGCGGCGAGGACGCGCTGGCACGAACTGCTGCGGGCCGCGCGCGAGGTGTTCGACCTGCCGCGCGAGCGCGTGGTGACCAAGACCCGTTCCCGCGGCAAGGGTGGCGCGAAGTACGGGCGCCTCGCAGCGCACGAGGCGTTCCTGATCGTGCAGGAGGGCGGGCTGCATTTTCGCATCAACCTGCACGACCGCCTGGACACGGGCCTGTTCCTGGACCATCGGCTGGTGCGCGCGCGACTGCGCGAGCTGGCCCGTGGCCGCGCGGTGCTCAACCTCTTTGCCTACACCGGCGCCGCCAGCGTGTACGCCGCGGCGGGCGGCGCGCGCAGCACCACCAGCGTGGACCTTTCCCGCGGCTACCTGGAGTGGGCGTCGCGCAACCTGGAACTGAACGGCTTCACCGGCAACGCGCATCGCCTGGCGCAGGCCGACGCCGTGGCCTTCCTGCGCCAGGATCGCTCCCGGTACGGGCTGATCTACGTGGACCCGCCCACGTTTTCCAACTCGAAAGGGGCACAGGACTTCGACGTGCAGCACGATCACCTCCCACTGCTGAAAACCTGCGGTCAGCGCCTGCAGGAAAGTGGCGTGATCGTTTTTTCCAATAATTTCCGTCGCTTCCGGCTGGATATTGAAGCGTTGCGTGAGATTTTCACGATCGAGGACGTGGGCCGCGCGAGCATTCCGGTGGACTTTTCCCGCCGGCCGCGCATTCATGGCTGCTGGCTGTTGCGGCTGCGCACGGCCAACGGTTCATCAACCGTATGGCCAGCGAATTGACTCGCCGCCGGCCGGGGCGCAAGATGGAATCCGATCGCGCAGGAGGATCGATGATGAAACTCCGCAAAGTCTTCTGGCGCCGCGCGATGCTGGCCCCGCTGGTGATCGCCATGGCGTGGTTCGCGCCTTCGGCACTCGCGCACTCGCACGTCCACGTCGGTGTCGGCATTTCGGTGCCGGGCATTTCCGTCGGCGTCGGCAATTGCTGGGGTTGCGGCTACCGGGCCCCGCCGCCGGTGTACTACGCGCCCGTCTACCACTATTACGGATATTACCGGCCGGCGTATTTTCCGCCGGTGGTCTACGCCCCGGTGTATTACGCGCCGCCGCGGGTCGTGTACCACGGCTACTACGGGAGCTATTGGCCGTACTACCGAGGCTACCGTTACCGGCACGGCTACTGGCACCGGGGCTACCGTTACGGACACGGGTACTGGCACCGTGGCCGGCATGGCGGCGGGCATTATTGGCGCCGGGGCCATGGTGGCTATTACCACCGCGGCCACGGCGGCTACTACCACCACCGTCGTCACTGATTGGCTCGCGGGCATGCCGGGAGGTTCCCGGTTCACGCACTTCGCACGCGCGATGTGCTAAAACGGCACACGCATGGACCCCCGACACGACCCTTCCCTTGACTCGCACCACGGCGGCGAAGCCGCGGTCGACCTGCACCCGGTGCGCACGTTCCTGCGCCAGTGGGTTCGCGATCCGGTGAAGATGGCGTCGGTGACTCCGTCCGGCCGCCAGCTTGCGCAGTTGATGATTGCGCAATTGCCTTCCGGGTGTTCGCGCGTGGTGGAACTGGGCGCCGGTACCGGCGTGTTCACGCACGCGCTGCTGGACGCGGGCATCGCACCGTCACGCTTGCTGGTGGTGGAAATCAATCCGGATCTTGCGGCGTTCCTGCGCAAGCGGTTTCCGGGTGTCGCGGTGGCCTGCGCCGACGCGCGCCACGTGGACGCCCTGGCCGCCGAGCACGGGTTGTCCGGTGGTGACGATGCCGGTCCCGGCGCCGTGATCAGCGGACTCGGCATGCTCTCGATGCGCAGCACGCAGCGCTGCGAAATCCTGCGCGCGGCGTTCGACGCGCTGGGCGACGACGGGCGCTTCATCCAGTTCACCTACGGGCCGTTCAGTCCCGTACGGCGCGCGGAGCGCGATGCGCTGGGGCTGCGCATGCGGCGTGCCGGGTTTGCGCCGCGCAACCTGCCGCCGGCATCGGTCTTCGTGTACCAACGCCTGCGCTCGCACCAGATCGCCAGCATCCGGCAACCGCCGCCACCGTCGCACTGATCTCCCAGCCGGGCGGCGCGCCTCAACGCGGGGACTTCGCCCAGCGCTCGTATTGCGCGCGGGTGATGGTCTTCCTGCCGCCGCTGGCGTACAGGAACCCGCTGTCCAGCGGCGGATACGCCTTGGCTTCCTTCTCGTCGATGCGCCCGTCGTGGTTGGTATCCAGCGCCTTGAACGCCGGTGGCGGACCGTACTGCGCCACGTGCGCGGGCATGCCGGCGCGCACGGTCAGGGTGCCGCGCTGGTTGCCGGGAAGCGGGTAGGTGGCGGTCGATACGGTGCCGGGATAGAACTGCGCGGACGTCGCCGGCGCGGGGGTTTGCGTGGTTGATGACTGGCCGGGCGTGGCCGCGGCGGCAGCGGTCGTGGACAACGCCAGTGCGATCGCCGCCGGGATCGCGAGGGCGGAAAACATCGTGGTTGCAATACGCATGGCCAACTCCTTGGATGCGGCGCGGAGCGCCGGTACACAACCGGTGTGACCGCGCAATGCCCGCACGGTTCGGTACAGGCGCCCGGCCGGACACCGGCCGATCAGGATCCGTTCAAGTTCGTGGTGCGCGTTGATGCACCCATGGAGTACGCCCTGCCGGCCCGGTAGCGCACGCTGCGCACACGATGCGGTTCCGACCCTTGCGGGAAGGATTGATCGTGCACGGAGTGCACGCTCCGCGAGCCGCAGCATGAGTGGTAGCTTGCGCTTCGCGCACGATGCTGCTCCGGTCCCTGCGGCAGGATTGGTCGTGCACGGAGTGCACGCTACGAGCTGCAACATGTGCTGTAGCGTGCGCTTCGCGCACGATGTGGTTCCGGCCTCGCGGCAGGGTTGATCGTGCACGGAGTGCACGCTACGCGACCGTTGGCGCATGTGATATCGCGCCACGGTGTCTTGTTGTGCGTTCCCGGATCGGGCTGCCCGCCGGGCATGGTTCCGGTCGGCCCGGTGGTGAGGCACCGTGGGTGATGCGGCCTACGCCGCCTTGCTTTGCACCGACAGGGTATCGAGCAGCTCCCCGGCCGCGCGCAGGCGATCGGCCGCGTCGGGCAGTTCCATCGCGATGCGCAGCTTGTCCTGGCCGTCCAGCCTGTAGGTGCGCGGGTGCGCCTGGATCAGGCGGATGATGGCGGCCGGGTCCACCGCGGGCTTGGCCTGGAAGGTCACGCGACCGCCGGCGGCGCCGAGATCGAGCTTGCGGATGCCGAGCGCGGCGGCGCGCAGCTTCAGCGAGGCAATGGCGAACAGGTTCTTGGTGGGCACGGGCAGCAGACCGAAGCGGTCGATCATTTCCACCTGCAGGTCGCCGAGCGCATCGTCATCGGCCGCGCTGGCGATGCGCTTGTACAGGGTCAGCCGTGCGTGCACGTCGGGCAGGTAATTGTCGGGAATCAGCGCCGGCATGTGCAGCTCCACCTCGCTGCCGCTGTCGCCGCCCAGCTCGAAATCGGGCACCTTGCCCGAGCGCAGTGCCTGCACCGCGCGTTCCAGCAGCTCGCTGTATAGCGCGAAACCGATCGCCTCGATCTGGCCCGACTGCGCCTCGCCCAGAAGTTCTCCGGCACCACGGATTTCCATGTCGTGGGTGGCCAGGGTGAAGCCGGCGCCCAGCTCTTCCAGCGATTCCAGCGCGGCGAGGCGCTTGGCCGCGTCGGCGGTCATGGTCTTCTTGTCCGGCACGATCAGGTAGGCGTAGGCGCGATGGTGCGAACGGCCCACGCGCCCGCGCAACTGGTGCAGTTGCGCCAGGCCGAAACGGTCGGCGCGGTCGATCACGATGGTGTTGGCGCTGGGCACGTCGATGCCCGACTCGATGATGGTGGTGCACACCAGCACGTTGAAGCGCTGGCGGTGGAAATCGAGCATGGTGCGTTCGAGTTCCTGCGCGCCCATCTGGCCGTGCGCGACGCGGATGCGCGCGTCGGGAATCAACTCGCCCAGTTCGCGCGCCACGCGCTGGATGGAATCGATGCTGTTGTGCAGGAAATACACCTGCCCGCCGCGTGCCAGTTCGCGCTGGAACGCCTCGCGGATCAGCGCCGGGTCGTATTGGGCGACCAGTGTCTTGATGGCCATGCGCGCCGCCGGCGGCGTGGCGATGATGGAAAGGTCGCGCATGCCGCTCATGGCCATGTTGAGGGTGCGCGGGATCGGGGTTGCGGTGAGCGTCAGCAGGTCGACCTCCGCGCGCAGCTTCTTCAGGCGTTCCTTGTGGCGCACGCCAAAGCGTTGCTCCTCGTCCACGATCACCAGGCCCAGGTCGCGGAACTTGATGTCGCGTTGCAGCAGCCGGTGGGTGCCGATCACGATGTCCAGGCGTCCGTCGGCCAGTCGCTCCAACGCCTCACCGGTGTCCTTTTTCGAGCGGAAGCGCGAGAGCAGTTCGACCTTGACCGGGAAGTCGGCCAGCCGGTCGCGGAAGTTGTCGTAGTGCTGCTGCGCCAGCAGCGTGGTCGGCACCAGCACCGCGACCTGCTTGCCGGCCGTGGCGGCTGCGAAGGCGGCGCGCAGCGCGACCTCGGTCTTGCCGAAACCGACGTCGCCGCAGACCACGCGGTCCATCGGTTGCGGCGCGGCAAGATCGCCCAGCACCGCGGCAATCGCGACCTGCTGGTCGGGGGTTTCCTCGAAGGGAAAGCCTTCGGCGAAGCGCGCCAGCATCGCGCGGTCGTAGTCGACGGCGTTGCCCTTGCGCGCGGCGCGCTGGGCGTGGATCGCCAGCAGTTCGGCCGCCGCGTCGCGGACCTTTTCGGCGGCCTTGCGCTTGGCGCGCTCCCAGCTTTCGCCGCCCAGCGAATGCAGCGGTGCGTGTTCGTCGTCGGCGCCCGAGTAGCGGCTGACCAGCGCCAGTTGCGCCACCGGCACGTACAGCTTGTCGCCCCTGGCGTACTCGATCGCCAGGAACTCGCCCGGCATGCCGCCGACATCCAGCGCGACCAGGCCGAGGTAACGCCCGACGCCATGATCGACGTGCACGATCGGCGCGCCGATCTCGAGTTCGGTGAGGTCGCGCAGGATGGCTTCGGGATCGCGTTCGGCAACCTGCTTGCGCCGGCGTTCGCCGCGCGCGCGCTCGCCGGCGAGTTCGCGTTCGGTGAACACCGCCAGCGGCGGCGCATCCAGCGCAAACCCGCGCTCCAGCGGCGCCACCGTCATCGCCAGGCGCGGAATTGCCACGCGCGTTTCCCCCTCTCCCCCAACGGCGTCCTCGCTGGAAGAGGGGGCTGGTGTGAGCCCGGGATCGGTCGCCCATTGTGCTCCCTCTCCCCCAACAGCTTCATCGTTGGGGGAGAGGGTTGGAATAAGGGGGCGGCGGTCTGGTTTCCCGCGGGCATCCGGTGACTTGGTGCTCCGCCCGCTCACCCAACCCTCTTCTCCGAATGCATTCGGGGGAGAGGGCTTTGATGATGCGAATGCCTGCCAGGAATCCACGACTTCCGGGTGCAGCTCCGCAGCGGCCAGTTGTTCCAGCAACGCCTCGCGGCGTCCCGCGGAATCGGCGGCGACCAGCACGTGGGTGCCGGCGTGTTCGTCCATCCAGGCGCGCAGGCGCGCCGGCGGCCCGCCGCCCGCGGTACCGCCCTCGGACAGGTCCGGCACCGCCTGCGTGCCGCTTTCCGCGGCGTGCGTCTCGCCGCGGACGAGATCCACGCGCAGCACCTTGTTCAGCCGTTCGCGCAGCGACTGCGGCGGCAGGTACAGCTCCATCGGCGGCAGCACCGGCCGTTCGATGTCGTGTGCGCGCTGGTCGTAACGCTCCTCGGTCTGCGTCCAGAAGTGTTCGGCCGCGTCCAGCGCGCCGTTGCCGACCACGAACAGCGCATCCTCGTCGAGGTAATCGAACAATGTTTCGGTGGCCTCGAAGAACAGCGGCAGGTAGTACTCGATCCCCCCCGGCGTCACGCCGGCCTTCATGTCCTGGTAGAGCGGGCAGCGCCGCACGTCGATCGGGAAGCGCTCGCGCAGGCGGTCGCGGAACGCGCGCGTGGCATCGTCGGTGAGCGGAAACTCGCGTCCCGGCAGCAGGTTCACCGCATCGACCTGGTGCAGCGAGCGCTGCGTTTCCGGATCGAACGCGCGGATCGATTCGATCGCGTCGTCGAACAACTCGATGCGATACGGTTCGGTTGCGCCCATTGGGAAGATGTCCAGCAACGCACCGCGCACTGCGAATTCACCATGCTCGCCGACCTGCGGCACATGCCGGTAGCCGGCGGCTTCCAGGCGGCGCTGTTCGGCGGCCAGATCCAGCTTGTCTCCGCGCGCGACCGCAAGGCCGGCGCCGGTGATGTGGCTGCGCGGCGCCAGCCGCTGCATCAGCGTCGCTGCCGAGACCACCAGGACGCCGTGCCGCGTGGACGGCAGGCGGTACAAGGTGTCGATGCGCTGCGAGACCAGTTGCGGATGCGGCGCGAACAGGTCGTAGGGCAGGGTTTCCCAGTCTGGAAAATGCAGGATGGGCAATTGGCCCGCGAATACCGCCAGGTCGTTGCGCAACGCGCGCGCGGCGCGCCCGTCGGCGGCCACGGCGATGACCACGCCGCTGCGCCGGCGCGCGGTTTCACACAGCAGCAGCGCCAGCGACGAGCCGGCTGGCTGGCGCCAGTCGCGTTGCTGGCCGGCGGTCTTTGGAACGGGCGGCAGCGGCAGGATGGATTCGGGCATCAGGACGGAAACGCAAAGCACGACACTGCCGGCACGACATTGCGCACCAGCAGAAACGCAAAGCACGATTTTAGCAGCGACGCGCGCGTCAGAAAGTTGAGGTGGGACGCGCGAGGGCAGCGGTGCCGGCGCGCGGTGTCGTCATCGCCTGCGGACGCTTCGGGGTCCGACGACCCCGCATCCAGCGCCTGCGCTCAATGGATCCACGTGCCGACACCCACGCCGAAACTGACGTTCGGATGGCCCTGGCGCATTTCGTCCGCGGTCCAGCGGTGCAGGTTGCTGCGTTGCACGCGCACCATCGGGTAGGTGTAGGTCGCCTGGCCCACCTGACCAACGGAAGTGCCATCGACTTTGCCCAGTACCGTCACCAGCGACCCGGCGGGGAAGTTCATGGGGTCGAGGAACCCCGGAACCACCGCGGTGAATCGTCCCTGGGCGGTCTGTTTCAGGCGCGGGCGCTGCGACGAATCGAGCGGGTAGGCCAGGACGCGGATCTCGGTACTGTTGGGCAGGTTGTCCACACCGATGACCTCGCCGCCCCAGATCACCTGCGCCTGGGCGAAGTTGTTCGGCGACGTTGCCACCTGCTGCGGCGTCGTGGCGACCACGGAAGGGCCGGCCTTGTAGATCGGCGCCGGCGCGCACGCGGCGACGGCGATCGGCAGCGACAGGGCCAGCGACAGGCGGATGGTGGCGAAGCGACTCGCGCGCATGGCGATGGTCTCCAACGCGTTGGGTTGACCCAGAGCATAACCACAAACGTGATGAGCGTCGATCTTCGACAAGCACGCTATTCAGGCGCCGCAGCACGTCCCGCTTCGTGCCGCAACAACCACGCCCTTCCAGGCAGCGACGAGCACGTCGTTCCGGGGCCGCGCGAAGCGCGGAACCCGAAATCTGCTTTGTCACGGGAGCAGATCGGGTTGGCGTCGAAGCTCAACAACGCTCTGCCTTCTCGCTGCGGGAGAAGGTGGCGCGAAGCGCCGGATGAGGGTACGAGCCCGCGAGCGGTCGGGTTCCGGATGCATTGCCGCGGACTTGCAGACGCGTACCTCACCCGCCCCTTGCCCGCGCTGTTCCCGGCTGATCCCATTGGCCGCAGTCGGGGGATGCTGTTCCGGATGTAGAGGGCCGTTTTTGCTGGAAGCTGGCCTTGCCCAGTGAGGCAGATTCCGGATCGTGGCCTTGCCACGTCCGGAATGACGACAATGTTTGTTCCGGGGGGATCGGTGCCGATGGGGATCAGGACCGCGCGATGTCGGGCAAGCCTGGTCACCTTGTCATTCCCGGGATCGCAACGAAGCTGACCAGGTCGCGTCATGACAGCCGACAGGCAACGCTAACCCGGCCCGCCAGACAGCCACACCAACCGTTGCGAGGCGCGCGGCGACTGCGCAAGCGCATCACGCAACGCCGGCAACAGCCCCGCCAGCGTCGCGTCGATCTTCCAGGGCGGGTTCGCGATCAGCATCCCGCAACCATTCAGCCTGAGCGGCGAGTCGTCCGGCTGCACCATCAGTTCGGCGGCCAGCACGCTTTCGAACGGGCCAGCGGCGAGGCGGCGATGGAACGGCGCGATCGTGCGCCGCGACTTGATCGGATACCACACCGCGTACACGCCGGTCGGCCAGCGCGCGTGCGCCTTCTCCAGCGACGCTTCGATCAGCCGGAACTCGGCTTCCTGCGCCTCGAAGGGCGGATCGATCAACACCAGTCCGCGCCGCTCGCGCGGCGGCAGCAACGCGTTCAGGGCGGCATGGCCGTCGCGCTGGTGTACGTGGACGCGGCGCTCGTTGCGAAACAACCCCCGCAGCGCGGTCGCCTCCGCGTCCTGCAGTTCGCACAACACCACGCGGTCGTTCGGTCGCAGCGCCTGTGCCGCCATCAGCGGCGAGCCGGGGTACATGCGCAGGTTTCCGTCCGGATTGCAGGCGCGCACCGCCTCGACATACCGGCGGAGGGGTGGTGGCAAACCGGCGGCGTCGAAAATTCGCCCGATCCAGTCACGCCATTCCCCCGTCTTCAACGCCGCCGGATCGTCCAGCGCATAGCACCCGCGCCCCGCGTGCGTTTCCAGAAAACACAGCGACTTGTCCCTGGCCGTCAGCGCATCGAGCAGCGCCAGCAGGATCGTGTGCTTGAACACGTCCGCGAAATTGCCGGCGTGGAAGGCATGGCGGTAGTTCATGGGGCGGTGTTCCGGATACACGGCAGCATTGGCAGATGCACGGGCATCCTGCCTGAATCACGCGCCCGGAGTATTCGGTCCCGGACGCTCCTGCCAGGCGGTCAGTGACAGGGTGTCGGCCTTCAGCGCATCGATCAAGGCTTCGCGCGCCGATGTCGCGCATGGGCTTGATGGTGAATACTGGAACGCGATGCCGCAGCCGAACGCGAGGATGCAGTCGGCCACCCAGCCGGCGAACATCGCGTGGCCGAACAGCGTCAGCGGCAGGGCGTCCAGTGCCCATTCGGCGACGATGTCACCCAGCGTGCAGCCGCTGCCGCAATGCGTGGTGGCGAGCGCGGTGGAGCGCCGGAAGGATGCCGGTCTGCGCGCGCCGCGTGTGGATTTGTTGCGCTCCCCGTCGCCATCCAGTCGCGAAGCCGCGCGCCCAACCTTGCAATAGCCCCACAGTGCCAGCGGCCCCGCGTACAGCGCGGTGATCGGCCACACCAGGTTCATGATCACATGCGCTGGCGGTGGCCCCGTGCGATGTCGATTGCAATCGACAGCATGGAAGCGAACCCCGTCGCGAGCGAGATCCATGCAACGATTTCAAGCCATGCGGGCTTGCGTTCGCCTTGACGGGTTGCGATGGCGCATCACAGGCGTCCTGCGTGTGCGCACCCGGAGGCGTTGTTTTTGCGCGTACTCAATCCGCGTTTGCGCGATGCACGTCGTGGGTCACGAATGGATGGCTGCGGTCGGGCGGGGTCAGCCAGCGGGGATGGGCCAACGTTTGGCGCATGTCCTCCAGGCCGCTGTGCCAATGGCCGCGCATGCTGGCGGCGCTGAATTCGTAGGCGCGGTAATGGCCTTCGTACGGCTTGTCCTGGTAGATCAGGTGGATCACGTTGGTCACCGTCGACATCGCCAACGATTGCGCGCGCTTCCAGACCGGGTCGCTGCGGCGGGCCTTGGGCACCAGTTCCATCAGGTCCTGCAGCAGGCACGACTGTTCCTGGGTGTGCCGCATGTAATCGGTGATCACGCGGGTGCGGCTGGAGTACTGGATCTCCTTGCCGCGTTCGGTCACGTGGGCAAGGTCGTGGGGCAGGGTGCCGCGTGCGCTCCACAGGTCGACCTGGAACACCAGCGCGTCTTGGCAGGGGCGTTCGCGCAGCACCTTGTACAGCGGCGTATTGGATACCACGCCGCCGTCCCAGTAAAACTCGCCGTCGATTTCCACGGCCGGGAAGGCCGGCGGCAACGCCGCCGATGCCATGAAATGATCGACGCCCAGGGTATCGCAGGTGTTGTCGAAGTACACGAAATTGCCGCTGCGCACGTTGACCGCGCCCACCGACACGCGCATCGAACGCGCGTCGTTGATGCGATCGAAATCGACCAGCCGTTCCAGCGTGCGGCGCATTTCCGTGGTGTCGTACCAGCTTGCACTGGCCGGGCTGGCCTGCGGCAGCAAGGCCGTCAGCCGGGGCCGGAAGAAACCCGGTTGACCCAGGGTCAACGCGCGCCACGCGGCCGCGCCGCTGAGCCCGCTCTGCCACCAGACCGGCAGGGCGGCGACCATGGATGCCGGAAGCGGCGGCGGCTGGGAAATCGTGTCCCAGAATTCGCGCAGCCGCTCCACGCGATCGCGTGGCCGGTTGCCCGCGATGATGGCCGCGTTCAGGGCGCCGATCGAGATGCCGGCAACCCAGTTCGGACACACGTCCGCCTCGGCCAGCGCCTCGCAAACGCCCGCCTGGTAAGCCCCCAGCGCACCACCGCCCTGCAGCACCAGTGCCACGTTGCCATAGTCACGCGCGACGCGTTGTGCCAGCGTGGGTGCGCGCTTGTCGGGGTCCGCCTTGGCAGCCATGGCGGTTACTGCATGAACCAGCCGTGGCTGACGACGATCGACTGGCCGGTCAGCGCGGCGGAGGGGAAGGTCGCCAGGTACAGCGCGGTCTTCGCGATGTCCTCCACGGTGGTGAACACGCCATCGACGGTTTCCTTCAGCATGACGTTGCGGATGACTTCCTCCTCGCTGATGCCGAGTTCCTTTGCCTGTTCGGGAATCTGCTTCTCGACCAGCGGCGTGCGCACGAAACCCGGGCAGATGACGTGCGAACGCACGTTGTGCGGCGCGCCTTCCTTGGCCAGGGTACGCGCCAGGCCGAGCAGGCCGTGCTTGGCGGTGACGTAGGGCGCCTTCAGCTTCGATGCCTCGTGCGAATGCACCGAACCCATGTAGATCACCACGCCGCCGCGGTCGTCCTTGTACATGTGCCGGAGCGCGGCCCGGGTCGTGAGGAAGCCACCGTCGAGGTGGATCGCCAGCATCTTCTTCCAGTCGGCGAACTTGAACTGGTCGATCGGGTTGATGATCTGCACCCCGGCGTTGGAAACGAGGATGTCCAGATGGCCGAACGCCTCGACCACCTTGTCGGTGCCATCGTCCACCGCCGCTTCGTCGGTGACATCCATCGCAACGCCCATCGCCTTGCCACCGGCGGCGGTGATCGCGTTCGCCGCGGCCTCGGCGGCGTCCTTGTTGATGTCGGCAATCGCCACGCTGGCGCCCTGTTGTGCGTACAGCTCGGCGATGGCCTTGCCGATGCCGCTGGCGGCGCCGGTGATCAATGCGGTCTTGCCGGCCAGGCCGGCCTTGTTGTTTTCACTCATCGGGATTTCCTGTTCGATTGCGGTGGGTGCGGTATCAAGCTCGCCAAGCAGGCTATCACCCTTCCTGATCCGTGTTGACCCTCCGCAACGAAAACCCCGTTGGTGCCGAGCGTGGCTTGCGTCAGCCGGCGGAGTCGGAGCCCCCAATTCCGGGTTCTGCGTTCGGGAACCCCGGAGTGGCGGGTTTCCGGCCACGCGGTCGCACCGGGAATGTCAACGCTGCGCGATCGGTTTGCCGTCCCCGGTTCACGCATTCTCGACAGTCCCGGGCGTAGGTTTGCGGGTGTCGGCGCACGGCGCATCGGGTTTCCGGCGCGTGCCTGCGCACGACCCGGAATTGTTTCCCCGCCTACCTGAGCAAAGCAGCTTCACCCGACATCTGGACCGCACTTCATCGCCTCTTGCCGGTCGTTGGTTCGCCCAAGGCCCCATCAGGAGCGTTCCATGTCGCAGCAGCAGCCCGCCGTTTCCAACCGGCTTGTTGCCGGCCTTCCCGAACCCGATCGTACCCATCTGCTGGCACGCTGCAGGCGCGTTCATTTGTCGCGTGGCGACCTGTTCCACTTCCACGCGGCCGGCGAACACGTCAAGTACGCCTGCTTTCCGCTGGACTGCTTCCTTTCGCTGGTGACCCAGGTCGACGAGGCCGCGGACCTGGGGGTGCGGCTGGTGGGCCGCGAAGGCATGCTCGGTGCGGTGCTGGTGCTGGGCTTCGACGAACTGCCGTTGCGCGCACGGGTGCAGTGCAGCGGCAACGCGTTGCTGATCGAGGCGAGCCACCTGCGTGATGAACTCGAGCACAGCCCGGCGTTGCGCAAGCGCCTCAATGCCTATGTCTACGTGTTGATGGTGCAGCTTGCGAATTCCGGGGCCTGCTTCCGGCACGTCATCGAGCGTCGCCTGGCGCGCTGGCTGCTGATGTCCGGCGACTGCACCCACACGGATGATTTCCATGTCACGCACGATTACCTCGCCTACATGCTGGGCGTGCGCCGGCCCGGGGTGACCCAGGCCGCGCGCATCCTGCAGTCGCGCGGCTTGATCGAAACCCGGCGCGGACACATCCGCATCCTGGATCGTGACGGCCTGGAGTCCACGACCTGCGGCTGCTACCAGTTCGACAAGAGCGTCTACCAGCACGTGCTGGGCGGCGCGTGACAGGCACCGCGGCGTGTGTCTTCCACTTGCCATCGAACGTTTTTTCGTGCCGCCCCGCGCGCGCAACGATGCGGTGGTTGTGTTCGCTACGGTACCGACACGCCGCTACGCCATGGATACGGTTGCAGCCGCACGGATGGACTTCGTGCGGGAAATTGGCCGGGCAGGGACGCCCTTTTTCCCCTGGCTCGCGGGTGCAACGGGAGGAGGCGTGGACGGAGAGGCGGATGCCCGCGATGTACGGTTGCGCGGCCTGATCGAGATCCTGGACGACTGCCGGCGCTTCTACCTGGACGCAGTACCGGGATCGAGTGGACAAGCCCGCACGCTGTATGAAAGAAAGGCGCGCTGCTATGCCGCCATGCTCGCCGAGATCAGGCAATGGCAGGCGCGCCATGGCGATCTCGCGAACCGGATGGCCGGAGCGGACGCTCCTGAAACTCGTGACAGCGACGACTTCGGTGCGCTGCTGCGACGCATCGATTGCATCCACCGCAGCCTGTTGGCCTCCGGCGGGCACCTGTCACCGGAGTGGCAGGGTACTGGCGTCGCGGACGCGAACGGAGCCGCCGGTTCCGATCCGGGTGTCGATCCCGGAGTGTCCGGGTCACGGCGGTCGCGGAGATGAGCGAGCTTGCCGCGCCGGTCGCAGGCGGGGGCGCACGCGACGGCGTCGCGAGGCGCAGAACATGAGGAACGTGGACAAATCCATGGTGCTCGACCTGCTGGACCTCATCGACGACGATCGGCGGGTCCACGAAACGGCAGCGGTCATGGCCGCGCACCCGGCACAACGCGCGCGCTTTGCGGAATTGTCGCGCCGGGAGGCTGCATTGGTGTCCGTGGTGCGGCGGGGCATGGCGCACCTGGCGTCCGGGCATGCGTCCGCGAGCGAGCAGGCACGCAGGCTCGACGAATACATGCATCTGCTGGTCGACAATTACCTTGACAGCGGCAACAGCCAGGGCATCCCCATGGCACCCCGACCCCGCGAACGCCGTGTGCGCAACATACGGCCAAGGCGCCGCGAACAGGATCGTCGCGGCTCGCGGCTGGCGGGCCAGCGTCCCCGCTGATTCCCGATCCTGGCGCCGGCTGCGCGCTCCTTGCCCGGTGGATGAAAACGTGGCGGCCGCGATCAGGCGCGCGAAGCACGCACCCCAGCCAACCCTTGCGCGCGGCGACCCGCATCGGGATCGCGGTCTGGCGCGCCACGACCACCATCAGCGCCAGCATCCCGAACACGCCCATCATCGCGGCGTGGCCGTGGTTGCGCGTCGACCGGGTACCGACCTCGCAACCTATGTCTTGCGGCGCCCTGGCGGAAAACCGGGGCCAGGGCAGGCGCCGCGCGCGATATACCGGGTTGTCCATCAACTTCCTTGATTTCCGGCACTTTCCGTATATAGTAGTTATACGCATAGCTACTATGGAATCACGCGATGGATGCCACGCAGTCGCTGCAGGAACTCGGATTCACCGAATACGAAGCCCGCGCCTACGTGGCGCTGGTCGATGCGGGCGAGTTGAACGGCTACGCGCTGGCCAAGGCCACCGGAATTCCGCGCGCCAACATCTATGCCGTGGCCGACAAGCTGGTCCAGCGCGGCGCCGCGCGCAGGGCCGAGCACAGCGCGGGCGTGGTCTACGTGCCGACCGCGCCGGAACTTTTGTTGCGCGGAATCGAAACGCGCCAGCAGCGGGTGCTGGGCGACACGCGGCAGGCGCTGGCGCAACTGGGAACGCCCCGTTTGCAGCCCGCGGTCCTGAACCTGCGCGGCGAAGAGGTGATGGCAAGCGCGCGACAACTGGTCGGGGCATCCCGGCAAAACCTGGCGATCGCGATCCAGCCCGCCGAAGCGGCATTGCTGGCCGACGGCCTGCGCCAGGCACGCGACCGTGGCGTCGCGCTCATCACGCTGTGCCTGGAAGGTTGCCGCGATGAATGCGGCGGTTGCGCCGGCACCGTCCACCGCTGCCGGCTGGCACCGGGCGGGACGGCGCGCTGGCTGCTGGTGGTCGCCGATGCGCATACCGCGCTGATCGCCAATTTCACCGACGCCGGCGATGCCGCGGTGCTCACCGAACACCCGCTGGTGGTGGAATTGGCCGATGCCTACATCCGCCAGAGCGCCACGCTGGCCACGCTGGGCAACGAACTGGCCACGCGCTTCGAGGGCTTGCTGTCGAGCGAAACCGTGCGCTTGCTGGACGGCCTGGATTCCACAGGGGATTTTCTTGCGCACATGCGCGAATTGAGCGACGCCGTGCCACCTTCGGCATGACGCACTTCACACCAGGAGAAACGACCATGAAACCACGTCTCAAGATGCTTGTTGCCGCCATGCTGGCCACCGGACTGGCGTTTGGCGGAACCGCGGTCGCCGCCGGCCCCCAGGCCATGGGCAACGCACCGACCAACACCTACGGCACCGCGACCACCAACTGGTTCGGCGGCCCGATCTATCACGGCGCACCGGCACTCGAGGCCACGGCGGCGCTGGTCAAGGCCGGCGGCGGTGCGGAGAACTTCAGCTTTGCGCACGCCCTGGTGTCGATGCTGGGTGAAAAGACGGTCAACGCCGAGGTCGCCAAGCTCACCAAACAGTACGGCAAGAAGAACGTCGATGATTTCATCAACGGCATGACCTTCGCGGTCAAGGACGGCCTCAAGCACGCGACCGAGCAGGGCGTGAAGCTGCCCGACCCTCCGGCCAACCTGCACGGCGCGAAACTTGCCTCCACGCTGGTGCAGGCTGGCACCGTGGATGGAACGTTCTGGTCCGGCTACCTGTTCGACAAGGCGCTCTCGCACCCGTTGCACGTCGCGGTGATGGCCGACATCGACAACAAGTATGGCCACGCGGCCGACCAGAACACCCACAAGATCCTGAACCAGGCGATGTACGACGTAGCCCAGGCGTTGGGTCACAAGGACGTCAAGCTGGCGCCGTTGCACTGATCGCACGGACGCCCGGCACCCCATCGTTCGTGCTGGGCGCGGCGCCGCGCTGTCGAAGACGCCCCTCTCCCCCCTCCCTGGGCTTCGCGGTGGCGGTGTTGCGTCCAGTACGGACGACTTCCGGGTTGGCAGGATGCCCCGGGTTTGGCAAGCGGCACGGGTCGATGCGTTCGGCCCGTGCCGCTTCTTTGTGGGTGCGGGGGCGCGCGTCCGCGTCCGCGCACCAGCAGCGGTCCGATGACAACGAGGTACACCGCGTAGGCGATGAACCACATGAGAGGCTCGGGGTCTGGAGGCGCGGGGTCATGGAGGCTCGCAGGAGGCTCGGGGTCACAGGTTCGGGGTCAGTCCCAGGCTCGGGGTCACCCCAGGCTCGCAGGCTCGGGGTCACGCAGGCTCGGGGTCACGCGCAAGGCTCGGGGTCAGGTCTTTCATCTTGCGCACGGCTCGGGTTCAGGTCTTTCATCTTGCACTGCCATCACCATGCGCGTAAGTTTCACGCATGGCTCGACCACTACGCATCGAATTCGCAGGCGCGCTCTATCACATCACCTCGCGCGGTGACCGGCGCGAGGACATCTATCTCGATGATGTGGATCGCGAGGGATTCCTGGACGTCTTCGCCGAGGTCTGCGCCCGGTTCAACTGGACGTGTCACGCCTATTGCCTGATGAGCAATCACTACCACCTGCTGGTGGAAACCCGTGAGCCGACCCTTGGGAAGGGCATGCGCCAGTTGAACGGGGTGTATACGCAGCGTTTCAACCGCCGTCATCAACGTGTCGGCCATGTCTTTCAAGGTCGCTACAAAGCCATTCTGGTGCAAAAGGACAATTATTTGCTTGAGTTGGCACGCTATATCGTCTTGAACCCGGTGCGCGCGGGCATGGTGCGCTCGGCACGCGATTGGCCCTGGAGCAGCTATCGCGCCACCGCGGACGGTGACGGCAAGCCCGAGTGGCTGGACGTGGACTGGATCTTGTCTGCATTCGCGCGCAAACGCGGAGCGGCCCGGCTGGCGTATCGACGTTTCGTGAGTGAGGGCAGGGGACAGCCTTCGCCCTGGGACGGGCTGAAGCATCAAACCTGCCTTGGAACCGATGCCTTTGTCGAAGTCATGCTGGCGAAGGTGGCCGATGATGCCGATCTGGACGAAATACCGGCAGCCCGGCGGCGACCTGCTGCCGAAACATTGAAGTACTATCAGGAAACCAGCAAGACCCGTGATGATGCCATCGCAGCGGCCTACCGCAGTGGGGGTTACAGCCTGAAAGACATCGGCAGGCACTTCGGATTGCACTATTCCACGGTGAGCCGAATTGTCAGGGCGAAGGAGAACGCACGATGAAAGACCTGACCCCGAAGATGGTTGAACGGGGTGTATACGCAGCGTTTCAACCGCCGTCATCAACGTGTCGGCCATGTCTTTCAAGGTCGCTACAAAGCCATTCTGGTGCAAAAGGACAATTATTTGCTTGAGTTGGCACGCTATATCGTCTTGAACCCGGTGCGCGCGGGCATGGTGCGCTCGGCACGCGATTGGCCCTGGAGCAGCTATCGCGCCACCGCGGACGGTGACGGCAAGCCCGAGTGGCTGGACGTGGACTGGATCTTGTCTGCATTCGCGCGCAAACGCGGAGCGGCCCGGCTGGCGTATCGACGTTTCGTGAGTGAGGGCAGGGGACAGCCTTCGCCCTGGGACGGGCTGAAGCATCAAACCTGCCTTGGAACCGATGCCTTTGTCGAAGTCATGCTGGCGAAGGTGGCCGATGATGCCGATCTGGACGAAATACCGGCAGCCCGGCGGCGACCTGCTGCCGAAACATTGAAGTACTATCAGGAAACCAGCAAGACCCGTGATGATGCCATCGCAGCGGCCTACCGCAGTGGGGGTTACAGCCTGAAAGACATCGGCAGGCACTTCGGATTGCACTATTCCACGGTGAGCCGAATTGTCAGGGCGAAGGAGAACGCACGATGAAAGACCTGACCCCGAAGACGCACGATGAAAGACCTGACCCTGAAGACGTGACCCCGAAGACGAAGATGACCCGAAGATGCACGATGAAAGACCTGACCCCGAAGATGTTCATGACCCCGAAGATGTGCCGAAGATGTGTGATGAAAGACCTGACCCCGAAGATGTGTGCGAGGCGGCGCCCCGTCCCGATTAGGTTTCAAGGGAAGCAATGGGCACGAACGCAATTGTTGCTGGTACCGGGTTCGAGGGGCGCGCAGCCGTGGTTCGCGCGCATGTTCGGGAGGGGATGTCGGTGCGGCTGCAGCGCGAGCCATCGAACCCGCACGACCCCAATGCTGTGGCAGTATTTGTTCCGGTACCACGGCTCTTTGGCCTTCTGGGGCGGGGGTTCGCACAAATCGGCTACATCAAGGCGCGTGCCGCGAAAAGTGTCGCTGCCAGGATGGATGCTGGCGTCCAGGTGACCGGCCATGTGGAGAGCATCTATGCTCCGCCGGGCAAGGACTTTCCACGTGTCAGTCTTCGGCTGGAGTGGCCTGAAACCTAACAGTTCGGTCAACCGAACGCTCACCCGCTACGCGGTCTTTGCGCCGCTTCCCTCAGGCGTTGGTCACTCCACATACCTCCGAGCAGGCACGTCAATGAACCAACATCCAATTGCGGCCTGGCACGATCTGGTCAAAGCCAGGGATCCGTCTGGCCTGGACAAGCTGCTTGCGGAGGACGTGGTGTTCATCTCGCCTGTCGTTCATACGCCACAGCGCGGAAAGGCTCTGGCCAAGGGTTATTTGAGTGCCGCCTTGCAGGTCTTCTTCAACGCGAGCTTCCGGTATGTACGCGAGATCGTCGGCGAGTCTGACGCGATGCTGGAGTTCGAGACGCAGATCGACGGAATCGTGGTGAACGGAGTGGATATCATCAAGTGGAACGCGCGTGGTGAGATCATCGAGTTCAAGGTGATGGTTCGCCCACTGAAGGCAATGACCATCGTCCACGAACGTATGGGTGCGATGCTCGCGGCCGCGATGGGTGGGCAGTGACGCCGAGCGATTGAAAGAGGAGTTGTACCCGCGATGGCAAAAGTGACCGGCATCGGTGGCATCTTCTTCAAGAGTCGCGGCGACAACGCTGCCCTGGCGGCCTGGTACCAGAAGCATCTGGGCCTTGCGCTCGAACCGTGGGGCGGGGCGATCCTGAAGTGGCCTGACGACAAGGCAGATGATCAAGGGCTGACCGTCTGGACCGTGGCGGAGAAGGAGAGTGAGTGGTTCAGTCCGAGCACTTCCAGTTTCATGGTCAACTACCGCGTCGACGACCTGGATCAACTGTTGAGACAGCTCAAGGAAGACAACGTCGAGGTTGTCGGCGGCCCCGAATCGCACGAAAACGGAAAGTTCGCCTGGATCATGGATCCGGAAGGCAACAAGGTGGAACTATGGGAGCCGATGGCCTGGGATGAAAAGAACGCGGCAAGCTGACCCCTGCATGATCTGCCCGACATTTCGTTGAGGCCGGCACCCGGGCCGCCGCGCGGTCCGGATTTCCGTCGCACTTCGGCGCGGTGCAACCCAAACGATTGGCGCAAACGAGGAGAGTTCCAGTGTCATTCGGATTCCCGGCGTACTTTACGCAGCACCTTTCCAGGGAAGGGGCTCCGGCGGAAACGCTGCGCTCCGCCGCGCGTGACGCACTGGACGCATTGGGTTGGCACGTCCGGGAGGAGCGTGCCGATCAAATTGTTGCGTCAACCAGTTTGAATATTCGGTCCTGGGGCGAGCGCGTCATCCTCAGCTTTCCCTCGGACGGCTCGATCTCGGTAACCAGCCGGTGTGCGCTACCCACGCAATGCGTCGACTGGGGGAAAAACAAAAGCAACGTACAACGGTTCGTGGCGCAATTCGATCGCCACGTCTGACGTAGCGCTGCAGCGGGCGAGGCTCGCACGCCGCTGCTGGTTTCGGGCGCTGGCTTTCCCGGGAGCGACGATGTGACGAGCGGAAGATTGGCCGCGTGACGCGCGGTGCGCTACGCGCGTGCGGCGGCGGCGCGACCGCGCACCAGCAGCGGTCCGATGACGACGAGGTACACCGCGTAGGCGATGAACCACAGGGCCGCCGCCCACACCCAGCCGCCGGGACGATTGTCGGCCAGGCGCACGATCGCGGCCGCCGTGGGCAGCACGAACATGATTGCCAGCGCCGCGTTGGCCTTGATCGGCACGCCGGAGTGGCCCTGTGCCACGCGCACCATCATGCCCAGCGACAGCGTGCCCAGCGCACCCACGGTGATGCCGTGCAGGGTGTCGATCTCGGGCATCGCGTACACGCCCGCGAGCGCCAGTCCACGCACCGCAAGACCGATCGCAAGCCAGAAATAACCCAGGTGCAGCACCCACAGCATCGGCTCGTGCCAGGCGCGCCAGCCGCGCCAGCCGACCAGCCGCACCAGCGCCAGTGCCGCCACCACCAGCATCAGTACCCCGCGCGGCAGGTCGGGCACGCCGGCAAGGCCGAACAGCAGCACCAGCGCACCGCCGCCGTTCACGGCGAAGATCACGTACTTGTTCACCCACGCGCTGTGCCCGGCCAGCTTGCGGCCGGTGAAGAACGGGATCACCCGGCCGCCGATCGCCAGCATCAGCACCATCAAAAGGTCGACCGCGCCGATCAGGGCGCGGGTGGTGACGGTGGCGTTGCCTGCCAGCACGCCGGCGTAGAAGGCGATGTCCAGCCCGGTGAAGGTGAGCAGGATGCCGATCAGGAAGGCGTTGCGCTTGTTGTGCGAAAGCCACAACACCCGGCCGACCAGGAACACCAGCCCGAACAGATAGCCGACATCGAACAACGCGCCGACCCAGAACGGCAGCGGCGTCAGCAGTGCGACGTGCGCGATCACCCAGGTCGCGGTCAGCAGCCACAGGCCGGGGCGCGAGGTGGTGGCGATGCCGGTCCAGTTGGCCGCGGCGGTCAGGAGAAAACCGCCCACCAGCGCGCTGCCGAACCCGTACAACATTCCGTGCGCGTGCCACTGGATCGGACCGAGCGCGGTCGGCGGCAGCCAGCCCATGTGCCAGAACGCACCCCACGCCAGCATGCCGAGGCTGGCGAACAGCGCGGCACAGAAAAACAGCGGGCGGAACGGATGCAGCGGCGGGGCGGCTTCGGTCACGGTGTCGGGCGTGGTGGCGGACATGGCGTTTTTTCTTGGCAAACAACCTTTGCATGATGCAGGCGCATGGCCCTGGCGTCGCTGATGCCCGTCAACCCCCGCGCGGTCGGCGCGCGCAGCCTCCGCTGCGCGCGACCGGGCATCACGGATTCGTCGCGGTGGCGCGGCCGGCGGCCACGGGTTTTCCGACGCGGCTGTTGGCGAGGATTTTCGCGACTGCGTCGAGCGCATGCTGCGGCGAGGGGATGCCCGGATATTCGCGCGCGACCTCCCAGCGCGGGTAACGGTTCAGCATGATCGAGAACACCAGTGGCGCGCCCGCGGCGTTGGTGACGAATCCGGTCAGCGTATAGGCGTGGCTGATGGTGCCGGTCTTGGCCTGCAGGTTGGCGGTGGCCTTGCCGTCGCGGAAGCGGTATTCGAGCGTGCCGTCGATGCCGGCCACCGGCAGCGCCGCGCGCAGGTCCGGGCCCCAGGGCTGCCGGTCGGACCATGCCAGCCAGCGCACGAATGCGTCGGGCGTGACCAGGTCGCGCCGCGCGAGGCCGCTGCCTTCGCTCAGCAGTACCGCGTCGCGCGGGATGCCCGCTTCGGTCAGCATTCCGCGCAACGCGCACAGCGCCCATCCCGCACTGGTGTCGGGTGCGCGCGGGGCGTCGCAATCACCGCGTTGCGCCGCCACCACGCCCACCTGCAGCAGCAATGCCTGCGCGTACAGGTTGTCGGATTTTTTCAGCATGTGGTCCACCAGTGCCGCCACCGGCGGGGACTGCACGCTGACCAGCGCCTGCGTGCCGGGCTGCGTCAGGGCGGGATCGTCTTCGGGCCAGTGCAGTGGTTCGACGTGCCCGGCCAGGGCGATTCCGCGGCGCGCCATCGCCTGGCGCAACAGGTTGCCGGCGGTGCGTGCCGGATCGGGCATGGACAATCGATAGTCGTGCCGGCGCGTGCGGCTGGGCAGTCGGCCCACGGCGTAGAGGGTCGACGAGCCGAGCGGACGGTACAGGCCCAGCGGATCGGTGGCGGTGTCGGCGGTCTGGTTCACCACCTGCACTTCGGCGGCGTCCGGCGTCACCTTGACCGTGCAGCAGCGCCGACCCTCGCGCGCGACCTCCACCCGGATCCGGTTGCCCTGCACGGTGAGGGCCGAGGGCATGGCGGCAAACCACGCCTGCAGGTCGTTGGCTTCCCAGCCGCCGCCGACCGGGGTGCCGGAAAAGTAGGTGGCATCGGCAATCAGGTCGCCCTCGACCCGCTTGATGCCGCGCTGCGCCAGGGCGGCGGCCATGCGGTCGGCCCAGTCCTCGACGCCTTCGGGCAGGCCCAGCGAAGGATCGCCACGCCCGTACAGGATCAGGTCGCCGCGCAGCACACCGCGTGCACTGACACGCATCGAGGTCGCGTAGAGCGTGGTCGCGATGCGCGTGTTCGGGCCCAGTTTCGCCAGTGCCAGCGCCGCGGTGAACAGCTTGGCGTTGGATGCCGGCACGAACAGCCGGTCGGCGTTGTGTCCGTACAGCAATCGCCCGCTGTCCAGCGAGCGCACCGCGATGCCCCAGTCGGCGCGCGCGAACTGCGGCTGGTTGATGTAGGCGCCGATCTGCGGGGCCAGCGGCGGGGCCGTCGCCGTCGGATCCGGTACCTGTGCGTTCGCGGCGAACGCGAAGACGGCCAGCAGGGCCAGGATCATGCGGGCCGGCCGCAGGCGGCGCTTCCCTGTCGCGTGGGCCGGTGCGGCCCGGCAGATACCGATCATGGCGTCATTCTGCCATGACCGCCTTGTGCGCCGGGACCCCTTGCGCAGGCGGCTGGACTGGCGCATCTTTGCGCTGCAGCCCGCCGCTGCCTGTGCGAGGATCTGGCAATGAAAGGTGTCGAGAAGAAAAGGGAAGGCAAGAAGAAACCGCAGAAGTCGTTGAAGGAAAAGCGCGCGGAGAAGCACGCGAAGAAGGTCGGGCGTTCCTGATTCACGTCCCGGCTCCGTCGATGCGTCGGGCTGGCAGTCATGGCGCCTACTCGATTGCCTTCGATTCGGCGGTGCCCAGCACCGCACCGGGAGGCCGGGCGCGCGGACGCCGGACCAGCAACGGGTGCGCGAACACCGCGCCCAGGATGATCGCGACGCCGCCGTAGAACCAGGCATCGAGCTGGTGCTGTTCGCCCAGCACGATCACCGCCAGCACGATCGCGTAGACCGGTTCGAGGTTGGTGGCGAGCTGCACCGTGTAGGCCGTCAGTTTGCGCAGCACCGCCAGCGCCAGCGCGAACGGCAGCAGCGTGCACACGATCGCCAGCAACAACAGCAGCAGCGCGTCGTGCATGCCCGGCACCACGAACGTCCCGTCCCCGTGCCAGACCAGCGTCACGAGGGTCAGGAACAATGTGCCTGCACCCAGTTCGATGCCGGTGACGGTGAGCGCGCCGCCGCGATCGACCATGCGCTTGTTGCAGGCGCCGAAGGCGGCAACGAACAGTGCCGACAACACGCCCACCGCGACCCCGATGCGCATGTCGGCGGGTACGCCGCCGACCACCATCGCAACACCCGGTACCACCGCCACGCCCAGCAGCAATTCGCGCGCGTCGAACCTGCGCCGCGTGATCAACGGCTCGATCACCGACAGGAAAATCGGTCCCAGCGCGATGCAGGTGGCCGCAACCGACGCGTTGGCAAGCTTCACCGCCGAGTAGAACGTCAGCCAGTGGAGCGAAACCAGCACCCCGATCCCGGCGTAGGCGGCGAGGTGTCGGCGCGGCATCGCGCGCAGCTCGCGCCAGACCTTCGGCAACAACAGCAGCGCGATGGTGACCAGCAGCATGCGCCACCACACCAGTTGCAGTGCGGTGAGGGTGATCAGTTTTCCGAGGATGGCGGTGCATCCCCACAGCAACACGCACAGGTGCAGTTGCCAGTGGGCACGGGCAGTGGCGGGCATGGGGGCGTCTGGCAGGAAATACGACGGGCGGCACGCAGCGTGCCGTCCGGAGGCTCATTTTCCCACAACGGCGCTGGCGTGGTCGACGGTCCCGGACCGCGGGTGCCGGCCGGGGCGCGTGGCTCCGCCGCGCGCCGGGGACGTCGATCGCGTCCCTTGCTCCGGGTGCGGGTGTCCCGGGTTGCTACGGTGCTTCGGGGTTCCGGACGATGTTCTGGACCGCCAGGTTCAGGTAGCGCCGGGCGAAGGCAGGTCCGTGTTGCGCGAATACCCGTCGCGCGGTCTCGACGTGGTCGTCCTGCGGCGCGTACACGAACAGGAATGCGCCGCCGGAGTTTGCAAAGTCGGCATCCTCGCGCACGTACCCGGCTTCGGTGCCGACCAGCTCGGCCACCCTTTGCTGCATGCGCTCGATCCAGTTGGCGCCCTCGCGCGCTTCCACCTGCTCGATCGCCAGCTTGCCTTCCAGGGCGTGCACGTCTTCGTGCTTGAATCCGTTCTTGCGGCACGCCATCGCGGCGGCCTCGGCGTCGGCGAGCGTGGGGTAGCCGGCGACGATGTAGTGGGTGGGGTAGAAGATTCCCAGCGAGGTGTCGCCTTCCTTGAACAGCTCCTGCGTCGATGGCATGACCGGTTCTCCGTGCGGGGAACCCGGATGCTAGCAACCGGTCGTGACGATCCCGTAAATACGCGTTGTGCGCCGTTCAGAGACGACCGCCGCGCGCGTTTGCCACGCGCGGCGGCGAGCGGCTCAGATCGTCTTGATCTCGGTATCGTCGCTCCATGACTCGTTGACGTGGTCGACCACCCGCTGGCCGCGCAGCCGGAACGAGTGCGCCAGCCACATGATCAGCGCCGAGAAGATCACGATCACGATCAGTCCGGAACCCATGCCCAGGAGGCCGAGGTTGCCGGCGTCCTTGGCCGGTTCGGGATAGCGGCCCAGCCAACTGATCAGCGCGAGTCCACCGAGCCACGGCAGCACCCAGAAGCCGGCGCGAAAATCCAGTTGCGGGGTGTGCTTGCCGCGCACGGATTCGTGGATGGCCAGCAATACCAGCCCCAGCACCACCGCCAGCATCAGTTTCCAGACCACGTCCCAGCCCGACCAGAACACGATCAGGTTGGAGGAAAGGAACGCCAGGTAGGGAATGATCCAGCCCCCGGCCAGCCGGAACGGACGCTCGTGGGCCGGCAGTTCCTTGCGCAGCGCCATCATGGTCAGCGGCCCCGATCCGAACGAGAGCACCGTGGCCGAGGTGACGAAGCCGACCAGCTTCTGCCAGCCCGGGAACGGCAGGAAGAAGATCAGCCCCACGATGAAGGCCAGGATCACGCTGACCCACGGCACGCCGCGGTCGCTGACCTTGGCCAGCACCTCGGGTGCGTTCTTGTTGCGGCCCATGGCGTAGGACAGGCGCGCGGTGATGGTGGTGTAGATCAGGCCGGTGTCGGCCGGCGACACGAATGCATCGACGTACAGCAGCAGCGCCAGCCAGGTCATGCCCAACGTCATTGAAAGGGTCGCCAGCGGGCCGAATGCCAGCGCGCGGCCCTCGATGCCGCCACTGAAGGTGGTGCCGATGTGTTCCCAGCCGTTGGCCAGCGCCGAGGAGGGCAGCGCACCGATGAAGGCCAGTTGCAGCAGGACATAGATGAGTCCGCAGATCAACAGCGATCCGAGCACCGCGATCGGCACGTTGCGCTGCGGGTTGTCGGTTTCGCCGGCCAGCTCCACGCCCTGGCGGAAACCGAGGTAGGAAAACACGATGCCGGCGGTGGCGATCGCCGAGAACACCCCGTGCCAGCCCATTGCCACGAAGCCGCCGTGCGCCGGATGCAGGAAATGGTCCGTCTTGAAGTCGGCCGACAGGAAAGCCACGATCACCAGGCAGATGATGCCCAGCTTCCACCACACCAGCGCGTTGTTGAGCCGCGCGAACCAGCGGATGCCGACCACGTTGATCAGGCTGAACAGGAACATCAGCCCCGCCGCCACGAAGTACCCCGGCGTGGTGAGTACCGCCACGCCGTCCTGCAGGTGCTGCAGCCAGGGCACGTAGTTGGAACCGTACTGCAGCGCCGCCAGCACCTCGATCGGCGCGGTGGACGCCGCGGCCAGCCAAGTGATCCAGCCGGTGGTGTAGCTGGCGAACGATCCGAAGGCGAAATGCGGAAACCGCACCACGCCGCCGGAAACCGGGAACATCGTCCCGAGCTCGGAGTAGGTCAGGCCGATGAAGCCGATCATGATCGCGCCGAAGGTCCACGACAGGATCGACGCCGGTCCGGCCTGCTCGGCCGCGTACATCGCGCCGAACAGCCAGCCCGAACCGATCACCGAACCGACCGCCGTGAACAGAAGGCCGATCATGCCGACGTGGCGTTTCAGGCGCGGATCGTCCCTTGCGGCCGGGTTCTGGATCGATGACATGCGGGGCCCCTCGTTGTGCGTGGAAGGATGCGCAACGCCGTGGAGCGCGCGCAGCATCGCGTGATAATCAATGCGCAGGCCGATCCACGCAAGTGCGGATCGGCCCGGATCACGGCGTTCTTGCCCGGGGTGCGCGCTGCCGCAAAGTGCCAGCGCGGTGACGCGCCGGCCGTCGGTCAGGGTCGGCGGGAGACTGTCATGCGGTGGCGAGGGGGCCGTTCCAGCGACCACGCGGTCGAGGCTTGCGGCGGCCGAGGCGGCGGAAGACGCGGCATCGGTGACAACGCGTTGCAGCAGTCCGCTCGCGGTGGGGCGGCGAGACCGTAACGTTGCGCCATCTGCGCGCAAAACGCAAGACGTGTCAAATGCGAATCCTGCGCTAAGATCGGGGCCATGGAATCGTTGTTGACCCGTACCGGAACACGCCGCGCGAAACGCTCGTTCGCGACCACGCTGCTGCCCAGCCGCTTCGACTGGCTGATGGGCCTGTACGGGGAAAACCACAGGCGGCTGGCGCGGCTGTTCGCGCCCGAGCGCCTTCCGGTCGGGGAATTCGTTTCCAGCGTCGATGACGGCCTGGACGTGCGCCTTGCGGTACAGGCCCGCCACCCGTACACGGTCGAGATCGGGCTGAGCTACGTGATGGTCGATGCGGGCACCGGCCAGCCCGCGCCGTCGGCGCAACTGCGGAGCTATCTCGATGCGCGGATGACCGAGGCGCTGCACTGCGAACCGGGCCGCGACCTGTGGCAGGTGCTGGGTCCGTTCGCCCCGGCCCGCAACGTGATGCAGCACCGGCTGCGCATGAACGCCTTCCTCAGCCGCTGGCTGGAATACCTGGCCCAGCAGGGGCATTCGCTGGCGACCCTGGAGCGGGTGCCGGCGGTGGTGGTGTAGCCGCGTTCACAACGGTGCAGCAAGTCGCTTGCCGTTTTCGCAGAAGACCGGTCCGTACGGCAAATCGCTGCTGATGCTCCCTCTCCCCCAACGGCTCCACCGTTGGGGGAGAGGGCCGGGGTGGGGGGCAAGCCTCCAGGGCTCAGGCAAACGACGTTGCGCGTTGCGCGACGGTCGGCACGCTTCGCTCTGCATGGGGGCGTATCGGGCCATGCAGCTCCCGCCCCCTACCCAAATCTCTCCCCGCGCACGGCGTGGGGAGAGGGCCCGGTCCTGGCGCCGCGCGGGGGTGGGGCGAAACCCGGGGAGCCTTCAATCCCGGTGCGCGGCGTTGCGGCCGCGGCCGGCGCCGAGGCGACGGTCGAGTCCGCCGGCGATTTTCTTGAAGAATCGAGAAGCCACCCCGCGCTGGGTCTTGCGCAATTTTTCCTCTTCGCTGGTCAGCCAGGCCACCTGGATCACGCGCCGCTCGCCCTCGTAGGGCAGATGGCCGTGGAAGGAATTGTCGGCGCGCCGGAACACTACCAGCTCGCCGTACAGCGGCTTCACTTCCGGGGCGATCGCCGCGTCGATGTCGTCGATCTTCGCGAGGAACCGCAGGCAGCCGTCGCTGGAATCGGGCCAGCTCGGGTTCAGGTACAGCAGGGCGGTCGCGACCTTCGACCGGCTGTCGGTGTGGATCGTCCCGTGCCGCTTGTTGAGATGCCGGCAGATGGTCACCAGGGTCGGGTACTGCGCAAGGTTGTCGATGCCCAGCCGGGCGCCCACGGCATTGGCGAACGCCGGCGCGGTGAGCGACCGGACCAGCGCACGGATGGATTCACCGCATTCCCTGTCCTCGTAGGGGAAAAACCCGGCGCCGGAATACTTCGGGAAATCGCGGGCAAGCTCCGCGCGCGCCTGTTCCGGCAGCTGGTTGTGGGCCACCAGGAACCGGAATGGCTTGTCGCGCACGAGGGTGTCGGGACGATCGATTCTGGCAGGGTCGAGCAGGGCAGCGGGGGACATGACGGGCACTCTCCGGGTTGCGTGCATTGTATCGGTTCGGCACCGACGAACCATGAACGCGGCGCGCGAATCTGCTAGCATTTCCGCTTGCCCGAAAACCATTCCCCACAGGCCCGCCCTGCGAGGCCTGCGGGCCTCACTGTACCCGGAACCGCCCATGCCAACGTCCGCCCTGCTTGCCCTTGCCGACGGAACCCTGTTTCACGGCGAGGCCGTCGGGGCGCCGGGCGAAACGGTCGGCGAGGTGGTGTTCAACACCGCCATGACCGGTTACCAGGAGATCCTGACCGATCCATCCTACGCGCAGCAGATCGTCACGCTGACCGCCCCGCACGTCGGCAACACCGGCTGCAATCCGGTGGACGTGGAGTCGGGCAGGGTGCAGGCCGCCGGCCTGGTGGTGCGCGACGCGCCGCGGCGCGCATCCAACTGGCGCAACACCGAGGCGTTGCCCGAGTACCTCAAACGCAACGGCGTGGTCGCGATCGCGGGCATCGACACGCGTCGCCTGACGCGCATCCTGCGTGACAAGGGCGCGCAGCACGGCTGCATCGTTGCCGGCGACGCGATCGATGCCGACGCTGCCGTCGCCAGTGCCCGCGCGTTTCCCGGACTGAACGGCGCGGACCTGGCCAGGGTGGTCAGCATCCGCGAGCAGCGGGCGTGGCAGGAGGGCAGCTACGACCTCGACGCCACGGCGTTCCGGGAGCCGGCGAAGCAGTTCCAGGTCGTTGCCTACGATTTCGGCATCAAGACCAACATCCTCAGGCTTCTGGCCGAAGACGGTTGCGGCGTCACGCTGGTGCCGGCGCAAACGCCCGCCGCCGACGTGCTGGCGATGAAGCCCGACGGCGTGCTGCTGTCCAACGGCCCCGGCGACCCGGCCGCCTGCGATTACGCGATCGAGGCCACGCGGGAATTCCTGGATGCCAGGATTCCCTTGTTTGGCATCTGCCTCGGCCACCAGTTGATGGCCCTGGCGCTCGGCGCGAAGACCCTGAAAATGCCCTTCGGCCACCACGGCGCCAACCACCCGGTCAAGGACCTCGACGACGGCCGCGTCCTGATCACGTCCCAGAACCACGGCTTCGCTGTCGACCCCGAAACATTGCCCGCCAACGTGCGCACCACCCACGTTTCCCTGTTCGACGGCACGCTGCAGGGCTTTGCACTGACCGACCGCCCCGCGTTCTGCTTCCAGGGACACCCCGAGGCATCGCCGGGGCCGCATGACATCCGGTATCTGTTCGGGCGGTTTGCGCAAAGCATGCGGGACTCGGGACTCGGGACTCGGGACTCGGGAGAAGCGGCGTGAGGGCGTCGCATTTTCGCGAGCTCGAGGTGTGGCAGGTCTCCATGGCACTGGCAAGGGACGTCTATCAGTTGACCGCAAGTTTTCCGCGTGAGGAACGATACGGATTGAGCTCCCAGCTCCAGCGTTGTGCGGTATCGATTCCTTCGAATATTGCGGAAGGCAATGCGCGCGCGTCGACCAGGGACTATGCCCGATTCGTTTCGATGGCGCTGGGCTCATCGGCGGAATTGCAGACGCAACTCTTGCTGAGCGCGGAGCTTGGGCTCGGGGAGGACTTGCTTCGAAACGAAGTTCTGGAGACGTGCGATCGCGTCGGGCAAATGTTGCTGCGTCTGCACCAGGCATTGGCGCGCAGGCTCGACCCCGAGTCCCGAGTCCCGAGTCCCGAGTCCCGAATCTCAGAAAAACCCGAGGTTTACCAATAATGCCCCGCCGCACCGACATCCAGACCATCCTCATCATCGGCGCCGGGCCCATCGTCATCGGGCAGGCGTGCGAATTCGACTACTCCGGCGCGCAGGCGTGCAAGGCGCTGCGCGAGGAAGGTTTCCGGGTGGTGCTGGTCAATTCGAACCCGGCCACGATCATGACCGATCCGGAGATGGCCGACCGGGTGTATGTCGAGCCGATCAACTGGCGCACCGTCGAGAAGATCATCGAGAAGGAAAAGCCCGACGCGCTGCTGCCGACGATGGGCGGGCAGACCGCGCTCAACTGCGCGCTGGAGCTGGCCGACCATGGCGTGCTGGAAAAGCACGGCGTGGAACTCATCGGCGCCTCGCGCGACGCGATCCGCATGGCCGAGGACCGCGAGCTGTTCCGCAACGCCATGGACGAGATCGGGCTGGAGTCGCCGCGCTCGGAAATCGCGCGGTCGCTGGACGAGGCGCGCGAGGGCCAGGCCAAGCTCGGGTTTCCGTGCATCGTCAGGCCCTCGTTCACGCTGGGCGGCACCGGCGGCGGCATCGCCTACAACGTCGAGGAATTCGAGCGCATCGTCATGCGTGGGCTGGAACTTTCGCCGGTGCACGAGGTGCTGATCGACGAGTCGGTGCTGGGCTGGAAGGAATTCGAGATGGAAGTGGTCCGCGACCATGCGGACAACTGCATCATCGTGTGCGCGATCGAGAACGTCGATCCGATGGGTGTGCATACCGGCGACTCGATCACCGTGGCGCCCGCGCTGACGCTTACCGACAAGGAATACCAGCGCCTGCGCGACTTCTCGATCGCGGTGCTGCGCAAGGTTGGCGTGGATACCGGCGGCAGCAACGTGCAGTTCGGGGTGGATCCGGCAACCGGCCGCGTGGTCGTCATCGAAATGAATCCGCGCGTGTCGCGTTCCTCGGCGCTGGCCTCCAAGGCGACCGGGTTTCCGATCGCCAAGGTCGCGGCCAAGCTCGCGGTGGGCTACACGCTGGATGAACTCAGGAACGAGATCACGGGCGGCAAGACCCCGGCATCGTTCGAGCCGAGCATCGACTACATCGTCACCAAGATCCCGCGCTTCGCGTTCGAGAAGTTCCCGGCCGCCGACTCGCACCTGACCACCCAGATGAAGTCGGTGGGCGAGGTGATGGCGGTCGGCCGGACCTTCGCCGAATCGCTGCAGAAGGCGCTGCGCAGTCTCGAAACCGGGCATGACGGGCTCGATCCCGGCAGCATCGAGTGGGCAACGCCCGAAGGCATGGAATTGCTCAAGCGCGAGCTGCGCCAGCCGCGGCCCTCGCGCATCTTCCGCGTCGCCGACGCGTTCCGCGCCGGTCTGTCGCTGGAACAAGTGCACGACCTTTGCAAGATCGATCCGTGGTTCCTGGCCACGATCGAGGACATCGTCGCGGCCGAGGCCGACGTGCGTACCGGCGGCATGCGCGCGCTGGACGCCGCGCGCATGCGCGACCTCAAGCGCATGGGTTTTTCCGACAAGCGCCTGGCAACGTTGCTCGATTCGGACGAACGCGCCGTGCGCCACCTGCGCCACACGCTGGAAGTACGCCCCGTGTACAAGCGCGTGGATTCGTGCGCGGCGGAGTTCGCGACCACCACCGCGTACATGTATTCAACCTACGAGGAAGAGTGCGAGTCCAATCCATCGGATCGCAAGAAGATCATGGTGCTGGGCGGTGGGCCCAACCGCATCGGGCAGGGCATCGAGTTCGACTACTGCTGCGTGCACGCGGCGCTGGCCATGCGCGAGGACGGGTACGAGACCATCATGGTCAACTGCAACCCGGAAACCGTGTCCACCGACTATGACACTTCCGACCGGCTGTATTTCGAGCCGGTCACGCTGGAGGACGTGCTGGAAATCGTCGACAAGGAGCAGCCCGTCGGCGTGATCGTGCAGTACGGCGGGCAGACGCCGCTGAAGCTGGCGCGCGCGCTGGAAGCCGCGGGCGTGCCGATCATCGGCACCTCTTCCGATTCGATCGACCTGGCCGAGGACCGCGAGCGTTTCCTGCAGTTGATCGACAAGCTCGAGCTGAAGCAGCCGCCCAACCGCATCGCGCACACCGCCGAGGAGGCCATGGTGCTGGCGCGCGAGCTGGGCTATCCACTGATCGTGCGCCCCAGCTACGTGCTGGGCGGGCGCGCCATGGAAGTGGTGCATGCCGACGAGGATCTGGCGCGCTACATCCGCGACGCGGTGCGCGTGTCCGAATCCTCGCCGGTGCTGCTGGACCGTTTTCTCGACAACGCCGTCGAGGTGGACGTGGACGTGGTTGCCGACGCCGACGGCAAGGTGCTGATCGGCGGCATCATGCAGCACATCGAGGAAGCCGGCGTGCATTCGGGTGATTCCTCGTGCGCATTGCCCCCGTACTCGCTGACGCCGGAAATCCAGGACGAGTTGCGCCGCCAGGTGACGCTGCTGGCGCGCGAGCTGGGCGTGGTCGGGCTGATGAACACCCAGTTCGCGATCCAGGGCGACGAGGTCTACATCCTGGAAGTGAACCCGCGCGCATCGCGCACCGTGCCGTTCGTGTCCAAGGCCACCGGCCGGCCGCTGGCCAAGATCGCCGCGCGCTGCATGGCCGGCACCACGCTTGCCGACCAGGGCATCACCGGCGAGCGCGTGCCGCATTACTGGGCGGTGAAGGAAGCCATCTTCCCGTTCTTGAAATTCCAGAACGTCGACCCGATCCTTGGACCGGAGATGCGCTCGACCGGTGAGGTGATGGGCGTGGGCCGCAGCTTCGGCGAAGCCTTCGCGCGTGGCCACGAGGCGGCCCAGGTTGCCGCGCCGGCGCCGGGCAGCAAGGTGTTCCTGTCGGTGCGCGACGCCGACAAGCCGCGCTTGCTGGATGTCGCGCGTGACATGGTCAAGCGCGGATTCCGGCTGATCGCCACCGGCGGTACCTGCGCCTTCCTGCGCGACCATGGCATCGAGTGCGAGCGCATCAACAAGGTACTCGAAGGCCGTCCGCACATCGTCGACGCGATCAAGAACGGCGAGATCGCCTACATCGTCAACACCACCGAAGGGCGCCAGGCGATCACCGACTCGTTCTCGATCCGCCGCTCGGCGCTGCAGCAGCACGTCACCTACTCGACGACCGTCGCCGGTGCCGCGGCATTGCTGCATTCGCTGGACTTCCGCGGCCACGCTGCGGTGATCAGCCTGCAGGAACTGCACGCTGAACTGGAAGCCCGCGCCGAGGGCGCCACCGGCGGAAAAGTCGTCGCGGCCTGACAGCAAAAGGCCCATTCATTCACCATGGACCGATGCGGGCCAGGCGCCCGTGGCGGTTCGTCAACACAGGAGCCCCGCACATGCAGCGAGCCCCCATGACCAAAGCCGGATCCGAGCGCCTGCGCGCGGAACTGGAGCAACTGAAATCCGTCGAACGACCGAAGATCATCGCCGCGATCGCCGAGGCGCGCGGACACGGCGATCTCAGCGAAAATGCCGAGTACCACGCCGCGCGCGAGCAACAGAGCTTCGTCGAAGGCCGCATCCACACCCTGGAAGCGGCGCTGTCCACTTCCCAGATCATCGATCCGGCCACCCTCAACGCCGGCGACAAGGTCGTGTTCGGCGCGGTGGTCGAACTCGAAGACGCCGACAGCGGTGAAGAGGTGACCTACCAGATCGTCGGGGATGTCGAGGCCGACATCAAGAAGGGCCTGATCGCCGTGTCCTCGCCGATCGCACGCGCCATGATCGGCAAGCACGAAGGCGACAGCTTCGGCTTCAACGCGCCCGCCGGCGAACGCAACTACGAAATCACCGGAGTGCGGTACGGGCCGGGCGAGTGAGCCGACGGGGTGCGGTGCGTTGGGCGGGGTTCGGGACTCGGGACGCGGGACTCGGGACTCGGGACTCGGGAAAAGCATGACCTCCCCACCCGTCATTCCGGCGAAGGCCGGAATCCATCTTGATCTCGAAGCGCAATGCCACAATGAACGCTGATTCGCGCGAAAACGCCGAACGTCATCTATCGAGCTGCAAGCCACGCCGCTTGCATGACTGGACGACGAGTCCCGTGTATCTCATCGCCGCCCCCTGAAATGGCGTCCGCAAAGCGCAAGTTGGATATCGAAAAGGCGGTCTCAGCGTGATTGCATTGCGTGACTTCGCCCTGCGGCGCGGCGGACGGCTGCTGCTGTCCGGCGTCGACGTGGTGCTGCACGATGGCTGGAAGGTCGGCGTGGCGGGACGCAACGGCAGCGGCAAGTCGAGCCTGTTCGCGGCGATCCTGGGCGAGGTCGAAGCCGACGCCGGAAAGCTGGATCTTCCGGCCGGCCTGCGCATCGCATCGGTTGCGCAGGAAACCCCGGCGCTGCCGGATCCCGCGATCGACTACGTGCTGGGCGGCGATACCGCGCTGGCCACGGCACTGGCCGACGAAGCCGCGGCGCAGGCAACGGGCGATCATGCCGCCGCGGCCGCAGCGCACCAGCGCATCGACGCACTCGGCGGCTACGACGGCCGCGCACGCGCCGGGCGCCTGCTGCATGGCCTGGGGTTCAAGGCGTCCGAACACGAACGTCCGGTGTCCGCGTTTTCCGGCGGCTGGCGCGGCCGGCTGAACCTCGCGCGCGCCCTGATGGCGCCGTCGGACCTGTTGTTGCTGGACGAGCCGACCAACCACCTCGACCTCGATGCCGTGGTGTGGCTGGAACAGTGGCTGCGCCGGTACCCCCGCACGCTGATGGTGATCTCGCACGATCGCGAATTCCTCGACCACACGGTCGACCACGTGCTGCACCTGGAGCAGGGCGGGGCGCGCTCGTACGCGGGCAACTATTCGGATTTCGAACGCCAGCGCGCAATGCGCCTGCACCAGCAGCAGGCGACGTTTGCGAAGGACCAGGCCGAACGCGCACACCTCCAGGCATTCGTCGACCGCTTCCGCGCCAAGGCCACCAAGGCAAGACAGGCGCAGTCGCGCCTCAAGCGGCTGGAAAAACTCGCTGGCACCGAAGCGGTGCGCATCGAACGCACCCTCGCATTCCGCTTTCCCGAGCCCGCACGCCTGCCGCAGTCGATGGTGAAGCTGGAGCACGTCGATGCCGGCTATGCTCACACATCTTGTGTGGGAGCGCGCGATGCGCGGGGCGAGCCATCCTCGTTTCTCCTCAAGGAGAATGGGAAGGCGGCGAGTCTGAATGCCAGTGACGAAGAAACCCATCCCCACCCAACCCTCCCCTTGAAGGGGAGGGCTGTTCCGGTGTTGGCCGATGTGCGTTTCAACATCGAGGCCGGCGACCGCATCGGCCTGCTGGGCCCCAACGGCGCGGGCAAGTCCACGCTGGTCAAGACGCTGGTCGGCGAGCTGCCGCCACTGGCTGGCGAGCGCCACGCGCACAAGGATCTCGCGATCGGCTACTTCGCCCAGCACACCGTCGAAAACCTGCGTGCCGGCGAAAGTCCCTTCGACCATCTCCGGCAACTGGCGCCGGATGCGCCACCGCAGACCCTGCGTGACTGGCTGGGCAAGTGGCATTTCGCCGGCGACCGCGCCTTCGATCCCGTGGAGGTCTTTTCCGGGGGCGAGCGCGCGCGCCTTGCGCTGGCGCTGATTGCCTGGGGCAGGCCCAACCTGCTGGTGCTCGACGAGCCGACCAATCACCTTGATCTTGACATGCGCGAGGCCCTGGCGGACGCCCTCAACGACTATCCGGGCGCGCTGGTGCTGGTGGCGCACGACCGGCACCTGCTGGGGTTGGTGTGCGACACGTTCCGGCGCGTCGCGGATGGCGGTGTCGAACCGTTCGACGGCGACCTCGACGACTACGCCCGCTGGCTGCGCGCGCGCGATGACGACAACGGGAACGGCGAGGACACCACGACCCGCAGGTCCGGCCCGCGTGAGCGGCGACGCGAGGCCGCGGCCGAACGCGAACGCCTGCGCGGACTGCGCGGCAAGCTGCGCAGGATCGAGACACGCATCGCCGCCATCGACGCGGAACTTGCCACGCTCACCGAGCGCCTGGCCGACCCGGCCATCTACGAAGGCCCGACCGCGGTGCTGGCCGACATCGGGCGCGAACAAAGCGCCCTGCGCGCGGAAAAGGCCACGCTGGAAGAGGCCTGGCTGGAGCACAGCGAAACACTGGAGGCGGCCACGGCATGAACGCGTTGCACGTGCTGATGCCGCCGCTGGCGCGCCTGGAATCCGATCCCGCATTCCGGCGCTGGCTCGTGCGCGGCAACCGCCTCGACGATGTGCCCGACGCCCGTGTCGCGGGCGTCCGCGAAGTGTTCCGGTTCGCTGGCGCCGCGCTGCCGGTGGCGGCGCTGCGCCACCACTGCCACGCCGACGATGCCGCGCTCGGCGCATGGGTGTGCGCGGATCCGGCCTACGCGCGCAGCGAAGCCACCGGTGCGCGCCTGATGGCCTGTCCCGTCGACGACCTGACCGATGACGAATCCCGCGAACTGGCCGCGGCGCTGCAACCACTGTTCGGCGATGCCGGCGTACCGCTGGAGGCCGATACGCCCACGGCGTGGTGCGCACGCGTGACGCAGGGTGCGCCGCTCCCGGATTTCGTCGCGCCGGCGGATGCGCTGGGCGTCGACCTGCTCGAATGCCTGCCGGCGGGCGACGCCGGTCGTTCGTGGCGGCACCTGTTCAACGAGGCGCAGATGATGCTGCACGCGCATTCGGTCAACGCCGCGCGCAAGGCCGCGGGCAAGCTGCCGGTGAACGCGTTGTGGTTCTGGGGCGCGGGCACATTGCCCGACACCGTTGCCGCGAGCGTGCAGGTGGCCGCGAGCGTGGACGACTGCCTGCGCGGCCTTGCCTGGCTGGCGGGCGTGGACCGCGCCACGCCGCTGCCCGATGCCTTCGATGCCACGCCGGGGAGCGCATTGCTGGACCTGGACATTCGCGGCCACGCGGACGAAGCGGCGCGCTGGCTGGAGCATTTCCGCGCCTGGCTGCGCACGCGGCGTTTTGGCACGATCCGGTTGACCTTCGCCGACGGCCCGCGATTCGATCTGCGCCATGCGCACCGCCTGCGTTTCTGGCGGCGCGGGTGAACGCCACGGCGCCGGCGTTGCGGATCGTGCGGCGTGCGGCCAGCGGTATGCCGCACGACTGGCCGGCTTCGGTGCACCCGGTGCTGCAGCGCCTGTACGCGGCGCGCGGGGTGTGCTGTCCGGACGAGGCCGGGCTGCGCCTGGACGGCCTGCTGCCGCCGGATGGGCTTGGCGGCATCGACGCCGCGCTCGACTTCTTGGCCGACGCCATTGCCAACCAGCGTTCGATCCTCGTCGCCGGCGACTACGACTGCGACGGCGCCAGCGGCTGCGCGATCGCGGTGCGTGGCCTTCGCATGCTCGGTGCGCGCAACGTCGCCTACGCGGTGCCCGACCGTGCGGTGCACGGTTACGGCCTGACCCCGGCGCTGGTGGAGACCCTGCAACCGGCGCCGGATGTCGTCGTCACCGTGGACAACGGCATCGCGTCCGTGGCGGGCGTCGCGGCGGCGAAGGCGCGCGGCTGCAGCGTCATCGTCACCGACCACCACCTGCCGGGCGCAAACCTTCCGGCGGCCGACGCCATCGTCGATCCGAACCTTCCGGGCGATGCGTTCGCCAGCAAGCACTTGTGCGGTGCGGGCGTGATGTTCTACCTGCTGCTGGCGTTGCGCGCGCGCCTGGGCAGGCAACGGGACGCTGACCTTGCATCACTGCTGGACCTGGTGGCGCTGGCGACCGTGGCCGACCTGGTGCCGCTCGATGCCAACAACCGCGCGCTGGTCGAAGGCGGGCTGCGGCGCATCCGCAGCGGTCGCGCCTGCGCCGGCATCGCCGCGTTGTTCGACGTCGCCGGGCGCGATGCGCGCCACGCCGCGGCGTCGGACCTGGGCTTTGCCATCGGGCCGCGCGTGAATGCCGCCGGCCGGCTGGAAGACATGACCATCGGCGTCGAATGCCTGCTCGCGGGCGACGCGTCGCACGCGAGCCACCTGGCCGCGACCCTGGACGAGATCAACCGGCAGCGCCGCAACCTGCAGACCTCGATGGTCGACGAGGCCATGCTGCGCGTGGCCGACCTTGCGACCGGCGATGCGGTCGGCGTGGCGTTGTTCGACCCGGCCTGGCATCCGGGCGTGGTCGGCCTGGTGGCCGCGAAAGTGAAGGAGCGCCTGCACCGTCCGGTGGTGGCTTTCGCGCCGGCGGGGCAGGGCGATGAACTGCGCGGTTCGGCGCGTTCGGTGGCGGGCTTCCACGTGCGCGATGCGCTGGTCGAAGTGGACGCGCGCTGCCCCGGCATGATCGCGCGCTTCGGCGGTCACGCGATGGCGGCGGGGCTGGCCCTTCCACTGGCGGGTTTCGCGCGCTTTGCGGAAGTCTTCGACGGGGTGGTGCGCGAGCGGATCAGCGCCGAATCGCTGCAGCCGGTCCTTGCCAGCGACGGTGAACTCGCACCGCACGAGTTTGACCTGGAACTGGCGCGCCAGTTGCGCGTCGCCGGGCCGTGGGGGCAGGGCTTTCCCGCACCGCTGTTCGACAACGTGTTCGAGTGCATCGACTGCCGCGCCATGGGCCAGACAGGCGCCCACCGCCGCCTGCGCCTGCGCGACCCGCGCGACGGCGGCATCCGTGACGCCGTGTGGTTCAACGCAGACGCCGATGTTGCGGCCGGCGATGCACTTCGCATCGCCTACGAACTCACCGTCAACGACTGGCGCGGCCGCGAATCCCTGCGCCTGCTGGTGCGCCATTGCGAGCGCACGTGACCGGGTTCGGGCGAATTTACTGAAGCTTCACGACACGTTGTACGTCCGGGCTGAACTGCGACAGTTCCTCATCCAACACCAGCCCGTGGTACACCATGAGCCGCAGTTGAAGATCCGCCGTCGACCGTCGCGGATCATCGAACGCCCGCGCCATGTCCTTGTCCCGGTCGTGAATCAGGCCGTACAGCTTCCCGTATCGCTCATGCGCCGTCATGGATTCATCCGAACACACTTCCTGGCAGTCGGCCAGCACGCGCCGGCAGAACCGGTCCAGGGCCACCAGCCTGACCTGCCTGAATTTTTTCCAGTCCGATTCGGCTATCGCTCTTGACATGATCAACTCCTCCCGAACACTCCGGGTTGACCTGATTCGTGTCGAATCCCGGTAACGAAAACCCGTTCGTGCTGAGCGTGGCTTGCGTCAGCAAGCGAAGGCGAAGCACCAATCGATGCAGACCCTTCGACCTCGGCGCTGCGCGCCCGCGCGCGGGGCAAACGCTGAAAGCGGTACCGGCATTGAACACGAACCAGGCAGGCCGGTGGCGCCCGGAAACCGACCACGGAAAGAAAGTCCTAAACATCGCCCCAGTTCCACCTGCAACCACAGTTCCTGCAAATGAACCGGCTTCTGCTGGCGGGATACGGCGCGAACAGGGCGACGATCAACGCCGCCCTTGCGCGCTTGCCCCACGGCATCGTGCGTTTGAAGTCCGTCGACCCGCAGCGCGGACAATGTTCCCGCTCCAGTCCCAGCGCTGCATTCAATGCATCTTCCAAGGCGCCTGCCTCGTATTCCGACAAGACCTCGCGGGCCTGCGCCAGGAACCCTTCCGGAACCTGCACGGCAGTCCCTCCGAGAGCCAGCGACATCGGCCAGTTCACGATTGCATGGTTCGCATACGCCACTGTGGCCGGGATGCCTTCCGCCTCCATCCGTGCCCGTACGACGTAGGCCTCCCAGGGATCAAGAAAGCGGGTCACGGTGACGAGCATTGTGTGCCGGAGCATAGCACCAGGCGTCGCTCCGCTTGCGGTAGCGGCCTGTCCTTGCCGGCTCCACGCATGTCAGTGAATCGTTCCTGTCGTCATTCCGGGGCCGCCTGCGCTGTTTGCAGGCGGAACCCGGAATCCGCTTTCATCCTGGCCAGGCTGCAAATGGATTCCGGGTTCGCCTGCGATGAAGCCGCAGGCGCCCCGGAATGACGACATGTGTTGCTGACCCTTGCACGCGGCCGGGAATGGCGTGGCGGGCGGAAAGGCCCCACCCTTCGCAACTTGCGAAACATTGTCGCCGCGCCTTCACCCGCACGTTGTGCCACGGGTAGCGCCAGCGCTTACGCGCGTCGGCGGGCCAGGGTCAGCCCGTCGCCGATGGGCAGCAAGGCCATGTCGATGCGTTCGTCCCGGTGCAGCTTTTCGTTGAGTGCCTTGAGCGCCTGCGTGTCTTCATCGCCGCCGGGCTGTGCCACGGCGCCGCTCCACAACGTATTGTCGAAGGCGATCAGGCCGCCCGGCCGCACCAGTTGCAGGCAGCGTTCGTAATATCCGTCGTAGCCGGCCTTGTCGGCGTCGATGAAGGCGAAGTCGTAGTGGTCGGCTTCGCCCGCGGCGAGGCGCGCGTCGAGCGTCTGCATGGCCGGTGCGATCACCAGCTCGATCCTGTCCGTGACGCCGGCACGTTGCCAGTACGGCTTGCCGATGGCGGTGTATTCCTCGCTGACGTCGCAGGCGAGGACCTTGCCGTCATCGGGCAGGGCCAGCGCCACCGTCAGCGCGCTGTAGCCGGTGAAGGTGCCGATCTCGATGGTGCGGCGCGCGCCGATCAGCTTCACCAGCAGCGACATGAACTGCCCCTGTTCGGGCGCAATCTGCATGTTGGCGTGCGGATGCGTACGGGTCGCCTCGCGCAGCGCGGCCTGTTCGGGGTGCTCGCGCAGCGTGTGCGCCAGCAGGTAGTCATATAACGTGTCGTCAAGATTGATGGTTCGGCGGGACATGGCGGTTCCTTCTGCGGCGAGACCTCCATGTTCCCACGATTGTGATGGTGGGGCTGAATGCGGCACTTGCGCAGGCGGCCGGATTCCGGGATATTCGCCTCATGCCGACGATCACCGCCAGCGCTTCCAACCGAACCGTGCCTTGCGTGCGGTGTGCTGCCGTGGCCGGCAACAATAATCGCGCGAACGACAACGCCACCCGCTGGCGGGCCCGCGCGTAGCTGAAAGCATCACCACAGACACGCAACCGAAGCCCGCCCCGAGCGGGTTTTTTGTTGCGCAATCGACACCTGATGGCCACACCGTTGCGAAAAAATACGCGTCGACGCGATACGAGGAGCCACGACCATGTGCTCGATATTGGGAATGTTCGGCCTGCAGGCCGGCGATGACCTTGGCGCGCTGCGCCGGCAGGCGCTGGAATTGTCGCGACGCCAGCGCCACCGCGGCCCGGACTGGAGCGGGGTGCACGTGGACGATGGCGCGATCCTGGTGCACGAGCGCCTCGCGATCGTCGATTCGGCCTCGGGCGCGCAGCCGATCCGATCGCGCGACGGCGCGCTGGTGCTGGCGGTCAATGGCGAAATCTACAACCACCGTGTCTTGCGCGATGCGGTCGCGTACGACTTCACCACCGGTTCGGACTGCGAGGTCATCAACGCCTTGTACCGCGGCGGCGACCCCGCGTTCGTTTCGCGCCTGAACGGCATCTTCGCGTTCGCACTGTGGGATGCGGCCGCGAAGCGGTGCCTGGTCGCGCGCGATCCGATCGGCGTGTGCCCGCTGTATTGGGGACACGATGCCCAGGGCCGGTTGTGCGTGGCCTCGGAAATGAAGGCACTGGTCGATGTGTGCGCCGACCTGGCCGAGTTTCCTCCCGGGCACGTCTTCGACAGCGCTGCCGGCGAGTTGCGTCGTTATTACGAGAAGCCCTGGCGCGACTACGCGGCCACGCGCGGCCACGCGGTTGCGCCGGGCGACCTGCGGTTTGCCTTCGAGCTGGCGGTGCACCGCCAGTTGATGTCGGATGTGCCCTACGGAGTGCTGCTTTCCGGCGGGCTCGACTCCTCACTGGTGGCGGCCTGCGCGGCCCGCTTCGCGCGCGAACGGGTCGAAGACGATGATCGCAGTGAAGCGTGGTGGCCGCGCCTGCATTCGTTCGCCATCGGCCTGGATGGTTCACCCGATCTCGCCGCCGCAAGAATCGCCGCCAACGCACTGGGCACCGTGCACCACGGTTTCGTGTACACCTTCCAGGAGGGCCTCGACGCGGTGCCCGAGGTGATCCGGCACCTCGAGACGTATGACGTCACCACCATCCGCGCAGCCACGCCGATGTACCTGCTGGCGCGGAGGATCAAGGCGATGGGCGTGAAGATGGTGCTCTCGGGCGAGGGTTCGGACGAGATCTTCGGCGGCTACCTGTACTTCCACAAGGCGCCTTCGCCCGAGGCCTTCCACGAGGAAACCGTGCGCAAGCTCGACGCGCTGCACAGCTACGACTGCCTGCGCGCCAACAAGGCCATGATGGCCTGGGGCGTGGAGGCGCGCGTGCCGTTCCTGGATCTGGAGTTCATCGATGTGGCGATGGGCATGGATGCCGTACACAAGATGGCCGGGCACCGCCGGATCGAGAAGCACGTCCTGCGCGAAGCCTTCGAAGGCGTGCTTCCGAAGGAAATCCTGTGGCGCCAGAAGGAGCAGTTCAGCGACGGCGTCGGCTACGGCTGGATCGACGGCCTGAAGGCCCACGCGCAGACGCAAGTGGGTGATCGCGAATTCGCCGCCGCGGCCTCGCGCTTTCCGTACAACCCGCCGGCCACGAAAGAGGCGTATTTCTACCGCCGCATCTTCGAACAGCACTTCCCCGGCGATGCCTGCGCGCGCACCGTGCCGGGTGGCAAGTCGATTGCCTGTTCCTCACCGGCCGCGATCGCGTGGGATCCGGCCTTCGCGACACTGGCCGATCCATCGGGACGCGCCGTGCGCGGGGTACATGAAAAGGCGCTGGGGTAACGCCTGGATCTGTCGTGGGTCCCGTGTCGTGCGCGGAGCGCACGCTACCCGGCCGATATGCCGTGCATCGTTGGTGGCACGACGGATACGTGAGTATTCACGCCCAAATTACGAAATGCGGCGTAACGTCAACGGTTTCAGATGCAGGTGATCGACATGTCCGTTCTCACGCACAACACCTTGGCGGCTGTTGGGCTGGCCAGCCTGCTGGCAGCCGCCAGCGTCGCCACCGCCGCACCCGCTTCCACGGGCCCGATCAAGGCCACCGGCAACGTGCAGCAGATGTTGCAGGAAGCCGTCCAGGGCTCGTGGCGCTCGCCGGACCACAAGGCCCGCGACAAGTACCGGCACCCGGTGAAGACACTGGAGTTTTTCGGCATCAAGCCGGACATGACGGTGATCGAACTGTCGCCGGCGGGTGGCTGGTACACCGAAATCCTGGCGCCGTTCCTGTACGCACACGGACACCTGATCGAGGCCGCGGCACCCCTGGACAGCAACAGCAAGTTCATGGCGAAGATGGCCCGCGGCTTTCACGACAAGTTGAAGTCCGACCCGGCGGTGTACGGCCACATCGAGAAGGTGATTCCGTTTGCGCCGCCCACCAGGGTCGATCTCGGCCCACCCGGCTCCGCGGACATGGTGCTGACCTTCCGCAACACGCATGACTGGTTGAATCACAGTCCGGAGACACTCGCCGGGGTTTTCAAGGCTGCCTACGCGGTGCTGAAGCCGGGCGGGGTGTTCGGGGTGGTCGAGCATCGTGCCAAGCCGTTCGCGGATGCGGTGGTCAGCGCGAAGAAGCTGCACCGCCTGCCCGAGGATTACCTGATCAACCTGGGTCTCAGGACCGGCTTCCGGCTGGCCGGCACCTCGGAGGTCAACGCCAACCCGAAGGACCCGGAGGACATCAACGTGCACAGCCTGCTGCCGGACCTGGACTGGGGCGACACCCCGGCACAGAAGAAGCAGTACGCGAAGATCGGCGAATCCGACCGCATGACATTGAAATTCGTCAAGCCATGACCGGTCCCGGCGGCGACCCGATCCAGGGAGGCGTCCGATGGACGCCATATGCCGGCAACGGGTTTCCCTCGCCATTCCGGGGCGCCTGCGGCGTTCCCACGGGCGAATCCGGAATGGCGGTGTGCGCTGCTGATACACGATGTTGATCAATGGGAGACATGACATGAGCAAACAACGTCCCGTCGTCGCGCTGCTGGTCGGGAGCCTGCGCAAGGAATCCATCAATCGCAAGGTGGCCCGCGCGCTGGAGAAGATCGCGGGCGAGCGCGCCGAGTTCCGCCACATCCGCATCGACGACCTGCCGCTGTACAACCAGGACTTCGATGCCGACTATCCCGAGGTGGCCGAGGCGCGCAAGCAGGAAATCCGCGAGTGCGATGCCATCCTGTTCGTGACCCCGGAATACAACCGCTCGATCCCGGGCGTGCTGAAGAACGCCATCGACGTGTGCTCGCGGCCCTATGGCACCAACGCCTTCGCCGGCAAGCCGGGCGCCGTGATCGGCACCTCGGCCGGCGCGATGTCTTCCGCCCTGGCGCAGCAGCACCTGCGCAACGTGTGCGTGTTCCTTGACGTATGGCTGATGGCGCAGCCCGAGGCGTTCCTCCGTTACAAGGAAGGGCTCATCGCCGATGACGGTACGGTTACGGACGCGAGCGTCAACAAGTTTCTGTCGAAATTTGTCGACAGCTATCTTGACTGGGTGGCGCGGCACACCAGCGCGTGACGAATGCCGGCTTCGCGTCACATCCGATAGCGTAACGTGCGCTGCGCGCACGATGGGCGTGCCCGGCGGATGGGGATTTCGGTTCGCGCGCAGAGCGCACGCTACACATCGCGCGTGGTGCGCGGGTTTTGTCGGGGCGCCTGCAGGGGCGACGTTGTAGCGTGCGCTTCGCGCACGATGGGCGTGCCCGGCGGATGGGGATTTCGGTTCGCGCGCAGAGCGCACGCTACACATCGCGCGTGGTGCGCGGGTTTTGTCGGGGCGCCTGCAGGGGCGACGTTGTAGCGTGCGCTTCGCGCACGATGGGCGTGCCCGGCGGATGGGGATTTCGGTTCGCGCGCAGAGCGCACGCTACACATCGCGCGTGGCGTGTGGGTTTTGTTGGGTCGGCTGCGGGGACGACGGTGTTAGCGTGCGCTTCGCGCACGACGGGGGTGACCGTCGGCTTCAAGCGGCGGCAGGCGTGAATCAAACAAACGTTTGATTCAGTGCGCGACATTTGCTAGGTTGCCCCGGTTGCCGCGAGGGAACCGGGGAAGGCGCGGCGGCAGGCGGCGCCGACAAGCGGCGCCTTGGCTCGATCCGACGGCTGCCGGCCGACGACACGGATGTCGCCCTCGACCCTGCCGCCGGTGAGGCATTCCGCGCCCGGGCGGCTTTGCCTGCGCGGGCGGTGCGTAGGGAGGGCAACATGAAGCGTTTACTGGTGTTTCTCGTGGTGTTCGCGTGCGGGGTCGGTTCCGCGTGGGCGACTACCGGCGTCGTATTCGTGCACGGTACCGGGCATCAGACGGATGCCTATGACGACTACTGGCAGCCGCCGATGATCGAGTCGGTGCGCCAGGGGTTGTCCGACCCGAACGACCTGTTGGTGGTCAATTGCGACCTGACCCAGTACATGTGGGCCAGCGGTGCGGCTGGCTGCGTGGCCGGCCAGATCTACAACTTCATCCAGGCACGCCACATCAATGACCTGGTGGTGATCACGCATTCGGACGGCGGCAACGTGATCCGTTGGATCATGTCCAATCCGACCTATGACAGCCGCTATCCGGCGATCATTTCCAGCATCCGCTGGGTCGATGCCATCGCACCATCCAGCGCCGGCACGCCGCTGGCCGACGCGGTGATTTCGGGCAACGTGTTCGAGTCTTCGCTGGGCTGGTTGCTCGGGTACAAGAACGATGCGGTGCGCCAGCAGCAGGTGAGCTGGATGGCTTACTACAACCAGAATTTCCTGCTGGGCACGGCGGGTCGTCCATCGCTGCCCAAAGGCTTCTGGGACGTCGTGGGCACCAACGTCAACGCAACGCCATGGAGTTCGGCGGCGCATTGCGGCGGCTACTGGCTGAACGCCGGACTGAAGATCACCCGTGCGTGGCTCAACAGTTGTTCGGACGGCTTCATCGAATGCTCCAGCGCCTCGGCCGCCGGGAATGTGTGGTTCTACGACATCCAGGCGACCCAGGGCGGCAATGTGCTCAGCCACAACCAGAGTCGACGCGCGTGTTTCGGCCTCGACGTCATCCTGCGCAACGATGTGGGCTGAGGAGGCCGATCATGCAAACCAGAATCCAGAAATCAATTTTCGTAGCCGCCATCGCTGCACTGTTCGTCGCGCCGCTCGCGGTGCATGCAGCCGGGCCGGGCGGGCGCGTGGTTTCCCCGCTGGCGGCACCGGCGGCCGGTGACCAGACGCCCACCCGCTTGATGTCCGTCGAGCGGGTGCACGTCGCCATCGACCACGCGCCGGTCTCGATCTCCTGGGCGCTGCCTGCGTCCGGGAAGATCGATGCGAATCCGCGGCCCTTTCGCAAGTTGAGCCGCCAGTACCTGGTCAACGCCACCGGTGCACAACTCCAGCGGGGTGTGAACCTGCCGATTACCGCGGTTGACGACATCGTCCGCATCAGTCCGCTGGGTGCGAGTGCCGCGGTCGATGCCTCCAGTGTGCGGTTCGTATCCGGCGGACGGCAGTTGAGCGCCGCCGCGGCCAGCGACGTCATCGCGTCCGGACGGCAGATGCGGCGCGCGGGGATGCCGGTGCAGACCGGCAGCACGGTACTCAAGCTCAATGACAAGGTTGGTGCCGGGACGGCGCGCATCGCGGCCGCCGGCGCGCGCGGCAGGTACCTGATCCAGGTGTATGAGCCAAAAAGTCCGTACGCGCTGGCACTCGCGGCCAACCGTGGAACCACGCTCGCAGGCGATACCTTGCGGTTCAAGGTGGACATGGCCGGATCCGCGGCAGGCGTCGCGCATTCACGGGGCGTGCGCGCACGCCTGACCAGGGTGACCGGCATGCTGGTCGCACCTGATGGCTGGAGCGAGAACGTGCGCTTCACGCGCGCCGCGAACGGCAGTTACATCGCCAGCGTCATGCCACCGGCGGCACACGCCGGAAAGCGCGGATTGTGGGAAATCCGTGCGTTCGCCCGCGCCCGCAGCGGCGGCAAGCTGGTGTTGCGCGAGGCGACGAATGCCTTCGCGGTGACACTACCGACGGCGCGCTTCAGCGGCTCGCTGGTGCGGTTCGCTCCGCGTGCCGGCCAGAACCTCCGGGTCGACGTGGATGTCGACGTGGCGGCCGCCAGCCGCTACGCGGTCAGTGCGGTGCTCTACGGGCACGATGCGAAAGGCAACCTGCGTCCTGCGGTGTACGCGCAATCGGCGGCGTGGCTGCAGCCGGGGCACGACGTACCCATTCGTTTGGCGTTTCAGGCCGCGGCGATCACCAGGAGCGGGCTGACCGGTCCGTTCCAGTTGCGTAACCTGAAGCTGGAGGATCAGTTGCAACTGGGCGTCCTGGAACGCCGTGCCATCGCCGCGCGCGGGCTGGTTGCCTCCCCCTGACGCGGCTTGCGTGGCGTGCGTTGCGCGCACGGGTCGGCCCGCAGGATTGGCGGCGCCGGCTCGTGCGCAAAGCGCACGCTACGCATCGCGCGTGGTGCGCGGGTTTTGCCGGGTCGGCTGCGGGGATGACGTTGTAACGTGTGCTGCGCGCACGATGGATGTGCCCCGCAGGTGGGCGGTGCCGATTCGTGCGCAGAGCGCACGGTACGTATCGCGCCTGGTGCGTGGCTTTTGCCGGGTCCGCTGCAGGGACGACGTTGTAGCGTGCGCTGCGCGCACGATGGGCGTACCTCGTCGGTGGGCGGTGTCGATTCGTGCGCAGAGCGCACGCTACGCATCGCGCGTGGTGCGTGGCTTTTGCCGGGTCGGCTGCGGGCACGACGTTGTAGCGTGCGCTGCGCGCACGATGGGCGTGCCCAACGGATGGGGATTGCGATTCGTGCGCAAAGCGCACGCTACGTATCGCGGGTGGTGCGTGGGTTTTGCCGGGTCGGCTGTGGGCACGACGTTGTAGCGTGCGCTGCGCGCACGATGGGCGTACCTCGTGGGTGGGAAGTGCCGATTCGTGCGCAGAGCGCACGCTACGTGTCGTCAGGATTTTCGCGCCGCCGGTAGCGGTCGCGGTAACGGCGGCGGTAGGGCACCAGTGTGTACAGGCCGCCGAGGATCACGAACAGTGGCCACCACACGCCCCAGTCGAGGTTGGCCAGAAACATCACCGCGACCAGCACGATGGCGCCGGCGGTCAGCAGCGAGTGTGCGACTTCCGCATCGGCGCGGCCGCGCGCGCGGTAGATTTCCCAGGCGCGGGTCAGTGGCGCCAACGCCGCCAGCAGGATGATCACCGCCCACCAGTTGTCGTACTGCAGCAGCGCAATGTTGTAGCCAAGATTCCCCAGCAGGAACAGCACCCCGACCGCGATGATCGCGAGGGCAGGGAACAGGCGCCAGCGAAGCGCGGGCGGGTCGGGCCGTGACGGTTCTGTGGGCATGGCGGCAAGCTTCCTGATTCGAGTGTGGCCAGCGTACGCCGGCCCCGCGCAGGCCACCAGTGACAATCGTCAACCGGTGGCCATGACGGGGCCGGCGCGCGCTCAGGGCGCCTTGCCCAGCAGCTCGTTGGCCAGCGATTCGTCGTGGTAGACGTTGCTGATCGCCTCGATCAGCGCCGAGGTGTCCACGGCCACGGCGCGATTGGTGGCGCCGTTGTACCAGTAGGCGCCACCCAGCGAGTGGATGTTGCCGTCGAATATCAGGCCGACCACGTCGCCCTTGCGGTCCAGCACCGGACTGCCGGAATTGCCGCCGATGATGTCGTTGGTGGTGACGAAGTCGAAGTGGGTGGCCAGGTCCAGGTGCGGTTTGGCCTTGATCCACGACTTCGGCAGGTTGAAGGGCGGGTTGCCGGTCGCACGTCGGTAGGCGCCGGCGAAGTCGGTGAACGGATGCACCATCTGGCCTTTCTCCATCCAGCCGGCGACCTTGCCGTAGGACAAGCGCAAGGTGAAAGTGGCGTCCGGATAGATCGAGGTGCCGTAGCGTGCAAAGCGCGCCTTGGCGATTGACTCGCTGGCGGTACGGATCGGGGCCTGCACCTGGCTTTCGTATTGCTCGTGCACCGCACGCGAGGCGGGGTCGACCGCAAGCGCGAAACGGATCATCGGATCCGTGGATGCCTTGATGGCCTTGAGTCCGCCTTTCCAGAGCCGCTTGCGGTCGGCGATCGACAACAGCCTGGTGCCGCTGACCAGCTTGGTCGCAACCTGTTCGGGATCCTGCTTGCCGAAGATTTTGTGCACCAGCGGGTCGTCGGCGCCCAGCGCCTGGCGCAGCTTGTGCAACGACCAGGTCAGGGTGAGCGTTTCAAGCTCGGGATGGATCGGCTTCCTGGCGAACAGGCCCTGTTCCACCGAGGGCAGGTTGGAATCGCGATAGCGCGGCAGGCGTTCAGCATTGGGTTTGGCGCGTTCTTCCGCCGCTCGCACCAGCGTGCGCGCGGCCGAGAACAGCTTCGAATCGAAGCCCTCGCCGCGACCGAGCATGCTCTGGCGCACGGCGAGGTTGGCGTACCGTTTCTCCGCTTCGGCAATGGTGCTCCACGGATCGCCGTATTGGGCCTTGCGGCTGGCGTCGGCGTCGATCCACTGCTTCAGCGCGTCCTCCTTTTCCTGCTTCTGCGCGTACAGCGCCGGATCGTCGAGCGTCTGGATGCGGCCCTTGTATGCCTTCAGCGCGTTGTCGATGTAGAAGATGGGCTCGGCGACTTCGCTGGCCTGCTTGTCACTGCGCTGGCCGTAGGACCACAGCACGCCGCGCTTCTCGGAGAGATACGCATAGCGGGGAACGAGGCTGGCGTCCCGCAGCGTCTTCAGTTGCGCCACGGTGTAGCTGCGCTGCGTGGATCCGGGGTTGCCGACCACGAAGACAAGGTCGCCATCCGCGGGCCCCTTCGGGTCGAACCGGAAATATTGCGGCGTTGCCGCGGGCTTGTCGTCCACGTACGCGCGCAGGAAGGTCACGTCGAGGTCGTAACGCGGGAAATTGAAGTTGTCGAGGTCTCCCCCGAAAAACGCGATCTGCTGCTCCGGCGCGAACACCAGGCGCACGTCCTGGTAGCGGCGGTAGGTGTAGAGCTGGTACTGGCCGCCGTGGTAGAGCGTGACCACCTGGCAGCGCCTGGTGGCGGCGTCCTCGCCGGCGCACTGGTGTTCGATGTCGCTGATCACCGCGCGCTGGGCCTTGATGAAACCGGCGCCCTGCCTGCCGCGGGTCGCGGCGTTGACCTTGTCGGTGACGTCGGTGATCGAGAGCAGTTGGTCCAGCTCCATGTCCGGGCACTTCAGCTCGTTCCTGCGCTCGCCGGCGATGAACGCGTTGTTCATGTAGTCGTGCCCGGGCGAGGAATTGGCGACCAGGCACGCATTCGCGCAGTGGTGATTGGTCATCACCAGGCCATTCGGCGACACGAACGACGCGGTGCAGCCACCGGCGATCCGCAGCGCTGCCTTCTGGACATGCTCGATCCAGGCCTGCGTGGGGGTGAAGCCGTACGCCTTCTGCATCTGCTTGACGGGCAGGTTGTTCAATGTCCACATGCCCTCGTCCGCCAATGCCGGCGTCGCGGCGAGAAGCGTCAGGCAGGTTCCCAGCAACAGGGCGCGAAGCGATTTCATCAGAACCTCCGGTGGATGACAGGTACGGGCCGCCACGGTGCGGCACGGCCGGCAACGATAGCCCGCGCGGCGCCTGGACGCCAGCGGGCCGCTGCGGACCACGGGCGGGTTTGCTACCATTCCGCATCTTTTTCCCGCGACCAACCACCGCCATGCTGGAAACCAATCCGATCCGCGCGCACATCGCGGACCTGCGCGAACGCGTCGAATCGCTCAGGGGGTATCTTTGACTACCCGGTCAAGCGCGAGCGCCTGGAAGAAGTAGACCGCGAACTGGAAAATCCCAACGTTTGGGACGATCCGCAGCGCGCCCAGGACCTGGGCCGCGAACGCGCGCGGCTGGCCGAATTCGTGGAAGGCATCGACGCCATCACGCACGGTCTGGACGATGCCGGCGAACTGCTGGACCTCTCCGCCGACGAGGGCGATGATGATTCCATCGCCGCGGTGGCCAGGGACGTCGATGCGCTGGAAAAGCGCGTGCAGACGCTGGAGTTCCACCGCATGTTCGCCGGCGAGATGGATTCTGCCAACGCCTTCGTGGACATCACTGCCGGCGCCGGCGGCACCGAGGCCCAGGACTGGGCCGAGATGCTGCTGCGCATGTACCTGCGCTGGGCCGAGGACAAGGGATGGCAGACCGAATTGCTCGAAGCCAGCGAGGGCGAAGTCGCGGGCATCAAGTCGGCGACCTTCCGGGTCGCGGGCGACTACGCGTACGGCTGGCTGAAGACCGAAATCGGGGTGCATCGGCTGGTGCGCAAGTCGCCGTTCGATTCGGACAACCGCCGGCATACCAGTTTCGCCTCGGTGTTCGTGTCGCCGGAAGTCGACGACGACATCGAGATCGACATCAATCCGGCGGATCTGAAAACCGACGTCTATCGTTCCTCCGGCGCCGGCGGCCAGCACGTCAACAAGACCGAATCGGCGGTACGCATCACCCACGAACCGTCAGGCATCGTGGTGGCCTGCCAGACCGAGCGCAGCCAGCACGCCAACCGCGACCGCGCCATGAAGATGCTGC
>CAZAXF010000015.1:0-53730 GCA_964489055.1 uncultured Rhodanobacter sp. | reverse complement strand
GGGGGTGGCTAACCCCCCCCGTCGCAACGAAGGGGGTCGGCGCGCAGCGCCGGGGGGATGCGGCCGCTGAAAGCGTCCCGAAACCAACCCACTGCTAAAATCCGGAACATTGTGCGGCCTCGCGTGCCGCGACCGGATGGAATCGAACCGTGACCCAGTGGAACATCCTGTGCGACTTCGACGGCACCATCACCGTCGAGGACGTCACCGACTCGCTGCTCGACAGTTTTGCCGCACCCGGATGGGAAGTGCTCGAGCGCGAATGGCGCGCCGGCCGGATCGGTTCGGCCGCATGCATGGCCGGGCAGGTCGCGTTGCTGGATGCCTCGCGCGAGCAGATCGACGCGCACCTTGCCGGGCTGCGCGTCGACCCGGCCTTCCCGCAGTTCGTGGACGCGGCCCTGGACGCCGGTTGCGCGTTGCGCGTGGTCAGCGACGGGCTCGATTACGCGATCCGTTCGATCCTGGCGCGGTACCGGCTCGACCACCTGCCGGTGCTGGCCAACCGCCTGGTGCAGACCGGCGAGCGCAGCTGGAAGCTTGAAACACCGTTTTCCGATCCGGCTTGCCGCGTCGACAGCGGGCACTGCAAGTGCGCCAGCGCGGTGCGCGAACACGATCGCGACCATTGCGTGCTGCTGGTCGGCGACGGCGCTTCGGATTTCTGCGCGGCGGGCGAAGCCGACTACGTGTTTGCCAAGCATCGCCTGATCGAGCACTGCCGCCGGGCGGACCTTCCGCATGCGTCGATCGTCGGATTCGCCGATGCGATTGCACTGTTGCCCGCGTTGCTGGCCGGCAAGTTGCACGCACCGCGACGCGCCCCCGCAACCGCGACGGCTTCCTGAAACCTGACGGGGCGACCCCATGCATTCCCTCAAGGCCGAAGCCGTGCGCGCTCCTGACGATCACGCACAACTTGCCCCCGGGCTCGACACCACGCGCAGCGCGCAGATGTTCGAGGCCGCGTGCAAGCCCATCCCCGGCGGCATCAACAGCACCGCGCGCGCGACCTGGTCGGGCTGGGACCCGTACCCGCTGTTCGTCGAAAGCGGAAAGGGTTCGCGCCTCACCGACGTCGACGGCAACGAGTACATCGACTACCTGCTGGGGCTTGGCCCCATGCTGCTGGGCCACCGCCCGCCGCGGGTCACGCAGGCGGTGGTGGATTTCATCCGCGAGCGCGGCACGATCTTCGCGCTGCCGACCGAAGACGAAGCGCGGCTGGCGCAGAAGATCATCGCCGCCGTGCCCTGCGTCGAGCAGGTGCGCCTGTGCAACACCGGCACCGAGGCGGTGATGTATGCGACCCGCCTGGCGCGCGCGTTCACCGGCCGCAACAAGGTGATCCGCTTCGAGGGCATGTACCACGGCTTTTCCGATGCGATCTACTGGAGCAAGCATCCGGACATCGCAAAGGCCGGCCCCGACGCGCACCCGGTACCCGTGCCGCAGGGGCCGGGCCTGCCCACGGGCGTCGAGGAAAACCTGATCATCCTGCCGTGGAACGACGCCGATGCGCTGGCCGACGCCATCCGGCGCGAGGGCGATGCCATTGCGGCGGTCATCACCGAGCCGGTGATGTGCAACACCGGCTGCATCCTGCCCGAGCCGGGTTACCTTGAAGCCATGCGCGCGCTGACCGCGCGCCACGGCATCGTGCTGTTGTTCGATGAAGTCATCACCGGCTTCCGGCTGGGCCTCGGCGGCGCGCAGGCGCGCCTGGGCGTCACGCCCGACCTGGCGGTGTTCGCCAAGGGCATCGGCGGCGGCTTCCCGGTCGCGGCCTGCGGCGGGCGCGCCGAGATCATGGCGCTGGTGGCCGAAGGTCGGGTGTCGATGGCCGGCACCTACAGCGCCAACGGCATCGCCATCGCCGCCGCCAATGCGGCGCTGGATGAACTGGCGACGCCGGGAGTGTTCGACAAGCTCGACGCGGTGGCCGGCGAACTGCGCACGGGATTGGCGAAAGTGCTCGATGACGCCGGGCTGCCCGCGCACGTGGTCGGCATCGGCCCGCTGATGCAGGTGTGGTTCACGCGCCAGCCCATCCACAACTACCGCGATGCCGAACGCCATGCCGACCAGGATCTGTTCCGCAAGTGGTGGCAGGGCATGCTGGCGCGCGGCGTGCTGTTCCATCCCGGCGCGTACGAAAACCTGTTCGTGTCGACCGCGCACACTCGCGAGGACGTGGCGCAAACCTTGGCCGCCGCGCGCGAGGTGGCGGGGGAGCTTGCGCGCGGCGGTTGAGCGCGCCGGTTCGTGCGCGGAGCGCACGCTACGAGTTCGGACTTTCCCTTCTCCCTCCGGGAGAAGGTGGCGCGCAGCGCCGGATGAGGGTCCGATTCAGCTGCGTAGCGTGCGCTTCGCGCACGCACGATGGGCTCACCCGATGGGTCGGAACCCTGGTTCGTGCGCGGAGCGCACGCTACGGGTAGCAACGTGACGCGCGTTTGCGCAGGGGCGAGCGTACTCGCGATTGGTGTCGGCGGGAAATGTTGGCGTCATTCCGCGCGGCTGCGTAGCGTGCGCTGTGCGCACGATGGGTTCACCCTATGGGTCGGAACCCTGGTTCGTGCGCGGAGCGCACGCTACGGGTACGTGCCCTGCGTTTGCGCGGGAGCGAGCGTGCTCGCGACCGGGCTGGGAGTAAAACTCACCCCTGGTTCAATTCCGCGTCACCTTCGAGTGCGAGGTGGGTGGTGAGAAACCGCTCCAGCGCGCGGTAGAAGTCGAACTGGTTTTCCTCGTTGTGGAATCCGTGTCCTTCGTCGTCCTTCACCAGGTACTCGACGGTGACGCCGCGCTCGCGCAGGGCGGCGACGATCTGGTCCGATTCGCTCTTGCGCACGCGCGGGTCGTTGGCGCCCTGCGCCACCAGCAGGGGGCAGCGGATACGGTCGACGTGGAACAGTGGCGAGGTTGCCTTGAAGCGTTCGGCGTCGCGTTCGGGGTCGCCGATCATTTCATGCAACATGGCCAGCATCGGCTTCCAGTACGGCGGGATGCCATCGAGGAAGGTGAACAGGTTGGATACGCCGCAGTAGTCGACCGCGCAGGCGAACAGTTCGGGGTCGCGGGTGATGCCGGCCAGCGTTGCGTAGCCGCCGTAGCTTCCGCCGTAGATTGCCACGCGTGCGGGGTCGGCGATGCCTTGCTCGACCGCCCAGTGCACCCCGTCGGCCAGGTCGTCCTGCATGGTCAGGCCCCACTGGCCGAAGCTGGTTTCCCAGAACGGCCTGCCATAGCCGGTCGAACCGCGGAAGTTGACCTGCAGTAGGGCCATGCCGCGATTGGCGAGGAACTGGACTTCCGGATTGAAGCCCCACACGTCGCGATGCCAGGGCCCGCCATGCGGATGCAGCACCAGCGGCAGTTTTTCCACGTCGACGCCCGGCGGCACGGTCAGGTAGCCGTGCAGTGTCAGGCCGTCGCGGCTGGTGAAGGAAATCGGCTGCATGGGTGCCAGTTCGTCTTCGCGCAGCCACGGGCTCGCATCGAACAACGGGGCAAGCCCGCGCCGCGCACCGTGGTCTTCCCAGGTCAGCAGGTGATAGCTGCCGCGCGTGCGGTCGCTGCCCGAATGCACCACCCAGCGCGTTTCATCGCGCGAGTGCGATACCAGCCGGTTGACGCGACCGGGCAGCTCGCCGTCGAGGTATTCCTGTTGCGCACGGCGTTCGTGGTCCAGGAAATGCCACGCGGGCTTGTCGGTCACGTAGGCGACCGCGGTCGGCACCCGGCGCCGGCGCGAGGTGTGCAGGCCGGCAACGTCCACCTCGGGATGCTCGTACACCAGCGCGCCGTGCGTGGCCGTTTGCGGGTCGTACTCGAAAATCGCGGCGCGGTCGCGATCGACGTTGGAGGTCACGTACAAGCGTTCGTCGTCGAACGTGAACGCCAGTGGATACAGCGTTTCGCGAAAATCGTGGGTCACCACGGTGCGCCACGGCGTCGATTCGTCGTCGCGGTACAGCAGGCTGGTCGAGACGCCGTCGCTGGCCGCGGCGGCGCGGATGCGGCCGGACCAGTCGGTGATCCAGGCACGGATGTTGCCGGGGTTTTCCGCGGCAAGCTCGATTTCGCCGGTCGCCACGTTGGCACGCCAGGCGTCGAACACGCGCGCGTCGCGCCGGTTCATCTGGAACACGATCCGGTCCGGTTCGTCGGGAAGATCGTCCACCAGGCCGCACTTGACGCCCTTGAACGGCGTGAGATCGCGGGTACCGGATCCATCGGCCTTTGCCGCGTACAGGTGGTAGTTCTCGTCGCCGCCGGCATCCTGTGCATACACCAGCGTTTCGTCGCCGGCCCAGAACCAGGCCAGGATGTCACGCGTGGTCGCGTTCGTGACGCAGCGTTCCTCGCCGCTGCGCAGATCGCGCACGTACACGTTGAGGCGCCGCTCCCGGGGCGCGAGCCAACCGAGCAGATTGCCGTCGGGGGAAATGCGCACCGCGGTGCGTTCGGGTTTGCGGAAGAAATCCTCGAGCGGAATGCGGCGCGTGGCAGACATGGCGGTTCCGGCGAAAAAGACCAACGTAGTGGCACCTTGACTTGTGCGCATGTGCCATGAGTCCGGACGGCCGACCAGGGGAACATCCGCAAGTTGCGACCGGGCGAAACCAACCTCGACTTCACGCTCGCCCCGTTGTACTTTGCCGCCTGCGTGCGCGACCATGGGGACATGTCGTTTTCGCATCCGGAGGTGACGGTGCGTTCCGAGTTCTTCCTTGACCGCGCGTGCGGGGTGAAACCCTGCCTGCGCCGCATCAGGTCCAGAGCGGCATGATCCAGGCGCGCGCCGACCTTGCAGCGCTCATCGGGCACACGCCGCTGGTCCGCCTGCGGCGTGCGTCCGAGGCGACCGGCTGCGAGATCCTGGGCAAGGCCGAGTGGCTGAATCCGGGCGGCTCGATCAAGGACCGTACCGCGCTGGGCCTGGTGCTGGATGCCGAAAGGCGCGGGTTGATCCGGCCCGGCGGCACGCTGGTGGAAGGCACCGCGGGCAACACCGGGATCGGCCTGGCGCTGCTGGCCGCCAGCCGGGGCTACCGCTGCCTGATCGTGGTGCCCGAAACCCAGAGCGCCGAGAAGATCGACGCGCTGCGCCTGACCGGCGCCGAGGTCCGGCTGGTGCCGGCGGCGCCCTACAGCGACCCGAAAAACTACGTGCACATTGCCCGCGGGCTGGCCGAGGACCTGAACGCGCGCGATCCGGGCAGCGCGTGTTTCGCCAACCAGTTCGACAACCTCGCCAACCGCGACATCCACGCCGCGACCACCGCGGTCGAAATCCGCGACCAGACCGACGGCCGGATCGATGGCTTCGCATGCGCCGCGGGCACCGGCGGCACCATCGCGGGCGTGGCGCAGGGGCTGAAGTCGTACAAGCCGGAGGTGACCATCGCGCTGGCGGATCCGGCCGGTTCGGTGCTGGCCGGTTACGTCAATCGCGGCGAACTTGTTGCCGAAGGGGGGTCGATGACCGAGGGCATCGGCTACAGCCGCATCACGGCCAATTTCGATGACGCCCCAATCGACCTGGCCTGGACGATTCCCGACACCGAGTCGGTGCCCTGGGTGCATGAGATGCTGGCCCAGGAAGGCCTGTGCCTGGGCGGCTCCTCGGGCGTCAACATCGCCGGCGCGGTGCGCCTTGCGCGTGAACTCGGCCCCGGCCACGTGATCGTCACCGTGCTCGCCGATTCGGGCACGCGTTATGCGAAGAAGTTGTTCAATCCCGAATATCTGCGCGGCAAGGGAATCGCGGTTCCCGAATGGCTGGATCGCGCGTTTCCGGGGTAGGGGCGGAAGGTCGTCGCGGCGTCACTGCAGGAGGGCCGGAAGGCCCGATTGACGTTGCGGGGTGGCGCGTGGTCGTGGGTTTGGTCGCGCCTTCCGGCGCTCCTACAGGCAGCGGGAAGGTTGGCGTCGCATCGGTGCAGGAGGGCCGGAAGGCCCGATTGACGTTGCGGGGTGTCGGGTGGTCGTGGGTTTGGTCGCGCCTTCCGGCGCTCCTACAGGCAGCGGGGAGGTTGGCGCCGCATCGGTGCAGGAGGGCCGGAAGGCCCGATTGACGTTGCGGGGTGGCGCGTGGTCGCGGTTCTGGTCGCGCCTTCCGGCGCTCACGCCGCCCGTTTCAACGCGATGACGGCGTTGAGCCCCCCGAACGCGAAGGCGTTGGAGAGTGCCGCGCGCACGGGCACCTCGCATGCGGTGTTGGGGACGTAGTCCAGATCGCACTCGGGGTCGGGGTCGATGAAGTTGGCGGTGGGTGGAATCACGCCTTCGCGAAGCGCGCCGATCGCGGCGATGATTTCGAGCGCGCCGGCGGCGCCGAGGGCGTGGCCGTGCACGGACTTGGTCGAGGACACCGCGAGCTTGCCGGCGTGGTCGCCGAACACCGAATGGATCGCGCGGGTCTCGGTCGGGTCGTTGGCGGGCGTGGCGGTGCCGTGGGCGTTGATGTAGTCGATGTCCCCGGGGTTCAGCCCGGCATCGGCGAGCGCGGCCCGCATCGCGCGGGCGGCGCCATCGGCCGAGGGCATCACGATGTCGCCGGCATCGGCGCTCATGCCGGCACCGGCGAATTCGGCCAGGATTTCGGCGCCGCGCGCCCGCGCGTGGTCGAAATCCTCCAGCACGATCATGCCGGCGCCTTCGCCCAGCACCAGCCCGCGGCGCTGCTTGCAGAACGGCCGGCAGGTGTCATCGGCCAGGATCCGCATGGCTTCCCACGCGCGCAGCACGCCGCGCGTCAGGCAGGCTTCGGTGCCGCCCGCGAGCGCCACGTCGGCGAGGCCCGAGCGCACCAGCGAAAACGCCTGCGCGAAGGCATGGTTGGCCGAAGAACAGGCGCTGGACACCGCAAACGAAGGTCCGGTGATGCCGAATTCGATCGACACCTGCGAGGCCGGCGCGCTCATCATCCGGCGCACGATCGAGAGCGGGTGCAGGCGCGGGTTGCCTTCACCGTACAGACGCTTCGAACACTCGTCGTTGGTGACTTCGCCGCCGGTGCCGGTGCCGATGACGCAGGCGCTGCGCGGGGCGAGATCGCCCTGCGTGAAGTCGATGCCGGACTGCCTTGCCGCCTCGCGCGCGGCCACGAGCGCGAACTGCGAAACGCGGTCCAGCAGAATCAGTTTCTTCGCATCGAAATGCTGCGCGGGGTCGAAGTCGCGCACCTGCGCGGTCACCTTGACCCGCATGTCCTCGCCTTCGAACCCGGCCAGCGGCGCTATCGCGCTTTTGCCCTCGCGCATGCCCGACCAGACGCTGTCCGCATCCGCACCCAGCGCGCAGATGGCGCCGACTCCGGTGATGACAACGCGGCGGTTCATGTCCGATTGCGGCTCACGCTGCCGCCGGCGGGTCCGGCGGCGGGTTCGAGGATTCGTCGGGCTTTGCGGCCTTTTCGGCCAGCAGTTTCTCGACCGTTTCCACCAGGCCCTTCACCGATTCGGTATCGAAGTTCGGATCGCGGTCGGGCATCTGGATCTTGAAGTGGTCCTCGATCTCGAAAATGATCTGGATGGCGTCCAGCGAGGCGATCTCGAGATCCTTCAGCGTCGAGTCCATCGTCACCTTGTCCTCGCTGATGCCCGCTTCCCTGGCAATGATGCCGAAGATGGTCTTTTGTAGGTCATCGCTCATGGCTTGGTTCCTTTCGGCGTCGTCGCCGTGCCCGGTGGAAAGGGTGCGCCCGAATCACCACCCGGGTACAGGATACCAGCCGTGATGCAGGCCGATTCGCGCACGCGTACCGCGGCACCGCGGTATCGTGATGCGCGGCGTGGATGCGATCAGGCCGCGGTCTCGGCCATCATCACGTGCGGCCGCTGGCTGCGCAGCGGGCTGCTGGCGAGGATGCGGGTGAAGAAGTCCGCCGAGCGCCCGATCACCTTGTCGCGCTCGCCATCGACCGTGATCATGTGGTAGCTGTCGTTGAGCAGCACGGTTTCGGTCTGTCCGCTGACGCGGCGTTCGATCAGGCGCGCGTTGCGCACGCTGGCGATGTCGTCGTCGGCGGCGTGCATGATCAGGCAGGGTGCACGCACCTGGCCCAGGCGCGGGCGCACGTGCCAGGCCAGCTTGTGGAATTCGGCCAGCGACGGCCACGGATTGCCGGGCAGGCCGGCGGCCTCGCTCTGGCCGTCCAGCATTGCCCCGGCGATGCGGGTGCGCACGCGCTCGTCCTTGATGCCGTAGGGGAAGCTTTCCATGAAGTTGCGGTGCCTGAACAGCCCCATGCCGCACACCAGTGGCAGCATGAACGACAGGCGCGCCAGGCGCGGGATGGTCCAGCCGTCGTAGAAGAAGGTGCTGCCGTACAGGCCCAGGCCGTCGACCCATTGCGGCCGCTCGATCGCGAGATTCAGCGCCAGGATCGAGCCCATCGACAACCCGGCGACGAACAGATGATCGACCTCGCGCCGCAACTGGTCGGCTCCCTCGCGCACGCTGCGGGTCCAGTCGCGCCAGCCGGTCTTCAGAAGATCCGCTTCGCTGCCGCAGTGCCCGGCCAACTGCATGCCGTACACGGTGAAGCCGGCGCGATGCAGCCCCTTGCCCACGAAACGCATTTCCGCGGGGGTGCCGGTGAGGCCGTGGATCAGAAGCACGCCGGCACGTCCGCCGCGCAGCATGAAATCGGCCTGTTTGATCATTGATTGCGTCACGACCGCTCCCGGGACAAATGGCATTCCGTGGTCTGTGCGGCGAAAGCCCCCGCAGGTTGCGTGCCACGTCGCCAACCCGCGCCTCGCCCGTCCGCTCGCGCCGGAACACGCGGGCCGGGCAACAGGAACATCGGGAATGCGGTGCGTGGGTTCATGCCTGGATGGGGGTGGTTTCGGTTGCAAACAAGGTATGTGCGCGGATGCGACTTCCGTGGATCATCGCACACGACGCCCGCGGCGACGTGTGGAGCCGGTCCCGTTTGGCGAAGGTCGCACGCCTGCGCGCGGACCCTCGCCGGAGTGGCTGCGGGTCGTTTCGCCGGCGGTTGCGTCCGGCGCCACGCCTCCAGCATGCACCATTTGTCTTTCATCAGGGTTTCGTCGCGCGCTGCGGGCCGCGCCGGCGCGGCCGCCGGATTGGTCCCGGCGGGATGGGTTCCAGCGTCGGCGCTCAGTCCAGCCGTCCGCTGCGGTCGACCGCCAGCAGCGGCGCCAGCGTTTCGGCGGCGTCGATTTCGCGCGTGAACAGGGCGGCCTGGAAGCGTTCGCCCATTTCGCCGGGCAGGGTCAGCCGCTTGACCTGCTGCGCCAGCTTGTAGCGCGCGGCTTCGTCCTGCAGCCGTTCGTATTCGGTCGTGAACATTGCATCCAGGCCGGTGGCGAACAGGAATTCGGACTGGAACGCGTAGCACGCGGGTTCGAAGCCCGCGCCGATGCCGGCCTCCATCAGCGCGGTGAAATCGACCGAGGCGGTGATGTCCTGCAGGCCGGGCAGGATAAACGGATCGGCGTGTGCGCGGTGCCGGTAATGGCACAGCAAGGTGCCGTCGCGGCGTTCGGGCCGGTAGAACTCGCGCCGGGTGTAGCCGTAGTCGATGAACAGCGCCGCGCCGCGCTGCTGTTCGCCGGCGATCGCTTCCAGCCACCACGGCAGTTGCGGCAGCACTTCCGAGCGGTAGCCGTCGTCGAATTCGCGGCCCAGCCGACGCTGCAGGTGGCGCACCGCGCCGGCGACCAGCGGGTCGGTCGGCCGGTCCTCGCGCGTGAACGCGGCGTTGGCGCTCAACACGACGTGTTCCTCGAATACATCGCCATCGCGCATCGTGAAGCGGGTGATCGGCAGCGCGTCCAGCACCTCGTTGGCAAACAGCACGCCCGACCAGGCGTGCTGCGGCGGCCGGTCCAGCCAGCGGCAGCGCGCGAAAAGATCGGCGGAAAGCTCGGCGCGCAACCGCTCGCGCTGGCGCTCGCGCAGGTCGGCCGAGGGTTCCAGCAGCCAGTAGTGGCGCGGCAGCGCGTCTTGCGCGACCAGTTCGAGCAGGCAGTCACGCGCGAACGCACCGCTGCCGCCGCCCAGCTCGAACCACACCGCGTCCTCGCCGCTGGCGCGTACCACCGGCGCCAGCGCACGGGCCACGCAGCGGGCAAACAGCGAGCCCAGTTCCGGCGCGGTCACGAAGTCGCCGTGTTCGCCGAACTTCAGCCGGCCGGCGCTGTAATACCCCAGCCCCGGCGCGTACAGGCATCGCTCCATGAAACGTGCAAACGGCATCGGTCCGGACGCCGTGATCTCCTGGCGGATGGCGTCGGCGAGGCGCGCCGAATGCGCGGCTTCCTCGGGCGAGGGGGCTGGCAGGTTGGTATCCACGCTGGCGATTTGCTCGCGATTGCGTCAGGCTGCGGATCGCGCAGCATAACGCGGAGCCGCAGCCATGACCGAAAACCGCCACCCCGTCGCGCTGGTCACCGGCGCCGCGCGTCGCATCGGCGCGGTGATCGCGCGCACCCTGCACGCCGCCGGCTACGACGTGGCGCTGCACTGCCGCCGTTCCCGTGCCGAGCGCGACGCGCTGGTCGAAGAGCTGGAATCGGTGCGCTCCGGATCCACGCTGGCGCTGGAGGCCGACCTTGCCGACGCCGCGCGCCTGCCCGGCCTGGTCGATGCCGCCGCGGCGCACTTCGGCCGGCTGGATGCGCTCATCAACAACGCCTCGATTTTCCGTCCCACGCCGGTCGGCACGATCACGGCCGATGAATGCGATGCCCTGTTCGCGGTCAACGCGCGTGCGCCGCTGTTGCTGGCGCAGGCGGCGGCGGAACACCTGAAGGCGTCGCGCGGCGCGATCGTCAACATCACCGACATCTACGCCGAGCGCCCATTGCACGAACATGCAGCGTACTGCATGAGCAAGGCCGCGCTGCGCATGGCGACCTTGGTGCTGGCGCGCGAACTGGGTCCCGCAGTGCGCGTGAACGCGGTGGCGCCGGGCAACATGCTGGCACCGGAAAACAACCCGGATGTCGAGCGGCAACTGGCGCTGAAGGACGCCACGGTGCTGCGTCGCCAGGGCACGCCCGAGGACGTCGCCGGCGCGGTGCTGTGGCTGTTGCGCGACGCCCGCTTCGTGACCGGCCAGACGATCCGCGTGGATGGCGGGCGCATCCTGGGCGCGTGAGTCGTGGCGACGGGGCACCCGACGTGAGCGCCGGCGCAACGACGGCATGTCGCAACCAGACCAGCCCTGTCACCCGGCTTGCACCGTGACCGTTCGCCCAGGACTTAGATCCGCAGGCTGGCCGGGGGAACGCTTCGACTCCGCCTGCCCACGCAAGCTACGCTCAGCGCGAACCGATAATCACGGCCAAGAAAGGTCTGATCAAACCTTGCCATCGTCATTCCCGCGAAAGCGGGACTGCGGAGGCAGAGCCTGTCCCGGACTCGATCCGGGAATGCCGTAGCGAACGTCGGCAAAGCCGACGGCCCGAAGGGTGAGCTGCGGGACGCAGCGAATAATCCAGTGTCTACTCCGCAACGTGTTGCAATACAAAGGCACTGGATCCCGGATATCGCTCCGCGACTGCGTTTGCAGAGCCTGCCCCGGACTCGATCCGGGGATTGCAAACGCGAACGCCGAAGGCGGCGCGCAGCGCGAGCGCCATGGATGGCGCGAGTATTCCGGGATGACGAGGATAATCAGAGTTTCCCTGAACTTTGGAACCAGGAAAGTGTTGCAACCATCACAAGCACATCGAGGACGCCGATGAGCACGTCCATCACCACCGCCGGCCCGGCGGCGCAACGCATCGCGCAGCAGATTCTCGACTTCCTGTCCGACGTCCCGCCCAGCAGTGAACGGCCCGGGGCCCGGTCGCGCGAACGGGTCGACGCGATCGCGCTGGCGGCGCGACGCAAGGCATTCCTGGCTTCCTCGTCGCTGGCCCTGCCGCCCGGCCCGCTCGGCTGGCTGACCGTGCTGCCCGAGCTGGTCGCGATCTGGAAGGTCCAGGCGCAGATGGTGGCCGACATCGCCGCCGCCTGCGGGCAGCACCACACGGTGACCCGCGAACAGATGCTCTACTGCCTGTTCCGGCACGCCGCCTCGCAGGCGGTGCGCGACCTGGCCGTGCGCGCGGGTCAGCGCTGGATCGTGCGCCCGGCCGGCACCCACGCCATCCGGCGCGTGGCCGAGCGCATCGGCATCAAGCTTTCCGAACGGGCGCTGGGCAGCTCGCTGGCACGCCTGCTGCCGGTGGCCGGCGCCCTCGGCGTCGGGGCCTACGCCTGGTACGACACCCGCCAGGTCGCCCGTACCGCGATCGCGATGTTCACCCGCGAAGTCGAATTCATCCCCCGCAGCACCGAAATCCCCGCCCAACGCGTCGAACGCGACCGCGCCCAGGATGCGCGCAACGCCGGGTGGTAGCGCGCTGCGCGCGTGTGGCTGGAGACACGCTCCCTCTCCCCCAACGGCTTCATCGTTGGGGGAGAGGGTTGGGGTGAGGGGGGGAAGACCTCGCGTACGCGAAACACGGCCGGCAAGGCGCGTCGCGGCCCGGATCGCTCCGCTTCGATTTTACCGGCGTTCCGTTCTGTGACCGCGGCCCCCTCACCCAACCCTCTCCCCCGCAACGAGTTGCGGGGGAGAGGACTTTTTCCGGCGCGCGCATGCTGCTCCCTCTCCCCCAAAGGCTTCATCGTTGGGGGAGAGGGTCTGAACGGTTGCAAATTCACGGAGCTTTTTCTTTACGTTTGGTAGCGCCGAAGGCGCGATTTCACAGCGCGCGCAGCGCGCGACTTCACCGGCCGCGGAGCGAGCGACTTTTCCGTGCACCGCTACACCCGCTCCACCGCCGGCAGCGCCGGCGCCATCTGCCGCCAGCGTTCGCGCAACGTCATGCCGGTGAACGGCTCGCGCAGGTCGGGGGCGATGTCGGCCAGGGGGGCCAGTACGTGGGCGCGTTCGAATTCCTTGCGCGACAGGTCGGTGAGGCAGGCGGCGTCCTCGCACCACAGGGCGATGTCCAGATCCAGGGTGCGGTCGGCGTAACGGGGCAGGCTGCGGTCGCGACCACTGGCGTCTTCGCAGGCGCGCAGCCAGTCGCGCAGGGCCGCGTGCGCCAGGTCACTCTCGAAGCCCGCGGCGCAGTTGAGGAACGGCGCGCCCTCGAATCCGACCGCCGCGCTGCGGTACACGGGCGATACGGTCACCTCGCCGAAACGCTGGCGCAGCGTGCGCAATGCGTCGCGCAGGTGGCGTTGCGGTTCGAGGTTGGAACCCAGGCTCAAGTACACGCGTGCCATGGCGTCAGGCGCGCGTGCCGCGTTCGATGACCACGCCGACGGCTTTCGCGCCGCGCACGGCGCCGGGCTTGGCGAGTTTCAGCCGCACCCAGGCGACGCCGAATTCTTCGCGGATGATCGACGCGCAGCGTTCGGCGAGGGTTTCCACCAACTGGAAGCTGGAGCCTTCCACGAACGCGATCAGGCGCTTGGAAACGGCCTTGTAATTGAGCGTGTCGTCGATGGCGTCGGTGGCGGCCGGGCGCGTGTTGTCGAAGCCCATCTCGATGTCCAGCACCACCGGCTGGCGCACGCGGCGCTCCCAGTCGTAGATGCCGATGATGGTCTCGATGCGGAGGCCCTGGATGAAGACGGTGTCCATGGGGGGTGAGTGGTGAGGGGCGAAGGGTGAGGGATGAGTGGTGAGGGATGTGGGTCGGCTTGGGAGTTACGGATTCGCGTGTGTCTCCACGCCGAGTCCCGAGTCCCGGGTCCCGAGTCCCGGCGCTCCCGACCCGAGTCCCGGCGCCCCCGACCCGAGTCCCGGCAGATCCCGCAAATCCCAGCGCGGTCGCACCTGGATGTCGGGTCCGGTGGACTGGCCGGCGGCCAGGCGGATCGAGCCGGCCAGTGCGATCATTGCGCCGTTGTCGGTGCAGAACTCCAGGCGCGGGAAGTAGGTCTGGAAACCCTCCTTTTCGCCGGCACTGGACAGTTGCGCGCGCAGGCGCCGGTTGGCGCCGACGCCGCCGGAAACCACCAGCCGCCGGTAGCCGGTTTCGGCCAGCGCCCGTCGGCACTTGATGGCCAGGGTCTCCACGATGGCTTCCTCGAAGCCGCGCGCGACGTCGGCGCGGGTGGCGTTGGACTGGTCGCTGCGCTGCCAGGCCAGCAGCACCTGGGTCTTCAGGCCCGAAAAGCTGAGGTCCAGGCCCGGGCGGTCGGTCATGGGGCGGGCGAAGTGGAAGCGCAGCGGGTTACCGGACTCGGCGACCCTGGCCAGCGCCGGACCGCCCGGATAGGGCAGGCCCATCAGCTTGGCGGTCTTGTCGAAGGCCTCGCCGGCGGCATCGTCCAGGGTGTCGCCGAGGATGGTGTAGCTGCCGATCTTCTCGACCCCGACCAGCATCGAATGGCCGCCCGAGACCAGCAGCGCCACGAACGGCGGCGCCAGCGGCTCGTCGCCGGGGGCCGGTTCCTCCAGCAACGGCGCCAGCAGGTGTCCTTCCATGTGGTGCACGCCGATGGCGGGGATTTCCAGTGCCCAGGCCAGCGAACGCGCCACGGAGGCGCCCACCAGCAGCGCGCCGATCAGGCCGGGTCCGGCCGTATAGGCCACCGCGCCGAGGTCGGATACCGCGAGGCCGCCCTCGGCCAGCGTCTGGCGCAGCAGCGGCAGCAACTTGCGCACGTGGTCGCGGCTGGCCAGTTCCGGCACCACCCCGCCGTACTCGGCGTGCAGCGCGACCTGCGAGTACAGGGCGTGCGCCAGCAACCCGCGGTCGGGGGCGTACACCGCCACCCCGGTCTCGTCGCAGGAGCTTTCGATGCCCAGTACCGGGGCCTTTGAATCGATCATGGAACTCACGCTATAATTTACGGCTCACCCGCATTCGGGCGGGTCAGTTTACCAAGTGGAGCGTCCATGCCCAGCGTCAAAGTCCGCGAGAACGAACCGTTCGAAATCGCCCTGCGCCGTTTCAAGCGCACCTGCGAGAAGGCCGGCGTGCTCGCCGAAACGCGCAAGCGCGAGTACTACGAGAAGCCGACCCAGGAACGCAAGCGCAAGCGCGCTGCCGCGGTCAAGCGCCACCTGCGTCGCCTCTCGCGCGAAGTCACGCGCCGCAAGCGCCTGTACTGATCACACGCGTCCCGCGTGCCTTGACGGCCGGTCCCGCATCGCGGTGCCGGCCGTTTCGCGTTTTCCCATGGTAGCGCGCCATGGTTGCGTGACTGTTGAGCGTTGGTGCCGGGACCGAAACCGGGCAGGCATTGGGCACCAAGACGCAGCCCTTCGACTTCGGCCCTGCGGGCCTACGCTCAGAGCTTGCCCCGGCAGGCTTGAAGCCGGGGGCGAACGGTAAATACGTTATGGCGGTCCGGTGAATGACTTGATTTGGAGAAGGGAATGAGCGATCTGAAGCAGCGTATCGGCGAGGACATGAAGGCCGCGATGAAGGCGGGCGACAAGCCGCGCCTGGCAACGGTCCGGTTGATCCTGGCCGCGATCAAGCAGCGCGAGGTGGATGAGCGCATCACGCTGGATGATGCCCAGGTGCTGCACGTGCTGGAGAAGATGCTCAAGCAACGCCGCGATTCGGTGGCGCAGTACGAGGCCGCCAGGCGCGAAGACCTGGCCGCGCAGGAGCGCTTCGAGATCGACGTGATCGAGGGCTACCTGCCGGCGCAGCTTTCCGAGGCGGAAATCGATGCGCTGGTCGACAAGTGCATCGCCGATGCCGGCGCCGGTTCGCCGCGCGAGATGGGCAAGGTGATGGCGCTGCTGAAGGAACGCGCCGCCGGGCGCGCGGACATGGGCGCGTTGTCGAAACGGGTGAAGGCACGCCTGGCCGGCTGAGCCATCGCCCCGTTTCGCGCTTGCGTAGCGTGCACTTCGTGCACGATGGGGTCGCGCGGTTTCGTGGAACCCCACCGTGCGCGGAGCGCACGCTACGGCATCTTGATGAACCTTCGGCCTCCTGGTCCCGCGCTTGCGTAGCGTGCACTTCGTGCACGATGGGGTCGCATGGTTTCGCGAAACTCCACCGTGCGCGGAGCGCACGCTACGGGGTCTCGACGACCATTCGGGTTGCGGGTACCTCGCTTGCGTAGCGTGCACTTTGTGCACGATGGGGTCGCATGGGTTCGCGAAACCCCACCGTGCGCGGAGCGCACGCTACGGCATCTTGATGAACTTTCGGCCACCTGGTCCCGTGCTTGCGTAGGGTGCACTGCGTGCACGATGGGGCCGCGGGCGTTCGCGAAATCCCGCCGTGCGCGGAGCGCACGCCACAGCATTCCCGTGCGTCGTGGGCTTGCGTCATTCCGGACGCGGCGAAGCCGCGATCCGGAATCTGCCTCGGCGCCGGCGCGGGCTAGCCCACGCCCAGTCCGTAGGGATCGTCCTGTGGCAGCTCGGAGCTGTCGCCGCCTTCGGCCAGGCGGATCTTGAGCGCGAGGCCATCGCGCGAATCGGCCTTCGACAGCGCTTCTTCCAGGTCGATCGTGCCTTCCTTGTAGAGCCTGTACAGCGACTGGTCGAAGGTCTGCATGCCTTCCTCCAGGCTGCGTTCCATCGCAAGCTTCACCTCGTGCACCTCGCCGCGGCGCAGCAGGTCGCGGATGTGCGGGGTGTTGATCAGCACCTCGGTCGCCGGGCGGCGGCGGCCATCCTTGCCGATCACCAGGCGCTGGGAGATGATCGCCTTCAGGTTCAGCGCCAGGTTCATCAGGATGTTCTTGTGCGCGGCCTCGGGGAAGAAGTTGAGGATGCGTTCGATGGTCTGGTCGGCATTGTTGGAATGCAGCGTGGCCAGGCAGATGTGGCCGGTTTCCGAGAAGCCGATGGCCGCGTCCATGGTGGCGGTGTCGCGGATTTCGCCGATCAGGATCACGTCCGGCGCCTCGCGCATCGCGTTCTTCAGCGCCTCGGCGTAGCTGTGGGTGTCCAGGCCCACCTCGCGCTGGTTGACGATGGATTTCTTGTGTCGGTGCAGGTATTCGATCGGGTCCTCGATGGTGAGGATGTGCCCGGCGCTGTTCTGGTTGCGGTAGTCGATCATCGAGGCCAGCGTGGTCGACTTGCCCGACCCGGTGGCGCCGACCACCAGGATCAGGCCGCGCGGCTCCATGATCAGCTTCTTGTAGATCTGCGGCAGCAGCAGCTCCTCGATCGAGGGGATGTCGCTCTTGATGGCACGGATCACCAGGCCCACCTCGCCGCGCTGCTTGAACACGTTGACGCGGAAGCGGCCGACGTCGGAAACCGCCAGCGCCATGTTGTATTCCAGCTCGCGCTCGAACTTGGGGACCGAACCCTCGTCCATCAGCGAGTAGGCGATCTTCTTGACCATGCCCGAAGGCAGTGGCGAGGTCCCCAGCGCCACCAGCTTGCCCTCGATCTTGATGTGCACGGGGGTGCCGGTGGACAGGAACATGTCCGAAGCACCCCGGTCCATCATCAGTTTCAGGAAGTACCCGATGTCCATTGTTTCGATCCCCGGTCCGGAAAGCCGCGTTTTGCCGGCGGCATTGCAAAGGTAAAATGGTACGCCGACAATGCGGCCCTTGCCCCACACTCCGTTTATGACACGCATGCGAGCAAAAATCCATGCCCTCGGCCTTACCGGGCTGGTCGCGCTGGCGGCCGCCGTGGCCGGCTGCGCCACGGTTCCGCCGCCGATCCAGTTGATGGATCGGGCACAGGCCGAGATCCGCGCGGCGCGCGCCGCGGGTGCCGCGACCACCGCCCCCGAGGCCCTGGCCGAAGCCGAGCGCCGGCTGGCCGCGGCGCAGCAGTTCAGCGCCAACGAGGATTATGGCAAGGCCACCGACCGCGCGCAGGAAGCCGAGGCGGCTGCGGCCACGGCCCGGGTACGCGCCGAGGAGTCGCGCCTGGCAAGCCGGATCCAGGAAAAAATCGTGTTGAACCAGCGCCTCGAGGCCGACCTCAAGCGCCGCCAGGCAGCCGCCGCGGCTGCGCAGCAGGCGGCCGTCGCGCCGCCTGCCGTGGCCGGAACGATTGCCGGGCCGGCTGGCGCCGCGACGTCGGCTTCGCCGGCTGCGGGTTCGCCCACCGCGGTCGGCGGTTCCGTGGTGCTGCCGTCCATCCAGCTTGGACAGCCGGCCACTTCCGGAACCAGCGCGCCCGCGCCGGCGGCGACCACCGGCGGGCCGGGCGGGGGAGAACGGCCATGATGCGCATCCGGTTCGCGGGCTTCGTGTTCGCCTTGATGGCCCTCACCTGCGTGACCGCGCACGCCGCCAAGCCTGATCCGGACGTGGCGCGGCTGTCGGCGCAGCTTGAAAAGCTGGCCGCCGACCCGGTGCTGGGCCAGTACGCGTCCGCGCAGCGCACCCTGGCGCGCAATGCGGTGACCGAACTGCAGCAGGCCGGGCATCGCGGGCGCGACCACGCGCTGTTCATGGCCGAACAGCGGGTTGCGCTGGCGAAAGCCGCCGCGCAGGTCGGTGCCGACCGCGCCAAGCTCGACCAGCTCGAACGCCGGCATGACCAGATCATGCTGGAAGCCAGCCAGGCCGATGCCGCGGCCGCGCGCGCCGAGCTGGCGCGCCAGCGCCTGCAATACCAGGCCGTGGTGGAGCAGGCGCAGATGCTGCAGCAACAGGGCGCGCAGGCCACCCAGCAGGCCCAGCAGGCCCAGGCCGAGGCCGAACAGGCCAAGCGGTTGGCCGCCGCGCAGGCGCGCGCGGCCCGGCTGGCCCGCAAGGAGGCCAAGCTGGCCGAAGCCGCGACCAAGGCCATGCAGGCCGGCAGCACCGCGAACCTGCACTTGCCGCCGGCCTCGTTCAGCGGCAAGACCGACAACCTGACCTCCTCGGCGCGTCGCAAGGTGGCCGATTTCGCACGCGCCCACGCCAAGCAGCAGATCGTGGTCGAACCGCGCGGTTCGAGCAGCGAACGGGTCCTGGCCGGGCGCCGGGCGGTGGCCGTGGAAGCGGCGCTGGAAGCGGCCGGGGCCGGCAAGGTGAAGATCGGCCAGGTCAAGCACATCGGGCACGGATCCGAGGTCGAGCTTCGCGTGGAACCGTAGGGATCTGTTGCCGGCGCGGCGGCATCATCCCCCGACGCCGCTCCGCACCGACCCCTTCGTTCCGAAGGGGGTGGTTTTGCCTCCCCCTTCGCTTGCGAAGGGGGAATGAGGGGGATGGCTTTTCGCTTCGCCCGGCATCCCCCCGGCGCTTCGCGCCGTTGCCAGGCTCGCGCATCCAGCGCTCGCCAGGCAACCCGGCCCTCGGCGTCCTGCCTCGGGCGTTCGAACTGCCGCGAACTGCCACCGGCAGTTCGCAAGCGTCAGTTCTCACCCCTTCGTTCCGAAGGGGGTGGTTTTGCCTCCCCCTTCGCTTGCGAAGGGGGATCGAGGGGGATGGCTTTGGTAGGTCCAATCAGGACCCGCCACGGTGGCAACGGGGCTGTAGCGGCTGTTACTCTTCAACCTGTTGAATGTAAAAGAAAAAATTATTCTCCTGGATAGAGGCCCATGGCTTGCCAATCCCGGCCGGTTGGAGTAGGGTCGACCTTGAGGCCGGCCCCATCCCGGCCCCGAGGCGCCATCGCATGAACCCCGCTTTTTCCACTTCCCCACGCCCCGCGGTTGCGGTGCGTGGACGTGGATGCGTGCGCGCCCGAATCCGTTAAGCGCCGTTACTGCGAGAGGAGGCTGCCCAATGTTCGAAAACCAGCAGAAAGACCATATAGACGCGGCGATGAAGGCGAACCCCGAGTTCCGCCGCCTTTATCAGTACCACCAGGAGCTGGACAGCAAGGTACGCGACGCGGAGCTCGGGGTCCTGCCGATGCACGAGAACGAGCTGCACGGCATGAAAAGGGAAAAACTGCACCTCAAGGACCGCCTGACCCGAATGTGGAGCGAAATCGGCACCGCCTGACGCGACACCCACCCCACGAATCTTCGCCGGCCCGCCTTGCGCGGGCCGGTTTGTGTTGGGCGTCTTCATGCGCCCCGGGTCGCGCGGGTGGCTCCCTGCCGGTCGATTTCCTGCAAACGTGCCGTGATGGAAGCCGCGCTTGCCGCGCGGGAATGGGCCCGGTGGATGCTGTCGGCCGCCGCGGTGCCGATGCGACGGGCCAGCGCACGATCCTCGAACACCCGTCGCATCATGCGCGCCGCATGGTCGATGTCGGGGTCGGCCCATCGCTGGCCTCTCCAGTAGGGGTAGTCGCCGTTGCGCAACGGGACCATCTTGTAGTCCACCAGCAGACTGTTGTCCCGGTTCATGAAATCGAGGTTGCCGGAGTAGCCGGTCGCGATCACCGGCTTGCCCAGGTACATGCACTCGGCCATGCCGAGCCCGAAACCTTCCGAGCGGTGCAACGAGACGAAACAGTCGATGCTGTTCTGCAGACCGATCATGTCATTGCGGGAAAGGAAACCGTCACGCACCTCGATGCGCGGGTCGTCGGCCACCTTCCGTTGCAACGCCGCCAACTTCTCGGGAAAGCGTCCACCGTTGGTGGACTTGACCAGCAATCGCACACCCTTCACGCCATCGGCGAAGGCTTTGCGGAAGGCCGCGATCGTGGCCGCGGGATTCTTGCGCGACGCAAAGCTGTTGAAGTCGTAACTGAACAGGAACACGAACTCGTCGGGCGGCAAGCCGAAATGCGTGCGGTCCATGCCTTGGGGCACCTCGAGCTCGATGACCTGGGGCATCCGCAGCACCGGCTTGTCCGTGGCCGCGGCGATCACGCCACGCACGAACTCTGTCGGAACCCACACTTCGTCGACCAGATCAAAGGCGCCGCGCCAATCGCGGGGGTACTGTTCCAGTTCCCACACCCAGAAGCCGATGTTGTGGCGCCCGGCAAAAGCGTCCTTGCCAAGCACCTTGCGTGCGATGGGAACCTGGTCCGCGTTGATGAAAAACGTATTGATCCCGTAGCGAAGCGTGTCGGAGAAGTGTCGTTCCATCGAGCGGTCCTGCTGTCGGCTGGCCGGGCCGACGTCGAAATCGAAGATCAGGAACGGATAGCCGGATTGTTCGAGTGCGCGCGCGCAGGAGCGGACGTTTTCGGCAATGCCGAACTCGCCGCGCGCGTAGCCCAGCAGGTTGACGCCGGGACTGACGGGGGCCTCGCCACCGGCCAGCACGCGCCGTTTGGTGGCGGGCAGCGGCAGCGGCGGCATCGGCTTGCCGGCGGTGGCGTGCAAGCGCCTGCGCAATGCCAGCCGCCACGCAAACGGGATGCACGCGTACAGGCTCACCAGCGGGCCCGCGTGCGACTTGCCCCAGCCGAGTGTGCGCAGCACGGCGCCGCCCAGGCGCGTGCGCCAGCCGGGTTCGCTTGCTGATTTGCGTTGTTGCGGGCACATGCGGTGGGCTTTGCGCGGCAGGGGTGCCGCATTGTAGCGGCCTGTCGCGCGGGCCATTCGCCTTGGGCTGCGTATGCTTCCGTTATATTGCCCGGAGCCATCCCCGGCGCTCGTCCTTCGGGTCGCCAGAGGCATTCGTGTCTGCGGTTCTGAACGCACAATCGGGTCGCTGCGGCGGCAAGCCGGCCCAGACCCCGGAATGACGATGCACGGATTCCTGCGCGCACCACGTCAGCCTGCATCATTCATGAGGTGCAGCCTCAGGTGGACCGCAGCCATGGCCGGCGGACAGTGTCCGCCCTGCAGGCGTGGATGCGTAGGGCGGCCACTGGCCGCCGCACATGACAGCCTGCATTGACGAAAGCACAAGATGCATGGGGGCCATGTCGCGTGCGCCAACAGCGTGGAGTCCGCCCCGGCTCCGGAGCCCACCATTATCATGGGCGGCCGAGATGGGTGCGCGCGCCGACCCATCACTGTGCCGCAACGTCGCAAGGAGTGGTCATGGTCGTCGACAGCATCCTCGAACTGATCGGTAAAACCCCGATGCTGCGCGTGCGCAGGCTCGACACCGGGCCGTGCGAGCTGTTCCTGAAGCTGGAATCGGACAACCCCGGCGGTTCGGTGAAGGACCGCATCGGGCTGTCGATGATCGAGGGCGCCGAGAAGGCCGGCAGGCTCAAGCCCGGCGCAACCGTGGTCGAGGGCACCGCCGGCAACACCGGGCTTGGTCTGGCGCTGGTGGCGCAGGCCAAGGGTTACAAGCTGATCCTGGTGGTGCCCGACAAGATGAGCCGGGAGAAGATCTTCAACCTGAAATCCATGGGCGCCGAGGTCGTGCTGACGCGATCGGATGTCGCCAAGGGCCACCCCGAGTACTACCAGGATCTCGCCGCGAAGATCGCCGAGGACACGCCCGGCGCGTACTTCATCAACCAGTTCGGCAACCCCGACAATCCGCTGGCCCACGAAACCACCACCGGCCCCGAAATCCTGCAGCAGATGGATGGGCGCGTGGACGCGATCGTGGTCGGCTGCGGGTCGTCCGGCACGCTTGCGGGGCTGTCGCACTATTTCGCCAAGGCCTCGCCCGATACCGAGTTCATCCTTGCCGATCCGGTCGGTTCGGTGCTGGCCGAGTACATCAACGAAGGCACGCTTTCCGAGAAGTCCGCCTCGTGGATGGTGGAAGGCATCGGCGAGGACTTCCTGCCGTCCATCAGCGACTTCTCGCGGGTGAAGAAGGCGTACTCGATTCCGGACAAGGAAAGCTTCCTCACCGCGCGCGAACTGCTGGCCAGGGAAGGCGTGCTGGGCGGCTCGTCCACCGGCACGCTGCTGGCCGCGGCGCTGAAGTACTGCCGCGAACAGACGGAGCCGAAACGCGTGGTCTCGCTGGTGTGCGACACCGGCAACAAGTACCTGTCCAAGCTCTACAACGACTACTGGATGCTGGACAACGGCTTCCTGGACCGCCAGCCGACCGGCGACCTGCGGGATTTGATCCTGCGCCCCTACACCCACCGCGACACCGTGGTGGTGGCCCCGGCCGACCTGCTGGTGACCGCCTACAACCGCATGAAGCTGTACGACGTGTCGCAGCTGCCGGTGATGGATGGCGACGAGCTGGTCGGCATCATCGACGAATCGGACCTGCTGCTGCACGTCTACGGCGACGAGAAGAAGTTCCTCGACCCGGTGTCCGGCGCCATGATCACCCACCTGGAAACGCTCGATGTCAACGCGCCGATCGAGAAGCTGCTGCCGGTGTTCGACGCCGGCCGCGTCGCGATCGTGATGGAAGGCGACAAGTTCATCGGCCTGATCACGCGCATCGATCTTCTGAACTACCTGAGGCGGCGGGTGGCGTGAAACGTTAGAATGATCGGCCGCGGTGGATCGGTGACGACAGCGCTGCACGTTCCCGGCCACCGTTGAACCAGTTGCAGAGGCATTTCCAGTGAGCCTGGCCAGACGCGACGACTCGCATCACACCTACGCCGACTACCTCGGGTGGCCCGAGGATGTGCGTTACGAACGGATCGACGGCATCGCGTACGCGATGGCCGGGCCGGATCTTGCGCACCAGGAAATCGTGGGCGAGGTGTCTGCCCGGTTGCATCAAGCGCTGCAAGGCAGGCCCTGCCGTCCGTTCGTGGCGCCGTTCGACGTGCGGCTGCCGCCGGTCGAATACTGAAGCCCACACATGATTGCCCCATACTGCTCCCAAGTTCGTCATTCCGGGGCCATCGCCGGCCTCGTCGGCGATGGAACCCGGAATCCAGCTTCTCGTGTGATGGAGCCACAAGCTGGATTCCCGGTTTCGCTCGCCCACAGTGCTGGCAGACTCGACATGACGATGTGGAATTGCCGAGAGTAAACGTGAACAAGAAACCCCTTTCCCTCGCCACCCGCGTGATCCACGCCGGCCAGTCACCCGACCCCTCGACCGGCGCGATCATGACGCCGATCTACCAGACCTCGACCTACGTGCAGAAGAGCCCCGGCAAGCATCAGGGCTTCGAGTATTCGCGTTCGCACAATCCGACGCGCTTTGCCTGGGAGCGCTGCGTGGCCGACCTCGAGGGCGGCGTCGCCGGCTTTGCCTTCGCCTCGGGCATGGCCGCGATCGGCACCGTGCTGGAACTCATCGATTCCGGCAGCCACGTGATCGCGATGGACGATCTCTATGGCGGCACCTTCCGGTTGTTCGACAAGGTGCGCGAGCGCTCGGCCGGGCTGGACTTCAGCTTCGTGGACCTCAACGACGGCGCGGCCCTGAAGGCGGCGCTCAAGCCGAACACGCGCATGATCTGGGCCGAAACACCCACCAACCCACTGCTGAAACTGGTCGACCTGGCCAGGCTCGCGAAGTTCGCCAAAAAACACGACCTGCTGCTGGTGGTGGACAACACCTTCGCCTCGCCCATGGTGCAGCGGCCGCTGGAATACGGTGCCGACATCGTCGTGCATTCGGCCACCAAGTACCTGAACGGTCATTCCGACATGGTCGGCGGCGTCGCGGTGGTCTCGACGCAGGATCTGGCCGAACGCATGGCGTTCCTGCAGAACTCGATCGGCGCGGTGGCCGGGCCCTTCGACAGCTTCCTCGCGCTGCGCGGCGTCAAGACCCTGGCACTGCGGATGCAGGCGCACTGCGCCAATGCGCTGGAACTTGCGAAGTGGCTGGAGAAACATCCGGCCGTCAAGCGGGTCATCTACCCCGGACTGAAGTCACACCCGCAACGCGCCCTCGCCCGCCGCCAGATGCACGGCGGCGGCGGCATCGTCACCATCGAGGTCACCGGCGGCCTGCGCAAGGCGCGCCGGGTGCTCGAACGCTGCCACCTGTTCGCGCTGGCCGAATCCCTCGGCGGCGTCGAAAGCCTGGCCGACCATCCCGCCATCATGACCCACGCCTCGGTGCCCCCGGCCACGCGCAAGCGACTCGGCATCAGCGATGGGCTGATCCGGCTGTCGGTGGGGGTGGAGGATGTCGGTGACTTGAGGGACGAGTTGAACCATGCCCTCGGACGCTGAGGCCAGACCGCAAGACAAGCCGGCGTCCGGGGCGAAGGGCAGGGCGGCCGCCGGCGTCGCCCAGAAAGACACCGGCCTGTGGCAGCTCAGCCATCAGCGCCGGCTTTTCCAGGACCTTGTCGGCAGCTTGCGCAATCCGGAGTTCTGGGCGCTGTCGGCGTGGCTGGACATCGTGGTCACGTATCGACGTTCGCGGCTGGGAGCACTGTGGCTGTTGATGCCGTCGGTCGTCTACATCTGGGGTGTGGGCACGATCTTTGCCGGTTTGTGGCACGTCAGCGTCGTCAAGTTTGCCGCCCACTTGGCGCTCGGCTGGACTGTCTTCACGGTCATGCATTCGGTGACCGTGCAGTCGACGAGCGTGCTGTACGGTGCGCGCTCGTTCATCATGGATGGCCGCATGCGCCTGACCGACTTCGTGTTGCGTTCCATGGCCAAGTCGGTCTTCTATTTCATGATGGCGCTGCCGATGACCGCCTTGGCGCTAGTTGTCTATCCGCACTTTCATCCACTGGGCTTGCTTATGGGTTTGGGTGCGTTCGTGATCGTATTGGTGAACACATTTACCGCAGGGGTCGTTTTTTCCCTTGCCGGGGCACGCTTTCCGGACATCGGTGAGGTCATCAACAACCTGTTTCGCGTATTGTTCCTGCTGACACCCATCGTCTGGTATCCCGACCAAATGCCAGCCGGGAGCCTGCGCGGCGAGGCATCCAGGCTCAATCCCTTCTACCACCTGATCGAGATTTTCCGGGCGCCCATCCTGGGTGAGCCGATCAGCGCGTTTTCGTGGTATTACGTTGCCGGGCTGACAATTTTCGGTATTTTGCTGGCCACGTTCCTGTATCGGCGTTTCGCGCGCCTGGTGCCGATCTGGTTGTGAGGCAGTCATGGAAGTAAGCATCAAGGCCGAGCATCTTTCGCTGGCTGTGCCCACCTACCTGCAGCGTGAACGTGCGGCCAGCCACTGGGGGTCGGTGTTCCTGGGTGCGATGTTCGACCCGCCACGCCGCAGGTCGGTCACCCTGCTCGACGACTTGAGTTTCACCATCGGCGAGGGCGAGCGCATGGCCCTGCTGGGCCAGAACGGCGCCGGCAAATCCACCCTGCTCAAGGTGCTCAACGGTGCCTACGCCCCCACCTCAGGGACCCTCACCGTGCATGGTCGTACTCAAGCCCTGATCAACATGTCGCTGGGCTTCAACGGTCAGGCCACCGTGCGCGAGAACATCTTCTTGCGTGGCACGGCGATGGGACTGGCAACTCCGTACATCCGCCGGCACCTCGACGATATTCTGGCCTTTGCCGACATCCCCGAGAAGGTCAACCAACGGCTCTACACCCTGTCATCGGGACAGAAGATGCGCCTCGGGTTCGCGATTTCCACGGCCATCCAGCAGGACATCCTGCTGCTCGACGAGTGGTTGGGTACCGGGGACGCCAACTTCAAGGTCAAGGCCAAGGAGCGCCTGCAGGATCGCGTCGCGGGCAGCAAGATCCTGGTCCTGGCCAGCCACCAGGCGGGGCTGTTGCGCGACATCTGCAACCGGGGCATGGTCATCGATCACGGTCGCCTGCTGTTCGTCGGGGACATCGAGCCGGCGATTTCCTTCTACCAGGATGTGCTTGCGTTGCAATGGGCCTCCGGTTCGACCCGGGCGCTGGATTTCTCCGAGGACAAGGCGCGTGTATACGGCTACGTGGACGAAGCGGCGCTGGAGGCACCGGGCAAGGTCCGCCTGAAAGGCTGGATGGCGAGTACCGGGAAACAGGAACCCCCGGACGCATTGGCGTTGAACTTGGATGGATCAACGCATGTCGCGAAACAGATCCGTCGCTTCAAGCGCGCCGACGTCGCCACGCGTTTCGGCGTGCGTGATCCGGAATGCGGTTTCCATGCGATTTTCGAACTACCCGGGGTCGAGGCGGTGACCGATCTCGAGGGCATGACGGTGCTGGGTGGTTTGCCCGGCCACGCCCCCGATACCGCGTTGCGCCAGTCGGACAAGCTGATCGTGACAATCCGCACCGGCGCCGAGGTCTGAATTTCAATGCCGCAATATCAATCGTTCCCCGACGCCCGCGGTGATTCACGCAGCCTGGACAAGCTGAAGGCGTTGCGCCTGCCGGTGCTGAAGGACCGCAGCTTCCTGGACGTGGGTTGCAATGAAGGGTTCTTCTGCGGCTTCGCCCGTTTCGCGGGTGCCGACAGGGTGGTTGGACTGGACCGCTCGCGCTCGGCGATCGAACGCGCCCGGGCCCGTTTTCCCGATTGCGAGTTCCATTGCCGGGGCTGGGACGCACTGCCCGATGAGCACTTCGACGTCATCCTGCTGGCCTCGGCGCTGCACTACGCCGAGGACCAGCCGGCACTGCTGCACACGCTGGTCGACCGTCTCGCTCCCGACGGCGTGCTGGTACTTGAGCTCGGCATCGTTTCGTCGCACAAGTCGGAATGGGTCAAGGTCACGCGCGGCATCGACCAGCGCTGGTTCCCGTCGATGATGAAGCTGCGGGAAATCCTGGCATCCCATGCCTCGAAGTGGATGGGGCCAAGCGTGTCACAGACGGGTGACCCGGTCGCCCGCTACGTGATGCACGTGTCGAAACGACGGCCCGTGGCCTGCCTGCTGTTGCAACCGTCGGCCTATGGCAAGAGCACGCTGGCTGCACGCCTGTTCGGGTCCTCCGGCCTCAAGACGATCTCGGGTGATCTTCAGGTCAGTCGCATAGCCAGAGGTGAACTTGACGCCCCGCAGCCACTGCGCGACACGATTACCGAGGACTTTTCCCCGTACACGATTGACCGGGCCCTGCAACGCGTCTTTGAATGCGGGCAGGGCGACGCGCTGGTACGGACTTGGCTGGACGAAGCCGACGGTGCCGACTTCGTGCTGGACGGCTATATTCCCGCGAAGCACCATGACCAGGTAAGGCAACAGCTCGTCGACGCCGGATACCTGCCGGTGACGCTCGACTGGGAGCGTCCCGGACAGGCGCTCTACGACAATGGCGAACTCCGGCGTCAGGCCGATGCGTTTTTCCGCGCAATGGGCAGGCAGCGCGCTCTGGACGTGGAGCGTGGCATCACCACCACCGAGGCCGAGCCGCAGACCAGCGGATATGTCGATCGCATCCGGATTGTCGGCAAAGGCCGTGTAGAGATCAGCGGCTGGGCCCGGACCCGGGAGAACACCGTCCCGGACGCGTTGGCAGTACGATTGAAGGAGACGATCCTCACCGTTGACAGCTTTGAAACGGTGGCGCGCCAGGATGTGCAGAAAAAATTTGGAACGTCACACGACCGGCTTGGCTTTCGCATGGTGCTCGAGGTAGCCGGCATCCGGAAGCCGGCCGAGCTCGGGGACGCGTTTTCGGTGGCGCCGGTGGGTGGACAACCGCTCCGCCTCACCCGCAGGGTGATTCAGCAGCTAGGCTGGAGCCAAACGGGAGGATAAAGGCCATGCACCAGGATTCCGACCCGCGCCTGCAAGCCCGAGCCGGTGGCGGCGTGGCGGAGCTGGAACAGCAAGTTGAACGCCTTCGTGCCGCGCTTGCCGAGCGCGACGCGCGCCTGGAAGCCGCGCGTGAACGTTTTGAGCACGATCTCATGCAGGCACGGCGCGAACTGGCGCAGGCGCGTGCGGAGCAGGAAAGGCTGGCCGAACAGTTGAGTGCTTCACGGGGCTCTACATCGGTGCCGGGCCCCGGACATGCGCCCCAACGGCGTCCGCGTTCGTGGCGCGCACGCCTGTTGCGGCGTGAACGGGGCAGGCAGCACGACATACAGTTGTTGTACGCGTCGGGACTGTTCGATGCCGACTGGTACCTGGCCGAATATCCTGATGTTGCCAATACGGGTGCCGATCCGGCCGAACACTTTCTGCTGCACGGAGGTTTCGAGGGCCGCAATCCCGGGCCCGAATTCAATACCCGACAGTATCTTTTTGACCACCCCGAACTCGTCGACGGAGATGAAAATCCGTTGCTGCATTTCATCCGAACCAGCAAAACGACGTCCCCCTGATGTCAGCCTTGCTTGCTGTATGTCGGAAGGATGGCGCAGCGTAGCGGTTTTACTCCCCTTTCCCGTCCCGGTGGGCCAGTATTGTGCTCCGCTCTCCCTCCGGGAGAAGGGTTGGGGGTGAGGGTCCGGGCCTTGCGCGATGTTCCAGGCGGCGTGACGCATTCTGCGATAATCCCGCAAACCCATGAACGTATTGCCATCCCACCAGCAAGGTCGCTCCGCCCCGCGCACGCAACAGCACCCGTCGGCCGGCGTGGGTGATCGCCTGGCCCCCTACCTGATCGACCCGGTCGCTGCGGTGGCGAACGATGTCGCCGCGGAGGCCGAAGTTGCCCGCATCGACCGGGAATGCCGCCTGCTCGCGGAATCCGGGTTGTTCGACGTCGCTTTTTATCTTGCACACAACCCGGACGTCGCGCGAGCGGGCATCGATCCCCTTCGCCATTTTTGCGAACTCGGCTGGCGCGAACTGCGCGCACCGTCGGTGGATTTTGATGTGTGGTGGTACTGGGCTTCGCATCTCGACCCGTCGCGGGAAACGATCAATCCATTGGTGCATTACGCACTGGTGGGACAGGAAGCCGGACTGGACACGCGGCCCGGCCCCTATCGGCCAAGTGGCCCGGGATACACGTTCGCACCCGGCAAGCCCGTGCGCCGGGCGTGCCTGTTCGCCGGGTACGATCCGGACGGGCTGATCGACGAGTGCGTAGTCGAATACCTGCGTGAACTGTCCCGGCACGCCGATGTCTGGTACCTCGCCGATGGCGACATGCGGGCCGGCGAACTGGACAAGCTGGCCGGCATTGCCCGTGGTGCCTGGGCCATTCGGCACGGCGGCTACGATTTCGGGTCGTGGTCGAAGCTGGCGCGCGAGCTCGTGGGCTGGGAGGAGCTGGAAACGTACGACGAGTTACTGCTGGTCAACGACAGTTGCTACCTGCTGCGCGACCTGGAAGAGGTTTTCGCGCGCATGGACGCCAAGCCATGCGACTGGTGGGCCCTGCAGGCCACCAAGGGCCTTGCCGCCACCCGCCACAAGCCAAGCAACCGCTTCCCCGATCCGATTCCCATGGATGAGGTAAAGCGCACGTACCTGCCGCGCTACGAGGCCGAGTATCCCTTCGACTTCCTGCTCGGCTCGTACTTTCTCGCCTTGCGCAGACCCGTCATCGGCGATGCAGGATTTCGTCGCCGCGTTGATAGCGTGGTGGCCGAGTCCAGCAGCCCGGCAGCCAAGCGCAACATCATCTGGAAGCACGAGATCGGGCTGGGCCGCTACCTGATGGCCCGCGGCCATCCTTTCGAAACCTTCATCGAGCACCTGTACCCCTTCCATCCGGTCTATTCGGAATGGGCGTTCGAGTTGGTCGGCAAGGGATTCCCGCTGCTCAAGCGCTACTTCCTTGCACAAAACCACTACCACGTGCCGGGCCTGGTGGACTGGAAGGAACGCGTGCGGGCGCGGGTGCCCGATGCCCCGGTCGCGCGGATCGAACGCAACCTGTTGCGGGTTTCCGACTACGAGGCGTTGTATCGCAGCCTGCGCTATTCGGTCCGAAGCGCCGGTCATGCCTTGCCGCCCCCACTGCTGGCCGGCAAGGCCTTTGCGCGCGCTGACGCCGCCACGCCCACCTTCGATCACTGGTGGGCCTTTCCCGTGTGCGCGTTCACCCACAGGTTGTCCGGCAACGAGCGCGCGCTGTTCGAGGAAGTCAGGAACGACCCGTCAATCAAGAAGATCGTGCTGGCGCGCAGCAAGTACATTGAGCTCGACGGCGAGAATGTGATCGTGGTGCCGTTGCGCAGCCAGGAAGGCCAATACCATCTGATGCGGGCACGCCAGATCTTCATTCGGCATACGCCGACGCGGAACATCGAATACCCGGTCTCGCCGCATCTCCACAACATCGTCAACCTGTGGCACGGCATCCCGCTGAAGCGGATCGGCTACGCGTCGCTGGACATGCGGGACAAGCTCGACGCTTTGGCCGAGGAGCATCGCAAGTGCCGGGCGGTGATCAGTTCGTCGAAGATCGACACGCTCGCGATGACCGCCGCGTTCCACCCGCTCGGTTACAACGACGTCTGGTGTACCGGGCTCCCGCGCAACGACTTCATCGTGCGCGAATTCGACCGCCTTCCGGCAGACCTGCGTGCCGAATCGGCGCGGCTGGATGAGCTGTTGGGGGGACGCCGGCTGGTTCTGTTCGCACCCACGTTCCGGGCAGACCAGGGCGAGGCCTATTACACGTTCGGGGCGGCCGAAGTGGCCCGGTTGCATGCGTGGCTGCGCGACCACGACGCGGTGCTGGGTGTGCGTGAGCACATGGCCGACACCAGCCGTACCTACTACGAACAATTGCATGGTCCCGACGTGCTCGACCTCGGCGACCGAGCCTTCGTCGATGTGGAGGTCCTGTACCGGCGCGCGGTGGCACTGGTCACCGATTATTCCAGTTGCTTCATCGACTTTCTGCTGACGGGCCGGCCCGTGGTCAGTTTCGCCTACGACTACGATAACTACATCGGTGAACAACGCGGGCTGTTCTACGACATGAGCCAGGTTTTCCCGGGCCCCGTCTGCCGGGATTTCCCGGCATTGATGGCAGCCCTGACGCAGGCGTGCCAGGGCGGGAAAGACACCAACGGCGAATACGAATGGGCACGACGCCTGTTCTTTGACCACGTCGACGACGCCAATGCGTGGCGCGTGGTACAGAAGGTCAAGGGCTTGTATCTGCGAAACGACGAAAACGACCACAAAGGGAACGCATGATGCGCACAGTACTTACCTACGGCACCTTCGACGTGCTGCACCTCGGGCACATCAACCTGCTGCGTCGTGCACGCGAGCTGGGCGATCGCCTGATCGTGGGTCTGTCCACGGACGAGTTCAACGCGAAGAAACACAAGTCGTCACTGCTCGACTACCCCAACCGCAAGGCCACCCTCGAGGCGATCCGTTATGTCGATCTGGTCATTCCCGAGGTCGCGTGGGAACAGAAGACTGACGACGTGCGCAAGTACAACGTCGATCTGTTCGTGATCGGCGACGACTGGGCCGGGCAGTTCGATTTCCTCAAGGATCTGTGCGAGGTTCGCTATCTTTCCCGCACGGCGGACATTTCCAGTACCGCGGTCAAGCAGACACTGCTGGCCCGGAACGGTCTGTAGGCGCTGCGGAAATCCGGGCTGACGTCGCAGCGGGCCGGCTTCGGACCAAGATCATTGGTACGCTAGGCAATCCTCGTCCCGTCGCGGTGGTCGTTCCAGCGTGATGGTTGCGCGGCCAGGGGGATCCGAAGACCCGGGCCGAAGTGGTCAAAAGTCCAGTCCCCATCGATGCTCTTGATTGTTTGTACAATGCGCGGTCATGCCTTCAGGTTTTTCAGGGAAGATGCCCGTGACCAACGCTGATACTTCATCCCCCACACGCTCCGCGCGCACGACGTCAATACTGCGCCGGATCGCACGCCGTGTTCGTCGCCGGTCGGCAGTCGCCAATTCGGCGCTTGAGGACATCGCGGTCCTCGAAGCGTCCCGGCAGTTCGACAAGAACTGGTATCTGCAGCAAAACCCGGACGTGGCAGCATCCGGTGTGGATCCCATCGAACACTACGTGCGGCACGGTGCCGCCGAAGGGCGTGATCCGAATCGGAAATTCAGCACGACCTCCTATCTGCGCAACAATCCCGACGTTGCCGCAAGTGGCATGAATCCATTTCGGCACTATGTCCAACATGGGTTGAAAGAAGGACGCATCGGTAGTTCAGTGCCGGCTGCGGCGGACAAGACCACGGGGTCGAGCTCCGCGGGAAGCCGTCGGCGAAAGGCAGTACGCCGACCGGTACAGGATCAGCGATCCGACAACCAGGTCATCACGCAATCCGGCGTCTTTGACAGCGCGTACTACCGCGCCACGTACCCCGACGTCACGTCAACGGGCATGGCGCCCGTAGATCACTACCTAAAAGTCGGCGCGGCAGAGGGCCGCAATCCCTGCGCGTTTTTCGATACCCGCTATTACCTCGAGAGCAACCCGGACGTGGCTCGATCCGGCATGAACCCCTTGGTTCATTTCTGCCGCCACGGTTTCGGGGAGTTGCGGAACCCTTCAGCGGATTTCGATCTCGCGTGGTACTGGTTGACGTACCTTGCGGACGACCTCGCCACCAATCCACTGGCCCACTACCTGTCAACGGGCTTGCGGGAAGGCCTGGAGCGCCGGGCCGTCGACAGTTTGACCGCGGAGGACAAGCAAGCCCTTACCGCCACCTGCCAGCGCTTGCTGCTGGACGCCACCACCCGAGATCACGAGTGCTACACGCGTCTGGGAATCATCCTGACGCGATTGTCATGCCGGTCCGATGCGGAGGAGGCATTTCGGCGTGCCTTGGTGATCGACTGGGATGACGCGCCGATGCATGCACGGCTGGCGGCTGTGCTGGCGAAGGAAGGCAAATGGTGGCAGGCGGTCGAGTCCTGGAGTACCGCGATCGAGCTCGATGCCGGACGCGCGAGCTGGTTCTTTCATCTCGGCGAGGCACAGGAGAAGATGAGTCGCTATGTTCGCGCCGCGGACGCGTACCAGAAAGCGATTGCCCTGGACCCCGACCACCCGGACTGGTACTACCTGCTCGGATATGTGCGAGAGAAAGCCGGACAGTCGGACAGCGCAGTAGCGGCCTATGACGAAGCCATCGCACGCGATCCGCGCGAGGACGTCAAGGCATTTGGTATCGGCGTATTCCATCAAGCGCGCGGCTACTGGCCAGAGGCCGCCGATGCCTACGTGCACGAACTGGACAAGCAACCCGCGTGCGCGGAACTTCACTTCAAAGTTGGCTTTGCGCATGACCGGTGTTACCGCTGGCCGGAGGCGGAACGGGCATATCGAAACGCGATCGCACTCAAGCTCGATACCGCATATTGGCACTATCGGCACGGCTTTGTGCTGGAAAGGCAGGAGCGTTTCAGCGAAGCCGCGAAAGCGTACGCCGCCGCCGCCACGTTCAGCGCCAGGTTGATGCCTTACTGGTGGTACCGTTGCGGTTATGCGTGGGCGGCAGCCGGTGAACACGAAGCGGCCTGCAGGGCCTACCTGCAGACTCGGGAACGCCAAAACTTGTCCGGCGGCCCGTCCGAAGTCCCGGAGGGCGATGGAATCGATGGCCGACAATCGCCTTGGCTGGACGACTACTTGGGTGGATTTCCCAGTGAGAAGTTGCTCGCCAAGGCCTTGGCGTACGACGCGACCCACGCCGAACCCCATTATCAATTGGGAGAAGCGCGCGAACGTCGCGGGGACTGGACAGGTGCTGCCGCGGCCTACGCCGACGCCGTAGCCCGCAGCAACCCCCACCGCCCGGCGTGGTACTACCGACTGGGCTTCGTATTGACGAAGGCTGGAAGATTCGCGGAGGCATGCGCGGCGTTCCGGGAGACGCGAATCCTGCGGCGGCCGTTCGGCGTTGACAGCAAGCGTTATGAAGAGGACGTTTCGGTCAAGGACGGCATGGAGTACAACGAATACGCAAAAACACTCGACATTCGTCCACGGACGATTCTCTATGAGTCGTACCACGGCGCCTCGCTGAGTTGCAATCCGTTTGCAATATTCAAATACCTTCTCGAGCAGTCCGGCTTCTCGGACTGGACACACGTGTGGTCGGTCGATGACAAATGCAGCATCCCGTCCGAGTATCGCGCAATTCGGAATGTCATTTTCGTCAGACGCGGCAGCGATCTGTACAGACGATACCTTGCGTCCGCCAGCCATCTGATCAACAACAACACTTTCATGCCATCGTTTCTACGACGGCCGGGTCAGCAGTATCTGAATACGTGGCATGGCACGCCGATCAAGGGGCTGGGCAAGGACATCCGTGACGAGTTCATGGCGCACAAGAATGCCGCACGAAATCTGCTCATGGCCACGCATGTGCTCAGTCCCAACAAGCACACGAGCGACGTTCTGATTTGCAGAAATGATATTGCTGGGATATTCACTGGAAAGATCGCGGAAGTTGGCCACCCCAGAGTAGATCGGCTGATCAACGCTACTGCTGAGTCGAAAGCCGAGTTGCGCGTGGCACTCGGCATCCCAGCGGATGCCAAGGTGGTTCTGTACGCACCAACATGGCGGGGAACCGTTGGAGATATCCGCGTCGACGTTGAGGGTCTCACCGAGGACCTTCGGATTATGGCGGAGGGCGATCATCATTTGCTGTTCAAAGGTCATCATCTCCTGGAACGGGCGCTCGGTGAATTGGACCTACCTGTTACCGTGGTAACCGGAGACGTTGATACTTGTGAGCTACTTTCAATAGTCGATGTGTTGGTGACGGATTACTCAAGCATCTGGGTCGATTTCTTGCCGACCGGGCGGCCAATACTTTATTACTGGTACGATTGGGAGCAATACACCAAAGACCGTAGTTTGTACCTTGACATTGGAAGCATGCCCGGCCACACATGCCGAACCCGCGAGTCGCTTGCGGGTGCCCTCCGGCGCGAACTGGGACGCCCGATCTCCAACGGCGCAGCGTACGAGTATGCGATCAAACGCTTCTGTCCCCGTGAGGATGGCTGTGCAACGGAACGCGCCGTCAGGTTCTTTTTCAATGGAGATGAGAGCTGCGAAGTAGGCAACCGCTATACGGACGATCGTATCTCCCTACTCATGTATGCAGGAGCGTTCATTCCCAATGGCATAACAAATTCCTGTGTGAATTTACTCAACGCGCTGGACCACTCCAGATATCGCGCGTGTATTGCAATCGACGTGGCGTCTATTACGAAGGATACATCTCGATTAAAGAAATTTAGGGAATTGGCAGGCCCAGTACAGGTTCTGGCTCGCTCTGGAATACCGAACTGGAGTCCGGAAGAGCGATGGGTCGCCGAACGGTTTGGCAGCCGACATTCTTTCTACTCCGAATCAATGCGCGAGGTATATCGTGAAGCATACCAAGCGGAGGCTAAGCGGACGTTTGGGTATGCCAACGTCGATATGGTTGTTCAGTTCGACGGGTATGTGAATTTCTGGAGCTCTATTCTTGCGTTTTGGCCGGACGATTCGACAGCAAGGGCCATCTACTTGCACAATGACATGAGAGGCGAAGTAGAGACCCGTTTTCCATTCTTGAGGGGCACTTTTGCGCTGTATCCCGACTACGACTGCCTGATTTCCGTGTCCAGCAGCGTGAATGCTAAAAATCGCGGTCACCTATCAAGTCTACTTCCGGTTAGCAAAGACGCGTTCGCTTATTGTGATAATGTACTGAATCCCGCAACAATCATCGCGAAGTCCAACGAGGAACTTGATTCCGGATTACGAGAGTGGTTTGGTGGTGCGACCGTAATCGGAACGCTCGGTAGGCTGTCGCCAGAGAAGGGTCACAGCAAGTTGGTCCGGGCGTTCGATTTGCTGAAGAAGAGGTTGAATTCGTCGACCACAGCCGTGTCGTTCAAGCTCGTGATCGCGGGGGATGGCCCATTGAGGGGCGCGTTGCAATCGCAAGTCGACGAATTGGGGCTAGGAGATGATGTTCGACTGCTTGGCCAATTGGCCAATCCCTATCCGTTGTTGCGCCGCTTGGACCTCTTTGTGCTTTCATCCGATTACGAGGGGCAGGGAATCGTCGTTCTTGAGGCACTTACGCTGGGGAAGCCTGTGGTTTCGACCGATGTCGTTGGGCCACGAACAATTCTGGAAGGTGGCTTCGGCCTGCTGGTCGAGAACAATGTGGAGTCGCTGGCAACCGGGATGTGCGCGATGCTCGACGGCAAAGTCGCGGTCAGGCGATTCGATGCCGAAGAGTATCAATCCAGTGCGCTGAAGCAGTTCACCGATATTGTGGACCGGGCAATCGAATCAAGAAGTCGACGGGGAAGGCGGACGGGTATAGTCGACAAGACAAACAGAATTGTAGTGGCGGCGCGTCAGGATGGTCTCGGTGAACGTCTGAACGCAATACTGAATGGAATGTTTCTGGCACACCAGCTCGGATTTGAGTTTGCTTATCACTGGCCACCCACCTCTTCGGCGGAAAGGCTCGGCGTGGACAAGGCGCTGCACGCCATAGGCGGAGAGGAGGAGTTTTTCTCGAGCGACTTCATCGCAAGGTATTCTATCCCGGACTTCAACAGCAAGGGATTCGTGGAGGTGCGTGGCAAGGGGCTTACCAGAGAGCATCTGGTACGCAAGACGGAGGACCCCGACTTTGCGGGCTGGCTGGCACCGCGCCTGGATCTTGATGACCTGTTGGTTGAGCAACTGCGCCCGAATCCAGATTTCAATCTGGGTTCGGTTTTCAATGAGATCGAGTTTCATGAAACCGTTGCGGCCGCCATACGTGCGGCAAGGTCACTTGACATACCCGCCCACTGTGTTGGCGTCCACCTGCGCAGTGGCGACATTTTTTACGGCGCCTACAGGAAGCTCGTCCATTACACCTACAAGGGTGTCACGTTGCCTATCGCCAAGGCTATCATCTCGAGTATCGCGCAATCCGGAGGCCGGGTGCTTCTCTTCGGGCAGGACAGGGATGTGCTGCAGTACTTGAAGAAGGTGACGGGCGCCATGACCATGGAAGACTTGCACGCCCCGAAGTTCGTTTCATCTACTGTTCAAGCGATGTTCGAGATTGTCCTCATGTCGCGCTGTGAGCGGATCGTTGCCGGGAGCAGCGGTTTCGCGAAGCAGGCATCATGGATCGCGGGAATCCGAGTGGAACATCCTGCTGATTTTTTCAGTCCGGGTGAGCAGACTCGGATATCCATCGAGGACCTCGACGAAAACGCGGACCGGTATCATCCGTTGCAGACATCGTTTGCTTACTGGTACGGGTATTTCTGTGGTCGTCACGCGAAATCCTTCGATGAGGCTGACATGCTCTTGCGCAAGGCGTACCAATACGACCCGGAAAACCAGCTTTATCCGCTCAAGCGCGCCGCCAATTGCTTCCGCAACGGGAAATTCGACGAAGGTGATGCGATACTGGCACAGCTGCTGAAGTCCGAGTTCATGGAGGTACGGTCTCCGAAACTCCCGGCTTTCCGGATCCTCACGGCAAAGACATTGGGGCAATTCAACCTTGTCGAGGACTTCGAGGCCTTCAGCCGGGCCACGGAAGAGGGATACCCCCACGCGGCGGCTTGTGACTACGTGATCCGGTCGGTGACGAAGCAAGGTACGGCTCCTGCGCTACGCGTGTTGAAAGGGCATCGGATCGGTAATGGGCTCATGCGCACTTTGTACGATCATTGGGCGAAAACAAATCCGGCGCAGAGGTAATCTGACCGATGCGAATTCGGAACGGCGATTCGCATGACAGGCGATGGTCACGGCGCATGCTGGAGGCGCTTTGAGCATCGGAATGCGGCGTTATTACCATGAGCCGTACGGCGAGGCTTCAGCTGGGTTGAGCTGGCCGGATGGTCTGAGTGGTGCGCGACAGACGACAAGAGCTGAGGTGCACTGAGAAGACTCGTTGACCGGACCGCGTGCGAAGTGCGCGGTGCTCACTGGGCCAGCGCGGTGCTGGACAACGTCACGCGCGCGAGCTGCAGCCGTCAAGTCGCCATCGAGTAGCCCGATACGCACGCCGTTACCCGACCAAGGCCCAGTACCGATTCAACCAAGGGCGTCGTGTTGTCGAGAGGCGGCCCCGATTCGGGCGTGTGAACATGCCCTGCAAAGCTTATGGGGAGCCGAATCTTCGCCAGGCGCTCAATTTTCACGGCTGACGATACGCACTGATGAGGAGAGGTGATGCCTCAACTGGAAAAGGCCAACAGTTGCAATGTACGTGAGAAGCGGCCAATGGTAAAGTACCAATTTGGGTAGCTGGATGCGGTGATCGATAGACCGGGCTGCTTGGTGGCTATGCCGAGTTCGGTGCCCGCAAGGGCCGATACGCGGAATTCATCACTCGGTATCTCGGCGATGGACGGCGTGCGCCCTTGTCCGACAATTCGAGGAACCGTCCCAAGGTCGGACGGGCATGGAAGTTGGGAGTTTTGGACTGTCCGTCTCCGAGATTCTTCAGTTCGAGCGCGATGTTGGCCGCGTCCATGTCGGCTTGCGGAAGGACGCGATTCGAGACACGAAACTCTCAAGTACAGGTTACCGGCATTCTTCCACACAGGTCCGATCTGCACTGGCCCACCGTTTGCAAGCTTGATGGCCTTGACGATCGATTGCTTTTAGTATCGCCTACGGGCTTGATGGGCAGATCCGCGACAGTGGGATGAATCTGATGACGGCGGACATTGCGTGTTGCTGGTGTAGGCGCCGCGGCACGGGCGTATGTGCGAATACCCGTGACGTACTGCGCATCAGCCGGTGGCAATACGCGTTACCAGGTCACCGCGTCGCGTGGGACACCGGCCGTTGAACGAAATTGGACACGTAAGTACGGAGCGCGCATGAAACTCCATCTTGGATGCGGCAACAAGCATATTGAAGGCTTCTATCACGTAGACGCGCTCGCCTACGACCACGTCGACCACGTGGGTCCGGTCGACAGGCTTCCGCAAATCGACGACAACACAGTCGATCTGATTTATGCGTGCCATGTGCTCGAGCATTTCGGGCGGAACGAATTCCGTCGCGTGTTGAAAGAGTGGTTTCGGGTGCTACGACCGGGGGGTGTCCTGCGGCTCGCGGTTCCAGATTTCGCGGCAGTGGCCCGGATTTATGTGCGCGGAGACCTTGAGCACGGAATCGAGGACGTTGTTGGATTGTGCGTCGGGGGCCAACGTGACGAGTATGATTTCCACAAGATGATCTTCGATGCCGACCTGCTGACGCGCGTCCTTCGCGAGACTGGGTTTGCGGAAATTCGTCCCTGGGATTGGCGCCAAACCGAGCACGCGGATCTGGATGATTACAGTCAAGCTTACTTGCCGCATATGGACAAGGAGCACGGGACGCTCATGAGTTTGAACCTCGAAGCATCGAAGTAGCTGTACAGCACTGGCCCCTGCTGCTGCGCTCCGCGATGCGCCAACGGGAAATACGATGAAGAAGGCATTGATTACGGGTGTGACCGGGCAGGACGGTGCCTACCTGTCGGAATTCCTGCTTGAGCAGGGTTACGAGGTTCATGGCATCAAGCGCCGTGCGTCCTCGTTCAACACCGAGCGGGTGGATCACTTGATGGCCGACCCACAGGACGCCGATCGGAGATTCATCTTGCACTATGGTGATCTCACGGATGCAACGAATCTGATCCGCATTGTCCAGGAAATCCAGCCAGATGAGATCTATAACTTGGGCGCACAGAGCCATGTGGCCGTGAGCTTCGAATCCCCGGAGTACACGGCAGACGTGGATGCTCTCGGTACTTTGCGTCTGCTCGAGGCTATCCGCCTACTGGGACTGGAGAAGAAAACGCGTTTCTATCAGGCGAGCACCTCCGAGCTGTTTGGCCAGGTGCGGGAGGTGCCACAAAAGGAGACGACGCCCTTTTATCCACGCAGCCCGTACGGTGTGGCGAAACTTTATGCGTACTGGATTACGGTCAACTATCGCGAAGCCTACGGCATGTATGCTTGCAACGGCATCCTGTTCAACCATGAAAGTCCTCGACGAGGCGAGACCTTCGTTACGCGCAAGATTACGCGCGGGCTAGCCAATATTGCCCAAGGACTCGACGATTGCCTTTACATGGGCAATCTGCAGGCGCTGCGCGACTGGGGGCATGCGCGAGACTATGTCAGGATGCAGTGGATGATGTTGCAGCAGGACCGGCCGGACGACTTCGTGATTGCTACCGGCTTCCAGTACTCAGTCCGCGACTTCATACGCTGGTCGGCGGCGGAGTTGGGGCTGACGTTGCGGTTCGAGGGCGAGGGTGTCGACGAGAAAGGGTATGTTGAGGCCGTGAACGGTGACAAGGCTCCGGCGTTGAAAGCCGGCGATTTGCTCGTCGCCGTTGACCCACGCTACTTCCGCCCCACGGAGGTCGATACGCTGCTCGGGGATCCGACCAAGGCCAACGCCAAGCTGGGATGGGCGCCAGAGGTCACGGCACGCGAGATGTGCGCCGAAATGGTTGCCGCTGATTTGCAGGTTGCACAAAGACATGCGCTGCTGAAGCGGCACGGTTACAGCATTCCTGTGACGAGAGAGACCTGATCGTGGTTGGTCGAGAGACGCGCTGTCGGATCTTTGTCAGTGGCCACCGGGGCATGGTGGGCTCGGCGATCATCCGTCGTCTGCACGCTATACACGGCGCCGATGCGCACGTGGAGATCGTCACACGCACGCGCGCGGAACTTGATCTGCTGCGTCAGGCCGACGTCGAAACATTCCTCCGCGACGCTGGTATCGATGAGGTGTACCTGGCTGCGGCCAAGGTTGGGGGCATCCACGCCAATGATACCTACCCAGCGGAGTTCATCTACGAAAACCTGATGATGGAATGCAATGTCATCCACGCCGCGCACAAGGCTGGTGTAGAAAAACTTCTCTTTCTCGGTTCCTCCTGCATTTACCCGAGACTGGCCGCACAGCCAATGCGGGAGGATGCACTGCTTACCGGCACGCTGGAGCCGACCAATGAGCCATACGCGATTGCGAAGATCGCCGGTATCAAGATGTGCGAAAGCTATAACCGCCAGTATGGGCGCGATTATCGCAGCGTGATGCCGACCAACCTTTATGGTCCCAATGACAATTATCACCCTGAAAACAGCCACGTGATCCCCGCGCTGTTGCGTCGCTTTCACGAGGCCGTGCAGACTGACGCTGAAGAGGTCGTGATATGGGGCAGCGGAACGCCCAAGCGCGAGTTTCTGCATGTCGATGACATGGCCGCCGCGAGCGTGCACGTGATGCAGCTTCCGGCCCCGGAATGGCAAGCTGCGACGCGGCCAATGCTGTCCCACATCAACGTGGGTACGGGCGTGGATTGCACGATTCGCGAACTGGCTGAAACGATTGCCCGCGTAACCGGCTTCACAGGCAGACTCGTGTTCGACACCAGCAAGCCGGATGGCGCACCACGCAAACTGCTGGACGTGTCCCGACTGAAGTCGTTGCGCTGGCAGGCGCGCATCGGTCTGGAAGACGGCTTACGCGATGCCTACGGATGGTTCGTACAATCCGGGTGTAATCGCCTGCATAAAGCGTCCATGGTAAATCAATCGATGCGTACCGGTGACAAAGGGTGATTACTCCATTGGAGGCGTTCGCCAAATACAATGTTCCGATCTCCGGCTTGTTGCACATCGGCGCCAATGAAGCGCGCGAAGCGCATTCCTACGCGAAGATGGGGACCGTCCCGGTACTGTTCTTCGAGCCGATACCGGAAGTAGCGCGTCTCGCCCGGAAAAATACGGGGACGTACCCTCACATGCGAGTGGTGGAAGCGTGCTGCAGTGACGAGGACGGGTGCGAGGTCACGTTCCATGTCGCAAGCAACAATGGCGAGTCTTCGAGCATGTTCGAGCTCGGATTGCACGCCGAGCTTCGTTCGGAGATCGAATACACGCGTAGTTTCACCACGCGCACGACGAGGATCGAAACCTTCCTACAACATGAAGTTCCCGATTCGCGCCAGTTCAATTGTGCGGTGATCGACACCTAGGGGGCGGACTTGAAGGTGCTGCGGGGGTTCGGTTCGTGCCTTGCAAATTTCGATGCCTTGTACGTGGAAATATCCGACCAAGCCTTGTACAAGGGTGGAACCACAGTGCGCGACATCATCCGTTTTCTGGACGCGCAGTGTTTTGCCTTGGTGCATCTTGAGAACGTGTCGCAATTCCCGTGGGGCAACGCGTTGTTCGTGGCCAGAAAACCGGCCTATGGCTGGGCCGTGCGCAACGCACTTTCCGCAGGTCGGCCCAGTCGGCAAAGCTCGCTCTATAAGGGCAGCGAGGACTTCAGCGCAGCCAAGGGAAACAGCGGCACCATCGACAGGGAAAGTTTCTTCCATACCGCAGAGGAGGAGAATCCGTGGTGGGAAGTCGATCTGCAACAGATCACTCAGATCAAAGGTGTATATATATTCGAGCGCATAGGTTATGCCCAACGTTCGAAGGATCTTCTCATTGAATTGAGTAACGACGGCAGCTTTTATCGGACGGTGTTTTCCAGGCACGATGTCGCCGATCACGTGGGGCAGAACTATTTCATCAGGATGGACGATGCTGCGCGTTACGTGCGCGTTCGGCTGGATGGCAGGGGATACCTGCATCTATGCCAGGTGGCGGTCGTCTGACGCCTGGTTTTTGCGTATATTGCGCCGTGCGCGTCCGGCCATCTCATGCTGCAGTGCACCGGCGGAGTGCGTTGCACGAGCAATAGCGCGGATATGGAGCTTGGCACCGGAGCAATTGGCTGATCGGGGCGTCGGTATCGGCCGCGACGCGCGCAGTTTCAACTACCCTGATCATGATGCGGCAACGTGGTAGCAAGGTTCCTTTCCCCAGGACGCCGGTGGCGGCACCCTTGTCGACTTGGTCGTAAAATTGCTGGATGTCATCGACACTGGTGACGCATATTTTCCGGTAACGCTAGGTAAAGAGCATCGCGGCCACATCCTGCTTGTGTCGACGAATCGTGACAGGCCGCGTTGGACGACATCCAGCACTTCACCCAACCGCTACTCGGTTTCTGTGAGTGACAGGTAACGCACGCCAAACGCCGTGAAGACTCCAGGTGGTCCACTACGACGAACTCCGCCCGTACACGTCCTCGAACCGCACGATGTCGTCCTCGCCCAAGTAACTACCGGACTGAACCTCGATCAGCTCCAACGGCACCTTGCCGGGGTTTTCGAGGCGGTGCCTGGTGCCGATCGGAATGAACGTCGATTCGTTTTCGTGCAGCAGGAACACGTCCTCACCGCGGGTGACGCGCGCGGTGCCGCTGACCACCACCCAGTGCTCGGCACGGTGGTGGTGCATCTGAAGGCTCAGCGCGGCGCCGGGCTTGACGGTGATGCGCTTGACCTGAAAGCGCTCGGCCTTGTCGACCGAGTCGTAGGCGCCCCAGGGGCGGTAGACCTTGCGGTGCAGGATGGCTTCGCCGCGCTGGCCATCCTTGAGTCGGGCGACGATGTCCTTGACCTGCTGCACGCGGTCCTTGTGCGCCACCAGCAGCGCGTCGTCGGTGTCCACCACCACCACGCCTTCTAGACCGATCAGGGCAAGCAGCCGATGTTCGCTCCATGCGTAAGTGTCGCGGCAGCCGATCGCCATCACGTCACCACGATGGGCATTGCCGTCGTGATCGTGTTCGGCGACTTCCCACAGTGCCGCCCACGAGCCCACGTCGCTCCAGCCCAGGTTCACGGGCAGCACGCGCGCGGCATCGGTCTTCTCCATGACGGCGTAGTCGATGGAATCGGCAGGGCAGGCTTCGAATGCCGCACGATCAAGGCGCAGAAAATCCGTGTCGCGCCTGGCCTTGGTGAATGCTTCGCGGCAGGCGGCAAGGATGTCCGGCCGGTGGCGTTCCAGTTCTTCCAGAAAACGTGAGGCGCCAAACAGGAACATGCCGCTGTTCCAGAAGTAGTCACCGTCGCTGACGTATTGCCGGGCAGTGGCCGGGTCGGGCTTTTCGACAAAGCGTTCGACCCGGTGGATGTCTTCACCCGGGGCGGCCTTGATGTAGCCGTAGCCGGTTTCGGGTCCGGTCGGTACGATCCCGAACATGACCAGGGCGCCGTCGCGCGCAGCCGGGGCTGCCTGCTCGACGGCAGCGTGAAAGGCACGTTGGTCGCGTATCACGTGATCCGACGGCAGTACCAGCAACAGGGGATCGCTGCCGTTTGAAGTGGCTGCCAGTGCGGCCGCGGCGATGGCCGGGGCGGTATTGCGGCCAGCCGGTTCCAGCAGGATTGCATCGGGCGTGCACCCGACCTGGCGCAATTGTTCGGCCACCATGAACCGGTGTGCCTCGTTTGTCACAACCAGCGGCGCGTTGGTTCCGGCAAGATCGGCCACGCGCGACCAGGTCGCCTGCAGCATGGACTGGTCGTCGGCCAGCGCCAGGAACTGCTTGGGGTATCCCTCGCGCGAGAGTGGCCACAGCCGGGTGCCGGAGCCACCGGAAAGAATGACCGGGATCAGGTTCGGGTCCATGCGTACACGATGCTCTGCTCTGGGCGAGTCGGTAGTCTAAACGAACCAGCGCCGGCCCCGGGTTCCGTACAATGTTCCGGCTGCGGCGACGCGGTCGAAACGTCGACGCGTGAAGGTGCATGTCGGGTCTGGACGGAGGAAGGTTCCTGGTGCGAAATGATGAAGGTCCCGGCCGGGTTGCGGGCCGTTGGCGGATATTTGCGGGAACGAGTGGTCGCGGCATCGAGCTCGTGCCGGTGCCGAACGACCAATTGCTCCGACGGTCGGATTCGGGTGACGGGCCGGACTGCTGGGAGTCCGTCGGCGGACGCCCGCGTTTCCAGTTCGACTTCGGCAAGGCGGGATCGTCGCTTGCGCCTGGCTGGTACGAGCTGCGCGGATATCTGCACGCCAGGGAGGGCAAGGTCCTGTTGCCCAGCCTTCACCCGCATTACGTCGAAGGCTCGGCGCTGACCAGTGCCGAATTGACCCTGCCCGGACCCGATCGTTCGGGCCGCGTTGTTGCGTTGCTGATGTTCTACGACGATGTCGATTCGCTGGCGTTTTACCCCAGCATCACCCCGGTACGATTCCAGATGCACGGGTTCGAATTGCGCCGCATCTCGCGGATTCGTGCCCTGCGCCACATGCTGGGCGGACCCTGCCCCGACCCGCGCGGTCCCGGTCGTGCAGGCCGTGCCTGGGCCTGGGCACGCGGCGCAATGCGGGTTGGCCGCAAGCGCGCGACGGATGACCTGTATGCCGACTATCGGCGGCGACTGCGCCCGCCGGGCCTCGGCGACTATGAAATCTGGACCCGCAAGTACGACACCATCGGCCCGATTGAACGCGCCGAATTCAAGACGCGCGCCGAAGTCCTGGAGGGTCGCGGTGCGGCCGTATCCATCCTGCTGCCGCTGCGCGATGCTTCAGAGCAGGCGCTGCGCCGATGCCTCGACGGTGTGCTCGACCAGGCCCGCGGGGACTGGGAGCTTTGCGTGGTCGACGATGCCTCGTCGGCACCGCATGTCGCGGCGGTGCTGTCCGAATACGCGCAGCGCGATGCACGCGTGCGCGTCAAGCACCACGGGCTTTCCGGGGGGGGCGCGGAAGCATTCAACGTTGCGTTGACGATGGCGCGACATGACTACGTGCTGCCGCTGGATCATGGCGTGGAATTGCGTCCGCATGCCGTGCTGTGCGTGGCTGAAGCGCTGCTGGCGTATCCGGAGACATCGCTGGTGTACTCGGACCAGGACAGGTGCGACGGCGATGGCCACCGGCTCGATCCCCGCTTCAAGCCCGACTGGAACCCCGACCTGTTGCGCAGTCAGGACTACGTCGGCCACATCGTCGTCATCCGCACCCGGTTGGCGCGCGAGGTGGGTGGATTCCGACCGGGTTTCGAGCCTTGCCACCGCTACGATCTGCTGTTGCGCTGCACAGAAAGGCTCGCGCCGGACCAGATCCGGCATGTCCCCGAGATCCTCTGCCACCTGCATGCCGCCGCGGGTTCTGGCGAAAAGGGCCGCGACGCCGACATGGCAGGCGCACGCGCGGTGGCCGACCAACTTTCGCGCATGGGTACCGGCGCGATGATGGTGCCCGGTGACCGGCCGCCGGGGCTGCATCGCGTGCGCTGGCCCGTGCCCGAACCGGCGCCGAAAGTCAGCCTGATCATTCCCACGCGCGATCGCGCAGACCTGCTGGAAATGTGCGTGGAAAGCATCCTCGCCAAATCCAGCTACCCGGATTTCGAGTTGATCGTGGTCGACAACCAGTCAAGCGACCCTGCGGCGCTCGCATACCTGGAGAAACTCGGATCGCGGAAGCGCGTTCGCGTACTGCGCTACGACGCGCCGTTCAACTACTCGGCCATCAACAACTGGGCCGCGCGGGAGTGCGATGGTGCATTGCTGGGATTGGTCAACAATGACATCGAAGTGATCACCCCGGACTGGCTGGGGGAAATGGCCGGTTTCGCGCTGCGTCCGGATACCGGCGCGGTCGGCGCGATGCTCTATTACCCCGATGACACCATCCAGCACGCCGGGGTGCTGCTCGGGATGCTGGGCCTTGCCGGACACATCCACTGCAGAATGCCACGTGGTTATCCGGGCCACGGTGGGCGCGGCCTGGTCGCACAGAATCTCTCGGCCGTTACCGGCGCCTGCCTTGTGGTACGCCGAACCGTTTTCGATGAAGTCGGGGGACTGGACGAACGCCTGCCCGTTGCCTTCAACGACATCGATTTTTGCCTGCGCGTACGCGAGCGTGGGTATCGCAACGTGTGGACGCCGTTTGCGGAGCTGTACCACCACGAATCCGCGTCGCGCGGTCTGGACGACACGCTGGAGAAGCTGGAACGGTCACGGGCCGAGGTGGCGCTGATGCAGCAACGCTGGGGCGCCGCGCTGCGTGACGACCCCGCCTACAACCCCAACCTGTCACTGCAGACCCACAACTTCGAGCTGGCGTTTCCGCCGCGCAGGCCGCTTGCGGGCACGGCAGCGGGTTAGTCCGGGATTCGGCCGGCCCGCTGACTGGATCTGCCGCTGCGGCGGGGCACCGGACGCGACTTGGTCAGGTCGCCAGAAGTTCGCGTGCTGCCGCGTACAGCTCCAACGCCCCGGGATTGGCCAGCGCGTCGGTGTTCTTGACGTCTTCGCCGTGGATCACCGCGCGCACCGCCAGCTCGGAAATCTTGCCGGAAATGGTGCGCGGGATGTCGGTCACCTGCAGGATCTTTGCTGGTACGTGGTGGGGGCTGGCGTTGTCGCGCAGTTGCTTCTTGATCTTCGCGCGCAGTGCGTCGTCCAGTTCCTGGCCTTCGCGCAGGCGCACGAACAGCACGATGCGTTCGCTGCCTTCCCAGCGCTGGCCGACCACCACCGATTCCAGCACCTCGGGCAGTTGCTCGACCTGGCGGTAGATTTCGGCGGTGCCGATGCGCACGCCGCCGGGGTTCAGGGTGGCATCCGATCGACCGTAGATGATGATGCCGTCGTGCGCGGTGAGTTCGGCGCGGTCGCCGTGGCACCACATGCCGGGCACCTTGGAAAAATAGGCCGCGTGGTAGCGCTTGCCGTCAGGATCGTTCCAGAATTTCACCGGCATCGACGGGAACGGCGCGGCACAGGCGAGCTCGCCGGGCTGGCCGCGCACCGGTTCTCCGTTCTCGTCCAGGATCACCACCTTCATGCCGAGGCCGCGGCACTGCAGCTCGCCGCGGTACACCGGCAGCAGCGGATTGCCCAGCGCGAAGCACGAAACGATGTCGGTTCCGCCGGAAATCGAGGCCAGCAGCACGCGGTCCTTCACGTCGCGGTAGACGTAGTCGAAGCTCTCGGGCGCCAGCGGCGAGCCGGTGGAAAGGATGGTCTTCAGCGTGTGCAGCTTGTGGGTTTCGCGCGGTTTCACGCCCATCTTGGCGGTGGCGTCGATCCACTTGGCGCTGGTGCCGAAAATCGAGATGCCGACCTCGTCGGCGAGGTTCCACAGCACGTTGCCGTCCGGGTACGCCGGCGCGCCGTCGTAGAGCACCACGGTGGCGCCCACGGCCAGGCTGGAGACCAGCCAGTTCCACATCATCCAGCCGCAGGTGGTGTAGTAGAAGATGCGGTCCTCGCGCTTGAGGTCGGTGTGCAGCACCAGTTCCTTGAGATGCTGCAGCAAGGTGCCGCCGGCGCCGTGCACGATGCACTTGGGTTTGCCGGTGGTGCCCGAGGAATACATGATGTAGAGCGGATGGTCGAACGGCATGGGCACGAATTCGGGCGCGTGGTCCTCGCCGCCGACGAAGTCGTCCCAGCTCAGCGCGTCGCGCACCCCGTCCAGTTGCAGGGCGTCGCCGGAGTAGGGGATCACCACGCAACGCTCGATCGAGGGAATCGCCGCCAGCACGTCGCGGACCTTGGCCAGGCAGTCGAAGCGCTTGCCGCCGTAGGCGTAGGCGTCGGCGCAGAACAGCACCTTCGGCTCGATCTGGCCGAAGCGGTCGACGATGCCGTTGACGCCGAAGTCGGGCGAGGCCGAGGACCAGGTGGCGCCCAGGGACGTCGCGGCCAGCATCGCGATGATGGTTTCGGGAAGGTTGGGCAGGTAACCCGCGACGCGGTCGCCGGCCACCACGCCCGCGCCCTTCAGCGCGTGGGCGACGCGGCCGACCTCGCCGTGCAGTTGCGCATAGGTGTATTCGCGCTGGTGGCCCCACTCGTTGCGAAAGACGATCGCCAGCCGGTTGTCCTTGAAGCGCAGCAGGTTCTGGGCGAAGTTCAGCTTGACGTCGGGAAACCAGCGCGCGCCCGGCATCTTGTCGCCGTCGACCAGCGCCGGCTCGAAATCGCCGTTGGCGCGGATGCCGCAGAACTCCCACACCAGGGACCAGAACTTCGCCGGCTGCCGGATCGAGAAGTCGTACAGGGGGGCATAGCTGCCGATGTCGGCGTTGCCGGTGGCGTCATGGACGAAGCGCACGAAGCGATGCAGGTTCGCGCTTTCCTTGCGTTCGGGGCTGGGGATCCACAACGGGGTGTCGTTCGACATGCCGGGTCCAGATCGGAGTACGCGGAAATTGTAGCCGATCGCCGCCGGCGATCGGCCGAACCGGCCGTGGCGGCCGGCCGCGGATTTGCGCTTTCAGAGCGCCGTCTGAAGCTCCGGCACGATCTTGAACAGGTCGCCGACCAGGCCGATGTCGGCGACCTCGTAGATCGGGGCGTCGGCGTCCTTGTTGATGGCCACGATGGTGCCGGCGTCCTTGATGCCGGTGAGGTGCTGGATGGCGCCGGAAATGCCGATGGCGATGTAGAGCTCGGGTGCGATGATCTTGCCGGTCTGGCCGACCTGCATGTCGTTGGGGCAGTAGCCGGCATCGACCGCGGCGCGCGAGGCGCCGGCGGCCGCGTGCAGCTTGTCGGCGAGCTGGTAGATGAGGTCGAATTTTTCCTTCGAGCCGACGCCGCGCCCGCCGGATACGACCCGCGCGGCGCTTTGCAGGTCCGGGCGTTCGCTGTCGGCCTGCTGCAGTTCCACGAAGCGGGTGTGCGAGGGCAGTGTGGCCTCGACCGACAGCGCTTCGATCGGCGCGGCGTTGTCGGCCTCGCCGGTCGCGGGCCACGACGCGGTGCGCGCCGTGCCGACCAGGATGGCGTCATCCGGCGCCTCCACCGTGGTGATGGCGTTGCCGGCGTAGATCGGACGCATGAAGGTATAGGCGCCTTCCACGCTCATGATGTCGCTGACCTGGCCCACGCCCAGCAATGCGGCCACGCGCGGCGTGACGTCCTTGCCGAAGGTGGTCGAGGGCAGCAGCAGGTGCGAGTAGCCATCCTTCACGGCCGCGGCGATCTGCGGCGCCAGCACTGCCGCCAGCGCGTTCGCGTTCTCGTCGCGCGTGACGGTCAGGACCCTGGTCACACCCTCCAGCTTCGCGACTTCGGCGGCCACGGCGTCGGGCGCATCGGAAAGCACCAGCACGTCGATGGCGTCGGCCTTGATCTCGCGCGCGCAGCTCACGCAGCGCGCGGTCGAGGTGTTGAGTTCGCCGTTGAGGTGTTCGGCGACGATCAGGATTTTGCTCATGGGTTGTCCTTCCTGCTTGAAGTGTGGCAACTGCCATCCACTTTTGTATTTCGTCATTCCGGGGCTGCCCGCGTCTTCGCGGGCAGAAACCGGAATCCATCTCTCAACTCTTCAGCCGCTGGACAACTGGATTCCGGGTTCCGTTCGCGGTGAGTCCGCGACCGGCCCCGGAATGACGAGTCTGAGAAATCGGTGCGCGGGATTGGTCCGTGGCCGATTCACACCAAGCCCTTCTGTTTCAACATGCCGACCAGTTCGGCGACATCCTTGACCATCACCCCGCGCGAGCGCTTGGGGGGCGGGGCGTAGCTGGTGGTCTTGATTTCGCCGCCGTTCTCGATGCCGAGGCTGGAAAGCTCGATGGTATCGATGGGCTTGCGCTTGGCCTTCATGATGTCGGGCAGCTTGATGAAGCGCGGCTCGTTCAGGCGCAGGTCGGTGGTGACCACGGCGGGCAGGTCGACCTCGATGGTTTCCAGGCCGGCGTCGACCTCGCGGGTCACGGTGGCCTTGTCGCCCTCGACCTTCAGTTCGCTGGCGAAGGTGGCCTGCGGGCGGTTCCACAGCGCGGCCAGCATCTGGCCGGTCTGGTTGCAGTCGTCGTCGATGGCCTGCTTGCCCAGGATCACCAGTTCCGGTTGTTCCTTTTCGACCAGTTTCAGGAAGGTGCGCGCGGCGGCCAGCGGCTGCACCGCGTCGGGCGTGGTCACGTGGATGGCACGGTCGGCGCCCATCGCGAGGCCGTTGCGGAGGTGCGGCTGGGCGTCGGCGGGCCCGATGGTGGCGATCACGACCTCGTCGGCCACGCCTTTTTCGCGCAGGCGCAGGGCTTCTTCCAGCGCGATGTCGTCGAACGGATTGGGCGAGAGCTTGACACCGTCGGTGACCACGCCCGTGCCGTCGGGTTTCACCTGGACGCGCACGTTGAAGTCGATCACGCGCTTGTATCCAACCAGAATCTTCATCGACACTCCTCGTATCGGCCGCCGGGGCCTGCAACATCCGCCCATTGTAACGGACCTGCGTACTTCGCCTCCCCCTTCGGAACGAAGGGGGAATGAGGGGGATGGCTTTTCGCTCCGCCCGACATCCCCCCGGCGCTTCGCGCCGTTGCCAAGCTCGCGCATCCAGCGCTCGTCAGGCAGCCCGGCCCTCTGCGTCCTGCCTCGGGCGTTCGAACTGCCGCGAACTGCCGCCGACAGTTCGCAAACGACAGTTCTCACCCCTTCATTGCGAAAGGGGTAAGGTCAGGCCTCGCGGATTCTCGCGGCCTCGGTGTGGCTGAAGAATCGCGCGTACAGAATCAGGTAGCCGAGCTGCAGCGCGGCGCCCAGAAGGAACGGCAGCACCAGGTGGCCGGCGTGGAACAGCGCGCCACCGATCACCGGGCCGACCGCGCGTGGCAACTGGATCGAGATGTTCTGCAGGCTCGATGCCAGCCCGCGCCGCTCGACCCGCGTGAGGCCCGCGGCCAGCGCCTGGCGCACGCCGCCGGTGCCCCGGTTGGCGGCGCCGCGCGCGATGTACAGCACCATCGCCAGCCAGAACCACGGCACCAGCGGCATCGCCACCAGCAGTGCGACACCGATGCCGCGCATCCAGATCACCGTGGGCATGATGCCGTGGCGGCGCGCGATCGCGCCGGCGAGGAACGAGCCGCCGGCGCTGACGACGAACGCCAGCGCCAGGCCCGGTCCGATGTCGACCAGGCCGCGGTTGAACCGGATCGCGAACCAGTAGGCGATCAGCGGTCCGACCAGGCCGATGCCAAGGCCGTTCAGTGAATTGGCCAGCACCAGTTTCGCCAGCAGGCGGTTTTCGATGCGACGCAGGTTCCGCGAGGCGGGGTCGGGCGATTCGCGGTGGGCGACCACGGCCGGTTCGCGCGCCAGCCACATCAGGATGAAGCTCGTCAACGAACCGACCAGCGGCAGCACGAACAGCAGGCGGTAATCGGCCGCGTCCATCGCGTGGCCCATCCACCATGCCGGCAGTGCGGCCAGCAGTGCGCCCACGCCCATCCCGATCAGGCCAACCGCGCTGTTGGTGCTGAACACGCTGCCGCGACGCTGCATCGGCAGTTCGATCGCAAGCCAGGCCTGTTCCACGGGCGAGAACGCGCCGGCCGAGCCGTTGGCGCCACGACCGAACGCACCGACCACGGCCGCGGCGACCAGCAGCCACGGGGTCGTCGTGTACATCGCAACCACTGCGGCGAGCGCCTGGGCCAGGTCGTATCCGAGCAGGAACCGGCGCCGGCCGCCGCGATCACTCAACGGCCCCACGATCATGGTCAGCAGGGTGCCGAACAGCAACGCGCCCATCAGCACCGCGCCGATCGCGGTTGCGGTCCAGCCCAGCGCGTGCAGGTACAGCGCAAAGGCCGCCACCATGGCACCCTGCCCTAGGCTGCGCGCGGCGCGCATCCCGATCAGCAGCCGCACGTTGCGGGGCAGGGATGGTCTGGTGGGGATCATGACGTTGCCCATGATGGCGCCGCAGGCGCGGGGGCGAAAAGCCATCCCCCTCAATCCCCCTTCGCAAGCGAAGGGGGAGGTCGAAGTTGCTTCCGTCGGAACGCAGCGGAGCCGAAGTTACCCCCTTCGGAACGCAGGGAGCGGAAGTTACCCCCTTCGGAACGAAGGGGGTCGAAACCGGCTGCGTCAGCGGCCGGTTTCGGGGGGATGCGGTTTCGGCAGCAAGGGTCGTCCGTCCAGGCCCAGACCGAACCCTCAATCGCCCCGGAGGGAGAGGGGAGCAGAGCGTTGGAAGCCATCCCCCTCGATCCCCCTTCGCAGGCGAAGGGGGAGGTCGAAGTTGCCTCCTTCGGAGCGCAGGGGGCGGAAGTTACCCCCTTCGGAACGCAGCGGAGCGGAAGTTACCCCCTTCGGAACGAAGGGGGTCGAAACCGGCTGCGTCAGCGGCCGGTTTCGGGGGGATGCGGTTTCGGCAGCAAGGGTCGTCCGTCCAGGCCCAGACCGAACCCTCAATCGCCCCGGAGGGAGAGGGGAGCAGAGCGTTGGAAGCCATCCCCCTCGATCCCCCTTCGCAGGCGAAGGGGGAGGTCGAAGTTGCCTCCTTCGGAGCGCAGGGGGCGGAAGTTACCCCCTTCGGAACGCAGCGGAGCGGAAGTTACCCCCTTCGGAACGAAGGGGGTCGAAACCGGCTGCGTCAGCG
>CAZAXF010000014.1:0-54841 GCA_964489055.1 uncultured Rhodanobacter sp. | reverse complement strand
TGATTTGCCTCCCCCTTCGCTTGCGAAGGGGGAATGAGGGGGATGGCTTTTCGCTTCGCCCGGCATCCCCCCGGCGCTTCGCGCCGACCCCCTTCGTTCCGAAGGGGGTGATTTGCCTCCCCCTTCGCTTGCGAAGGGGATCGAGGGGGATGGCTTTCGCTTCGTCCGGCATCCCCCCGGCGCTGTCGCGCCGACCCCCTTCGTTCCGAAGGGGGTGATTTGCCTCCCCCTTCGCTTGCAGAGGGGGATCGAGGGGGATGGCTTTCGCTTCGTCCGGCATCCACCCGGCGCTGTCGCGCCGACCCCCTTCGTTCCGAAGGGGGTGATCTGCCTCCCCCTTCGCTTGCGAAGGGGGAATGAGGGGGATGGCTTTTGGGGGCGTTACTTGCGTGGCGCGACCGCGCGGCGCGGGATCACGGCCAGGGTCAGGCGCGAGACGCACACCGCCTTGCGCTCGGCGTCCTCGATCCGGATCTCCCACACCTGGGTGCTGCGCCCGATGTGCACGGGGCGCGCGGTGCCGGTGACGGTACCTTCGCGCACGGCGCGCAGGTGGTTGGCGTTGATGGCAAGACCGACCACCGCCTGGTCATCCTCGCAGCACAGCATCGCGGCGCTCGATCCCAGCGTCTCGGCCAGCGCCACCGATGCGCCGCCGTGCAGGATGCCGTAGGGCTGGTGGGTGCGATCATCGACCGGCATCGTGCCGGTGAGGTAGTCGTCGCCGACTTCGGTGAAGCGGATGTCGAGTGCGTGCAGCAGCGTGCCGTCGCGCCAGGCGTTGAGGGCCGCGAGGTCGGTGGCCTGCTTCCAGATCGCCATGGCGGTTCAGCGGGCCGGGGCGGACTCGCCGGGCAGCCGCGGCATGCCGTGTTCGTCGCGTTCCTCGAGCGCAAACCGGCTGGTGTCGATGCCGGCCTCCCGGGGTGCGGGCGCGACTTCCTCGCCCTGTGCGCATTTCCAGGCGTTTGCGTAGCAGCGGATGGCGTCCTCGTTCTCGCCGGAGGCCGATTGCACGTCGCCCAGCGCGGCCCAGCTCGCGGCGGTCGGTTTGACCGTCAGCGCGCGCACCAGGTATTCGCACGCCTCGCGCGGATCCGACGCGCGCATGGAAAGTACGCCGAGGGCGCGCAGCAAGGTGTCGTCGTCGGGATGCGCGTCCAGCCAGCGGGTTGCGTTGCGCAGGCGCGCGGCGGCCTGCCCGGGCGGCGTGGCAGTGGCGTAGGTCTCGACAAGTTGCGGGTTCCATTCGCGCTTGAGCGCGTCCTCGATGGCGTCCAGCGCGTCGTGCATGGCATCGAGTTCGGCCGCCCTGCGCGTGTAGGCTTCCAGCAATACGGGCATCTGGCGCTGCGCACGGGTCGCGCGTTTCCAGGCCGCGGTCAGCGCTTCGGCATCGGGCGCAGCGCGCAGTGAACTGCCCAGCACGTCGCCGACCAGCGCGGCGTGTTCGGCGCTGCCCAGCATGTCGGACTTGCGCAGCGGTTCCAGCGCTGCGCGTGCCTTTTCCGGCTTCCCGGTGGCGAGCGCCGCGCGCGCGTATTCGTACCAGCCCGCGGGCGGCAGCTTGCCGGCCTCGGCACCCGGTTCCAGCAATTGCAGCGCTTCGCCGGCACGCCCGTCGCGTCGCAGGATGCGTGCGCGCAGGATGCGCGCGGCCTCGGGCGCATGCTGCGCGGCTTCGTCCAGCGATTCCAGTGCGCGCGTGGTGTCGCCGTGGCGGTGCGCGGCCTCGGCCGCGGCCAGCAGCGCGGGGGAACGCAACGAGGCGAACTGCGCGGCGCGGTGCAAGGTGCGTGCCGCCTCGACGTGGCGGCCTTCGGCCAGCGCCACCAGGCCGTCGCGCAGGCGCTCGTGGCTGATGCGGCGGTGCCGGCGCGAAAGCGCACCGAACGGCCAGCGCAGCAGCCACCAGATGATTCCGATCGCGATCCAGGCAGCGATCAGCAGTGCCACCGCGCCGACCACGGTGGCCTCGATGCGCCAGCCGCGGAACCGGATCAGCACGTAACCGGGATCGCTCGACAACCACACGAACGCGATGGCCGCGAGCACGATGACGATGATGGCCAGGATGAACCAGCGCTTGCCTTTCATCGTTGGGCTCCTCCGGTGCTGGCGGCCGCGGCCGGCGCGGTGGTGGCCGGCGCCGGTGTCGCCGGGGGCTGGCTGGCGCGCAGGCTGCGCAACTGGGCCAGTGCGCCGCCCAGTTGCGGAAGCTTGCCCGGCGGCGGCCGGGACAGCAGGCCGTCGATGCGCGCCCGGGCCGACCGGACCGCGTCATCGTCGCCGTTGAACTGCGTCGCCAGCAATTCGTCGGCGCGCTTCAGGGCGCGGCGGCTGGTGGCGTCGTCGAAGGCAAGCAGGGCTTCCTGCGCCTGGGCCAGGTCCAGCGCCAGCGCCTGGCGCGCGAACTGCGCGTCGACCCCGGGCACGGCATGGCTGCCGGTGTCATGGGAAACCTTGACGATGCCGCTGAACGCGTGGCCCACGCGTGCCCAGAAGCCGGGCTTGTGCTTCGGGGCGGAAGACGCCGCGGACGGCTCGGCCGATGCCAGCGGCAAGGTTGCGACCTTGCCGCGCAGCGCCGACAGTGCATCCAGCGCCGATTGCCGCGACGCGGGCGCGGCGGCCGCCAGGGCGTCGCGTTCGGTGACCACGCTGGACCGGACCGGCGCATAGGCCGGGTTCTGGACCTGGCCCAGGACCGCGATGGCCTGGTCGTAGGCCTTGAGCGCGCCGCCGGCATCGTGGAACAGTTCAAGGCGCTGCTGGCCGGTGCGCAGCAGCAACTCCGCGTCATCGAGCAGCAGGCTGTCGTGCGCCGATTGCTGCCGGCCGTTGAGGCTGGCCACCGCGGTTTCCAGGTTGGTGGTGCGAAGCGCCAGGCCCTTGACCGTCGAGTGCAGGTCGTCGAGGTTCGACTCCAGGGTGTCCATGTGCCTCTTGCCGGCCTGCGCGCGCGTGTCCTGGGCAGCAAGCTGCGCCTTGAGCTCGGCCACCTGTGCGGCGGCCTGCTTGTGCACGCTTGCGTCGGCGTGCCGCGCGCGGGTCAGTTGCCACGTGCTCCAGCCGGCCAGTGCCAGGGCAACCAGCGCGACGATGATGGCGATGCCGGCCAGCGCGACACCGGGGGTCCGCGGCTTGTCCGGTTCGGGCGATTCGGCCGCGTTTTCGGTATCTTCGGTCATGTTGTCATGCTAGCAGGGAACCCCGCCGGCTCCGCGCCGCGGCGACCGCCGCTAGCAGGTCTCCGGCGTGCGCCGAGCGGGCACGCACGAGGCCGCGGAATCCGGCTGCGCGGGCCTTTGCGGCAAGGCGTTCGCTGCTGACAACGGCATGGCCCGAGCGCAGCACCCGTGCGGCGTCGTCGGGCAGGGCCGCGAGGATGTTGGCCAGGGCCTGGGCGCTGGTGACCAGCACGTACAGCGGTTGCCCGGCGCAGCGTCGCAGCGCGTCGGCGTGGCGCCGGTCCAGGCGCGCGGGGAGGCGTCGGTAGACGTGTGCCTTGCCGACGCGGGCGCCGCGCGCGGCCAGCTCGCGTTCCAGCAGGCCGCGGCCGCCCGCGGCGCCCACGATGCCGATGCGCTGCCCGCGGACCCGTTGCAGCGCCGGCAGCGACAGGATGCCTTCGCTGTCCTCGCGCGCGGGTGCGCGGGCGTGAGTGACGCCGGCGCGACGCAGCGCACGCAGCGTTCCCGCGCCCGGCGCCAGCACGTGCGCCGGCCCGCGCAGCGACGCCAGGCGCCGGGCCCAACGTACCGCGGCGGGGCTGACAAAGATCGCGACGTCACCAGCCAGCGCATCGCGCAGTGCACCGCGCGCGGCATCTTCATTGACCGGCGCGCGCAGGCTGGAGCCCGGCAGCAGCAATGGCGTGCCGCGCAGCGCGCGCACGCCGCGGACCAGCGGGGCGCCGGTGCCCGCCGGACGCGTGATGACGATGGTGGTGCCGGCAAGGGTTGATGCCATCCCCGGATGATAGGGCAGCGTGATCGCGGCTTGTCGCGCCGCGTGTGCGGCGCCACACTGGCACGATGACCACCGATGATTGCGCCGCCGCTGCCGCACGGCTGGAAACGGACATCCTTCAACGCATCCCCCTGGCACGCGCGATGCGCCTGCGGGTGCCACGCTACACCGGCGACACGCTGGAAATGACCGCGCCGCTGGCGCCCAACATCAACGACAAGGGTTGCGCATTCGGCGGCAGCATGGCCTCGCTGCTGACGCTGGCGGGTTGGGGCCTGATCGAGCTGGGCCTGCGCGCGCGGCAGCTCGACTGCGACCTGTACATCGGCGATTCGCAACTGCGCTATCACGAGCCGGTCTGGGATACGCTGCGCGGGGTGGCCCGGTTCGAGCAACCCGGCGCGATGGATGCGCTGGTCGTCGCGCTGCGCGAGCGCGGCAAGGGCCGTGCCGACGTGGTCTGCGAAATCGCGGGCCGGCAGCGGGCGGCGGCCACCCTGGATGCGCGCTTTTTCGCGAAAAGGCGCGCGTGACGGTGATCGATCGGGCACAATCGTGCCACTGACCGCTGCGAGGACTCCGACATGCGCCGAATCGCCATTGCTGGTTGCGCGATGTTGCTGCTGGCCGGTTGCGCCGCCGTCCAGCACCACAACCGGGAAAAGCTGCGCGACCAGACGCTCGAAGGCTACGCCGCGGCATTGCGCTGGGGTGGCTTCCAGAGCGCGTGGTCGTACGTCGATCCGGCGGTGCGCGCGGCGCATCCGCTCACGCCGCAGCAAAAAGCGCTGTACAACACCGTGCGCGTGGCCGAGTACGACACGCCCGGGCCGGTCGCGACCGGCCCCGATACCATCGAGCAGTCCGCGGCGATCCGCCTGATCGTCAATCAAAGCCAGCGCGTGTACACCATCATGGACCACCAGACCTGGCATTGGGATGCCGAGGCCAGGCACTGGTGGCTGGAGACCGGCCTGCCGGACATCTCCCCGGACAACGCGCAGTGACCTGTGGCCCGAAGCATGCGTGCCTGGTCGACCGGGCAGCCCGCCCGCGTGCCTTGCCGGCCGTGTGCGGGTGCATGATGCAGCGTGTTCGCGGATAATGCGGGGTTTCCGCCCGACCAACCTGCCTCGATGCACGAATTCCTGACGCGCCTGCCGCAATTCGCCGCAAATCATTTCCTGCTGGTGGCGGCGTTCGTCGTGATCGTCCTGGCCCTGATCGGACTGGAAGTCTCACGCCGCTTTCGGGGCTTCCGCGAGCTGACGCCCGGCGCACTGGTGCAGATGATCAACCGCGGCTCGCCGCTGGTGATCGATCTTTCCGCGGTGGCCGACTTCCAGAAGGGCCACATCACCGGCTCGAAGCACGTTCCGCCCAGCCAGTTCGACCCCGAGAGCAAGGAGCTGGCCAAGGCCAGGGATCTCCCGGTGGTGACGGTGTGCCGCAACGGCATGGAATCGGGCAAGGCCGCGCGGCGCCTGGTCAAGGCCGGCTTCACCAACGTCGCCACGCTCGCCGGCGGCATCAACGCCTGGCAGCGCGCCGACCTGCCGCTGGCCAAGGGCAAGTCGTAGCCCGCATCGCGACGTTGCGCTGGTGCCTCATCCGTGGCGCAGCAGCGCCAGCGGCGAGGTGCGCACGACGCGCCGGGTGCCGGCCAGCCCCAGCAGCATCACGATCAGCGCGGCGGCCGCGGCGGTGCCGATGACAGGCGCAAGCGGCGGCAGGAAGTGGTGGATGTGGAACACGGTGCGCGCCAGCCAGGCGCCGGCACCGATGGCGCCGGCGGCTGCGGTCAATGCCGCAATCGAGCCCAGCAGGGCGAATTCGCAGGCCGCCGCCAGCCGAAGTTGCGCGCGGTGTGCGCCCAGGGTGCGCAGCAGCGCCGCCTCGTGTCGCCGTTCGCGCTGGGTGGCTGACAGCGCGGCGGCCAGCACCAGGGCCCCGGCCAGCAGACTGAAACCCAGCACCCAGCGGATCGCGGCGGCGACCTGGCCGACGATGCCGCGGACGCGGTTGAGCAGCGCATTCACGTCGATCAGGCTGAGATTGGGGTAGGTACCGGTCAGGGTCGCCAGTTGATCGGCATGCGCCGCCGGCAGGTAGAAGCTGGCCAGCCACGTGTGCGGCAGGCGTTGCGCGTGGGCCGGGTCGAGCAACAGGAAGAAATTGACCCGGAACGAACTCCAGTCCACCTTGCGGATGCTGCCGACGTGCGCAGTGATGGTCTCCCCGCCGACGTCGAAGCCCAGCGTGTCGCCCGGCTTCAGATGAAAGCGGTCGCGCCACAGCTCGTCGACCGACACCTCGGCGCTTGGCGGGTCCGGGCCGTGCCAGCGGCCGGCGACGATGCGATTGGACGGTGGCAGGACGCCGCTCCAGGACAGCCGCAACTGACGCTCGGCGAAACGTCGTGTGCGCGGATCGGCAAATGCGATGCTGTCGACGGGACGGCCATTGATCGCGGCCAGCTTGCCGACCGCGACCGGCGCCATGTTGAGTCCGGTGGCGCCGAGGTTCCCGAGCATGCGTTCGAAGCCGGTACGCTGATTGTTTTGCAGATTGATCACGAACCAGTTGGGGGTATCGGGCGGCAGTTCACGCCGCCAGCTCCCCAGCAATGCCGGCGCGACTACGCCCAGCAACAGCAGCGCGGTCAGACCCAGCGCCAGTGCCGTGGACTGCAACACGCTCAGGCCCCGGCGCCGCGCCAGCGCCGCCAGGCCCAGGCGCAGGGACGGGTGGGCGCGTCGTGTCAGGCGCCGCAACAACCACACTGCCGCCGTCGCCAGCCCCATGGCCAGCACGCCGACCCCGGCCAGACAGGCAGCCAGGATGCCGGCCATGGTGAGCGAGGGACTTTGCAGCCAGATCAGCCCGAACGCCACCACCAGCGGCAGTGCGTACCACGCCTGGTCGCGCCAGTCGGCACGTTCCAGTTGGCGGCGGAATACCGCCACCGGCGGCAGGCGCGACAGCCGCACCAGCGGGGGCAACGCGAAGCCTGCCAGTACCACCAGCCCCATGACCGCCGCGCCCACGACCGGGGTCAACGGCAGGCTGGTGGGCGCCGGGCCGAGCAGGTGGCCGGCGGCCAGCCACGCCAGTTGCGACAGGCCCAGCGCCAGCAAGGCGCCGGCCACCACCGCCGGCACGGCCAGCAGTGTCATCACCAGACCCAGCAGGCTGCCGATCTGGCGGCGCGGCATGCCCAGCGCACGCAGCAGGGCCACTTCGTCGGCCTTGCGACGCGCGTACTGGCGCGCTGCCAGCGCGATGGCGACACCGGCCAGCAAGGCCGCCAACAGCGCGGCCAGGCGCAGAAAGGCACTGGCGCGGGCAAACACGCTGCGCATGCGCTGTTGCAGGCTGGCCGGGGTGATCAACTGGCCATCGCCGGGCTTGTGTGTCTTGGCGAACGCAAGCCATTGGGCAACCGCACGCGGCGCGCCGGCAACCAGGAGCTGGTGGTCGGCGCGGCTGCCGCGGCCCAGAAGACCCATGTCGCGGGCATCGGCCAGGTGCATCACCGCGCGCGGGGCGAGCGCCACCAGGCGCCCGCCGTCGGGCTGGCTGACGATGCGTCCCGCAATCCGCAATGAGCGTCCGCCGAGCTGGATGTGTCCGCCGACGGCCACACCCAGGCCGACCAGCGCACGGTGATCCAGATAGACCGAACCGGCCGGCGGCGCATGCCGGTCAATACCGTCCCCCGCGACATTGGCCACCACCAGCTGGCCGCGCAAGGGCCAGCCGCCGTCGGCGGCCAGCACGTCCAGCATCTGGCTGTGGCCGTTGGCGAAGGCCACGGTGGGAAACCCGGCCGCGCGGCTGGTCGCAAGCCCCAGTTGCCGCGCCCGCCGGGCCAGTGGCGCGGGCAGGCGCGCGGGGGCTGCCATGCCTGCGTCGCCGCCGATCAGTTGCGCCGCACCGGCGACCACGCCGCGCTCGGCGCGGGTGGAAAGCGTGGCCACGGTGCCCAGCGCCACCACCGCCAGTGCCAGCGCCGCGATCAGGGTACGCAGCTCCGGCAACCGCCATTCGCGGCGCAGGTTGCGCACGGCCAGCCGCCACACGTTCATGTCGATGTTGCCTCGAGCCGCCCCCCATGCAGGCGGAAGCTGCGCCGGCAACGTGCGGCCAGCGCACGATCGTGGGTGGCCAGTACCAGGGTGGTGGCATGGCTTCGATTGAGCTCGAACATCAACTCGCTGACGTCGGCGCCGGTGTGCTCGTCGAGGTTGCCGGTGGGCTCGTCGGCAAACAACAAGCGCGGCCGATGCACGAACGCGCGCGCCAGCGCCACGCGCTGGCGTTCGCCGCCGGAGAGCTGGTAGGGAAAATGCTTTCCGCGCGCGTCCAGTCCCACCGCGGCCAATGCTTCGCGGGCGCGTTCGCGCGCGTCCTCGCCGCCGGCCAGTTCCAGCGGCAGCAACACGTTTTCCTCGGCGCTGAGGGCCGGCAGCAGGTGGAAGGACTGGAACACGAAGCCGACCAGGCGGCGCCGCAGGGACGCGCGCTGCTCTTCGTCGATCTGCTCCAGCGCCTGGCCGGCCAGCGTGATGCTGCCATGGGTGGCGACATCGAGGCCGGCCAGCAGGCACAGCAAGGTGGTCTTGCCCGAACCCGAGGCGCCGACGATGGCCACGCTGTCGCCTTCGCTGACGGTCAGATCGACCTGGTGCAGGATGTCGATGCGCCCGGCAGGCCCGTTCAGGTGTTTGCTGACATCATGGGCGGCAATGATGGGATCGGGCGGACGGTTCATGTGGCGTATTGTGCTGGTACTTGCGCTGATCGTGCCTGCCGCGGCACAGGCCGCCGCGCCGGGTCCGGTATTGGTGGTGGGCGATTCATTGTCGGCGGCACAAAATATCGCCTCGGACCAGGGCTGGGTGCACATGTTGGCGACGCGCCTGGCCGCGCGGCAGCCACCGCAAGGGGTCGTCAATGCCAGCATCAGCGGCGAGACCACGGTGAGCGGACGCGATCGCTTGCCGGCACTGCTGCAACGGTACCAGCCGGGCATCGTCATCATCGAACTGGGCGCCAATGACGGTCTGCGTGGCCTGCCGCTGGCCGACATCCGCGCCAACCTGGCGGCGATGATCCAGGCCAGCCAGCGCGCCGGCGCGCGGGTGCTGCTGTTGGGTATCGAACTGCCGGTCAATTACGGGCCGCGTTACCGCGACGCGTTGCGCAAGGTCTATGTGGATCTGGCCAGCCAATACCAGGTGCGCCTGCTGCCGTTCCTGCTCAAGGGCGTGGCGCTCGACCCCGGGTTGATGCAGTCCGACGGCCTGCACCCCAACGCCGCTGGCGAACGGCGCGTATTCGCCAACATCTGGGCTGTGCTCGAGCCGATGCTGACGAGTGCATCAGCAAAGCAGATTCCGGATCGCCGCTGAGCGGCGTCCGGAATGACAATGGTTGGGTCACGCGCCGCGCAACACCGCGAGAAACTGCGCTCCGTAGCGCTCGAGTTTGTGCGCGCCGACGCCGCTGATGGCGGCCATGGCGTCCAGGTCCGCGGGCCGGTCACGCAGCATCGCGTACAGCGTGGCGTCGTGGAAGATCACGTACGCCGGCACGCCCTGTTCCTTCGCCAGTCGCGCGCGGGTTTCACGCAGCGCGTTCCACAACGGTTCCTCGTGCGGGGCGATGTCCAGGCTGGCGCGCGGCGCGGCCTTGCCGCGGCCACGCGCGGCGCGGCGTTCGGCGCGGTCGGGTTCGTGGCGAAGGTGCAGCGGGGTTTCACCGCGCAACACCGGTCCCGCTTCCGGCGTCAGGCGAAAGGTGCCGTAACCGTCGGTATCGGCGGCGAGCAGGCCGTTGGCAAGCAGTTGGCGGAACACGCCGCGCCATTGCCGTGCATCGAGTTCGGTGCCGATTCCGTACACACTTGAGCCGTCGTGGCCGCGCGCGCGGATGCGCTCGTCGTCCTTACCGCGCAGCACATCGATCAGGTAGCCCGCGCCGAAACGCTGGCCGGTGCGGTACACGCACGACAACGCTTTTTGCGCGGCCTCGGTGGCGTCCCAGGTTGGCGGCGGGTCGAGGCAGTTGTCGCAGTTGCCGCAGGGCCGCTCCAGGGTTTCGCCGAAATACGCCAGCAGTTGCTGGCGGCGACAGCGGGTGGATTCGGCGAATGCCAGCAGCGCGTCGAGCTTGGCGCGTTCCAGGCGTTTGCGTGCGTCGTCGGCATCCGATTGCTCGATGAACCGGGCAAGGGTCACAAGGTCGCCGAGTCCGTAGGTCATCCATGCCTCGGCGGGCAGGCCGTCGCGGCCGGCGCGGCCGGTTTCCTGGTAGTAGCCTTCCAGGCTCTTGGGCAGGTCCATGTGCGCAACGAAACGCACGTCGGGCTTGTCGATGCCCATGCCGAAGGCGATCGTCGCGCAGATCACGATGCCGTCTTCAACCAGGAAGCGCTGCTGGTGGGCGGCGCGCGTGTCGGCGTCGAGCCCGGCGTGGTAGGGCAGTGCCTTGACGCCCTGTTCGGCGAGCCAGTCGGCGATAGCCTCGGTCTTGCGCCGCGACAGGCAGTACACGATGCCCGACTCGTCCCGATGCCCGGCCAGGAACGCCTGCAACTGCCGGCGGGGCTGGTTGCGGTGCACCACCCGGTAGCGGATATTGGGCCGATCGAAACTGGCGATGAAGCATTCGGCCTTTTCCAGCGCGAGGCGTTCGATGATCTCGCGCCGCGTCGGCGCATCCGCCGTCGCGGTCAGCGCGATGCGCGGCACGCCCGGGAAGCGTTCGTGCAGCACCGTGAGCTCGCGGTATTCGGGACGAAAATCGTGTCCCCACTGCGACACGCAGTGCGCCTCGTCGATCGCGAACAGCGACACCTGCGCGCGGTCGAGCAAGCCGAGGAAGCGTTCCTGCAGCAATCGTTCCGGCGCGACGTAGAGCAGTTTCAGCGCGCCATCGCGGAAGTCGCGTTCGACCGCGGCCTGCGCGCGCGAATCGAGGCTGGAGTTGAGGAACGCCGCGGCCACACCGAGCTGGCGCAGCGCCGCGACCTGGTCCTGCATCAGCGCAATCAGCGGTGACACCACGATGGCGGTGCCGGGCAGGATCAAGGCGGGAATCTGGTAGCACAGCGACTTGCCGCCGCCGGTCGGCATCAACACCAGCGCGTCGCCGCCGCGCGAGAGCCTTTCGATGATGGCTTCCTGGCGGCCGCGAAACGCGCGGTAGCCAAACACGTCGCGCAGCAGCGCGTGCGCTTGCGCGGTGACGTCCGGTGCGGTGGCCTGGTTCGACATTTCCGTCATGAGCGGCCTCATTGTCCATGGCCTTCCGCCGGGAGTTCCCGCCCTTGTCCGGGTAACGCGGATTGCATCCGTTGCAAAAGTGCACTCTGACCCCTGTGTTTCAGCATTCCTCGGTTTCGGTGAGCCTGGCACGGCGCATCAGCCAGGCCACGCCGCGCAGGTCGGAAAGGCCCACCCACAGGCGATCGAGCATGCCGTACTTGGACACGCCGCGGGTGCGCGGGCGGTGGCTGACGGGGATGCTGACGCTCTGGAACCCGGCGCGCTTGACCAGCGCCGGCAGGTAGCGGTGCATGTGGTCGAAGTACGGCAGTTCCAGGAACACCGCCCGATCAAACAATTTCAGCCCACAGCCGGTGTCGGGCGTGGAATCGCGCAGCATCCGCGAACGCACGCCGTTGGCGATCTTCGAGGAAATGCGCTTGTTGAAGCTGTCGCGGCGGGTGGTGCGCCAGCCGGCGAAGAGCTTGATCTTTGGATCGGCAGCGTCACGCGCTTCCAGCAACTTGGGAATGTCGGCCGGATCGTTCTGGCCGTCGCCATCCAGCGTCGCGATCCACGCGCCACGCGCCGCGCGCACGCCGTTGCGGATCGCGGTGCTCTGGCCGCTCTGTGTCAGGTGCCGCACGATGCGCAGTTCGGGATGCTTCGCGCGTTCGGCCTTCAGCACTTCGAGTGAATCATCGGAACTGGCGTCATCGACATAGACCACTTCGTAGTCGAGGTGGCCGCGCAGCGCAGCGGCGATTTCGGCCAGCAGCGGCGGGATGTTGTCGCGCTCGTTGAACACGGGCACGACTACGGATAGATCGGGCATGCCTGGCGCCTTGCCGAAATAAAGCCGTGATTATCGCCGATGCGGCGGATGCATGCTTGTCCGGCGTGGCGCGGTGTGGCGGTAACCCGCACAGAGCGTTGTGCCACGGATCGACACGGATGGTCACGGATAACTTTTTCTATCCGTGGATATCCGTGCAAATCCGTGGTCTAGGTTCTTGTTCGACGCTCAGCGCAGCTTGTCGAGGATGCCTTCGAGCTCGTCCGCGCTGTGGTAGCGGATGGTGAGCTTGCCGCGGCCGCCGCGCCCGTGGGCGATCTCGACGCGGGTGCCCAGGGTGTCGGAAAGTTCGCGTTCCAGCGCGGCGACGTCGGGATCGACCTTGCGCGACTTGGCCTTGCCGGCGGACCTGTTCGGCAGTTGCGCCAGGCGCACCGCCTGCTCCAGTTCGCGCACCGACCAGCCCTTGTCGGCGGCCTTTTCGGCCAGCGCGATCGCGCGCGGCGCGGACAGCGTCAGCAGGGCGCGGGCGTGGCCCATTTCGATGTGGCCGTCTTCGAGCAGGTCGCGGATCGCCTCGGGCAGTTCCAGCAGGCGCAGCAGGTTGGCGACCGCCGCGCGCGAGCGGCCGACCGCTTCGGCGGCCTGTTGTTGGCTCAACTTGAATTCGTCGATGAGGCGACGCAGCGCCTGGGCTTCCTCCAGCGCGGTCAGTTCCTCGCGCTGGATGTTTTCGATCAGCGCGACCGCCAGCACCGACTGTTCGGGGATGTCGCGCACCACCGCCGGGATCTCCTGCAACCCGGCCTTCTTCGCGGCGCGCCAGCGACGCTCGCCGGCGATCAGTTCGTACTGGCTGCGCCCGATCGCGCGCACCACGATCGGCTGGATCAGGCCCTGCGACTTGATCGAGGCGGCCAGTTCGTCCAGTGCGGTTTCGTCGAAGTGCCGGCGCGGCTGGTAGCGGCCGGGCCGGATCGATGCGACCGGCAGGCTGCCGAGGCTTTCGTCGTTTTCGGGGGAATCGCTTTCGGCCGTGCCCAGCAACACGTCGAGATCGCGGGAGCCGAGCCCCCGGCGTTTGGCGGCGCTCATGCGGAAACCTTCATCATGGGTGTGGCAGGTGCTGGTTTGGCGGGTGTGGTGCTGCGCGTGCCACCCAGCCCCATCCTGCGGATCATCTCGCCGGCAAGGCCGAGATACGCGATCGCGCCGCGCGATTCGCGGTCGTACAGGTTGATGGGTTTGCCGTGGCTGGGGGCCTCGGCCAGGCGCACGTTGCGCGGCACCACCGAATGCAGCACCTTGTCGCCGAAGTGGCGCGCGAGTTCGTTGGATACGTCGTTGCCGAGCGCCGTGCGCACGTCGAACATGGTGCGCAGCAGGCCCTCGACCTCGAGCTTCGGATTGAGGCGCTTGCGCACCGCCTTGATCGTGTCCAGCAGGTCGGTCAGGCCTTCCAGCGCCATCGATTCGCACTGCACCGGAATCAGCACGCTGTCGGCGGCGGCCAGCGCGTTCAGGGTCAAAAGGTGCAGCGAAGGCGGGCAGTCGATCAGGACGATCTGGTAACGATCGCCCAGCGTCTCCAGTTGTTCGCCGAGGCGCGATTCGCGCGCGATCGCATCGGCCAGCTTCAGCTCGGCGGCGGTGAGGTCGCGGTTGCCCGGCAGCAGGTCGAAGCCTGCTTCGGTGGTGACGATCGCCTCCTCGATGGGAGCTTCTTCCAGCAACACCTCGTAGCCGTTGGGACTGGCCGTGCGCTTGTCCACGCCCGCCGACGAGGTGGCGTTGCCCTGCGGGTCAAGATCGACCAGCAGGATGCGCCGTTTGGTTTCCGCCAGTGCGGCGGCCAGGTTCACGGCGGTGGTGGTCTTGCCGACGCCGCCTTTCTGGTTGGCGATGGCGATGATGCGCGTCATGGCTCGCAACGGGTGAATCGGGTTGACAAGCGTACCATCGCCGGCTTATCCGGTGCGGGACGGGTCCTGCCGGATTTCCACCACGCAGCGTTCGCCCTCGACGCCGGGCACCGCCAGTGCGTGCACGCCCGCGACGCGAAACGGCGCCGTGACCGCGGCGATCTCCGCACGGTCGGGCCGCCCCTTGAGCGCCAGCCAGCGCCCGTCGCCGGCCAGCAGGTGCCCGCCCCAGGCCAGCATGTCGGCGAGGCTGGCGAAGGCCCGCGCCGTGACCGTATCGAAGGTTCCGGTCGCGTCCTGTACCCGCGCTTCGGCCACCGTGACGTTGGGCAGCGGCAGGCTGCGCGCCGCCTCGCGCAGGAAACGCGCCTTCTTGCCATTGGATTCGACCAGCGTCACAGCGAGCTCCGGCCGCGCGATCGCCAGCGGAACGCCGGGCAGCCCCGCGCCGCTGCCAAGATCCGCCAGCGTCGCGCCGTGGACGAACGGCAGCGCCGCCAGCGAATCCAGCAGGTGCCGCGCAACCATGTCGGCCGGATCGCGCACCGCCGTCAGGTTGTAGGCACGATTCCACTTTGCCAGCAGGTCAAGATACGCCAGCAGCTTCGACTGCGCGTCATCCGGCAATGCCAACTCCATCGTGGCCAGGCCGTTGGCGAGGCGCGTGCGCAATTCGGGGGCATTCATGGCGATACGGTCTTGGTTCGTTGGCAAAGGATGTCCTGACTGGCGGCGGGCTGCAACGGAGTTGCCGTCATTCCGGACGCGGCGAAGTCGCGATTCGGAATCTGCTCTTGCGCCGTTGCACGAAGCGTCCACGATGGAGCCAACAGGTTCCGCGCCAACCGCCGCCCCAGAGTGACAACAATCTGCTCATTCGATACACCCAGAGGCCCGCAGGCAGACCGCACGTGACGAATCGGCCTGCATGGCAGGGGCGCCTTCACACCCGCGATACCCGGCCATTGCATGGTTGCTGCGCGAAATCAGTGGCAATTTGTTGATCTTTCAATGAAAGGTTGCTGAAAGATAGTGCTGTTACGCGTGCGAGCGTGCCGCGAAAAAATGTTTGAATTCAAGACTTGACGCTCCCCCCCTTTTGTATGGTTTCAATATCGAACATCGAACATCGCTGACACGGAGGTCGACAAGCGTGGGTGGGTTGTTTCGCACGGAAGTGTTGCAGGCACAGCACCGGCAATGGCTCGGCGCCATCAATCTGGCGACCCCGCTCTCGTTCAGGTGGTGGGCGTTGCTGGCCCTGGCGCTCGCCATCGCGATCGTGTTGTTCCTCCTCTTTGGCCACTACACGCGCCGGGAAACCGTCACCGGCCAACTGAAGCCCAGCGCCGGGCTGTTGACTCTTGCCGCCCAGACCACCGGCACCGTCACTCGGGCCTTTGTACACGAGGGTCAGCAGGTCAAGGCGGGCCAGCCTCTGGTCGAGGTTTCCGCCAACCTGGTCAGCGCCAGCATGGGCGACACCCACGCCGTGATCGGCTCCAAGCTGCAGGCCCAGGAAACCCAGGTGCGGGCCACGCTCGCAAACCTTGCCTCGGAAACCAATGCCAGATCCCACGATTTGCATCGCCGAATCGGCATGCTGCAGGCGCAGGTCGGTCAGATCGACGGACAATTGTCGCTGCAGCGCCAGCAAGCTGCCACCACGGCAGGCCTGCTGCAAAAAGCCGCGCCGCTGCACCGCCGCGGCATCATCTCGACGGTTGAATTTGATCAATACCAGGCCAACGCGCTGGCCCAGAAGGCGGGCATCAAGACCCTCGCGCGCCAACGCCTGGCCACCGAGCAGCAACTGAGCAGCCTCCGCGCGCAACTGACCCAGTTGCCGCTGGATGCCGCCGCCAAGGCCGGGCAACTGCGTAGCCAACTTGCGCAACTGGATGCGCAACTGGCGCAAAACGCAGCCCAAGGCGGAACCGTGCTGCGCGCGCCCCGCGCCGGGACGATCACCACGTTGCTGGTCAAGCCCGGCCAGGATGTCAGTCGCGGCCAATCGGTCGTGTCCATCCTGCCGCAAGGGTCGAACCTGGTAGCTCAACTGCTGGTGCCGAGTCGCGCGGTCGGTTTCGTTGAACCCGGCAATACCGTGGTGCTGCGCTATCAGGCGTATCCGTACCAGAAGTTCGGCCAGCAATACGGCAAGGTCGTGCAGGTCTCGCGCAGCGCCCTCAGCCCGGCGGAAGCGGCCGATCTGCTGGGTCAGCACGTGGCAACGCCGCTGTATCGCGTGCTGGTCCAGCTCGATCGCCAGCACATCGATGCCTACGGCAAGGCCCAAGCGCTGAAACCCGGCATGGTGCTCAAAGCCGACATCCTGCTCGACCGCCGCAGCCTGTGGCAGTGGGTGTTCGAGCCGCTGTATGGCTTGCGGCAACAACTGGCGACCAACGGCACCGGAGCGCGGCAAGGATGAGCGATGGCGTCGCGATCGGGAACGGCCTGTTCGACGGCCTGCAGTGGGGCTGGCGGCGCAAGCTGCCGGTGATGCTGCAAACCGAGGCGGCCGAATGCGGCCTGGCGTCGCTGGCGATGATCGCACGTTTCCACGGCCACGACGTGGATCTGCCTTCGCTGCGCCGCAAGTACTCGACGTCGCTGAAAGGCGCAAATCTCGCGCGCGTCATGGAGATGGCCGCCAGGCTCGGCTTCGAAACCCGCCCGTTGCGGTTGGAACTGGAAGAACTGCCCGAACTCAAGACCCCGTGCATCCTGCACTGGGACTTGAACCACTTCGTGGTGCTGAAACGGGCCACCGCGCGCGGTGCGGTGATCCACGATCCGGCGCGTGGCGTGCTGAAGCTCACCAACCCCGAGATTTCCAAGCACTTTACCGGTGTGGCGCTGGAACTCGTGCCCCGCGCCGACTTCAGTCCGGTCAAGGCGCGCCAATCGATTTCGCTGCGCGCGCTCACGGGCAAGGTCAGGGGCCTGTCCGGCGCGCTGACACAGATTTTTGTGCTGGCGCTGGCGCTGGAGGTTTTTGCGCTGGTGGGGCCGTTCTACCTGCAATGGGTGCTGGACCAGGTACTGGTCTCGGCGGACAAGAATCTTTTGACGCTGCTCGGGATCGGATTCCTGCTGGTGGCGCTGTTCCAGGCCGCGATCTCGGCGGTGCGCGCGTGGACTATCACGTGGCTGGGCGCCATGCTGAACGTGCAGTGGATCACCAACGTGTTCGCGCACCTGCTGAGGCTGCCGCTCGACTGGTACGAGAAACGCCATGTAGGCGACGTGGTTTCGCGTTTCGGTTCGATGAATACCATCCAGCAGACCCTGACCACGGGCTTCGTCGCCGCAATCCTCGATGGAATCATGGCCAGCCTCACGCTGGTCGTGCTGGCGCTCTATAGCCTCAAGCTGACCGGGATCGTGCTGGCCGCGTTCGCGCTGTACGCGGTCCTGCGCTGGTTTACCTACCAGCCGCTCAGGCGCGCGCAGGAAGACCAGATCATCTACCAGGCGCGTCAGCACACGGAATTGCTGGAAGCCATCCGCGGCGCGCAGACCCTGAAGCTTGCCAACCAACAGCAGTCGCGCACCGCGCGCTACGCCAACGCCGTGGTCGAGACCGTGAACCGCAATATCGCGATGCAGCGTCTCAACATTGCCTTTACCAGCGGCAACCAGTTGATCTTCGGCATCGAAAAAGTCGCCCTGATCTGGCTGGCAGCGGTGCTGGTGCTCAACGGCACCTTTACCGCCGGCATGCTGGTGGCATTCGCGGCCTATGCCGACCAGTTCGTGACCCGCGCGGCCAGCCTGATCGACAAGGGCATCCAGTTTCGCATGCTGGGACTGCACGCCGAGCGGGTAGCCGACATCGCGCTCACCGAGCCCGAGCGCCACGTCGAGTCGGCGTGGGACGCGCCGCTGCCGAAAGCGGAAATCGAGGTCCGCAACATCAGTTTTCGCTACGCCGACGGTGAGCCGTGGATCCTGAAGAACTGCTCGCTGCATGTTCCTGCGGGCTCATCGGTGGCGCTGGCCGGCCCGTCCGGGTGTGGCAAGACCACCCTCGCCAAGATCATCCTGGGCCTGCTGGAGGCGCAGGAAGGCGAAGTCCTCTACGGCGGCATCGACGTTCGCCGTCTGGGCCTCGGCCGGTACCGCAGCCAGGTGGGTGCGGTGATGCAGGAAGACCAACTGTTTGCAGGCTCCATCGCCGACAACATCGCCTGCTTCGACCCCGAGTCGAGCCCGCTGCACGTCGAAGCCGCGGCCAGGCTGGCTGCGATCCACGACGATATCGCCGCCATGCCCATGGGTTACCAGAGCCTGGTCGGCGACATGGGTTCGGCCCTGTCAGGCGGCCAGAAACAGCGCCTCCTGCTGGCGCGCGCACTGTATCGCAGGCCCAAGCTGCTGGTGCTCGATGAAGCCACCAGCCATCTCGACATTGACCGCGAGCGGCAAGTCAACGCCGCCGTGAACCGACTCGCGATCACGCGCATCGTGATCGCCCACCGTCCCGAAACCATCGCCAGCGCGCAGCGCGTACTGGTGGTCGGCAACGGTGCGGTGCAACCCATTCCGTCACAGCCACATGACGTGGAGGTGGCGGGATAGCCGAAGCGTTGACGGTAGTCTCAACGCATATGCAAAGAAAGGAGAACATCATGCATACTCTTAATAGTTGCGAGATTGCAAGTGTGGGCGCAGGAAACGATTGCTCAGATAGCGATCAGAGCCTCTCGTGCCCGATTGCTGATCCACAATCAGATCTTGGAAAGATGGTGGACGATGTTGCCGGTGCGTGCAATGATCTTGGCAACAAAATTGGCAGCACAATCTACGATTGGTTCCACTGATAAGTAAGTGGCGCCACGCCACCGCAACCTACTGGCGTGGCGCCCTTTATTCAGAGAAAATGCAATGAAAGCATCGGGCGTTATCGCCGCATTGGTCCTGGGATTACTTGCGCGTGGAGCAGCCGCTACCTGTCTATCCTATATTGGCGTAAGATCTCAAGCCAACATTGACAATATCGCGGCCATAATTCAGTATGCGCTGATCTTCTTGCTGGCAGTCGCAGTAGTAAGAAGCGCCAATCGATCTATATCCTCCGTGTTTGGGCGGTCCTTCAGGAGCCGACACGTAACCATGGGTATTTGGTATGCGGTGCTTCTGCTGATGATCACCTTTGGCATTAATACCGTGCTAGTGTGGGGGAGTGCGCAAATATCGCCGAGTTTTGCGTATAAGTTTTGGTATTTTCATGCAAGTCATTATTATATTGCTATGCCGGCCTTGGCATTCATACCGTTGATAGCTGCACAATTCGTATGCGCGCCAATTGTCGAGGAGTTTATATTCCGCGGCCTACTTTTTAACGCTTGGCTACGCTATGGCGCCGGCGTGTCGTCACTTCTGGTCGCGCTTGTGTTTACCTTGCTTCACTTTGAACAACATCTTTGGTTGTCAACGTTTATATTCAGTATCGTACTGTCACTCTTGTACGTGAAATATAATTCACTCTGGATAAATGTTGTTGTTCATGCGGTGAATAATTTGTCCGGTTTCCTTATTTCATACTATTTTGACTTCTATTGGACGAGGCCGATCGAGCACTTGACGAGCGTTCGGGATTGGTTTCCCGAATTGGTCATGCTGTTCATCGCGGGGCCCATTCTTGCGATATTCATTGTCCGCACGTGGCCGCGGGGCGCGTCTGCGAGGACAAAGTCTCAGCCGCTGATGCCGGGGAGAGCGGGATAATTAGCCGTGTGTGGCCTTGCCTGACCGGCGGGCGAGGGTAGCGAATTTCCCGCCGCTGCGGGCTCTCACGCTCGAGTCGTACTGACGGTGCTCGGATTGGCTGACGGTCGGCGCCCAGGGTCGCTGACGTTCTGATTTGCCAAGAGCCTTGCTGTAGGCGGGGTGGTTTGCCGAAGTTCCGCGGTTCGCGACGTAACTCATTGATCCGCCGTGGTCAGGACACCAAAGATTGCACTACACCGCGGTGTCTGCGGCGGGGGCGCTCGGGTTCAGGACCTGGAACAGGTCGCGTTGTTCGGCGCTGACGCGGCCGGTACCGGTCACTCGGGTTTGGTTGATGAGGACGTGGTGGTGTTGCAGTTGGCGCAGCAGCGCCAGGGCGCGTTGAGCCGCCCCGACTTTTTCGAAGGCTCCAACCTTTGAGAGGATTGGAGCATGAACGCAGAGAAGCGGTACTGACCTGAGGTTACGGGAGCGAGCGGTTCGGATGGCGCTGGAGCACTAGAATCAGCACGATTCGCAATGGGCGGCGATTGGTTCGATTGGGACGAATGGTTCGATTGCGACGAAGTTCGGCTGTACGGCGGAGACGTTCCGACGCTGGGTACGGCAGGCCGAGCGTGATCAAGGCTTGCGGGCTGGCACAACGACCCTAAGCGCCCGCCAGCCTCACCTACCGTTCTTGCACTCGGGACGGTGTGATCGCGCCTTTCCTGAAGGAGAGTCGCGGTGACAGAGAAGGCGGAAGTGTGGCGCAAGCGCCTGGCCGCGTGCCGGGCCAGTGGGCTTTCGACGGCGGCGTTCTGCCGCGAGCAGGAACTGTCGTACGCGCAGTACATGTACCGGCAGCGGCCTGGGCAATGATGGGAGCGGGCTGGTGCTGGTGCGTGTGGAAGCCGGGGTAGCGCCGGCGCATTGTCGCTGGAGGTGACGCTGGCCGGCGGCGTGGTGTTGTGCCTGCGGGAGGCATCGGGGGCGGATGTGGTGGCGCTGGTGCGCGGGTTGTCATGCTGAAGCCGAGCGGCTGATGGGTGGCGGTGCAGCCGGGGGATTTGCGGTACGAAATCGACCGGCTGCTGGCGAAGGTCGATGGCGAGCTCGGGCATGATATGCGTGATGGGGGCGTACGTGCTCCGCAACCGCGCCGGCACCCGGCTCAAGGTGCTGTGCGTGGATGCGCAGGGGATTTGGCTGAGCACCCGACGCCCGCACGAAGGTTCGTTCCACTGGCCGCGTAAGCGTCCGCCGGCCTCAGGCTTGTTGAGGCGCGATGCTTACGATGCAAAAGGCGCCAGGCGTTATCTGGTCCTCAGAAAACAGGAGCCCGCAAACGCGGGCTCACTGCTTCTCCCTGGCTGATTCCCTGGTTACGCGGCGCGGTTGAGTTCCACGCGCGTGATCAGCACGCCGCGTTCGCGCAGGCTGCCGTTGAGGGTCTGCTTGATGCGCTGGTTGCGCGAGCGCAGGTCCGGGTCCTGGCTGGCGTCGGCGCCGCGCACGGCGTCGCGCAGGCCGGTACGGATCAGTTCGTCGGCGCGGTCGATCACCGCGTCGGCGCGTTCGGGGTCGAGCACCTGCCACCACACGCGGCCGCGCAGGGCGCTGTCGGCGGGGGATTGGGGATCAAGGTGTTCGTCGACCGCGAGGGTGTAGCCGGTAATGCTGATCTTGTGGGCGATGCGTTCGACCAGCGGCACCACGAAGTGGGTGCCGGCAGTAAGTGCGCCGGCGGGTTTGCCCAGCCGGCGCAGCGTGTAGACCTGACCTTCCGGAATGCGCTTGATGCTGGACCATCCCAGCAGCGCCAGTGCAATCACGATCAGCAGAATGGTCAGAGTGGGAAGCATGATGGTTTCAGTTACTTACGTCCGATTCCGAAAAATGACCTTGGAAACGTCACGCATCGTTCGGAGTTGATTGTGCATTAACTTGGATTTAACTGCAACCGGTCTCGCTGAATCGACCATGACCGCGTGCCGGATGCATGCCCTTGGTGCCTGCTTGACGTGCAGCACGATTCGTGCCAAGCGGCTTCCTGTGTGGCCGCAAGGCCCGGCCTGTTTTTCCGTCCGCGCGCAGCGCGTCGACGAATCAACGCGGCTGCGGCCCGGACGGCCGAAGTCGAAGTGTCGGGCCGGGCGCGCGTCGACTCTGCTTGCTCACGCAAGCTGCGCTCAGCGCCAACGGTGAAAGGGCAGGCTGACCCACGGGGCCGGCTGGAAACTTTGCCGCGCCCGGCCCGGCCTGCACGCGAAGTACAATGCGGGGCTGGATCGATTCAGGACCATGGCCATGAGTTACCCCGCCACCCGCATGCGCCGGATGCGCCGCGACGCCTTTTCGCGCGCGCTGATGCGCGAGACGGCGCTGACGCCTTCGGACCTGATCCTGCCTGTGTTCGTGCAGGAAGGTGCGGGCCAGGTGCGCGATGACGTGCCTTCGATGCCGGGCGTGGCGCGGCTTTCCATCGACGCATTGCTGCTGGTGGCCGAGCAGGCGCAGCAGCTCGGCGTGCCCGCGTTGGCGCTGTTCCCACACCTCGCCGATGACACGAAGACCGCCGACGGGCGCGAGGCGTTCAATGACGATGGCCTGGTGCAGCGGGCGGTGCGGGCGCTGAAGTCGCGCTTTCCGGAACTGGGCGTGATCTGCGACGACGCGCTGGACCCCTACACCACCCACGGCCAGGACGGCCTGATCGACGACACCGGCTACATCCTCAACGATGAAACCGTCGCGGTGCTGGTGAAGCAGGCGCTGTCGCAGGCGCACGCCGGCGCCGATTTCGTGGCGCCGTCGGACATGATGGACGGGCGCATCGGCGCGATCCGGCAGGCGCTCGAAGACGGCGGGCTCATCCACACCCGCATCCTTGCCTATTCGGCCAAGTACGCCTCCAGCTTTTACGGCCCGTTCCGCGATGCGGTCGGCTCGGCGGCCACGCTCGGCAGGGGTTCCAAGCACACCTACCAGATGGACGTCGGCAATTCCGACGAGGCCCTGCACGAGGTGCAGCTTGACCTGGACGAAGGCGCCGACGCGGTGATGGTCAAGCCTGGCCTGCCGTACCTCGACATCGTGCGGCGCGTGAAGGAAACCTTCGGCGTGCCGACCTTCGTCTACCAGGTTTCGGGCGAATACGCGATGCTGAAGGCCGCTGGCACCAACGGCTGGATCGACGAGACAGCCTGCGCGCTGGAAGCGCTGCTCTCCATCAAGCGCGCCGGCGCCGACGCCATCCTCACCTATTTCGCGCTGGACGCGGCGCGCTGGCTGCGCGCAACCTGACACTTGGCATCATCACCGCGCGGAAATCGACAGGGGGCCACCGCGACGTTATATTTTCTGCGGAAAGGCTTGGCACCGGCGAGTGCCGGGCTGCCCGCAGCCGCTGCGCTGCGGGGGACACGGGAAGTTCGCATGGACGATGATTGGTATTACGCAGGCGCGGACCGGTCACCGGTTGGCCCCTGTTCGCGGGCGGAACTGGACTCGCTGCGTGCCCGTGGCGATCTCGACGAAGAGGCACTGGTGTGGACCCGCGGAATGGGCACGTGGGTGCCATTTTCGCGTCTGGGTGGGCTGCATCCGCGACCGGCGAGCGATACCGGAGTGGTTGGCGTAGAGCAGTCGGTGGCACGCGCGGAACCCACGACCCTGCCGATCGAAGCTCCCTTTGCCGGCCCGGGCGTCGCCCATGTCCCGGCGTCCGATCCGGGAATCGGCAACACCAGTCGGCAGGGATTCCGGGATGCGGCGCGGGGGCATGGGTTGCCGCCGGTCATGGTGGTCGAAGACGACGGTTGGCAGTACGCCGGGGCCACGCCATGGCGGCGCTACTTCGCGCGCATGTTCGACACCATCGTGCTGGGCGCGTCGATCTGGTTCGTGCTGGGGACGTTGCTGCTGTTGCTGGACGGTGGTCTGTTCGACTACGTGTTCGAGGCGCCGAGTCCGGCCGACAACCTGGTGGTCAAGTCCATCCTCACGTTCGCGCTGGTGTTGCCGGTCGAGGCCTGGATGCTCGGTGTCTCCGGGACGACGCCGGGCAAGCGGCTTTTCGGCGTGCGCGTGACGCGCTCGGATGGCGATGCCATCGGATTCGTGCGCGCGTTGCGCCGCGAGGGGCGGGTGTTGCTGCAGGGGCTGGCGCTCGGCATCCCGCTGTTCTCGATGATCGCGATGATCGTGGCGTTCTTCCGCCTGAAGAGCGAAGGGGTCGCTGGTTGGGACGCGGGCAAGCCATGGGTGGTCACCGGACGGGCGCCGGGCGTCGTGCAGGCGTTGCTGTTCGTTGCCGGTGTGCTGCTGCTGATCGCCATTCTGGTCGGTACCTGGATGTTCGGGCAGGCGCACTCGGGGTGAGCGGCGTGTACCTGCGTGCCAACGGTATCCAGACAGGCCCGCACGATGCGGACGCCGTGGCGCGTGAGTTCCATTCCGGGAACCTGGCCGCCGAGACCATGTCCTGGTGTACGGGAGAAATGCGCTGGATTTCACTGGGACGCCGCTGGTCGACACAGCGAGCATCGGCGTGGCGGATGATCGCGGGCGTCGTGCTGGCACTGCTGGGTGCCTCCGGTGCAGTGGTACTGGTCCGGACCCGGCTGCGATTCCTGCCGTTCCACCTGCAGACCGCGTCGCTGTTATGGTCCGCGGTCGTGGTGCTGATCGGGCTGGCCGCCTGCGGCTTGATGGTGGCCTGGCGTGAACCGAGGCGTGCGAAGCTGGCCAGCTTGTGGCTGGTATTGCCAACCGTCGCGGTGGTGGTCGCTTGCATCTGGTCGTTTGCGGGTGCCGGATTCGATGCGCGGGTGCTGCGGCTTCGACAGGTGGCTGCGAACGCAAACGTCAGCTTCGACGGTGCGCATGCCGGCATCCGGATCGAAGGATTCCTTGGCCCGCGCCTACCCGACCAGGTGCACGCAGCGCTTGCGGCGCACCCGGACGTCAGGATGCTGGTGCTCGACAGTCCCGGCGGACTGATGGAAGGTGCGATACGCACCGCGAAGCTGGTGCACGCACGCGGCCTCACGACACGGGTGGACGGCATGTGTGCCAGTGCCTGCGTGGCGATCTGGGCTGCGGGTGTCCATCACCAGATGGCGGCGACTTCGCGCATCGGCATCCACCGGGCTTTTCTTCCTTTCGACACGCCTGCCGCGGTGGCGCGGAACGCAACGCGACATCTGACTGCGCGGTACGACCATTTCCTGCATGGGGCCGGGTTTGATCCGCAGGTGATCCACAAGGGCAACGAAACACCCTCGCGCGACATGTACTGGCTCAATCCGCTGCAGGTGTCCGCCGCCGGAGTCGATGTCACGATCGTGGATGCCGATGGCGTGGTGGTGCCACCCGCGATGGCCCGGTGGCTGTGGGTAGCCGGCCTGCACGGTTCCGGCGATCCGATCGGGCGGCTGTTGCTGGCGATCGCGAAACACCAGCCGCGCGTTGCCTTGCGCCACGCGTACGCGTTGTACGCGGCCGAAGTGGAAGACAACGACGCGCCCGCCGTGCGCGCTGCAATGAACGACCTTTACCTGGATGCAAAACGCGCTGCGCTGGTGCGAGCGTCCGATGCGCAGACCGTCGCGTGGGCACGGGGCATGCTGGCGGAGTATGGCGGCTGGCGGTACGCGCAGTCATGTGCCGTCAAAACCGGAAGCCGCGATCTGCACCGGCGAGCCGTGCAGGTGCTGGACCGGCTGATCGAGGGCATCGGTGCCGATGCCATCGCCCGGGCGACCTTGCCGCGCTATGATGCCGCGGATCGGCGGGTTCTGCGCCAGGCCCTTGCCGATACGCGAGACCACGGCGGCGCGGCCGATACGACCCGATGGCGGCCGGTGGACTGGTGTACCTACCGGCTCAGCTACCTCGGACACGCGCTGCAACTTCCGCAGCACCAGGCAGCCGATGCCGTACGCCTGCTCGAACTCGACCCCGGGCGCCTCCATTGAATCGGCGGCGGGCACCGGCCGCACTCAATGGCCGTGGGTTGGGCTGAGCACAAGCTCACGCCGACAGCCCGGTCGCTGCAGGCACGCTCCTGCAAATTGAAAGAGCTGCGGGTAGGGGAGAACGCTGGTGAACCCCAACGATCCGGGGCCGACGTGTCGGGGTTTGTGCCTCACCCCAACCTGCGGAACTGGTTGCGCCCGGAATCGGTGATCAGCCTCTCTGCGTCCGGGTGTCGGATCATCACGGTGCGGGTGATTTCCCGTAATAGCCTTTCAGCAACGCCGCGACGCCCGGTTCGGCGCGCGCCAGGCGTTGCGGGTCGGAGAAGTGCAGTTCGCTGACCACGGCAAAGTATTCACCGGGATTGGTGGTGGCGTAGGGATCGATCAGGGTGGCCTCGCCGTGGTCGACCGCGCGGCACAGCCGGTTGTAGGCGCGCTGGAAGGTATCGACCCACGGTTTCCAGCGGACCCCGCGCGGCAGCGGCGGCACGCCGTCGGGCGGGCCGTCCAGCATGTCCAGCTTGTGCGCGATTTCGTGCACCACGACGTTGTAGCCGTCCCAGGGATTTTCCAGGTCCTGCTCCACCGCCGCCCACGACAGCACCAGCGGACCGATGTGCCAGGCTTCGCCGGCCAGGATCTGGTCGCCCTCGGTGACCACGCCGGTGGCACCGTCGTGGTGGGCATGGCGCACCTTGAACTCGCCCGGGTACACCACCACGCCTTGCCACCCGCGCAGCATCCGGAAGCCCAGCCGCATCACCGGCAGGCTCGCCTGCAGCGCGATCAGCAGGCGCTGCCTGGCGTCCAGTTCCATGTCGATGGGGTGGAACCGCTTGCGCTGCAGGAAGCGCGCGGCCAGCAGGCGCAGGTGCTGGCGGTCGTCGGCGGACAGATACCCGGCCAGCGGAAACGCCGCCAGCGCGCGCTGCCACAGGCGCTCGTCGATCGGGGGTGGCGGGCGCCGCCAGGGCAGCCAGTCGAGCCATGTCATGTGGTTGCTTCCAGTTGCCTTGGCCGGTCACGCATATATGGTTGGTGAACGCAGCGGTCTCAAGTGTGGTGCCCGTGGCCGGGACTGCGACGCAGGCATGCCCGGCGCGCGGCATATCGTCATACAATGCCCTCCCATGCATTCGAATGTCTCCGGGCCGCTCGCGGTTGAAGATTCGACGACGGCCGTCCCCGGTCGCCTGCGGCTTGCGCTGGCCGACCTGCGCCATCGCCCGTGGCGGATCTTCAATCCTCTGCTGTATCCGCTGTACCGCTGGTACGAACACAACCTCGAACGCGAGGTCGTGACCGGACCGGTGCCCGCGCACATCGGGTTGATCCTGGACGGCAACCGCCGCTACGCGCGCGGCGTCGGACTGGAAGCCACGCTGGGCCACCGGTACGGCGTGAACAAGCTGCGCGAAGTGCTCGAATGGTGCCTGGATCTCGAGGTGAAGCACGTCACGCTGTACGTGTTCAGCACCGAGAATTTCGGCCGCTCGCAGGCCGAGGTCGATGGCCTGCTGGACCTGTTCGTGCGCGAAAGCGCGCGATTGCTGCAGGAACCCAGGATGAAATCCGGGCGGGTGCGCGTGAAGGTCATCGGCCAGCGCGAACGCCTGCCGGAAAAAGTGGTCGCCGCCAGCGAGGCGCTGGAACTTTCCACCGCCGGGCACGACGGCATGATGCTGACCATCGCGCTGGCCTACGGCGGGCGCGAGGAAATCACCGACGCGGTGAAGGGCCTGCTGGCGAGCGCCGCCGCCGAAGGCCGCTCGCTGGACGCGGTCGCCGCCGACCTGACGCCCGCCGACATCGAACGATACCTGTACACCGAAGGCACGCCCGACCCCGACTTCATCATCCGCACCAGCGGCGAGCAGCGTCTGTCCGGCTTCCTGCTGTGGCAGGCCGCCTACAGCGAGTTCTATTTCTGCGACGTGCTGTGGCCGGCATTCCGCCGCATCGACTTCCTGCGCGCCGTGCGCACCTACCAGCGTCGCCACCGTCGCTACGGGCGTTAGGATCAATGGGGTCAGAGTCATTGATCGGCACGGTGTACGCCGTCAGCCATCGTCGGCATTTTCTCTTCGACGGGCACCGTATGCGATCAGTGAGGATCAATGACTCTGACCCCATTGATCCCATTGATCCTGCAGCGCGTCGGTTGCGAAGCGGGCCACGGCATCCGGACAGTGGATGTGGAGGTGGTGCGGGCCTTGGATGTGTTCGACGCGGATGTTGGCGACGCAGGCGGCGCGGGCGGCCATCATGGCGCCGGGCAGGTAGGGGGTTGCGGGGTCGGCCAGGAGCAGCAGGGTGGGGGCTTCGATGCCGGCGATGAGGCTGCGGATCTGGGGCTCGGCGATGCGCACGGGGGTTGCCAGGCGCAGGCGGGGGTCGCTGCGCCAAGCGTAGCCGCCTTCGACTTCGCCGAGGTTGCGGGTGACGATGGGGCGGGCTTCGTCGGCGTCGAGGCCGCCGGCGGCGACGCGCGCGGCCACGGCCTGTTCGATGTCGGGGAACACGCGCGGCGGGCGGCGACTGCGACGGCGTTGCTTCAGCGCGTCGCGCCAGCGGGGCAGGGTATTGGCGCCGTCGTCGGCGAGGGTGCCGAGGCCTTCGATCAACAACAACCGGTCGATCCGGCCGGGTGCCGCGGCCGCGACGAGTGACGCGATGCCCGCGCCCAGCGAGTGGCCGAGCAGGTCGAAACCCTCCAGGCCGAGCGCGTCGGCTGCGTTCAATACGAAATCCACCTGGTCGACCACGTGGTAGCGCAGTGCACGCTCGGGCAGGTGCGCGGAATGGCCGTGGCCCGGGAGATCCAGCGCGATGACGCGGCGTTGGTGCGCCAGCAGCGGCGCCAGCCGGATGAAGCTGGCCGCGTTGTCGAGCCAACCGTGCAGCGCCAGCAGCGGCGGGGCGTCGACATCGCCCCATTGCAGCGCGCCGAGGTCGCCGAACGGGGTCGGGATGCGAAGTTCTGCTGCCTCGGTCACGTCGCGCTCAGTCCGCGGCGCTGCCGTCGGCGGCCACGCGCATGCGGTTCTGGTGGCGCCGATCGATGCGGTCGCCGAGCCAGCCGCGCGCGTGCGCCAGCGAGAAGATCGCGTACAAGGTCTTGAAGACGCGCAGCTTCGAGAGCACCAGGCGGTTGTCGAACACATCGCCCGCCAGCATCGAGATCACGCCCTGTTCCACCTGCATCACGTTGCGCGGATCGGCGAACAGCGCCTTCATCACCGGCGAATTGAAGCGGTAGATGAACCACGCGAAGCGCCGGTAGCCGCGCCTGAGGTGGCGCGTGTAGACGCGTTGCAGGGCCGCTTCGCGGGCCGGCTCGCGAAGCGCGCCGTCGACGACGTCGAACGCGCGCCGCGCCGAGTACATCGACAGGAACACGCCGGAGGAAAACACCGGGTCCAGGAACGCCCAGGCGTCGCCCACGAGGATCCAGCGCGGCCCCGCCAGCCGGCGGCAGGCATAGGAATAGTTGCCGGTGAAACGCACCGGCGTGACGCGCTCGGCGCCCTGCATGCGCGTCGCGGCGCCCGGCACGATCGCCAGCGTGCGCTGCATGAAGGCGGCGTTGTCCGCGCCGCGGCGGGTCTTGAGGTAGCCCGGCTTGCACACGCAGCCGACGCTGGTGGTGCCGTCGGGCAGCGGTATGAACCATGCCCAGCCGTGGGCAAAGCGGTTGACGCTGATGATGTTGCCGCCGGGGTCGTCCGGGTTGTAGGCGACGTTCCGGTAGTGCGCGAACATTGCCGCGCTCTGGTGACGGGTATTGCGATCGACCAGTTTCAGTTGCTTGCCGAGGAAGGTGTCGCGTCCGGAAGCATCGATGAGGTAGCGTGCGCGAACGCGGACCGTTTCACTTCCGCCGTCGGCCTCCACCGAGACGCCGTCGGCATCGAAGTGCACGCGTTCGACGCGCACCTGCTCGCGCGCGTCCACGCCGTTGTCGCGCGCGTGCTCGAACAGCATGCGGTCCATCTCCTCGCGCTTGACCTGGAACGCGTAGGGCGGGGTGTCGCCCAGCGCGCGATCGAACCGGAAGGTGTAGTAGCTGCCGTCGTCGCGCGGGAAGTCGGCGCCGAGCTTTTCGCGGCCCAGCGCGCGCAGCTTTTCCAGCGCGCCGATTTCCTCGAAGATCGGCATGTTCGCCGGCAACAGCGATTCGCCGATGTGGAAGCGCGGATGGCGATCCTTTTCCAGCAGCGTGACGCACCAGCCGCGTCGCGCCAGCAGCGTCGCCGCGGTCGAGCCGCCCGGGCCACCGCCGATCACCAGCACGTCACAGTCGAATCCGTTCTCGGATGGATCGGGCACGTGCGGCGGTCTCCGTTCGGGCGTGGTTCCAGGAAGCAGGCCACCTATCATATACACTTGCGCGTTGCCGCCGAACCCTTCGTCTTGATGTCCACCGCCACGCCCCGCTCCCGCACTGTTGCACCCAGGCAGTTCCCGTGGCTGCCGCTGGCGCTGTTGGCCTGCGGCGGGCTGGCACTGGCAGGCGGCATCACGCATCGACCGGCCCTGAGCCTGGCCGCCGCGCTGCTGTTGCTGCTGGCGTGGCTGCCGTCCATCGTGCGCCGTCGCAGCGCGGGCGCGCTGGGCACCTGGATCGTGCTGGCCGCACTGCTGCTGGTGCCGGCACTGCTGGGGCACGCGCAACTGGCGCTGATGGCGTTGCCGGTGGTGTTCCTGGGTGGCGTGGCGTGGTTTTTCGCGAGCACCTTGCGGGCCGGACACGAGCCGCTGATCACGCGTTGCGTGCGCGTGATCGAGGGCGAAGGCCGGCTGGAACTGCCGGGCGTGCGGGCCTACACGCGTTCGGTGACGTTGTACTGGGCCTGCCTGCTGGGCGCGATGGCGCTGCTGTCGCTGGCGATCGCGCTGCTGGCGGTACCCGGCGGCTGGCTGGCGACGTTCGGTGTGCGCGCACCGCTGGCGCTGCCCGGGTCGCTGCTGGAGTGGTATCCCGAGGCCGGTTGCTGGGCGTTGCTCGCCGTCGCGTTCGTGGGTGAATACCTGTTCCGGCGCTGGCACCTGCGCGCGATTCCGCACCCGGCCGCACGGCACTTCGTGACGCAACTGGTGCGGCGCTGGCCGGCGCTGCTGCGCGACGAGGGCGCGGCGTGATGGATGCGTTCCGGACTCCGCTGCGGATCGCGGCCTCGCATCCGGCGTTGCCGGGGCATTTCCCCGGCCACCCGGTGGTCCCGGGCGTGGTGCTGCTCGAACGCGTGGCGGCGGCCGTGAAGGCGTGGCGCGGGGCCGGCGTGGCCGCGCTGGACGTCAAGTTCCTGCAGCCGCTGCTGCCGGATCAACCGGCCATGATCCATCTTGGCGATGACGCGGGCCGCCTCCGCTTCCGCATCGATCGCGAAGACGGTGCCACGCTGGCGCGCGGCACACTGGAGACCGCATCGTGAGCGGGCACTGGCGGGAACGGCCGGAGGCCGGCGGCTGGTTCGCGATCTGGCTGATCCGCTTCATCGGCCTGCATTTCGGGCGCACCTTCGCGCGCGGGTTCCTGTATCCGATCACGCTGTATTTCTATTTCCGGCGCGGCCCGGAACGTCGTGCCGCACGCGACTATTTCCGGCGCATCGACGGCAAGCCCGGCAGTGCGTTGCGGGTGATGCGCCTGATCCACGCGTTCGCCTCGACCATCCTCGACCGGGTATTCCTGCTGGCGCGTGGCACCGACGATTTCGAGGTTTCGCTGCGCGGCGTCGAAATCCTGCACGAGCGGCTGGACCGCGGCCAGGGCATCCTGCTGCTGGGCGCGCACGTGGGCAGCTTCGAGGTGCTGCGCGTGCTGGCCGCGCGCAGGCCCGAGTACCAGCTCAAGCTGGTGATGGACAAGAGCAAGACCCCGGCGCTGACGCAGTTGCTCGAAGCGCTGGCGCCGGACCTTGCCGACAGCGTCATCGACACCGCGCGCGGTGGCATGGACATCGTGCTGGCCTTGTCCGAGGCGGTCGGGGAAGGTGCGATGGTGACCTTGCTGGGCGATCGCGGGCGCGAGCACGAGCAGATGCGAGCCGTGCCGTTCCTGGGTGCGCCGGCCGGGTTTCCCGCCGCGCCGTGGCAGATCGCCTCGCTGCTCAAGGTGCCGGTGGTCATGTGCCTTGGCCTGTACCGTGGCGGCAACCGCTACGAGCTGGTGTTCGAGACGCTGGCCGATCGCGTGGAACTGCCGCGCGCGGGCCGCGAGGCGGCACTGGACGCGTACATCGGCCATTACGCCGCGCGCCTGGAACATTACCTGCGCCAGGCGCCCTGCAACTGGTTCAATTTCTATGATTTCTGGCAAGTGCCGGCCGCGGACGAACCGCATTCGGAACCGCACGACGGGCTGGAGCACGCGCGTGCCGCGTAGGTGCCTCGTGGCCGGCATGGTCATGTTGTCCGGCGCGGTCCTGGCCGGCTCGCCCACGCTGGCCGAATCGGTCCTGGCCGGCCTGGCCCGGACGCCGCCGGTATCCACGCCCTTCGTGCAGGTGCGCTACAGCGGCGTGCTGTCGCGCCCGCTGGTGGTGTCGGGCACGCTGAAGTGGCTGGGCGGCGACCGCATGCAACGCGATGTCGTCGAACCGTACCGCGCCACCGCGAAGATAGGCGACGGCGAAGTCTCGGTGCAACGCGGCAGCGGCCAGGTACGACGGATACCGCTTTCGCGCGTCCCGCAGGCCGGCGCGATGCTGGCCGGCTTCCGCGCCCTGCTGGGCGGCGATGTGCAGGCGCTGGAGAAGGATTTCCGGCTCAGCTCCGAGGGTGGGCAGGCGCACTGGGTGATCACGCTCACCCCGCGCACGGCCGAGCTGCGCCGGCACGTCGTGTCGATCGTGATTGACGGGCGCAACCACGAACCGCGCTGCCTGACGGTGCACGACCCCAACGGCGACACCAGCATCACGCTGGTTGGCGCGCTGGCGACGGCGGGCCTTCGCAGCAACGCGCCGCTGGAATCGGCGCTGGCGGCGCGCTGTCGCAACGAGCCATGAAGCGCGGCGCGCGGGTCGCGCTGTACTTCGCCTGGCTGGCGCTGATCGTCGCACTCGGTTGGGGCGTGGCGCGGCACCTGAAGATCAGTTCGGACCTGCGTGATTTCGTGCCGCCCGCGCGTACCGTGGACCAGGCCCTGCTGCTGGATGAGATCGGCAAGGGGCCGGGTTCGCGGATGCTGCTGCTGGCAATCTCCGGCGCGCCCCCCGCGCACCTGGCGCAGCTTTCGCGCGGCCTGGACCGGGCGTTGGCGCACGATCCGGATTTCATTCGCGTCGCCAACGGCTCCGGTGGCCTTGGCTCGGTGGCCAAGGATCTTCTGCCGTATCGCTACCTGTTGTCACCGACGCTGGATACGCACCGGCTGGATGCGGATTATCTGCGCGCGCAGTTGCAGCAGCGCATCGAGGACTTGAGTTCGCCCGCGGCCTCGATGCTGGAGCCTTGGCTGCGCAGCGACCCGACGCTTGAAACGCTGAAACTGGCCGAGCGCTGGGCACCGCAGCACCAGCCGAAACGGGTCGATGGCGTGTGGTTCTCCGATCGCGGCGAGGCACTGCTGGTTGCCGAAACCCGCGCACCCGGCTTCGACCCCGCGGCCCAGGCGCACGCGATCGATGCGCTGCAGCGGCACTTCGCCGCGCTGCCGGGCGCCGCCGAGGCGAAGCTTGCGATCAGTGGGCCGGGCTGGTTCGGTGTCCAGGCCAGCCGCAAGACGCGCGCCGAAGCCGATCGCTTCGGCGCCATCACCACCATCGGTTTCATCCTGATGCTGCTTCTGGCCTACCGCAGTGCGGTGCCAGTGCTGGTGACCGCGTTGCCGCTGCTGTCCGGCGCGGTGGCCGGCTTCGCGCTGCTGGCACTGGTGTTCGGGCACGCGCACGGGATCACGCTGGCGTTCGGTTTCACGCTGCTCGGGGTCGCGCAGGAATATCCGTTGCGGGTGTTCAGCCATCGCCGGATCGGTGTCGACACGCTGACCAGCGTGCGTGAACTGTGGCCGCTGCTGGCCACCGCGATCGTGTCGGTGGCGATCGCGTATCTGGCGTTCTTCGCCTCGGGCGTGGCCGGCCTGCAGCAGCTTGCGGTGTTCACGATTGGCGGACTGGTGGTGGCCGGCGCCTGCACCCGCTGGCTGTTGCCACGGTTGGTGCCGCCGGCGACGCGCGACATGGCGGCAACGCCCGGACTGGCGCGCGCGTGGCGATTCCTCGCCGGCCTGCCGCGGCCGCGCTGGCTACCGTGGCTGGTGGCGGCAGCCGGAGTGCTGGTGGTGGCGCTGGCGCCCGGGCGCTTCTGGCAGAACGACCTGTCGGCGCTGACGCCGGTGCCGAAGGCCGAGCTGCAGCGCGATGCGCGGCTGCGCGCGGCGCTGGGCGCGCCGGACGTGCGTTACCTGCTGGTGCTGCGCGCGCCGGAAGTGCAGGGCGTGCTTGCGTTGTCGGAGAAGATCGCCCCGAAGATGCGCACGCTGGTCGCAGGCCACGCGCTGGAAGGCTTCGTGCTGCCCAGCCGCTACCTCCCCAGCGCCGCCACCCAGCGCGCACGCCAGGCAAAACTGCCCGATCGCGCGACGCTGGAGGCGTCGCTGCATGAAGCGATGCAGGGCCTGCCATTCCGTGCCGGGGTGTTCCAGCCCTTCGTCGACGACGTGGAAGCCGCGCGCAAGCTGCCACCGCTGACGCCGGCGCGCTTCGAGCGCTCGCCGCTGGGCGCGCGGCTGGAGGCGATGCTGGTGCGCCAGCCGCATGGCTGGGTGGGGCTTGGCACGTTGAGTGGTGTGAATGATCCGGCCGCGTTCGCCCGGCTTGCGCAAGCGACGCAAGGCGCGGTGCACCTGCTCGACCTCAAGGCTTCCACCGAGTCGCTGATCGTGGCCTACCGGCACCGGATCCTGTTCGCGCTGGGGATCGCGGCACTGCTGCTGTGCGCGGCGGTGACGCTGGCGCTGCGCAGTGTGCGCCGCGCGCTGCACGTGCTCGGTCCGATGACCCTGGCGACGCTGATGGTGCTGGTGGTGCTGCGTGCGGCCGGCATCCCGCTGTCGCTGTTCCACCTGGTGTCGCTGACGCTGGCGGCGGGGCTGGGATTGCACTACGCGCTTTTCTTCGAGCGCCGCACCGGCGATGCGCGCGAGGACCTTCGCACCCTGCACGCGACCCTGGTGTGCGTGGCCTCGGCGTTGCTGGTGTTCGGCGTGCTGGCGCTTTCCAGCGTGCCCGTGCTGCGCGCGATCGGGCTCACCGTGGCGCTGGGCGTGGCGTTCCACTTCACGCTGTCGGTGCTGATGGCGCCGCATGCCGGCAGCACAGACAACAGTGTGCGGGACAGGGTGAGGGTTCGGTCGTGAACGGGTATTGCGTGTGCGTCGTACCCTCACCCCAACCCCTCTCCCGGCGGGAGAGGGACTGAACGATGTTGCCGAAGGCCGAGTGGGCCGGGCTGATTCCGCACCAGGGCGTGATGTGCCTGCTGGACGATGTCGTCGCGTGGGATGCGCAACGCCTGCACGCGCGCAGCGGCACGCATCGCGATGCTGACAATCCGCTGCGCGCCGACGGCATGCTGCACGCGGTCAACCTGTGCGAGTACGCCGCCCAGGCGATGGCGCTGCACGGCGCGTTGCGCGCGCGCGAGGCCGGCGGCAAGGCGCGGCCCGGGTACCTGGTGGCACTGCGCAAGGTGCATCTGGAGGTCACGCGCATCGACGACCTGCCGGACCGCCTTCAGGTGCACGTCGAGTGCCTGCTGGCGTTGCCCGACAGCCTGCAGTACGCGTTCCGGATTGAACATCGCGGCACGCCACTGGCCAGCGGACGGGCCGCCGTGATCCAGCCGGCGGGTTGATCCGGCACCTACGCGCGCCGGTAGTACGCCACCGCGATCGCCACCAACAGCAGCGTGGGAATCGCGTTCACCAGCAGCGGCGGCGCACCGAACACCGCGCCGGTGCTGATGATCGCGCGCTGGATGAAATACCACGCGATCGACACGATCAGGCCCAGGAATATCCGCTTGGCCAGCCCGCCCGAGCGCAGCGTGCCGAAACCGAACGGCAGCGCGCACAGCACCAGCAGCACGCAGTTGATCGGGTAGAACACGCGGGTCCAGTACGCATTCATGTACACGCCCGGGTTCTGGCGGTTGCCGCGCATGTAGGCGATGTTGCGCGAAAGGTCCGCCAGGGAAAGGTATTCGGGATGGATCACCGAGGTTTCCAGTACCGCGGGATCGAGCGCGGTGTCCCAGGGCTGGTGTTCGTGCGTGTGCGTGACCACGCCTTCGCGGCCGATGCGGCTGTCGCGCACGTCGTGGAGTGTCCAGGCCTTGCCCGTTTGCGTCGCCCGCCTGGCGTGGCGGAACGAGGTGAGTTCGCCTGCCTCGTTGAACCCGAACACCCGCACGTCCATCAGCTCGACCCGGGGGCGTCCGTGCACCATGTGCGCCAGTGCCGCCTTGGCGTTGACGATGTCGTTGCCGCTGCGCTCCCACAGGCCCGAAGCCTGCTGCGTGAGGCTGCCGGCGCTGCGCTGCAACTGGATCTGCTGGGCGCGCTGCTGGCCCACCGGCGCGGCGGTCTCGCCGAGCACGAACACGCCCGCGGTCAGCACGCACACCAGCCCGACGACCGACAGGCTGATGCGGAAGCGGGACATGCCCGCGGCGCGCAGCGCGGTCAGCTCGCCGCTGGTCGAAAGCGCGCCGATGCCGACCAGGCTGCCGATCAGCGCCGCGAACACGAACCACTCGTACGCGCGACGCGGTACCGTCAGCAGGATGTAGGCCACCGCCTTGCCCAGCGAATAGCCGTGGTGGCCGATGTTGCCGATCTGGTTGGCGAACTGGATGACGGCGTCCAGCCCGGTCAGCACCAGCCACGCCACCAACAGCCCGCCCAGCACGCTGGTGGCGATCAATACGTCCGCGCGCTTGATGCGCAGGCGCCGGGTGATCGCGCCGTTCATGCACCACCCCCACGCGCGCTGCGGGTGGCGTATTGCCGTGCGAACACCCACGCGGCGCCGGCGAACACCGGCAGCAGCACCCACCACATGCCGATCGGCGCCGCCAGCTTGCCGCCGGCGATCAGCGAGCGTGCCAGTGTCATCAGGTTCACGATGACAAGGTATGCCAGTACCGCGATCAGGATGCGACCGACCGGCGAGGTGCGGGGTGCCTGGCGCGCCAGCGGCAGCGCCAGCATCGCCAGCACCAGCGGGCCGAACGGGATCGCGATGCGCCACTGCAGTTCGGCGCGGGCGCGGGGGTCGCTGTCACCGAGCAGCGAGGCAGTCGAGCGCAGGCTCTCCGGGTTGTCCTGGTCCTGGCCGTCGTCTGGCGTGGACAGTGCAACGTCGTTGCGCTGGAAGTGCATCACGCGCCAGTTGTCCTGGTCCAGGTGGATGTCGTAGCGGTACCCCTGGTGCAGCGAGATGAAGCGCTTGTCCTCGCGGCCCTCGTGGAACAGGTCGCCGTGCGCGGCGGTGATCACGCTGATGGTCGTCGTCCCGTCCTTGTCCTTGCGCTCGCGTTCCACGAACAGCCTGCCCAGCCGGGTTCCGTCCGGACTGACGCTGCTCGCGAACAGCGTGCCGCCATTGCCGGGCAACGCCGTGAAGCGCCCGGCTTCCAGGCCCGCCGCGATCACCGAGCGGTTGGCTGCCTCGATCTCGGCATTGGACGTGCGCGCCGCCAACGGCCCCAGCCACAAGGCCACCAGCCCCACCACGATGCCCGACCCCAGCGCGAAGATGGCAGCCGGCTTCAGCAGGCCGCCGGGGCCGAATCCGGATGCCAGCAGCACGTGCATCTCGCTGTCGCGATACATCCGCCCGAGCGCGAAAAGCATGCCCAGGAACATGCCCATCGGCAGCAGCGCCTGCAGCGTGTTGACGAGGTTCAGGCCCAGCACCGTGAACATCACGCTGCCCGGCAGGCGCCCGCTGGCGACCTTGTTGACGACCTCGGCGAAGGTGCTGCCGGTGAAGATCACCAGCAGCACGATCACCGCGGCCAGCGTGCCGGCGAGGTATTCGCGCAGCACGTAGCGGTCGAGGATGGACAGGCGCGGCATCGGCCAGCAGGACTCCGGGGTCGGACAGGTTGTTTGCTTGCGGCCGTCCCATGCGGGCGACCTTGCGGGGCAGCGCGCGGCGTCGTGGCATTCACCTCGGCAACTGGCGGGACGGCCGGATGTTCCCTAGACTCACGCGCTTTGCGGTGCCAAGTGTAGTGGCGCCTGGCACCATCCCAGGAAACTCCAGGAGTGCTTCCGATGCTCGAATTCAGCCTCAGTTCCGCCGCCGCCGACAGCGCCGATACGCCGTGCGCGGTCGTGGGCGTGTTCGACGGCGCGCCTGCCCCGGCCGCCGCCGCGCTGGACCAGGCCAGCGATGGTGTGCTGACGCACCTGCGCGAGGCCGGCGATTTCACCGGCAAGGCCAAGTCCACGCTGGTGGTGCACGGCATGGCCGGCGTGAAGGCACCGCGCGTGCTGCTGGTGGGTCTGGGCCCGCGCGAGGATTTCGATGCGCACGCCTTTGCGCACGCCTGCGCCGCGGCGGGCAAGGCCCTGAAGGAGATGCCGATCGAGCGCGCCACGCTGTGGCTGCCGCCGGTCGAATCGGGAGACCGCGACGCCGGCTGGTGCGTGCGCACCGCGGCGCTTGCGATCGACCACGCCTGTTTTCGCTATACCGCGACCCGCAAACCGGAAAACGGTGACGCGCCGCGGCTGGCGAAGCTGGAACTGGCCGCCGACGCCGCCGCACAGCGCGGCCTGGACCAGGCCCGCGCAATCGCGCGCGGCGTGGCCTTCGCACGCGAGCTGGGCTGCCTGCCGCCGAACCTGTGCACGCCCACGCACATCGCCGAGCAGGCCAGGGGTATCGCGGACGAACATCCGGGCGTGACGCTGGAAGTGCTCGAGCGCGAGGAGCTGGAGAAGCTCGGCATGGGGGCGTTGCTGGCGGTGTCCGCCGGTTCAGCCACGCCGCCGAAACTGATCGTGCTGCAGTACCGTGGCGCCGGCGATGCCAGGCCCTGCGCGCTGGTCGGCAAGGGCGTCACCTTCGACGCCGGCGGCCTGAACCTGAAGCCGACCGGTTCGATGGAAGAGATGAAGTACGACATGTGTGGTGCCGCGGGCGTGCTGGGCGCATTCGTGTCGGCGGTCGGGATGCAGTTGCCGATCAACCTGGTGTGCGTGGTGCCCGCGGTCGAGAACATGCCCGACGGTGCCAGTTACCGCCCCAGCGACGTGCTGCAAACCTATGCCGGAATCACCGTCGAGGTGCTGAACACCGACGCCGAGGGGCGCCTGATCCTGTGTGATGCGCTGGCATACACATGCAAGCGATTCCAGCCGCAGGCCCTGGTCGATGCCGCGACGTTGACCGGTGCCTGCGTGGTGGCGCTGGGTGAACACGCCTCGGGGCTGTTCAGCGCCGACGACCGGCTGGCCGGGGCGTTGCTGGCCGCCGGCGAATCGTCGCTGGACCGCGCCTGGCGGCTCCCGTTGTGGGAGGACTACCGCAAGCAGCTTGAATCGGCCTTCGCCGACACCGCCAACCTCGGCGGCAAGAGCGCCGGTGCGGTCACCGCCGCACTGTTCCTGTCGCGCTTCACGGAAGGCACGCGCTGGGCGCACCTGGACGTCGCCGGCACCGCCTGGGTGACCGGCCGCAAGGGCTACGCAACCGGCCGGCCGGTGCCGCTCCTGGCACAGTGGCTGATCGACACCGCCGAGGCGGCGTAGACCCCTGCGGGAAGCCCCATCGTGCGCGCAGCGCACGTTACGCAGCCGGACAGTTACGGACTTTCCGTAGCGTGCGCTCTGCGCACGATGCGACACCACCCCGGCGAAACGTTTCATCGTGCGCGCAGCGCAACCTACGCAGCCGAGCGGTGACGCGCGTTTCGAGGCGCGCACGGTTGCCCGCCTACGACACCGCGTTCGCGGCGCCGGCCAGCGCTTCGCGAAGGTCGTCGGGAAGCACCGGCTTGCGCAGGAATGCGTCCATGCCGGCGGCGCGTGCGCGCTGTTCCTCGTCGCCGTGGGCGCTGGCGGTCAGGGCGATGATGGGTGTGGTGTTGCCGCGCTGGCGCAGCAGTTGCGCCAGTTCGCAGCCGTCCATGCCGGGCAGGTCGAAGTCGAACACCATCGCCGCGAACCCGTTGCCGGCGTCGATTTCCGACAGCGCCGCCAGCGCCTGCGGGGCCAGCGTCGCCTGGTAGCCGAAGGTCTCGATCAGGCCCGCGATCGCCTGGCCGGCGATCGGATCGTCCTCGACCAGCAGTATCCGGGGGCGGTCGGTGGTGTCGGGCTGGTCCGTCGGTTCCGGTATCGGGCCCTGCACCGCGGGTGGCGGGGTGGGTTCCGGTGCCGGTTCGGTGGCTGCACCCGGGGCCGTGCGTGCCGCGGTGACGGTCGGCAGCGGCAGGTGCACGCTGAAGGTACTGCCGCGGCCGGGTACCGACTGCACGCCGATGCTTCCGTCCATCAGGGCCACCAGTTCCTGGCTGATGGCCAGGCCCAGGCCGCTGCCACGCTGCAGGCGTCCGTGGTCGGCCTGCTCGAAACGCTGGAACACGCGCGCGCACTCGGCCGGGTTCATCCCGGGACCCTGGTCGATCACGCTGTAGGCGATGCCGCCGTCGGCGCGTTCCAGTTTCAGCGTGACGCCGCCGTGGGTGGTGAACTTCAACGCATTGTGGGTGAGGTTGAACAGGATCTGCTGCACGCGCATCGCGTCGCCGCGCACGCGGCGGGGCGCATCCGGCGCGATCTGGACGTCGATGGTCAACTGCTTGCGCGCGGCCAGGCCCGCGTCGGCCGCCGCGATCTGGCGCAGGATCGCCGCAGGGTCGAAGGGTGCGATGTTGAGTTCCAGCCGGCCGGCCTCGATCCGCGCCACGTCCAGCGCATCGTTGACCTGCCGCAGCAGCAGCGAGCCGGAACGCCGGATCGCGTCGGCGTACTGGTGCTGGCGTTCGTCCAGCCTCGTTTTCAGCAGCAGTTCGGTCATGCCCAGCACGCCGGTCAGCGGGGTGCGGATTTCGTGCGCCATGTTGGCCAGGAAGCGAGACTTTGCCGCATTGGCCTGTTCGGCCAGGTGCTGGCGCGCCTCGCTGAGTGCCAGCCGGTGCTGCTGTTGCAGGCGCCGGCGCAGCGCCCAGATGATCCACAGGATCAGTGCCAGCGTCACCAGCGCATACGCGGTCCAGGCCCACGGCGTTGCCCAGGGCGCGGCCGCGACGTGCAGCGAGAACGCGTGCAGCGGCGCGCTCCAGGGTCCGTCGCCGATCCGGCCGCTCACCAGCAGGCGGTAGTCGCCCGGATCGAGCACCGAAAATTCACGCACGTTGCGGGTTCCGGTGTCGATCCAGCTTGCATCGAAGCCCTGCAGGCGGAACCGGTACTGGTTGCGCGCCGGGTCGATGAAGGACAGGATCTGGGCATCGGCGGTCAGGTCGTGGTCGCGCCAGCCGAGCTTGATCGGTTGCGATGGATCGAGCTGCACCAGGTGCCCGTCGCGGCGCACGCTCACCGAGGCCAGGGTGACGCGCGGCGTCGCGGGATGCCGCGGCAGGCGGTCGGTCTGGATGCCGATCACCCCGGCAAGGGTGCCGGCGTACAACTGCCCGTGCCCGGTGGCCAGCAGGGCGTTGCCGGTGAAATCGGTGGTGGCAAGGCCCTCGGCGGTGGCGAATGCATGCAGGCGATTGCCTTTGGGGTCGTACACCAGCAGGTTGCGCGCACCGAGCGCGAACACGCGCCCGTCCGGTCCCACCTGCAGGCCCAGGATGCGGGTTTCCGGCCAGCCCTGGTCGCGGCCGACGCTGCCGATGGCCTTGGCGTGCCCGTCCTTCAGGCTGTAATGCAGCAGGCCGTTGCCGACGCCCACCCACAGCGTGCCGTCCGGCGCAAACGCGAACGCTGCGATCTCGCCGCGCGCCACGCCCGGAATGAACCGGAAGGCGCCGGCGCCCGGGGCAAGCCGCGCCAGGCCTGCATGGCTGGCGGCCCACACCGCGCCGTCCGGGCCCATGCGCAGTTGTGCAATTTCGTGGGCGGCGAACGTGTCGGCCGGGGCCGCCAGGGGCTGCAGTGAATGATGGTGCGGATCGACCCGGAACACGCCGGTGCCCACGCCGGCGACGTAGATCGTGCCGTCCCTGGTTGCCAGCAAACGCCAGACGCCGTGCCGCAGTGCGGGATCGCCGTCCGCGACCGGCTGCAGGTGCTTGTCGTCCCACGCCCACAGGCCGCGGTGGCTGCCGATCCACAGCCGGCCGGCCGGGTCTTCGGCCAGTGCGGCGATCGACATGTGGTCCAGTCCGGGCAGCGGTTCGTGTTGCACCTTGCCGCTGACCGGATCAACGCGGTCCAGCATCCGCGCGCCGCCGACCCAGAGGGTGCCGTCGCTTGCCAGCGCCAGCGCGCGCACCCGGTCGCTGGCGAGGGAATCGGGATCGCCCGGAATGTGGCGATACATGCTGAAGGCGTGCCACTGCGGCGGCAGATAGGCCAGGCCGCCGTCCATCGTGGCGATCCACAGTCCGCCCTCATGGTCGCGGAACAGGTCGTCGGGCAGGTGCCCCGGCAGGCTGCCCGGCACCCCGGGAACCGGCGTGTCGCGGTGGGTGGTGCCATCGGGCGCGATCCGCAGCAGGCCGTTGCGCTGGGCGATCCACCAGACGCCGTCGTCGCCGCGCAGGCTGGCGAATGCTTCGGTCGGGGGGCCGATCAGCGTGGGTTTGCCGTGGGCCGGGACGTGGAACACGCCCGCGCTGGTGGCCGCGTCCACCCCGTCGCGGGCCGCGTTCAATTGCCAGATGCTGGGTTGCCGCGTGGGGGTCGGCAACGTGACCGCCCGGATACGGCCCTTTGCATCCATGTGGTCCAGGCCGGCGTCGGTGCCGATCCACAAGCCACCGTCGCGCGCCGGGATCAGCGCGATCACGTTGTCCGAGGCGAGGCCGTCCGGATCCCCAGGCCGGTACCGGTAGTGGCGGAAACCCTTGTGGTCGGCATCGAGCCGGTTGAGGCCGCCGGCGTAGGCGCCCACCCAGAAGTTGCCCGCGGCATCCTGCGCGATCGCCATCACGTCGTTGGCGGCAAGGCTGGTCGGATCGTCCGGATCGTGCATCCAGTGCCGGAAACCACCGGTGGCGGGCTGGTACAGGTTGAGCCCGGTGCCCTCGCCGCCGACCCACAGGCGGCCGTCGCGATCCACCAGCAGGGCGGACACGTCGTTGGCAGGCAGGGAATCGCGGCGCCCGGGATCGTGCCGGAACAGTTTGAACGTGCGGCTGTCATAGCGCACCAGGCCGGCGTGCGTGCCGATCCACAGGTAGCCGGTGTGGTCCTGCACCACGCTGTACACGTCTGCGGTCGGCAGGCCTTCGGCCACGCCGTAGACGCGGTAGGTGGGCGTGGCCGCAACCTGGGCGTTGGCGGGTGCCGTGGATGCGGCGGCGAGTGCGCCAGCCAGCAGCAGGGCGGTGAGCATCAGACGTCCCCCCGGACAGTGACCCGCCGATGATGCCGCAACCGGCGCCCCAGATACACCCCGTGGCCGCGCGCGGCTGCGGCCGGCGCCCCGGTGTGCGAGGATGTCCACCCGTTGATCGAGGACTGCGCATGCGAATTTTTCCCGCCACGTTGATCGGCTTGGCCTTGCTGCTGGCGGGCGGCACCGCGGCTGCGCATCCACTGGATTACCGCCTGGACACCGTGCATTCGCAGGTCCTGTTCAGCGTCGACCACAACGGGTATTCCAACCCCGTGGGAAGGCTCTCGATCGCGCGCGGCTGGCTGCGCTTCGATCCCGCGGACTGGGGTGCATCGAAGGTGGTGGCCGACATCGACACCGGCTCGGTCGACCTGGGCGCCAGGGGCTGGGACGCCGCGGTCACCGGGGACAAGTTTCTGGATGCCGCGCAATACCCGCTGGCGCATTTTGAAAGCGTGTCGGTGCAAAAGACCGGCGATCGTACGGGGGTCATCGATGGCAAGTTGACGCTGCGCGGCGTGACGCTGCCGGTGAAGGTCGAATTCACCGTCAACCGGGTTGGCACGACGTTGTTCGGGTTCGAGACCATCGCCGGGTTCTCGGGCCACGCCGAGCTCGATCGCACGAAGTTCGGCATGACCGCGTTCCCGCACGCGGTCGGCACCGCAGTGACGATCCGGCTGGAAATCGAGGCCAAGCTCGATCGCAAGGCACGGTACGAATACCGGCAGGCGGCGGAGAAGGCGCGTGCGGCTGCGCAGCACTGAAACGGGCTGGGGCGCGCTGGTGCGCGCGTTCCACTGGACCATCGCGATCCTGATCGTGGCGCAGGCCGCGATCGGCCTGACGATGGTCGGGATGGACCTTTCACCCGACAAATTGCGCGTGTTCGCGCTGCACAAGTCGATCGGCATCACGATCCTGGCGCTGGTGCTGCTCAGGATCGCCTGGCGGCTGACCGAACGCCGACCGCACGATCCGCCCGCAATGCCGCGCTGGCAATCGCGCGCGGCGCACGCGATGCACCTTGCACTGTACGGGCTGATCCTGGCGATCCCGCTCAGCGGCTGGTGGTTCAATTCCGCCGCGAATGCACCGCTGGTGTGGTTCGGACTCGTCGAGGTGCCGAGCCTCACCGGTGGTTACGCGCCAGCCTGGAAACCGCGCGCGCTGCTGCTGCACCAGACGCTGTTCTGGCTGCTGGTGGCGCTGTTGGTACTGCACGTGGGTGCGGCGTTGTGGCACCACTTCCGGCAGCGCGACGAGGTGTTGCTGCGCATGCTGCGCGGTGCGCCCGAAGACGGAGGCGATCGATGAAGTACTGGATGATCCCGGCCACGATGCTGGTGCTTGCGTGGGCCGCGACCCCGGCGCTGGCGCGGACGTGGAAGGTCGACGCCGCGCACAGCACGCTGACCTTCACCAATACCTACCAGGACGTCGAATACAAGGGCCGCTTTCGCGACTTCAAGGCGCACATCGCCTACGACCCGGCCGACCTTGCAAAGGCGAAGTTCGATGTCACCGTCGACATCACCAGCCTGGATACCCAAAACAGCGAGCGCGACCAGGCTGCGCTGGGGAAGGCCTTCTTCGATGCCGAAAAGTTTCCGCGGGCGTATTTCGCCACGCACGTGTTCCGCCGCGGCCCGGACGGCAAGGTGCTGGCCGAGGGCACCCTCTCGTTGCGCGGTGTGACCCGGCCCGTGACGTTGGAGGTGACATTCACGCCGCATGGCGATGACGCGACGCTCGATGTGACCGCGCACCTCAAGCGGCTGGATTTCGGCATCGGCACCGGCGAGTGGGCCGACACCTCGATGATCGGCAATGGCGTCACCGTGCACGGGCATCTGGTGCTCCACGCGCGGTAGGAGGGCCGGAAGGCCCGATCGAAATGTCGCCCATCGCGATCGGTCGGCCCTTCCGGGCCTCCTACACGCAGGGATGCGGCGCGTCCGCGAGAAACACCCGCAGCGCGGCCGCGTCGAACGGCCAGCCAAGCTCGCGCCCGGATTCTCCGTCGCGCAGCACCGGCACGCGCACGCCGTAGCGCGCTTCCAGTTCGGCGTCGCCGTCGATCCACACGCTTTCGAAGTCCGGCGCATGCGCCGCCGCCAGCAGCGCGACGGCTTCGTCGCACAGCATGCAGTCGTCGCGTTGGTAGAGGATGAGCATGGGAATCGGGAGTGTGAGGCGCGGACAAATGCTGGTCGTCATTCCGGGAATATCGTTCCAGAATCAGGCCGTTCGCGCCAGCGTAGAATAACCGTCTCGCCAAGAGCACGTTGCAGGCCATGTCCGTCAGCGTCTTCGACATCTTCAAGATCGGCATCGGGCCGTCGTCCTCGCACACCATAGGGCCGATGCGCGCGGCGGCGCGTTTCGTCGAGCGCTGGCTGGCGGAAACCGGCGACCTCGGGCGCGTGGCGCGCATCAAGGGGGAACTGTACGGCTCGCTGGCGGCCACCGGCCGCGGCCACGGCACCGACAAGGCGGTGATCTGCGGGCTGGAAGGCAACCAGCCCGACCGGATCGATCCCGATGCGGTAGCGCCACTGCTGGAGCGCGTGCGCGCCAATGGACGCATCCAGCTTGGCGGTTCGCGCGAAATCGCGTTCGACGAAAAAGCCGACCTCGTGTGGAACAAGCGCCAGAAGCTGCCCTACCACGTCAACGGCATGCGTTACACGGCGTACGACGCGGCCGGCGAAACCATCGTGTCACGCGATTACTACTCGGTGGGTGGCGGCTTCGTGGTCAATACCGACGAGGCCGCGGCCGACCGCATCGTGGCCGACACCACGCCGCTGCCCTTTCCGTTTCGCTCCGGCGATGAATTGATCGGCCTGTGCGAACGCCACCGCATGAGCGTTGCGCAACTGGTGATGGAAAATGAAAAGGTCTGGCGCAACGAAGCGGAGATCCGCGCCGGGCTGCTGGAAATCTGGCAAGCCATGCAGGATTGCGTCGCGCGCGGCTTGCGCTCGCCGGGCGAACTGCCGGGCGGCCTGCACGTCAAGCGCCGCGCGCCAGCCATGGCCGCCGAACTGCGCGAGCGCCCCGAAGCGTCGCTGAAGGATCCGTTGTCGGTGCTGGACTGGGTGAACCTGTATGCGCTGGCGGTCAACGAGGAGAACGCCGCCGGTGGCCGCGTGGTGACCGCACCGACCAACGGCGCGGCCGGGATCATTCCCGCAGTGCTGCACTACTACGACCGCTTCTGTCCGAAGTCGGACGAGGCGGGCGTGATCGATTTCCTGCTGACGGCCGGCGCGATCGGCATCCTCTACAAGGAGAACGCCTCGATCAGCGGTGCCGAGGTCGGCTGCCAGGGCGAGGTCGGGGTGGCCTGCTCGATGGCCGCCGGCGCGTTGGTGGCGGCCATGGGCGGCAACATCCACCAGGTCGAGAACGCCGCCGAGATCGGCATGGAACACAACCTGGGACTGACTTGTGATCCGATCGGCGGGCTGGTGCAGATCCCCTGCATCGAGCGCAACGCCATGGGTTCGGTCAAGGCCATCAACGCCCAGCGCATGGCCATGAAAAGCGACGGCAAACACCATGTGTCGCTGGACAAGGTCATCAAGACCATGCGCGACACCGGCCGCGACATGAAGGACAAGTACAAGGAAACCAGCCGCGGCGGGCTCGCGGTCAACGTGATCGAGTGCTGAATCCGGCTGCGCCGCGAAAGTTTCGTGCGCAAAGCGCACGCTACGCGTTACGCGAGGATGCGTAGCGTGCACTCCGTGCACGCCCGGACTGACGCGCGAAATGGTCTGGGGATTGGTGCCCGGGCTTCCGGCAGGCGCAGCAGCCGATCAGTGATTCTGACCCTATTGATTCTGGGCGATCGGGCTTCCGAAACTGAAGCTGTCCTTTTGCTTCGGCAGCGGGATTTTCGCGACCTTCTCCCGGAGCTGGCTGCGTTGCGTGGGCGACAGCGTGGCTGCGGCTTCCGACATGTGCTCTGCGACGTGTTTCAGCGAATGCGCGATGTCCGTGCGCTGCGCGGCGGCAAAGTTGTACCAGGACCTGGCGGCATCACGCGGCAATCCGCCGCTGCCGTCGCGATACGCAAATCCCAGCGCGTAATAGCCCAGGGCGTTGCGCTGCGCGATTGCCTTCCTGGCCCACTTCACGCCCTGGGCCGGATCCTTCGAAACGCCGAACTTGCCCGTTACCAGCGCGTAGGCCAGGACGCCCTGGGCCTGGGCCTCGCCGCCCTGGGCCGCCTTGCGCAGCCAGTGCACGGCCTGGTCGGGGGCGTGGTGGCCGAACGTGCCAGTGAGCAACAGTCCCCCGAACAGGCTTTCGAGTCTGGGATCGCCGCTTTGCGCTGCTTTTCGCATCCAGCGTTCGGCGTCGGCCCGATTCTTCGGGTAATCGGGGTGATCGGAGAGTTCTCCCATTGCCAGAAACACCATCCCCATCGGCGAGCCGGCTTCGGCGGCTTTGCGGTACCACTTCGCGGCCACCGCGAAATTGCCTCCCTCCGCGTTCTTTTCAGATTTCCCGAGGATCGTCCCGTAAACGATCATGCGTTTCGGGGAGTCGTTGATTCCCCTGCGCATCCAGTGCAGGCCGGTGTGCACGTCGCGGGCCACGCCGCTACCGGTGGCGTAGGCGAGCCCCAGGTGCCACGCGCCGTCCGGGTCGCCCTGCTCGGCCGCCTTGCGGAACCATGCCACCGCCTTCGCCCTCTGGGTGGCGTCCTGGCTCTTGTCCAGGTCCAGGGCGAGCTTCACCTGCGCTTGCGCATTGCCGGCCGCGGCCTGCTGTTGCAGCGTGCGCGGAATCGTTTCGCCCGGAGCAGCAGACGCCTGCAGCGGCGCAAGCGCGCCGAGCAGCAAAACCAGGAAGATCGTGCAGTGTTGAAACATGGTCGTTTCCCTCCATCACCGTGCGGCCGGTGCTGGCGAAACGGTACGACGTCAGCGGTCGCGTTGTTTCAGACCTCAGCTGGACAGCATACCATTTTCGCGTGGCGGGACTGCGGGGAGGACGCGGTCGCCATCCGGTCGTGACCCTTGCACCATTGGGGCGGCTGCGATCCAGCCGGTTCAGTGGCGGCCCGCGTGAAGCTGCGCCTTGTCGTGGATTTCGCTTTGCAGCGCGCGGATGAACATGGTGCCGAGGCCGCTGGCGCGGCAGTACGCTTCGAGTCTGCCGCGCACCAGTTTGCGGTAGTAGATGGCGATGCCGCCGATGGTGAACAGCGCGCTGGCGAACAGGAACTGCGCGGCGGCGAAAGTGGTGACCTGCTGCTCGGCCGCGTGGCCGAGGTGCCACAGATAGGGGATCGTCGCAACCGCGAACAGGGCCGAGCCGACCACGAACTGGGCCACGGTCAGGTTGAACAATTGCAGGTACAGCAACGAGGGCGCCTCGACCACCTGCAGGATGTTCACGAAGCCGCCGGTCACGAACAGGGCCGATCCCACGATGAAGCACCAGCTGCCGGCGGGGACCGCATCGAGTGCGGGCAGGAAGCACAGGCTGCCGACGGTGAACAGCAGCGAGCCGGCGACGTAGGACACCGCGGCAACGCGTTCGATGCCGGCGGCAAAGGTCGCGGTGTGCCGGGTACGCCAGTAGCGGATGACTTCGAGCAGGTCGTGGCCGGTGACAACGAGGTACAGCAGCGAGCCGCCGAAAAACAGCCAGTCGCCCACGCTGAGCCAGCGTGACAGCGCGGGGAAAAAGAACACGCTGCCGGCCACGAACGCCAATCCTCCGAGCTCGTAGACCAGGGCATCGAATGTCTCCCAGGCTGCGTGCGATGGCGCGGATGCGTCACCGGAGGCGAGGTTGAGCAGCCGCGGGCGATGCGTGATCAGGTGGGGCATGGCGTGGACGGATGCTGTCTGGTTTGCCGGTCTCGACGCGCCTGCCGTCAGTCACTGAAGATCGCTTCAATATCCGCCCGGTCGCGCGGCATGCCCTGCAGGGTGTGGATATGGCCCTTGGCGTCTTTCCAGATGATGCCGGGCGTGCCCATGAAGCCCAGTTGCTGCATCAGTCGGGTATTGGCGCGCACCTTGTCGACGTCGGCGGCCGGCGCGTCGTCCTTGGGCGTCGGATTGTGGCCGAAGTTCTTTTCGTTGCGGTTCCACGCGGCCGAGGGGTCGCTGGCGGCCAGGATGTTGGCCGCTTCGGGCAGGCTTTCGGGCGCGATCACGCCGACCAGGATGTTGCGTACCTGCACCTTGCCGTCCTTCAGCCACGGCTGGTAGGCCTGCCACAGGTGGTGGCAGTAGGGGCAACGCGTGTCCACGAACACGTAGACGATGCGCCCGGCATCGGGGTTGCCCTCCTGCACCCAGTTGGACGATCCCAGCGCCTTCCACTGCGCGTCACCGAACGAGGGATTTGCCAGCTTCTGCATTGCCGGGGTCGTGAGGTCGCGGCCTTCCAGGTCCAGCAGCGTGCCGATCGCGATGTGCTTGCCGTCGGGCAGCAGGTACACGGGAAGCTCGCGGCCCTGGTAGCGGGCGACGTAGCCGTGGTAGCCGGCGGGCGCTTCCAGCGATCCGGTGACGGTGACGCCGTCCCTTGCGAGCGCGCGTTGCACCACCGATGCCGCGGGCGCCGGGCGCGCCTCGGTGCTGGCGGGTGATGATGGCGGTGGTGCAGCCGGTGCGTCAGCCTGGGCGCAGGCCGAGATCAGCAACGCGGCGAGGATGGGCAGCAGGGTTTTCATGGTGCGGGGTGGCTCCGGAAAAGGGGATGACAGGTGGTGATTGCGGCGACGTTGTTGCGGGTGGGCCGATCTGAGGACACGATTTGCGTTGAATCTCAACAAACTCGCATTGTCATTCCGGGTTTCATGGCCGATAAAGCCGGCGATGGCCCCGGAATGACAAGATTTCGGATGACCTGTGATGTTCATGTCCACCGGGGCTCAACGCGAATCAGGCGCGATGAAGCGCTGGTTCATGCAGCCTCGGCAGCTTTCCGGCGCTTGTCCAGCCACACTTCCAGGCCCTGGGCGTTGAGTTCGATGTCCATGCCCAGCAGCTCCTCCAGCCGCGCGGCATCGCCGGTCCAGCCATGGCGTGCGGCGCGGCGCGCGTAGAGTTCGCGCAGGCCCTGCGTCAGCACTGTGTGGCGCGCGTCGCCGCAGCCATCCGCGGCCACCGCGATCGCGACCGTTGCGTCGATCTGCTCGTGCAGGTCGTTGCCCAGGCGATTCACGTCCTCGATGCGCCCGTAGTGGGTCGGGTAGATCGCCGGCGGCGCGAACGCCAAAAGCCGGTCGATCGAGCGGTGCAGGGCGTCGGGATCGAATTGCACAGGCGAAGTGGTCGGCAGGATGAACGGCCCGTTGCGGGTATCGAATTCGCGATACGACAGCCCGAAGGTGTCGCCGGAGAAAATGCAGCCGGAAGCCGAATCGTGGATGGCGTTGTGGTGCCTGGCGTGCCCGGGCGTATCCAGGCAGGTCAGCTTGCGGCCAGCCAAGTCCACCACGTGATTGTCCGGAGCCTCGATGACGCGCTCGGCCGGAACCGGGCGGATACTGCCGTAGCTGCGTTGCATTTCCTCTTCGCCGTACACCGCGCTGGCGCCGGCCCACAGCTTCGACGGATCGATCATGTGGCGCGCGCCGCGCGGATGCACCACCAGCTTTGCGTTCGGCAGTTGCTCCATCAGCACGCCGGCGCCGCCGGCGTGGTCCAGGTGCACGTGGGTCAGCACCAGCCAGTCGACCGCGCCGGGTTCGAGCCCCGCCTCGCGCAGGGTGTCGAGCAGGTGCGGCACCGAATGCTTGGTGCCGCTGTCGATGAAGGCGGCGCGGCCTTGTTCGACGACGAGGTACGCGGCGTCGAAGAAGGGTCGCTTGAAGCCGGTGTCGATGGTGTGGATGTTGTGTAGTTCAGTCATTTTGGTTTGGAGGCGCATTGTTTTTGCTCGTCATCCCGGAATCGCGAAGCGATATCCGGGATCCAGTGTCTTTGTACGGCAAGGTGTCGCAGGGAAGGCACTGGATAAACTCGCCGCGTCCTGCGGCTCGACCTCCGGGCCGCCTTCGGCGTTCGCGTTTGCAATCCTGCAAACTCAGTCCGCTTTCGCGGGAATGACGACAAGGGAGGTGAGCAAGGGTCTGTCTTGAGATTTCCATCGCAGTCATGAGCGAAAATCCGTATCGAGGAATTCGCCCGGCAGGCGCTCGTCGGGCTTGCGTGCTTCCTCGGCGCGGCGCAGTTCGACGCGGCGGATCTTGCCGGAGATGGTCTTGGGCAGATCGATGAATTCCAGCCGACGGATGCGCTTGTAGGGCGCCAGGCGGTCGCGCATGAACATCAGGATTTCGCCGGCAAGTTCGGCCGAGGGCTCGCGCCCGGCGACCAGCGTCACGAAGGCCTTGGGCACCGACAGGCGCAGCGGATCGGGGCTCGGCACCACCGCGGCTTCGGCCACGGCAGGGTGTTCGATAAGCGCGCTTTCCAGTTCGAACGGACTGATGCGGTAGTCGGCAGCCTTGAACACGTCGTCGGCGCGGCCGACGTAGGTGATGTAGCCATCGGCGTCGCGTGCGCCGACGTCGCCGGTGCGGTAGTAGCCGTTGGCGTCGATGTGGCGCGAATGCCCGGGATCGTCGGCGTAGCCGATCATCAGGCCCAGCGGACGCGGTTCGGGCGCCAGCGCGATCTCGCCTTCCTCGGCGGGGTTGCCGTCGGGGTCGAGCAGTTCGATGCGATAGCCGGGCGAGGGGCGGCCCATGGAACCGGGGATCACCTTTTCGCCGGGACCGTTGCAGGCGATCGCGGTGGTTTCGGTCTGGCCGTAGCCGTCGCGGATGGTCAGGCCCCAGGCCTTTTTCACCTGGTTGATGACTTCGCCGTTGAGCGGTTCGCCGGCGCTGGCGAGTTCGCGCAGGGACGTCTTGCGGGCGGCGAGGTCCTGCTGGATCAGCATCCGCCACACTGTCGGCGGCGCGCACATCGTGGTGACGCCGTGTTCGGCGATTGCGGCCAGCAACCCCTGCGCGTCGAAGCGCGGCGAGTTGTAGAGGAAGATCGTCGCGCCCGCGTTCCAGGGCGCGAACAGGCAGCTCCAGGCGTGCTTGGCCCAGCCGGGCGAGCTGACGTTAAGGTGGATGTCGCCGGGGCGGATGCCGATCCAGAACATCGTCGACAGGTGTCCTACCGGATAGCTCTGGTGCGAGTGCATCACCAGTTTCGGCCTGGACGTGGTGCCCGAGGTGAAATACAGCAGCATCGGGTCTTCGGCGTGCGTCACGCCCTCGGGCTCGAAGGCGTCGGACTCGCCATCGGCATCGGCGAAGGCATGCCAGCCATCCACCGCATCGCTTACCGCGATGCGCGTGTAGTCGCCTTCGATTTCCGCAAAGCCCGCACATTCACCGGCGTCGGCGATCACGTGGCGCACGCCGCCGCGCTGCATGCGCTCGGCCAGGTCCTTCGCGTGCGCCAGCATCGTGGTCGGCACGATCACCGCACCCAGCTTCATGGCCGCGAGCGTGGCCTCCCACAGCGGCGCGACGTTGCCCAGCATCACGAGGATGCGGTCGCCGCGCTTGACGCCCAGCGAACGCAGCCAGTTGGCGACGCGGTTGGAGCGCGCCGTCATTTCCGCGAAGCTGCGGCGTACTTCGCCGCCGTCGGCATCGACCAGCCACAGTGCGGTGCGATCAGCCGATTCGCCCAGCGCGAGCGAATCGAAGTAATCGAGCGCCCAGTTGAACTCGTTGAGTTCGGGCCACCGGAACCCGCGTGTCGCCGCCGCCTGGTCGTCGTAGTGTTCGATCAGGAAATCGCGTGCTTCGAGAAAGCGTTGCAGGGGTGTGGATGAAGGGGCCATGGGCATCTCCGCTGGCACGGTTGGTTGGCGTTGCGCAACGCGTGTTGAACCTTGTCTCGTCATTCCGGGGCCGTCGCCGGTTTTCCAGCGACGGAATCCGGAATCCATCTTTTCACCGGCCCGGATTCAAGAGCTGGGTTCCGGGTTCTGCCCGCCAAACGCGCGGGCAGCCCCGCAATGACGGGATTCAGGAAAGTCTGGTGCATTCAGACCTGCCGGGATTTGAGGTGAATCAAACGTTGTCACGACGATGCTACCAGCGGGGTAAAACGCGTTCTTGATCGATGTCGTGGCTTGGCGGCGTGGATCTCGCGCGCAACGGTGTCAAACCGACGCACGCGGCGATCGGACTTCAACTGTTCGGTCCTGTGACAAGGGTCAGAAGCGCGGCATTGCGCGTTGTTGCGGACGTGCATCGAGAACCGTTCGGGACGGCATGTGCGCGGGCCACGCCCCGGCTTTGACGCCGGCCGTGTTCCATGCTCTGCTTGGCCCGAACTGCCGCGACCCGAACGATCGCGGCTACGTAGAAACAATCGGGAGATTCCGGGATGAAACGCATCGTGCTTGCCACCGTCCTCGCGGCCTCGCTGCTCGCCGGCGGTACCGCCTTCGGCAAGGGCATCACCATCGCGCACGTCTACGGCAAGACCGGCGCGCTGGCCGTCTACGGCCAACAGCTCCAGCGCGGGCTGGAACTCGGGATCGACTACGCGACGAAAGGCACCGGCAAGGTGCTGGGCCGCGACATCAAGATCCTGCAGATGGACACCCAGGGCAACGCCGGGCGTACCCGCGCGCTGTTGCAGCAGGCCTATGGCGATGACGACGTGACGCTGGCGGTCGGTCCGATTTCGTCGGGCTTGAGTCTCGCGGCGCTGCCGATCGCGCAGCAGTACCAGAAGATCCTCATGCCCGAGGGCGTGGCCGATTCGATCACCGGCAAGAAGTTCAACCGCTTCGTGGTGCGTATCCAGCGCGACTCCTCGCAGGATGCCATCGCGCAAGCCATCGCGATCGGCGGCAAGGGCGCCTGCGCGGCGACCATCGCGCAGGACTACGCCTTCGGCCACGACGGCGCCGAGGCCTTCAAGAAGGCCCTCGAGGGCATGGGCGGCAAACTGGTGGCCGAGGAATTTTTGCCCATCAACGCGACCGATTTCACCGCCGGCGGCGAGAAGGTCATCAATGCCTTGAGGCAGGCCACGGATTGCCCGTCCGGCAAGTACATCTTCATCGTCTGGGCCGGCCCCTCCAATCCCTTCAGCGGGCTGGAAGCGCTCAATCCCGGGCAATACGGCATCCACCTGACCTCGGGCGGCAACATCCTGGCCGCGCTGGGGCTGTATGGCCCGGTACACGAAGGCGCGACCTTCTATTACTACAAGCTGCCGAAGAATCCGGTGAACGACTGGCTGGTCAAGCAGCACGAGAGCCGCTTCGGTTCGCCGCCTGACCTCTTTACCGCGGTCGGCTTCGAGGAAGGCCAGGCCATCGTGCACGCGATCGAGAAGGCCAAGTCCACCGATACCGGCAAGCTGCTCAAGGCGTTTTCAGGGCTCCGGTTCGAAGGCCCCACCGGCCCGATTTACATCCGCCCGAAGGACCACCAGGCCATGCGCAACATGTTCCACTTCGAAGTGGTGAAGGACCCGGCGGCGAAGGAAAGCGGCGGCATCGCGCTGAAGCTGGTCAACGTGATCAAGGCCGACCAGATTCACGTGCCGGTGGAGAACAAGTGAACGCCAACGGCGCATCACCCCCTTCGGAACGAAGGGGGTCGGCGCGCAGCGGCGGGGGGATGCCGTGCGGA
>CAZAXF010000013.1:24314-61546 GCA_964489055.1 uncultured Rhodanobacter sp. | reverse complement strand
AAGGGCCTGTTCGACTGGTTCTGGCTGCCGCTGCTGCCGATGTTCTTCGTCTTCTACATCTCCGGCGTGGCCGAGACCAACCGCCTGCCGTTCGACGTGGCCGAGGGCGAAACCGAAATCGTCGCCGGCTACCACGTGGAGTACTCGGGTTCGGCGTTCGCGCTGTTCTTCCTGGCCGAATACGCCAACATGATCCTGGCCTCGTTCCTGATCTCGATCCTGTTCCTGGGCGGCTGGTTGAGTCCGTTCCAGGGCTGGCACATGGGCTGGCTGTCCGAGCCGGGCTGGTGGTGGCTGTTCGCCAAGTTCTTTTTCTTCGCCACCGTGCTGGTGTGGTTGCGCGCCACCTTCCCGCGTTACCGCTACGACCAGATCATGCGGCTGGGCTGGAAGGTGTTCATCCCGATCTCGATTGCGTGGATTTTCGTGGCGGGGTTGTTCCGGTACTTCGACGTCGTGACGATAGGCCACTGAGATGAAGCGCATCGTCAACTATTTCAAAAGCCTTCTGCTGCTGGAGCTCGGGATCGGCCTGTGGGTCACCCTGAAGTACCTGTTCAGGCCGAAGTACACGATGCGTTTCCCGATGGAGACGATTCCGCGCTCGGTGCGTTTCCGTGGGTTGCATGCGCTGCGCCGCTACCCGAACGGCGAGGAACGCTGCATCGCCTGCAAGCTGTGCGAGGCGGTGTGTCCGGCGCTTGCCATCACCATCGATTCGGCGCCGCGTGCCTCGGATGGCCAGCGCCGCACCACGCGTTACGACATCGACCTGTTCAAGTGCATCTACTGCGGGTTCTGCGAGGAAAGCTGCCCGGTCGATTCGATCGTTCTGACCGACATCCTCGAATACCACATGGAGCGCCGCGGCGAGCACGTGATCACCAAGGCGCAGCTGCTGGCCGTGGGCGACCGGTTCGAGGAAAGCATCGCCGCGAACCGCGCCCAGGACGCGGCCTATCGCTAGCCCGGGAATTCCAGTGCCCATGAATCACGCAATATTCCAGATGGTCTGCTTCGTGGCGTTCGCCGTGGTCGCGGTGGGTGCCGCGCTGACCGTGATCGCCGCGAAGAACACCGTGCACGCGGTGCTGGCGCTGGTGCTCACCTTCTTTTCCACCGCCTGCCTGTGGATCCTGGCCGAGGCCGAGTTCCTGGGGCTGGCGCTGGTGGTGGTATACGTCGGCGCGGTGATGGTGCTGTTCCTGTTCGTGGTGATGATGCTGGACCTCGACCTCGAACCGATGCGCGAGGGCTTCATCCGCTACCTGCCGGTCGGCATCGGCGCGGCCGTGATCATGCTGGTGGAGATGCTGGGCATCATCGGCGTGAAGACATTCAACGTGCAGGCCGGCCCGAACCCGGCCGGGACATCCAACATCGAGTGGCTGGGCGACGCGCTGTACCGGCATTTCCTGCTGCCGTTCGAGCTCGCGGCGGTCATCCTGACGGTCGGACTGGTCGCCGCGGTGGTGCTGGCGTTGCGCGCACGCAGTTTCTCCAAGCGGCAGAGCCCGGCCGCGCAGTCGGCCACGCGGCCGGCCGGGCGCGTGCGCATGGTCAAGATGGCGGCGGTGGCGCCGCCCTCGCCGGACAACCCCGAAGAGGATTCGCAGGCATGATGGCGGTCCCGCTTTCCTGGTACATCGTGTTCGCGACGGTGCTGCTGTGCATCGCCATCGCGGGCATCTTCATCAACCGCAAGAACGTGATCGTGCTGCTGATGTGCATCGAGTTGATGCTGCTTGCGGTCAACACCAATTTCGTCGCGTTTTCGCGCTTTCTCGGCCAGCCGGCCGGGCAGGTTTTCGTGTTCTTCATCCTCACGGTGGCGGCCGCGGAAGCGGCCATAGGCCTCGCCATCGTGGTGCTGATGTTCCGCAATCGCCGCACGATCAATGTCGGCGAAATCGACACACTGCGTTACTGACCAAAAGGGGATTCCGGATGCCACATCGCCCGCAACGATGCCGCGCCCCTGTTGGCGTGGCCGGCCAGGAAACCACTGCCATGCGTGAGGTACGCGCATGATCAGCCAGACCGCCCTGATCGTGTTGACGGGTGCGCCGCTGGCGGGCGCGCTGATCGCCGGCCTGTTGCGCAACCGGATCGGGCGTGCCGGCTCGGCCGCCGTGGCGATCGTCTCGGTGGCGTTGTCGTTCGCGCTCTCGTGCGTGGTGTTTTACCAGCTCGTGTGGAACGGCGCGCCGGTGTTCAACCACGACGTCTACACCTGGCTGGAAGTGGGCAACTTCACCATCGGCATCGGCTTCCTGGTCGACCGCCTCACCGCGATCATGCTGGTGACGGTGACCTTCGTCTCGCTGATGGTGCACATCTACACCATCGGCTACATGCGCGACGATCCGGGCTTCCAGCGCTTCTTCGCCTACATCGCGCTGTTCACCTTCTCGATGCTGCTGCTGGTGATCGCCAACAACTTCCTGCAACTGTTCGTGGGTTGGGAACTGGTGGGCCTGGTGTCCTACCTGCTTATCGGGTTCTGGTTCGACCGCCCGACCGCCAGCGCGGCGGCGCTGAAGGCGTTCATCGTCAACCGCGTGGGCGACTTCGGGTTCATCCTCGGCATTGCCGCGGTGCTGTACGCATTCCACACGCTGGACTATTCCACGGTGTTCGCGCAGGCGCCGGACCTGGCCGGGCGCAGCATCGAGGTCGTCGGCGGGCATCCCTGGTCGCTGGCGACGCTGATATGCATCCTGCTGTTCGTGGGCGCGGTCGGCAAGTCGGCACAGGTGCCGTTGCACGTGTGGCTGCCCGATTCGATGGAAGGCCCGACCCCGATCTCGGCCCTGATCCATGCGGCGACCATGGTTACCGCCGGCGTGTTCATGGTGGCGCGCATGTCGCCGCTGTACGAGATGTCCACCACCGCGCTTTCGGTGGTGCTGATCACTGGCGCGACCACCGCCTTCTTCATGGGCCTGGTCGGCATCGTGCAGAACGACATCAAGCGCGTGATCGCCTATTCGACGATCTCCCAGCTCGGCTACATGGTGGCGGCGCTGGGCGCCTCGGCGTACGCGGCCGGCATCTATCACCTGATGACGCATGCCTTCTTCAAGGCGCTGCTGTTCCTGGGCGCCGGCTCGGTCATCATCGCGATGCACCACGAGCAGGACATGCGCTACATGGGTGGCCTGCGCAAGCGCATGCCGATCACCTACCTCACCATGTGGGCCGGCTCGCTGGCACTGGTTGCGACGCCCGGTTTCTCGGGATTCTTTTCCAAGGACCAGATCATCGATGCGGTGGGCGAATCGCAGATTTTCGGCGCCACCTACGCGTACTGGTGCGTGCTGCTGGGCGTGTTCATTACCGCGCTCTACACCTTCCGCCTGATGTACATGACCTTCCACGGCAAGGAGCGCTTCAAGGTCGAGCACGGCCACGACGACGAGCACCACCACCAGCCCGGCGTGCTCGCGCACGCGCCGAAGGAATCACCTTGGGTGGTCACGGTGCCGCTGGTGTTGCTGGCGATTCCCTCGGTGATCATCGGCTGGTTCGTGACCAAGCCATTGTTGTATGGCGACTGGTTCCGCAATTCCCTCAAGGTGCTGCCGGGCCACGACGTGCTGGCGAAGATGGGTGAGGAATTCCACGGTGTGCTGCCGATGTTCTGGCACGGCTTCACCACGGCCTCGTTCTGGATCGCGTTCGCCGGTTTCCTGGTCGCCACGTACATCTGGCAGTTCAATCCCAAGATCGCCGACCGCGCGGCACGGATGTTCCTGCCCGTGTACCGGATGCTGACCCGCAAGTTCTGGCTCGACGAGGTCTACTACAACCTGTTCGCCCGCGGCGGCCGCAAGCTGGGGCGGGGGTTCTGGAAGGGGGCTGATCTCGGACTGTTCGAGGGCGCCGTCAATGGCGCGGCGTTCGTGACCGAACGCAGTTCCCGGGTGCTCCGCCGCCTGCAGACCGGGTTTCTCTACCACTACGCGTTCGCGATGATCCTGGGACTGATCGTGATGCTGGGTGGGCTTTGGTATTGGGGGTTGCGATGATGCTGGCGACGACGATTGCTGCATTCATGAAACGGGGACCGGGGACCGGGGACCGGGGACCGGACAACATCCGTTTCAGTGGAGGTGAGGGATCCACTTCGAGAATGGGATCAACGATTGGAGTCGGACACGGCTGGACGGATGCGTGTGTCTTTCTCCGGAACCGCACACCCCGCGTGCCGACCAGAATTTCATGCAAGCGTCACCGCAGCACCGGTCCCCGGTCCCCGGTCCCCGGTCCCGCTGTTGGTCTTCGATCCGCCGTCCCTGGTCCCCGGTCGCCAATCAAGGAACCCGCATGACCGACTGGCCCATCCTCAGCATCCTGGTCTGGCTCCCGTGCCTGGGCGCGATCCTCGTGCTGCTGGCGGGCGATCGGCGCGCGCGGCTGGTGCGTTGGCTGTCGCTGCTGTTCACGGTTGCCACGTTCGCACTGAGCCTGGTGATGCTGGTGCAGTACCAGGCGGGGCCGGGTGGCTACCAGTTGCAGGAAAAACTGCGCTGGATTCCCGGCATCAACACCAGCTACCACCTCGGCGTCAACGGCATTTCGGTTGCGCTGATCGTCCTGACCGCGGTGATCCACATCCTTGTGGTCGGCGGCGCGTGGGAGGTCATCAAGGTCAAGGTGCACCAGTACATGGCCGCGGTGCTGGTGCTGGACGGCCTGCTGATCGGCGTGTTCTGCGCGATGGACGCGTTGCTGTTCTATCTCTTCTTCGAGGCCATCCTGATCCCGATGTTCTTCCTGATCGGCGTCTGGGGCGGACCGCGGCGCGTCTACGCGACGATGAAGTTCTTCATCTACACGTTTTTCGGCTCGATCTTCTTCCTGATCGGCATCCTGTACATGTACCACCGCGCGGGCACGTTCGACCTGCAGACGCTGTGGGCGTTCCCGTTCACGATGAAGGAGCAGACCTGGCTGCTTGCCTCGTTCTGCGTCGCGTTCGCGATCAAGACGCCGATGGTGCCGGTGCACACCTGGCTGCCGGATGCGCACGTCGAGGCCCCGACCGGCGGTTCGGTGATCCTGGCCGCGATCATGCTGAAGGTCGGAACCTACGGCTTCATCATCTTTTCCCTGCCGATCGTGCCCGACGCGGCGCAGCGCTACGCGTGGGTGATCATCATCCTCAGCCTCATCGCGATCATCTACATCGGCTACGTCGCGATGGTGCAGCCGGACATGAAGAAGCTGGTCGCGTATTCCTCGATCGCGCACATGGGGTTCGTCACGCTGGGCCTTTTCATCGTCTACATGCTGGCGCGCGAGCTGCATGACGTGAATACCGCCCAGCTTGGCGTGCAGGGCGCGGTGGTGCAGATGATCTCGCACGGCTTCGTCTCGGGAGCGTTGTTCACGTGCATCGGGGTGATGTACGACCGCATGCACACGCACGAGATTTCGGTGTTCGGCGGTCTCGCCAAGGTGATGCCGTGGTTCGGTGCGTTCTGGGTGCTGTTCGCGATGGCCAACACGGGCCTGCCGGGCACATCCGGCTTCGTGGGTGAGTTCATGGTGATCCTCTCCAGCTTCAAGGCCAACCCGTGGATCGCGCTGTTCGCGGCGTACTCGCTGATGATCAGCGCCGGCTACACGCTGTGGCTGGTCAAGCGGATCGTGTGGGGCAAGGCGCCCACGCCGGAGGCCGCGGCGATGCCGAAGCTGAATGCGCGCGAGGGCTGGGTGCTGACCGGCTTTGCGGTGGCGGTGCTGGCGATCGGCGTGTACCCGTGGCCGCTGATGCACCTGATGGATTCCTCGGTCGCGCAACTGGTGACCCACCTGATGACCAGCAAACTGGGATGAGGCTCGAAGCATGATTTCCATCAACGACGTGCTGGTGCTGGTGCCCGAGCTTTACCTGACCGCTGCCGCGTGCCTGGTTCTGCTGTTCGATGTGTTCATTCGCGACGAACAACGCGACGCGACCCACTGGGTCGCGATCATCGTGATGCTGGTTGGCATCTACCTGGTGATCAGCGGCCAGCCGCCGCAGTCGGTCAGTGCCTTCGGCGGCATGTTCGTGCGTGACCACATGGCCGAGATCCTCAAGGTCACGGTGATGGTCGCGACCATCCTGATGTTCGTGATGGCGCGGCCGTGGCTGAAGGACCGCGACCTGTTCCTCGGCGAGTTCTACTCGTTGACGATGTTCTCGGTGCTGGGCGTGATGATCCTGGTTTCCGCTGGCAGCCTGATCACGGTGTACCTGGGCCTGGAGCTGTTCTCGCTGCCGGCATTCGCGCTGGTGGCGATGAACCGCGAGTCGAAGCTGTCTTCGGAAGCCGCGATCAAGTTCTTCGTGCTGGGCGCGCTGGCCTCCGGCCTGCTTTTGTTCGGCATGTCGCTGATCTACGGGGCCACCGGCACGCTGGATTTGCGCGCGATCTTTGCCGCGGTCGGCACCACGCAGCACCTGCACTTGCTGCAGTTCGGGCTGGTGTTCCTGGTGGTCGGCATCGGCTTCGAGTTCGGCACGGTGCCGTTCCACATGTGGCTGCCGGATGTCTATGAAGGCGCGCCCACGCCGATCGCGATGTACATCAGCGCGGTGCCCAAACTTGCGGCGATCGGGCTTGCGTACCGCTTGCTGGAGGTCGGGCTCGGGCCGCTGGCGGGCGACTGGCGCGTGATGATCGCGGTGATGGCGGCGCTGTCGCTGATCGTCGGCAACGTGGTCGCGATCGCGCAGGCCAACTTCAAGCGCATGCTGGCGTACTCCACCATTTCGCACATGGGTTTCGTGTTCCTGGCGCTGTCCAACCCGACGCCGGAGGGTTATGCCTCGGCGCTGTTCTACGCCGTGTGCTTCGCGCTGATGGAAACCGTGGCCTTTGGTGTGATCCTGGCGCTGGCGAAGAAGGGCTTCGAGTGCGAGATGATCGACGACCTCCGTGGCCTCAACCGGCGTTCGCCCTGGATGGCCGGCATGATGGCGATCGCGATGTTCTCACTGGCGGGCATTCCACCGCTGTGGGGCTTCGCCGCCAAGGTGCTGGTGCTCAAGGCCGCGATCAACGGCGGCATGTTGTGGCTGGCGATCGTCGCGATCATCTGCGCGATCATCGGCCTGTTCTACTACCTGCGCGTGGTCTGGGTGATGTACTTCGGCGAACCCGCCGAGGGTGTCGAGCTTTCCCCCAAGCCGGACCTCACGCTGCGCTGGCTGCTGTCGGTCAACGCGCTGGGCCTGATCGCGATGATCGGCTTCTCCGGGGTGTTGTACGCCTGGTGCCAGGCGGCGTTCGGCGTGTAGTTTCTTCGGGCGGCGCGATATGTCGCCAATGGTCCGGTGCCGGGACGCCGGTCAGCGGCGCCAACGGATCTGCGCCGCCCGCGGGGGCGTTATCCACCCGCGCGAACGTCCGATGGCGTCGCGCCGTAGCGGCGCTTGAAGGCGCGGTTGAACCAGGACAAATTGTTGAAGCCGGCGTCGAAGACGATCCGGCTGATGCCGTGGGCGGCGTAGCGCGGATTGCGAAGGTGGCGGTGCACGCGTTCCAGCCGTTGTTCCAGCACGAACGCGGTGAGGCTGGTGCCGTCGCGCTCGAAAAGTTTCTGCACGTAGACGGGCGAGATGTGGTGCCGGGCCGCGATTGTGGCCAGCGTGACCGGCTGGCCGCTGGCAACGTGCCGTCCGATGTCGTCCTTGATGCGCTGCAGGCGCGCCGCGGGCAGGCCGCGCGTGCGTGCGATCCCGCGCGCGTCGCCGCGCGCGCGCAGCGTCAACGCAGCCAGGTCGAGCAGGTGCTCGGCTGCGCGTTCGGCCAGCGCGGATGACAGCGGCGACCGGGCCGCCTCGAGGCTGCGCACGTATCCGACCAGAAGCTGCAGGGCGTTGCGGTCACAATCCACCGCTGGTTGCAGCAGCGCGTCCATGTCCAGTTGCATGCCGTCCAGTGCACGCCGCGGCAGGATCAGCGCGAGGCTTTCGCGGGTTTCGCCGGGCGGAATCGTCGCGCGCGCTGGCTCGTCCTCCAATGCTGCCCAGGCTTCACCGGCCCGCAGCACATGTTCCGCGTTTCGCTGGGCGACCCGGTAGCGACCGCCCAGGGTCACCGTGAACATCAGGCTGTCGCCGTGGCCGAGGTGCCGCGCGCTGCGGCGGTATTCGACGCCGCGATTGAAGCCGTGGGTCAGGAACAGGCCCGGCAGTTCCAGGCCATAGCCGGCCAGGTAGAGCGCTTTTTCGTCGGTCGGGACCAGTTCGCAGGGGAACGTGCTGGCGCCGAAGAGTTCGTTCAGCACCGCCATCCGCTCGCGCGCCGGCACTTCGTTGCTGGAAAACCAGTGCCATGCCGGTGCGCGCGCCATCTTCGCATTCGCACTCAAGATCTGTCCCCTGCGGTGGCGCATCGGTGCGCGACGACCGCGCGCACCGCGTCCGATTATGCCTGAGTGTCAGTCGGATTACAGGCAAGTGCAAGCCGGTTGCCGCATGCCACACGAAACTTTACGAGTCCGTGGCAAAGGGGGTGACTATGAACAAGCGCATCTACAGCCTTGTCTGGAGTGGCAAGCAGCAGCGCGTCGTGGTGGCGTCGGAGCTGGCACGTGTCCGGCGTGGCTCCGGGGCTGCCGCGCGCATCCACAAGCCGCGTCGCGGATTGTTGTTTGCAGCCCTTTTGACCGGACTGCTGGCCAGCCACGCAGCGTGGGCAGGCCACGACTGCCTGCTGTCCAGCCCGTTGGGGGCGGACACCTGGGGCAGCACTGCGAACGGCGACTATGCGACGGCGTGCGGCCAATACAACACTGCGGAAGCGGACTACAGCAACGCCTTCGGCTACCAGAACTCGACGTATGGGTGGAGTTCCAACGCATTCGGGCAAAGCAATTCGGCGCTGGGCGTGGCCGCCAGCGCCTTCGGCTCCGACAACCTGGCCGCTGGGCGCTACAGCAGTGCCTTCGGCTACGCCAATTCGGCGATCGCTGAAGGCAGCAGTTCGTTCGGAAACGGGAACTCAGCTTTGGCAATGGGCGCTTCCGCCTTCGGTTACTCCAATTCCACGCTGGGGCAGGGTGCCAGTGCGTTCGGCAACGGCAACAGCGCCTCTGGTTTCAGCAGCAGCGCATTCGGCTATCACAACCATGCGCAAGGCGGGGCCAGCAATGCCTTCGGATACCAAAACACGGCGAGTGGCGCCGAAAGCAGTGCAGTCGGGTTTTACAACACCGCGGTCGGAGTGTTCAGCAATGCGTTCGGCAAGAGCAACACTGCCAGCGCCGACTTCAGCAGCGCATTTGGCGGGTTTTCCAGCGTGGGGGATGGTGCGGATCATTCAATCGCATTTGGCGCTGGCGCGGGGCCCATGGATGCGACCCGGGTCGCCGACGACGCCACCAGTGCCGTCGCCATCGGCCACGACGTGCTGGTTGCTGCCAGCGATGGCATCGCCATCGGTCACGGCGCATCGGTGTCCGCGACTGCGACCGGTGCGGTGGCGATCGGCTCGGGTTCGGTCGCCGACGTCGCCGACACCTTTTCGGTCGGCAGCACGTCGCTGCAGCGTCGCATCGTGCACGTGGCAGCGGGGCAGGACGACACCGATGCGGTCAACCTGGCGCAGATGAAACTGCTGACCGGGGCGCTCGGTGGCGGCGCGAGTTTCGCGGGGGGCGTGTTCACCGCGCCGACGTTCATCATCCAGGGTTCGGCCTACAACACCGTGGGTGATGCGTTCGGCGCGGTGGACGCGCAGCTTTCGGACCTGTACACGAAGATCGCCGGCATTCCCGCCGGCCCGCCAGGGCCACAAGGACCGCAGGGCCCCGTCGGCCCCACCGGCCCGACCGGACCGCAAGGCGCGCAAGGCCCCGCCGGCCCGCGGGGTGCGACCGGGCCACAAGGCCCCGTCGGGCCACAGGGCCCGGCCGGCCAGGGCGGTGGCCCGCGCGAGGTCGAATACGACCAGGACAGCGGCAGCACGCTCACCCTGCGCGGCGCAGGCGGCACCGTGGTTTCCAACGTCGCTGCCGGCAATGCACCGACCGATGCCGCGAACGTGTCGCAGCTGGACGAGGCATTGCAAAGCGCGAAGACCTATTCCGACGCGAACAGCCGGCAGACCCTGTTGCAGGCCGAGGCCTACACCGACCACATGGCCGCCGGCTTCGTCACCAGCACCACGTTCGACCAGTTCCGGCAACAGGTCGGCACGCGTTTCCACCAGGTGGACGTGCGCATGGCGCGCATCGGTGCCATGGGCCAGGCGATCGGCGGCATGGCCGGCGCGATCGCCGGCGGCGCGCGCACCAAAAACCGGATCAGCGCGGCGGTGGGCACCTACGGCGGGCAAAGTGCGATGGCGGTGGGTTATTCACACGTTTTGCCAGGGCACGGCAGCATCCTGTTTGGCGGCACGATGGCCAGCGGCGGCGACACCGGGGGTACGGTCGGCGTGAGCTTCGGGTGGTGAATCCGGCGTGGTCGCGGTCCACGCCGCGGCATCCGGGATGACGCGCGTCAAGGGGACATGCTGTTTGCGGCGGTAGAATCTCCGGCGTTGTCCACGGGGAATTTCGTCGCATGACCGATACGCAAGAGGGCCACCGCTTTTCCGACGCCTGGCCCGCCGTTGCCAGCGCCGCGCTGCGCATCTCCTTCGGCATCATCTGGGCCGTGGGCGCCGCGTTCACCTGGACGTCGCAGTTCGCGGCGAACTACGTCGGCTACCTGCACAACGCGGCCAGCGGCCAGCCCGCGTGGTCGGCGTGGTGGTTCGAGATGTGGATTGCCATCGTCACGCCGCACCCGGCGTTGTTCGTGTGGCTGACCCGCATCGCCGAAACGGCGCTCGCGCTTGCCTTGTTGCTGGGCTTCGCGCGCCGCACCACCTACGTGCTCGGCGCGCTGTTCAGCCTGCTGATCTGGAGCACGGCCGAAGGCTTCGGCGGGCCGTATGCGGTCGGAGCGGCCAACGCCGGCAACGCGATCACGTACGTGCTGGTGTTCGTGGCGCTGATCGGCATCAACTATCGCGGTGGACCCAGTCCCTACAGCATCGATTACCTGATCGAACGGCGCTGGCCGGGCTGGGCCAGGATCGCCGAATGGAGCCACGTCACCCGGCTGCAGGCACGGCCGCCGTCCTCGGCGGCGGCGCAGATCACGGCCATCGCCGGGCTGGTGCTGCTGGTGTTTTTCCTGATTGGCGGCCTGCACAGCACCGTGCACGTTGCGGCACCCACGCCGACGGCTGCGGCCGCCGCGGTATCGCCGCTGTCGCTGGCCTCGAAGGAGCCGGTGCCCAAGGCGCGTGACGCGCGCCTGCCGCCGCTGCAACCCGGCAACAGCGTGGACGTCAACATCGAGTCCACTGACAAGACGGTGTCGATCGCCAGCGGCGTCGAGTACCAGGCCTGGACCTTCGGCGACGAGGTGCCCGGCCCGGTGATCCACGTGCGCCAAGGCCAGACCGTCAACGTCACCTTCACCAACCGAGGCACGATGGAGCACTCGCTGGATTTCCACGCCGCGATCACGCCGCCCAGCATGCACTACGTCGAGATCCAGCCGGGCGAGAAGCTCACCTATTCATTTGTCGCCAAGGTGCCCGGGGCGTTCCTGTACCACTGCGGCACGCCGCCGGTGATCCTGCACGTGGCCAACGGCATGTACGGCGCGATCATTGTCGATCCGGCCACGCCCCTGCCGCCCGCGGCCGAGAGCTACGTGCTGGTGCAGGGCGAGTGGTACACGCAGCAGATTTCCGGAAAGCTGATGGGGCCCAACTTCGAGAAAATGATGCAGGAGCGTCCGGACGAGGTGGTGTTCAACGGTGTCGCGTTCCAGTACCGCGATCATCCGCTGACCGCCACCGCGGGCGAACGCGTGCGCTTCTACGTGGTGAACGCCGGCCCGAACCTGTGGACCTCGTTCCACGTGATCGGCGGAATCTTCGACGACGTGTACCCGGACGGCAACCCCGCGCACGCGTTGACCGGCATCCAGGCCTACACCGTCGGACCGGGCTCGGGCATGGTGTTCGACCTCACCCTGCCCGAACCGGGCAAGTACCCGTTCCTGGACCACGACCTTGCGCACGCTTCGCTGGGTGCACTGGGCGTACTGGACGTGCGCGCACCCGGTGGCGCGCAGGTTACGGCGAAGCCGCCCATCGAACAGGCCGAACCGGCTGCCGGGGCATCGGCGCCGCAGGCGGCTGCGCCCGCCGCAGCAGCACCTTCCGGGCCGTACAAGTTCGACCCGGCGCGCGGAGCATCACTGTATGCGAGCACCTGCGCGGCCTGCCACCAGGCCACCGGCACCGGACTGCCCGGCGCGTTCCCGCCGTTGAAGGGCAACGCCGCGGTACTCAACCCCGATCCCGCCAAGCACATCGACGTGATCCTGCACGGATTGCATGGCGAGGCCATCGACGGCGTCACCTATCCCAGCGCCATGCCGCCGTTTGCGTCCGCACTCAGCGATGCCGATGTCGCCGACATCGCCAACCACGAGCGCACGTCCTGGGGCAACAATGCCAAACTGGTCACCGCCGAGCAGGTAAAGGCGGAGCGGGCGAAGGGGCCGGGAAAGTAACCGCTGCGGGTTGCAAGCCCCGGCGGTTTGCGCGGCACCCTTGGCAAAGGGCGCCGCGTGCGCAAGTTTGACCGGCATCAACACGGGTCCGCCCGGGTCGTCCACAATCGGGCTTGATCCTTGCATTTCCGGTACGGCGCATGGTCGTGCCGCGACAGGAGCAAAGGCCATGGCCAAGCTTTCCCGAATCCTGATTCCGACCGACTTTTCGCCGGCGTGCGACCGGGCGCTGGCGCGCGCAGCCGCGATCGCCGCCGCAGCCGGGGCCGAACTGCACGTGGTGCACGTCCAGGTGCTGCATCCGCAAACATACGGTCGGGCCGCGTTGCCCAGCATCGACGAGATCGTGGAGGTCGTCACCGACCTGTGCCGGAAGGACCTCGAACAAAGCGTGTGCAACATCCAGACCCCGGTGGTCACCGACGTCATCCAGCATCTCAAGGAGGCGCCGGCCATCGTGCACTATGCCGAGGAGCGCGCCATCGACCTGATCGTGATGGGCACGCAGGCGCGCAAGGGCGTCAGCCGCATGTTCCTGGGCAGCGTGGCTGCCGAGGTGCTGCGACGCGCGCCGGTGTCGGTCATGGTAATCGGTGCGGATCATGAACTTCGCACCGGCGGCTACCGTCGCGTACTGGCGCCGGTGGATTTTTCCGAAAACTCTACGCTTGCCCTGCAACAGGCGTCCGCGATCGCCCATCGTCACCGCGCCAGCCTGGTTGCCCTGCACGTGGTCGAACCGCCACGGGCCGTTCCCTACATCGGCATGGTCAGGTCCGTGGAAGAGTTGCGCCAGGGCGCCAGCGAATCGCTGGACCGCCTGCTGGACGCGACCGCACTGCCGCAGGCGCCGGAACGGCGGCTGGTGCGGACCGGGCCGCCCGACGCGGAAATCGTGTCCTTCTGCCGTGAGGAGGAAATCGACCTGATCGTGATGGGTACGGTGGGGTTGTCCGGCCTGGACCGGGTGCTGCTGGGCAGCACCACCGAGCGCGTGCTGCGCAACGCGCCCTGCGCCGTCCTGGTGCAGCGTGGCGCGGTGCTGGACAACCTGTAACGGTTGCGGGTGTCGGGACCATTCCGGCTGCCAGGGGGCGTCACTGGCGGTTGAGGCCCGGGTGGCCTATCGTAGGCACTCGCAGACGAGTTTGCCGCATGGCCACGACCGCCAGCCCGTTCACCGTCGCCCTCGACCAGTTGCGTCGCAGCGGTCGGTCCTACGCGCCCGGCGAACTGTATTCGCTGACCGACACCGGCGGGGTCGATCCCAGGCGCCTGGATGCGCTGATCCGCAACCGGCACCCGCTGGATCGCGGCGAGGTGCTGTTCCGGCAGGGCGATGCCGCGTGCACGCTGTACGTGGTGCGGTCGGGTTCGCTCAAGACCTACGCCGAGGACCGAGCGGGCAACGTGCAGGTGATCGGCTTCCACCTTCCGGGCGAAATCCTGGGCATCGGCGGGATGGGGCGGGACCGTTACATCGGCACCGGCGAGGCGCTGGAACGCTCGACCGTCTGCGAGATCCTGTACCGTCAACTGCAGCCGCTGCTGAGCCAGTTGCCCGCATTGCACGAGCAGTTGGCCCACTTCATCACCCGCCGGACCGAGATCGACCAGGGCCACGTGGTGATGATGGGCAGGCTGCACGCGCGGGAGCGGCTGGCGCTGTTCCTGCGAGGGTACTCCGCGCGCTGCGCGCGGGCATCGCTCGATCCGCACGACCTGTACCTGCCGATGTCGCGCCGCGACCTGGCCAGCTACCTCGGCCTTGCCATGGAAACGGTCAGCCGCCTGTTCGGCCGCATGGAAGCCGAAGGCGTGCTGATCGTGAACCGCAAGCGGGTGCAGATCCTGTGCCCCGAGCGCCTGACCGACCTGTGCGCCGATGACGAACCGGCGGTGTACGGCAACGACGACGATTGAACCCGTGTCGGGTGCCCGTACCGCGCAGTGGATCGCCAATGTGCTGGTCGTGGTTTCTCGCCACGTCGCGCAGCGAGGTGCCTGGTCGGCGCGTCACCGGATCATCGAGGTAGTGGCATGGTCAGGTATTTGCGCCAGGCAAGGCCTTGAGCAACGCGTTGATCCGCAAACGCACTGGATCCCGGATACCGCTTCGCGATTCCGGGACCTGACCAAAACCATTCCCGACCCACGTCGGCATTGCAATGCACCCTCCATCCCGGTCATTCCGGGGCCATCGCCGGCATAATCGGTGATGGAACCCGGAATCCCGCTCCCGGACGTCGATGCGAAGAGCTGGATTCCGGGTTCTCCCTCCGGGAGCCCCGGAATGACAACCCTGGTGGGTGTCATCCGGGCACCGACTGGCCGGGAGGGATGCCTGATCAGGTTCCGGAGTTGTGGGCAAATTCAGCGGTTCCTGGGCGTTGGTCATGTCGCGGGGGCGTCGTGCGTCAGGTGCTTTTGTACGCGCGCCACGCAGGTGGCGACGTTGTCGGCTTCGCGGCCGTTCATGTCGCAGGTCACGCGGTGGCATTGCTCGTCGGCATCGAGCGCGTCATGCGTGGCAAGCTGTTTTTCCAGCACCTCGATGGTTGCTTCCGAGGCATCCTTGCCCTTTGCCGCGCGTGCGGTCACGCGTTCGCGCAACGCGACCTCGCTGGCGGTGCAGTCGACGATCCGCAGCGGTACGGCAAGGGTATTGGCCAGGCGGTACATCGGTTCACGCTGGTCGCGGGCCAGGAATGCGGCGTCGAGGACCGCGGGAAAGCCGGCATCGAGAATGGTCCGCGCAAGCTCGGCAAGGCGTGCGTAGGTCCGTCTTCCGGCATCGGCGTCGTAGATGCCGGCGTCGAGGGCAGAATCGCTGCGATCGGTGCTGTCGAGGCCGAAAAGGCGCTTGCGCTCGACATCCGAACGCAGCCGGATCGCGCCGAGTGCTTCGGTGAGCGCGGCGGCCACGCGGCTCTTGCCGGCGCCCGAAAAGCCGTGCATCAGGATCAGCATCGGCTGCTCGCCATGCGCGATCTCATCGGCCAGCGCGAGGTAGTGCTCGGCCGCCCGCTGCAATCGCTGTGCTTCGTGCGTGTCGTCCCCGGCCTGGCGGGCGCGCAGGTCGTGGATCTTGGCCCGCACCAGCGCGCGGTACACCATGTAAAAGCGCAGCACGGCAACGCCTTCGTAGTCGCCGGTCGCGGCCAGATAGCCGTCCAGAAACCGCCAGCCCAGATCGCCGCGGCCACGGTCGATCAGGTCCATCACCAGGAACGCGGTTTCGTTGATCACGTCGATCCAGCGCAGCCCGGCGCTGAATTCGATGCAGTCGAACGCCACCGGTTCGCCGTCGACGAGCGCGATGTTGCGAAGGTGCAGGTCGCCGTGGCATTCGCGCACGAACCCGTCGCGGTGGCGCGAAGCGAATACCGGTTCGAGCCGCTCGAACGTCTCGCGCGTCCAGGCTTCCAGCGCGTCGAGTGTGGCGAGCCGGTCGTCGTTCGCGTGCGGTTTCATGTCGGCGAAATTGTCCAGCGCCGGTTGCAGCACCTTGTGCGGCGCGCCGAGTTCGGGATCGGTGGTGGGCGGCACCGCGACGTGGAATTCCGCGATGCGCATGGCAAGTCGGTCGACCAGCTCCGCGGGCAGGGCATCGTGCGCCAGCAGGTGGTCGAACAGCGCGTCCTGGTCGAAGCGGCGCATTTTCACCGCGTATTCCAGCGCTTCGCCATCACCACCCATGCGTGGTGATTCGATGCTGCCGGTGATCGGCACCACCTCGAGGTAAAGCTGCGGTGCCAGGCGGCGGTTCAAGCGCAACTCGTCCTCGCAGAAACCGCGGCGTGCATCCAGCGAGCTGAAATCGACGAACGGCAGCGTCACCGGCTTCTTGATCTTGTAGGCGAATTCACCGGCCAGGAGCACGAACGAGATGTGGGTCTCGATAAGCTCGACGTCCTCGGCCGGGTGCGGGTAGGCGGCGGGATTTTTCAGGGCGGTGATCAGGTCTGACATGTGCATTGCGATGGCTTGGGGGGGGCTTGCCTCGATAGTCTGTTCGCGCTGAGCGTCCAAAGATCTCGTCATTCCGGGGCTGCCCGCGCTGTTAGCGGGCAGCCCCGGAATGACGACATGTGTGGGCTGCGACATGAACGTGATCAGGATCGACTTCGTGATGCGGTGTTTCGATGTCACGGTGCTTTGTTGCATGCCATCCAATACGAGCGACTCATGGTTTTGGGTGAAGGGCGCTACTCCAACTTCAGCCGCACCCTGACCACGCCTTCGTCCTCGGGCTCAAGGTCGAACCCGAGTTCGCGGCACAGCGCCAGCATGGGCTGGTTGGTGCGCAGCACGTCGCCGACGATTTCGCGGATGCTGATGCTGCGCGCGTAGTCGATGATGATCTCCATCAGTCGGCGGCCGATGCCGCGTCCGGCGAAACTGTCGATCACGGTGATCGCGAATTCGCCGATGTCGCGATTGGCATCGCAGGTAAGGCGCACGCCGCCGTACAACGCGGCTTCGCCGGCGGGCTTGTCCTCGGCGAGCACGAAGGCCATTTCGCGGTCGTAGTCGATCTGCGTGGCGCGCGCGGCCAGTTCGTGCGGCAGTTCGGTCAGCGTCTGGAACAGGCGCATGTAGCGGTTCTCGGGCGAGAGCGCCTTGAAGGCCTCGCGCATCGGGATTTCGTCCTCCGCGCGGATCGGCCGCAGCAGGCAGCGGGTGCCATCGGGCAGTTTGAAGGGGCGCTCCAGTTCGCGCGGGTAGGGCACGATTGCCAGCCGGTCGACGGCGCTGCCGCGTGCGGGTTCGAGGCGCACACGGGCGTCGATCGCGATCACGCCATCGGGTCCGGCCAACACCGGGTTGAGGTCCAGTTCCACGATTTCGGGGAACTCGCACACCAGTTCGCTCAGGCGGATCAGCAACGCGTACAGCGCGTCCAGGTCCACGGGCGGGAGGCGCCCCTTGGCGCCGGCGAGCACAGGGTAGATGCGGGTTCGTTCGACCAGCTCGCGTGCCAGGTTGACGTTCAGCGGCGGCAGCGCCAGCGCGGTGTCGTCCATCGCCTCGACCGCGACGCCCCCGGCGCCGAACACGAGCACCGGGCCGAACACCGGATCGATGCTGAGGCCGGCAATCACTTCCCGGGCATCGGCGCGCTCGACCATGGTCTGCACCGACACCCCGGCCAGGCGCGCATCGGGATACTTCGCGCGCAGGCGCCCGATCATCCCCGCGCTGACGCGCGCCACTTCTTCCGGCGTCTCGACGTTGAGCGCAACACCGCCCACGTCGCTCTTGTGCAGAAGGTCCGGCGACAGGATCTTGACCGCGTAGGGACCCTGGATTTCGCGCGCCGCGGCTTCGGCGTCTTCCAGCGTCTTTGCGCGGCGGGTCTCGTTGACCTCGAAACCGGCCAGCGTGAGCAGGTGCTTGGCATCGGCCTCGTCCAGCCAGGCCATGCCGTCCGCCAGCCGCGCGTCGATCAGGTCGCGCACCGCCTGGCGATCGCCGCGGCCGCGCAGCGGGAAGGCCGGCACTGTCTGGCTGAGCTGTGTCAGTTGGCGGTGGCGATCCACCAGGTGCATGAATCCGCGCACCAGCGCCTCGGGCGTATCGAAGTTGGGAATGCCGGCATGCGCGAACGGCTTGCGCGCGGCCGCGTCGGCCACCGGGCCCAGCCACGCGGCCAGGATCGGCTTGTGCAACCGCCGCGATTCGAGTTCGGCCAGCACGCCGCCGGCCGCGGCGTCGGGATCGCCGAGGCCGGTGGGGCAGTACATCACCGCGACGGCGTCGACTTCGGTGGCGTCGAGCACGCCCGAGAGCGCCGCGCGGTAGCGCTCGGGTCCGGCGTCGCCGATGATGTCCACCGGGTTTCCCTTCGACCAGCCCGCGGGCAGCGTGTCGTTGAGCGTGGCCAGCGTGCGTTCGCCGAATTCGGCCAGGCGCCCGCCATCGCCGATCAGCTGGTCAGCCGCCAGCACGCCCACGCCGCCGCCGTTGGTGACGATCGCCAGTGCCTCGCCGTGCAACGGCTGGGCGCGAGCCAGGGTCTCGGCGGCTTCCAGCATCTGCAACAGGGTCGGAACGCGCTGCGCGCCGGCGCGATGGAGGGCGGCGTCGAACACCGTGTCGCCGCCGGCCAGCGCGCCGCTGTGCGAAGCGGCGGCCTTGGCCGCGACCGGCGAACGACCGGACTTCAGGACGATCACCGGTTTGACACGCGCCGCGTGGCGCGCGGCGGACATGAACTTGCGTGCGCCCGAGACGCTTTCCAGGTACAACAGGATCGCGTCGGTTTCGGGGTCGGTGGCCAGATGATCGAGCCAGTCCGCGACGTCGACCTCGGCCATTTCGCCCAGCGACACCAGCACCGAAAAGCCGACGCCGCGGTCACTGGCCCAGTCGATCAGTGTGGTCAGCACCGCGCCCGACTGTGACAGGAACGCAATCCGCCCCGGCGGCGGCAGGCCCTGCGCGAAGCCCGCGTTGAGGCCCGCGTGCGGCGACAGCATGCCGATGCAGTTGGGACCCAGGATGCGCATTCCGGTCTTGTGCGCGGCAGCCAGCATCTCGGCTTCCAGCGCCTTGCCCTCGGCGCCCGCCCCGCTTTCGGCAAACCCCGCCGAGATCACCACCGCGGCGCGGGTGCCAAGCTTGCCCAGGTCCGTGATCACCGACGGAACCGCACGCGCGCGTACCGCGATGACCGCAAGTTCGGGGGCTTCAGGCAGGCGATCGACGGTCGGGTAGATACCCGCATCGGCATCCAGGGCAAGGCGGCGGTTGACCAGGAATACCTTGCCGGGAAAATCACCCAGGTTGCGCGCGGTCACCGCGCCCACCGAGCCGGCACGGCGGCTGGCGCCGACCAGGGCGACCGAGGCGGGCTTGACGAAACTTTCGAGGTTGTAGGTACTCATGGCGTTGACCGGATGGTCCGAGGGCTTGTCATTCCGGGGCTGCCCGCGTTGTTTGCGGGCAGAACCCGGAATCCAGCTTCCCGGACAAGGAGGTTCAGGGGCGGATTCCGGGTTCCATCACCGGTGAAGCTGGCGATGGCCCCGGAATGACGACATGGATTGCTTGACGCATGGACGTGGTCAGGTTCGCGCATGTCTGGTTTCCACGCCTCACCCGGCGCGCAGCGCCGCGGCGATCGGCTCGGCGACGGCGGCCAGCGGCGCGACGGTTGACTCGCCGACGCCGTGTCGGCGGGCCAGGTATTCGGCGCTGTTGTACGCCAGCCAGACCTTGCCCGCTTCGTCCTTCCACGCCAGTGCCTTGAACGGCAGGTCGATCGCGATCGTCGGCGCCGCCTGCATCACCGGCGTGCCGATCTTCGGATTGCCGAACACCAGCACCTGGGTGGGACGCATGGTGAGCCCCGCGGCGGCGGCCGCGGCGGCATGGTTGATGCGCGCGAACACCGTGGCGCCGCGGGCGTGCAGGATCGATTCGAGCCGGTCGAGGGTCTCGGCGACGGGGTAGGGACTGGCGAGAGTCACCAGGCCGTCCGCGGCGGGCGCGGCATCATGTGTCCCCTGCCTGCCTTGTTGCGAATCGTGCGAGGTCATGTGCGTACCTCCGTGAAAAAGAACAGCGTGTCGAACCTGGCCTGCATTATCCACCAGCCTCCTGCTGCGCCGGCCCAATGGCACGCCATGCGCGGCTGTCGCTCGGTCGGGGTGCTCGACGTAGTGAAACGACGCCTGCGCGCCCCTTGGTCGCGAAACCCACTCATGACATGCCCCCGGATCAAGTCCGGGGCAGGCTGGCTCGCGACGAACGCTGATGAACAATGCACACTGGGCCGATCATGCGACCTTGATCTCGACGTGCAGCGTGGTCAACAACGACGCGCGAGGAAAGGCGGGTTCGAGGCTGCGCGGCATTGATGCGTCGCCATCGCACAGGCCAGGCCGTTCGTGTCCCGAACAAGGTTCTCAGTCCGGATGCGCGGCGTTGCGATCGCGTCCGGCAGCGATGCGGCGGTCCAGTCCGCGCGAGTGTTGCTTTAGGAGCCGCGACACGCCGTCGCGCTGCGTATTGCGTCGCTTTTCCTGATCCCTGACCAGCCACGCGACCTGGATCACGCGGCGATCGCCCTGGCAGGGCAACGGGCCGTGCGCGACCGGGAACGCAAACGGTTCCCTGCGGACCAGGGCATAGGACTGGGCCAGCCGGCCCGGATCCAGCAAGGCTTGTGCGGACATGGTGGCGGCTGCGGAAAGCGGTGAACGATGGTTGGCACGCGTCGAACGCACAGTCGCGCACGGCGGCTGTGCGAACGCCGCGGGCTTCTACGGCAATTCCAGCTGGTAGATCGTCACCGCCGGATCGCGGTGGTCGAAGGCGCGCTGGAATCCAAGCTGCAAGGCCAACCGGCGCCGGCTCTCGGACGGTGCCGGGACGGCGGCGTGCATGCGCCGGATGCCGCGGGTGCGGGCCATTTCGATCAGGTGCCGCATCAGCAGCGTACCGATGCCGCGCTTCTGCCATTCATCGGCGACCGTGACCGAGCAGTCACAAACGTCACCCTTGGCGTTGACGCGAAAATGCGCGGCGCCGACCTGGCGTTCGCGACCCTCGTGGGGCACCACCGCGATCAGGGCGGCCGCGTTGGTCGGGTCAAGACGGGTAAGTTCGCGCGCGACCTCGAGACTCGGTTCACGGATCAGGCCGAGGAAGCGCAGGCCACGGGCTTCGGGCGACAGGTGCTTGAGGAACTCGAGCTCGAGTTCGGCATCGTGCTCGCTGATCGGCCGGACCTCGATGGTCGTCCCGTCGCGCAGCCGTTCGGTCCAGCCGCTGTGTCGGGGCGTGCGCGCGGGTGGCACGCCGCGGTTCGATGGGTCTGTGTGCATCATGACAACCTCCGTTGGCTCGGCTCCAAGGGACGACCAGCATGGCACATGCCGGCACCGGTTGCATGACCCGTGTCAATTTGAACGGTCGCGTTGCCGACTGTCGGGGTTCAGGGACCGGGCCGGGGCCGGCGCGTGGGTCATCGCGCGTCCGCCAGGGCGGCCAATTCCCCTTCGGTGGGGCGGCGCAATCCCCTGTTGATCTCCCGCAGCTCGGTTTCGTCCAGCGTTTCGACCTCCAGCAGGCGCGCCGCGGTCTTGTCGAGGATGTCGCGGTTGTCCTTGAGGATTTCCAATGCCTCCTGCGCCACGGACTCCACGATGGTGCGCACGGCCTGGTCGATGGTCTCGGCGGTGGCTTCGCTGTAGCGGCGGTCGAGATACCCCCCGCTGCGATCGCCGAGAAACCCGGGCTTGTCGTTGTCGTAGCTGACGCTGCCCAGGTCCGCATCCATGCCGTAGCGCGCCACCATCGAACGGGCAATGTCGGTGGCGCGGGCAAGATCGTCCGAAGCGCCGGTGGACAGGTCGCCGAACACCAGGCTTTCCGCCGCGCGCCCGGCCATCAGCACCGCGATCTTGTTGCGCAGTTCGCGTTCGGTCATCAGGTACCGGTCCTCGGTCGGGCGCTGGATGGTGTAGCCGAGTGCGCCGACCCCGCGCGGAATGATTGACACCTTGTGCACGGTGTGGGTACCCGGCAGCGCCAGTGCCACCAGCGCATGGCCCATTTCGTGATAGGCGACGATCCGGCGTTCCTTCGGGTTGATCAGGCGGTTGCGTTTTTCCAGGCCCGCGACGATCCGCTCGATGGCGTGGGTGAAGTCCTCCATGTTCACCGCCTTGGCACGTCGCCGCGTCGCCAGCAGCGCGGACTCGTTGACAAGGTTGGCAAGGTCGGCGCCGGTCATGCCGGTGGTCATCGCCGCGACCTGATCCAGATCGACCTCCGGCGCCAGGGTGACCTTGCGCGCATGGACCTCGAGGATCTGCTTGCGGCCTGCGCGATCGGGACGGTCGACCAGCACCTGCCGGTCGAAGCGGCCCGCGCGCAGCAGTGCCGGATCGAGGACCTCCGGCCGGTTGGTGGCCGCCAGCAAAACCACGCCCTCGGTCGGATCGAAACCGTCCAGCTCCGAGAGCAGCTGGTTGAGCGTCTGCTCGCGCTCGTCGTTGCCTCCGCGGACGGTGCCGGCGTTGCGCGCCCGCCCGAGTGCGTCGAGTTCGTCGATGAAGACGATGGCGGGCGCGGCCTTGCGTGCCTGCTCGAACAGGTCGCGTACCCGCGCCGCACCGACGCCGACGAACATTTCGACGAATTCCGAACCCGAGAGCGAATAGAACGGCACGCCCGCCTGTCCCGCCACGGCGCGGGCCAGCAGGGTCTTGCCGGTGCCCGGTGGTCCGACCAGCAGGATGCCCTTTGGCATGCGCGCCCCGAGCATGCCGTATTCCGCGGGGTCCGTGAGGAAGTCGATGACCTCCTTCAACTCCGCCTTGGCCTCGTCCACGCCGGCGACATCGTCGAAGGTGACCTTGGTGTCGGTTTCGACAAAGACCTTCGCCTTGCTCTTGCCGATCGACATCAGGCCGCCCGCGCCCTGGCGACCCGCCATGCGACGGATGACGAACAGCCAGATGCCTATGAACAGCAGCGCCGGCAGCACCCACGACAGGAGCGTGGTGAGCCAGGTGTTTTCGCGCTCGCCGGTATAGGTCACCCCGGTGTCCTTGAGCCGCTCGACCAGTTCGGGCGAGACCGGGGTGGTGACGAAGCCGGTCTTGCCGTCGTGCGGTTGCGTATAGGTGCCCCGAATCTGGTCCGCGCCGATCGTGACGTCCTTGATCGCACGCTTGTCGAGCAGGGTTTCGAACCGGCTGTAGGGGATTGTCTCGACGGACTGGTTCTGTACCCACAGGCCGTGCAGCAGGAATACGCCCATCAGGGCGAAGACGATGTACCACGTGTTTATCCGGGTCGAGCGTTTCATGGCATCGGTTCCGCGCCGCGTTTGTGCTTTCCCTGTCCTGATTAGGGCTGTTTCTCAGCCAGTTGATGTTGGCATGATACTCACCGAGTTCGTCATTCCGGGGCTCCCGGAGGGAGAACCCGGAATCCAGCTCTTCGCATTGACTGCTGAGAGCTGGATTCCGGGTTCCATCGCCGATGAAACCGGCGATGGCCCCGGAATGACTGAAGTAGAGAGTGCATCGCAACGCCAACGTGGCTGAGGAAACGCCCTAATCAGGTTCCCTGTTTCCGTGATCGCATCATATCGTTGCGGATGTTTCACTGCGTTCGCGCGTCGGTCCGCAAGCACGCGCGGCGCACCGGACAATCAATCCTGTGGCAGGTGCGCACGCGCATGTCCGCCGTGTGTTCGCTGCAACCGTATATGCCTTCAAAGCGCTGCTATTGACCACCGTCAATACGGCGATGGCCCCGGCCGCTAGCCTGAACGCGTGCAAGGTGCACGGATTTCCGTCCGCGTTGCCGGGATCGCGGACGACAGCGTCGGCGAGTGTCGGGAAGAAGACGTGCGGGGTCAGCTGCCACCGGGCTCCGCGATGCACCTGGTTCCGTCGGTTCCGTTCCGCCGCCCGCGCAAGTGTGCCCGGCGAGCGGGTGGCGGCACCGCCCACCACGATGACGATTGCCAGCGGCGGGAGTTGTTTCATGACCAAACTGACAGCAAAACAGGTCGATCACCTCACCGATCTGATGGACCAGCGCTTCGACCGCGAAATGGCGGAAATCAAGGCCCTCACGGCGCGATGGCGCAAGGAACGCGACCAGGAATTCCTGGAAGGCCGCCCTGCCGACCACTCGGACGAGGCACTGCTGGAAGAGGCCCTCGGCGTCGACGATGCCATCGTCCGACAAGACATCGAGGACGTCCGCGACATCATGGCGGCCCGCCGGCGCCTGTCGGCCGGCGAATACGGCATCTGCGTGGACTGTGGCGACGACATTGGTTACGAACGCCTGCTGGCCTATCCCACGGCCAAGCGCTGCATCGACTGCCAGCGCCGGCACGAGCGGCACAAGGCGGCTCGTGAAGGGTGAACGCACCCCCCCCCCCCGCCGGACGTTGAGGCGGGTTGGCGCGTGCATTCGGCAACCTTATCAGGGCTGTTCCTCAGCCACGCTGGCGTTGCAAAGCGCCCTTCACCCCAGTCGTTCCGGGGCCATCGCCGGTTTCATCGGCGATGGAACCCGGAACCCAGCTCCAGGCAATCGATGCGAAGAGCTGGATTCCGGGTTCTCCCTCCGGGAGCCCCGGAATGACGAACCTGGTGAATGTCATGCCAACACCAACCGGCTGAGGAACAGCCCTGATCAGATTCGGCAATTGGTTGCCAAAAAGCGCGCACTCGGGAAGTCAATTGATATTCCCACATGAGATGCAGCCGGGTTGCACCCCTGCGCCGGTACGGGCAAACAAAAACAATCGCCGCCGCGGAGACCGCCGTGTCCCCTGATGTCAAGGCCACCGAAAAGCCGGACTTTTCCTGGTTTGTCCTGGGCCTGATGGCAAGCGTCACCTTCGTCGGCATCTTGTCCGAGCTGGTGCCGTCGGGAATCCTGCCGCAGATGACCGAGGGGCTGGGCGTTGGGGAAGGCGACGTCGGGTTTCTCGTCGGCGTATACGCGCTGGCTTCCGCGATCGCCGCCATCCCGCTGATCAGCGCAACCCTGGCGCTCAACCGCAAGACACTGCTGATGGCGCTGCTGATCGGATTTGCGGTCTCCAATGTCGTGGTCGGCCTGTCGTCGTCCTATCCGGTCATCGTGGCCTGCCGCATCCTCGGCGGCATCTGCGCGGGCGTGATGTGGCCGATGATCGCGGCCTACGGCACGCGGCTGGCCCCGGAAAACATGCACGGCAAGGCCATCACGGTCATCATGTCGGGCAACACCCTGGGCATCAGCATCGGCCTGCCGGCGATGACGGCGATCGGCCTCGCGTTCGGCTGGCGCAGCGTCTTCCTGGTCCTGGGCGCGTTGGTCGCGGCCATTGCCGTGCTGTCGCATTTCTTCCTGCCTGCGGTGAAAGGCGAGCGGCTCAGCCGGAGCAATTCGCCCCTGGCAATGCTCAAGATGCCTTCGATCCTCATCGTCCTGCTGCTGACCTTCCTGTCCGTCGCGGCCCACTACGGCATTTACACCTACATCACCTTGCTGGTGAAGATGATCGGCTTCGCCGGTGGCATCGAGGTGGCGCTGCTGCTCTTCGGCATCGGCTCGGTGATCTCGGTGATCGTTTCGGCGAAATACATCGACGCCTGGCTGCGCCCCCTGATCGTGCTCATGCTCGCCATCGGCGGCATTGCCATGGCCATGTTGCTTGCCTTCAAGGGGGCCATCGGCATCTCGCACCTCGCGTTTTTCCTTTGGGGCCTGGCCTTCGGGCCGCTGGTGACGATGTACCAGACCGCCGTCAGCAAACAGGTCGAAGAAGCCAAGGACGTGGCCACTTCGGTGCAATCGAGCGTCTTCAACCTGTCCATCATGGTCGCCACATGGGTCGGTGGAATGTTCCTTGCCCATTTCCCGGTTCCCGGCGTCAAGCTCATCGTCTACATGTCACTGGCCTTGTTTGTCATGGCGGCCGTCATCGCGTTCGTCGCCAAACGCACGCTGCGGTCGTCCCCGGCTGCGTCCACCGATTCCTGAAGGAGAAAGCCCATGAAAAAGTTCACGAATGCCCGGATTTACCGACAGCACGATGAAGCCCGCGAGATCCTGGTCGACAAGGGCGTCATCAAGCAGATCGGCAAGAACCTGCCCAAGGCTGACGAGGAAATCGACCTCGGCGGCCGTCTGGTGGTCCCGCCTTACGTGGACCCGCACCTGCACCTGGATTACGTGTACACCGCGCGCAGCGAGGGCGCCACCAATACCAGTGGCACGCTCTTCGAGGGCATCGCCCGCTGGCACCACGTCAAGAAGACCCAGACGCTCGAGGACGCGCGCGAGCGTGCGCTGAGGGGTATCCAGGAGGAAGTATCCAGGGGCGTCCAGTTCATCCGCACCCATGTCGATGTGGACGATCCCAAGCTGACCGGCCTCAAGGCGATGCTGGAAATCCGCGAGCAGCTCAAGGACAACGTCACCATCCAGATCGTCGCTTTTCCGCAGGAGGGCATGTATGCGTACAAGGGCGGCGACGAGATGATCGAGGAAGCGCTGAAGATGGGCGCGGACTGTGTCGGCGGCATCCCGCACTTCGAGTGGGCGCGCGAGATCGGCGAGAAGTCCGTTCGCCGCACCGTCGAACTGGCGGAAAAGTACGGCAAGCTGATCGACGTGCACTGCGACGAAACCGACGACGTCATGAGTCGGCACGTCGAGCTGCTCAACGCCTTGGTGATGATCGAGGACATCGGCACCCGCGCGACCGCCAGCCACACCTGCTCCTTCGGTTCGGCGGACAACGCCTGGGCATTCCGCATGCTGGGACTGTTCAAGCAGTCGGGCATGAACTTCATCGCCAACCCCACCGAGAACGCCTATCTGCAGGGTCGCCAGGACAGCTATCCCAAGCGCCGCGGCCTCACCCGGGTGAAGGAAATGTGGGAGAGTGGGATCAACGTGTGCTTCGGCCAGGACTCGATCAACGATCCGTGGTACCCGGTCGGCAACGGCAACATGATGAACATCCTCGACAACGGCATCCACCTCGCGCACACGATGTCGTTCGACGAGCTGGACCGGTGCCTGGACCTGATCACCTACAACAGCGCCAAAACCTTGAACGTCGAAGACCAGTATGGCGTGGAGGAGGGCAAGCCCGCGCATTTCCTGGTGCTGGACGCCGATTCCCCATTCGAGGCCGTGCGCCAGCGCGCCGACGTGCTGGCATCGATCCGCCATGGCGAATACCTCTTCAAGCGCCCCGAGCCGAGCTACGACATCGCGCTCGATCTGTTCCGAAAGACGAAGTGACAAAAACGAAACCCGACAACTGGAGTCAATGAACATGACAACGTCGTCCAACACGAAGACCCCACGCAACCATGCCGAACCGGATTCACGAGACCCGCACCCGTACAGCCCCGCGTACGCGGTGGACGGATTCGTGTTCGTTTCCGGTGCGCTGTCGATCGATCCCGACGGCAAGGCCGTCGCCGGCCGGACGGAAGCGCTCGACGCAGCCATTGACCGGATGACCGAACGTCTCGCTACGGCGGGCGGACGGTTGGAAAACGTCGTCAAGCTCACCTATTTCGTGACCGACGTGACCCTGCGGGACGAGGCGAACCGCCAGTTCGAGCGCATCTTCGCCGAGCCGCGGCCGGCACGGACGTTTCTGGAAGTCAGCCGCCTCCCTTACGAGGCCACCGTCGAAATCGACTGCATCGCATATCTGGCCAAGGGCCGGTAGCGGCCCACTGTGGCACTCAGGGCCGGTTCCACCCGTCAAACGAACACCCCGACCCGCACAGCGGGCGAGATGGCGCTGCATGGATGCCTGCAACGGGGATCATCCTGCGGTGTTCGTGCGTGCAGCCGGGCGCCTTTGCGTCGTGTGGCCATGCGACGATCGATCAGTCATTTCCCGGTCTTGACGGAAACCGGTTTGGCTTTGTCCAAGCGCGCGCTTCACGCGTCGGCGATGCCGCCGTGGTCACCTGAGTACCGGGCTTCCACTTTCGCGAATTTCCAATAGGCGGACGCTGCCAGCCACGTGAGTACCAGGACGGCCACGATCACATAGCCCAGATTCGCGATGTCGAGTCCTGCGACCCATCCGAGCAATCCGGAATGGCGGTGGAGCGCATTCGCTGCAAGGCTGCTGAGCCCGATCGCACCGACGAGAAACGCGACGGCCACGGAGATGAGGGTGATCGTCAGGTTGTAATAGACCTTGCGCACGGGCGCGGCGAATGCCCATGCGTAGGCGTGGTGCATGATCACGCCGTCGAGCGTATCGACCAGGGTCATGCCCGCCGTGAACAGAATGGGCAGCACGAGCACCACATACCATGGCGCCGTGAGGGCGGCGGTGCCGCCGAGGACAAACAGGGCAATCGTTGTCGCGGTATCGAAGCCGAGCCCGAACAAGAGGCCGACCGGATACATCTTCCATGGCCTGTCCACGTGCCGCGCCACGGGTCCGAGAATCCGGTTGAGCGCACCGCGACTGGCCAGCAGGCGTTCGAGCTCGGCCTCGTCGACGTGCTTGCTGCGCATGCGCCGGAACACCCGCCAGATACCGTGGAGGGACGCCAGGTTGATGAGCCCGATCAGCAACAGGAACACGCCCGAGACCAGTACTCCCCACACGCTGGCGATCGATGTCAGCGTCGAGCGCTCGAGCGTGATCTGGTCCGCGAGTACGTTGAGCCCTGCCGCAAGCAGCAGCACCGTGACGATGACCACCGTCGAATGTCCGAGTGCAAACCAGAAACCGACCGTGACCGGGTGCCGGCCGTTCGTCGCGACGAGTTTGCGCGAGGTGTTGTCGATGGCCGCAATGTGGTCGGGATCGAACCCGTGGCGGAGGCCCAGGGTGAATGCCGTGAACGCCAGGCCCGTGCCGAACACGACCTGGCCGCCCATGAGGTAGTCGCCGGGCAGCACAACCAGCGCGAACGTGCCCCAGCCGACGATCAGCAGCGCCGCGATCACGGCACCCATGCCGGCAAGCGCCTTGAGGTGACCGGATAGGGACGGCGCCGAGCGCATGCTTGATACCTCCCGTCGGTTCCGGCGCAAACGGGGCGCCTTCACCGGTGCGTGTGATCGTGTTCGGCGTGCTCGTGACTGTGGGTGTGCCCGCCTTCCGGGGCCGCGTGGAAGTGTGGCGCCATGGGGCCAGGGTCGCGTGGCGCATGCTTACCGTCGACGAACGCGGTGTGCAGTTGCCTGACCCAGTCACACAGCTGCTGGTCTGTTTCAGGCAGATTTTTCGAGTGCGCGAGCACGGGTCCATCTTCGCGTGCCGCGCGCGCATCCGCCAGCATCTGCTCGACGTCGACATCGACATGGGGACCCAGGTCGATCTTGTTGATGACCAGCAGGTCGGCGCGCCAGATGCCCGGACCGCCCTTGCGCGCGACGTCACCACCACCGGCCACGTCAAGGATGAACAATTGTGCATCGACCAGCGCAGGCGAGAACGTCGCGGTGAGATTGTCCCCGCCACTTTCGACCAGGACGATGTCGAGGGGTGCGAAATCCCGCTCAAGGTCCTCCACGGCCAGCAGGTTCATCGTCACGTCGTCGCGAATGGCGGTGTGGGGGCACGACCCGGTCTCGATCGCACGGATGCGTTCGATCGGCAGCACGCCAGCCGAGCGCAGGAACCGGGCATCCTCATCGGTATAGATGTCGTTGGTAATCACGCCGATGCGGAATTCCGCATTCAAACGGCGGCACAGCGTGGCAATGACGGTGCTCTTGCCGGTGCCGACCGGACCGGCCACCCCGAGCCGGAGCGACCGGGTTCGCGTGTTGTTGTCTTGATCGGTCATGACAGCCTCTTGCAACTCATGCGATGGCGGAAACGAGCGCTACGCTGCCAGCCCGCAGCGAACTGGCAGCGAGTGCATCGAGCCTCGCGGTCGGCATGGACGCAGGCGCCCACGGTGCCCCGAGCTGCGCAACGCCGTGCTCGAGCTGACGATGCAGCGCGAGGGTGTCATCGGCCAGCGCACTCACGAGGATGGCCGGACCCGCGAGTGGCAACAACGCCGCGTCACGCCCGAGGATACGGGCGGCGGGCATGCGCTCATTCCATGCCGGGTCGACGACCAGCACGTTGCCGATGCATTTGTGTGCTCCCAGGACAGCGGGACTGTGCCAGTGTCGCGCTGCCGGACCCAGGGCAAGCGTCTGCTGAAACAGGGAACGACCGGCGCGCCGCACGCGCAAACGCTGGGTCAGCTGGCCCGGCGACTCGCGGTGGCGTCCAAGCAACAGTGCGTCGCGCATGAACAGGCGGGCATCGGCCGCCAGCGCGATGTCGATGTCGTGGACGTGGTCGCATCCGCGAGCGGCAATGACCGGCTCGGGCAACCATACGAACGTTGCACCCGCGTCGACCTTGATCGCGATGCGCATGCGCGAGCCGCCGGCCCGTGCGCCCGGCAGCAGCAACGTGGCCGAGATCTCGTTGAGCACCAGGGTGCTGCCGGCACCGACGTGGATGTCCAGCGCGAAGTCGTCGCCGCCCAACGGCCCGGCTGCACCGGTGGCCAGCGACACGCGCGCCACGTCCGTCCTGCCTTGAAACAGCGGTTCGCGGCCTTGCGGCAGCGTCGGTCGCAACACCAGAGGTGCGTGGGACCGCAGCACGCATACCCGGCTCACGGCGCGACCGGCGGCGCTGACGGCCAGCGCAGTCGCAAGCGCCGCGTGTGCGTGCATCGTGCTGGTGCTGCGGCTGGCAGGTTCACGAAGCAAACAGGCGTACCTCCCGTCGCCGGTGGTGTTCGGCGGCGATGTCCAGCAACGGCGCTCCCAACGCCGGCAGGTCCGGTGGCGGCGTTTGCGCATGACGGGCCGCTTCCCGGGTCAGTTCGTCGAGCAACCCGGTCAGGCGCGCGAGTGCCGCGTGTACGGCAAACGGATCGAGGCTGAGTGTCTTCACGGCGGCCGCGGCGGGGCCGGCGACGGATTCGTGCAGAACGATCTGGGCGGCATCATGGGCGCCAAGCCCGAAGGCGGTTGCGGCAACCCCGTAGACAATCGGTTGGTGCGACCTGGTATCCAGGTTCCCGAACAACGCATGCGGATGCATGGTCGATACCGCCCGCAGCAACTGGCGTCCGAGCGCGCGCGATACGGCACGGGTTGCGGGCGAGGGCATGCGCGCATCGAGTTCGGCGTCCAGCGCATGCAGGAGGGATGGATCCGCCACGTGGGCCGCCTCGCAAGCGGCGGCCGCAAACGAGGCAGCGACCAGGCCCGTGGTCGCTGCCCTGCCTTCAAGGAACCGCTCGACATCGGCGATGTCTTCCAGGTTCTGCATTCGGACGGTCGACTCCAGGCCGCCCGAGTGCGCGTAGCCACCGGCAGGCAGGCGCCCATCGGCGAGCAGCAGCAGGGCGGTCCTGGAGGGCATCCGGGTTGGCATCAGAACAGGAAGTAGCGCTGTGCCATCGGCAGCTCGGTCGCGGGCTGGTGTTCGATCAACTCGCCATCCACCCTGACCGCGTAGGTGTCGGGGTCGACTTCGATGTGCGGCAGGGTGGTGTTTTCCGGCAGATCCTTCTTCGAGCGCCCACGGCAATTCTCGATGGCGACCAGCGGTCGCTGGATGTTCAGACGCCCGGCGAGACCATCGTCGATGGCGGCTTGCGACACGAATGCCACGCTGGTGGACGCCGCCGCAGGCGTGAACACATTGAATCCAGTGCGCTCCAGCACCGGCTGTGGTGTCGGAATCGAGGCATTGGGATCGCCCAGCGCGGCCATGGCCGCCACGCCGCCCTTGAACACGACAGCCGGCCGGACGCCGAACAGGGCTGGCTGCCAAAGCACCAGGTCAGCCATCTTCCCCACTTCCACCGAGCCGATGTGCCGCTCCAGCCCGTGTGCGATCGCGGGGCAGATCGTGTACTTGGCGACGTAGCGGCGCGCCCGGTGATTGTCGGCGCGGCCATCGCCGGGCAGGCTGCCGCGGACCTTCTTCATCCGGTGTGCCGTCTGCCAGGTTCGGATGACCACCTCGCCGATGCGGCCCATCGCCTGCGCGTCCGACGACATGATGGAGATCGCGCCCAGGTCCTGCAGCACATCCTCCGCGGCGATCGTTCCGGCACGCACGCGACTTTCGGCAAAGGCCAGGTCGTTCGGCACCTGCGGGTTCAGGTGGTGCGCCACCATGACCATGTCGAGGTGCTCATCGATCGTGTTGTGGGTGAACGGGCGCGTGGGATTGGTCGAGGCCGGCAGCACGTTGGGTTCGCCCGCGATGCGGATGATGTCCGGAGCGTGGCCGCCCCCGGCACCTTCGGTGTGGAAGGCGTGGAAGGTGCGTCCCGCCACCGCCTTCAGCAAATCCTCGACGAAACCCGCTTCGTTGAGCGTGTCGGAGTGGATCGCGACCTGTACCCCGGATTCCTCCGCCACAGACAAGGCCGCGTCGATTGCCGCCGGCGTGGCGCCCCAGTCTTCGTGCACCTTGAAACCACCGGCGCCACCGCGCAATTGTTCCCACAGGGCCGCGTGCGAAACCGTGTTGCCACGCCCGAGAAACAACACGTTGACGGGCCACGGATCAAAGCCTTCCAGCATCCGCTGCATCCACCACGAGCCGGGCGTGGCCAGGGTGGCCTTCGAGCCTTCGGTCGGCCCGGTGCCACCGCCGGTAACGGTGGTCGTTCCCGAGGCGAGCGCGATCTCGAGCATCTGCGGGCCCACGTAGTGGACGTGGGTATCGATGGCGCCGGCCGTCATGATCAAGCCGTTTCCGGACATGATCTCGGTGGACGGACCGATCACGAGGGCCGGATGGACCCCGTCCATCGTCTCGGGATTGCCGGCCTTGCCCAGCGCAACGATGCGACCGTCGCGGACCCCGACATCGGCCTTGATCACCCCCCAATGATCGAGGATGACCGCGCCGGTGATGACGAGATCGGGCGTTCCCTCGGCGCGCGTCGCCTTCGATTGTCCCATCGACTCGCGAATGGATTTGCCGCCGCCGAATACGGCTTCGTCACCACCCGCACACCGGTCCTCTTCGACCTCGATCACCAGGTTGGTGTCGGCAAGCCGGATGCGGTCGCCGCTGGTGGGTCCGTAGGAGGCGACGTATTCAGCGCGCGGGATCGTGCTCATCGAGCTTGCCTCCACACAGCCCACGCAGACCCAGGACGACCCGTTGCCCCTGGATCGGCACCAATTCCACTTCTTCGACAGCGCCCGGTTCGAAGCGCACGGAACCGCCCGAAAGGACGTTCAACCTTTTGCCCCACGCTTCCGACCGGTCGAACTCGAGCCCCGCATTGACCTCGGCGAAGTGGAAATGCGAACCGACCTGGATCGGCCGGTCCGCGCCATTGACCACCTTGATGGTGGTTACCGCGAGGCCCGCGTTGATCTCGACATCACCGGCACCAAACAGCACTTCGCCGGGCACCAACGGATCGGAGTCATCCAGATCCGTCCCGGGTTCCCGACGCGGAGCCTGCCGCTCGCCGGTACCCGGGCGACGCGGTTCGCTGGGTCCGCTGGCACCCGACGAGCGGGTCGGCCCGCCGGTTTCGGGTTCGGTTGGATAGTCGCGGCCCGGGTGATCCGAGGAGTGCAGGGCATCGCCCTGATCCGCGGGCCGGGACTCCGGTGGTGCGAACGGATTGGGCTTTTTCATCGCAGTGGATCCGTCACTGTCACCAGCTTGGTGCCATCGGGGAAGGTCGCTTCCACCTGGACCTGCGCCAGCATCTCGGGCACGCCTTCCATCACGTCATCGCGCGTGAGGACATTGCGGCCCGATTCCATCAAGTCGGCGACGGTCTCGCCGTTTCGCGCGCCTTCCAGCAGGAACGACGTGATGATGGCGGTGGCCTCCGGGAGGTTCAATTTCAGCCCGCGCGCCTTGCGCTCCAGCGCGAGCTTGCCGGCGGTGTAAATCATCAGCCGTTCCTGTTCGTGCATGCTCAGGAGCATCGAACCCTCCGTCTTGGAAAAACCACCGGCCGCGCATTGTGTACGCAGTATGCTCCGTGGAAACCATAGACCGCGCCATGTGCACGTGGCGTGACCGATGTCATCGACCCTTCGCAGCGACTGATGGCGTCCTCGCCAGCGCGTTTCCTCAGCCGCCGGGCGCGGTAGCGCTGCTGGTGATGACGCCGCATGCGATTCGCGGGCCGGCGTTGCCCGCGGGCTGGCTCTTGTAGTCATCCGGGCCCTGGTGAACGACCAGTGCGCGGCCGATGACGTTCGCGTCGCTGTCCGGATCAAGGGAAATGGCCTTGACCAGTACGTTCACCTTCGCCACGCCCTCGGCGTTGGCACGCTGGTTGGGCATGTCGCCGGCGTGGTGTGCACCGGACTCCATGCTGCCATGGGGCTGTCCGGTGGGGTTGAAATGACCACCGGCGCTGGTGGCATCGGGGGCGCTGCAGTCACCGGTCTCGTGGACATGAAACGCGTGCTCGCTGTCGGGCTTCAAGCCGGTGATTTCGCCGGTGATGCGAACGCCGCCGGCCTCGGCGCGCAGGGTCATCGTGCCGGCGGCGGTATGGCCCCTGGTGGGCTTGAGCACGGCGTGCGCCTCGCGCGCTTCTTGATCAGCGGCGGCCGGGGCGCCAGCCATCGGCGTGCTCGTGCTGGTATTGGCGACGGTGCTTTGTGGCGCGGCCGTTTCCGTCGATGCGGGCGGCGGAGGGGACGAGTTGCAGGCTGTCAGGGACAATGCTGCGAAAGCCAGCATGGACAGCGCAATGGCGTAGCGGTTGGGGGACATGTGGCACTCCAGGCTTCGTGACTGTGTCGCAATGATAGTGATGATCAGCGTAACCGGTCAGACGACTGTGCGCGCGGTCGATGCCCTTGCCCCGCGTGTGATCGAGTGTGATCAAAAGATCGAGGTATTGCCGGCGCCCCTGCGGAAGCAGGCCGTATCCCGCCGGCCCCTGCCCAGACACGCGTCTGGCACGCGCCGACCGTCAATGTCCGTCAAACTCCGGCCTGCGGGACCGGCGCCGCTCTGACGCGCACGAACTTCCTGGGCGTCAGCGTGGGCACACCTGTGGCGACTTGTTTCCCGCAAGGTTCACCAAGGCCGATTTCATGACCATGTCCCAGTTGCTGATCTTTTTCATACTCGCGGCCACCATGGGGCTGTTCTGGTGGGGACGGTTTCGCCATGACATCGTGGCAGTGGCCGCGCTCATCGCGTGCGTGATCGCCGGGCTGGTTCCGGCGGGGGATGCGTTTGCGGGCTTTGCCCACCCGGCGGTGATCACGGTGGCCTGTGTGCTGATCCTCAGCCAGGGGCTGCAAAATACCGGCGCCGTGGATTGGCTGGCACGCAGCGTATTGCCGCGTGATGCGGGACGACTGACAAGCATGGTCGCGCTGATGGCATTGGGCACGGCCCTGTCCGGCTTCATGAACAATGTCGGGGCGATGGCGCTGTTGATGCCGGTCGCGATCCAGCTTGCGCGTCGATTGAATCTGGCACCCGGGCAGGTGCTCATGCCGCTGGCCTTCGGCACGATCCTTGGCGGCATAACGACGGTGATCGGCACGCCCCCCAACCTGATCGTCTCGGGTTTCCGGGCCGAGGCCGGACTGGGGCAATTCGCCATGTTCGACTTCACGCCCGTGGGCGCGGCGGTTGCGGTGGGCGGGGTGATTTTTCTCGCCATCGTCGGCTGGCGGCTGGTGCCCGCACGCAAGGCCGCGGCGGGCAAGGAGTTCGACACGGGGTCCTATTTCACGGAACTGCGCGTGCCGGAGAAAAGCAAGGCCGTCGGAATGACCTTGCGCGCGTTCGAGGGTGAGATTGAAGACAGTGACGCGCAGATCGTCGGCCTCGTCCGCAACGAGGTGCGCATGACCGTGCCGCACGGGGGACGGCGCATTCGCGCGGGGGACATACTGGTGCTGCAGGCCGATGTCGAGGCGTTGGCCGAGGCGCTGTCGGTTTTCGACATCAAGCTGGAAGAGCAGGTGGTCGCCCCGCCAGACGATGACGCGCCGGCAACGCCCGATGCACAGGGCAGGAAATCCGGTGCAAGGGAAGACAAGACCACCGACGACGATGACAAGGACCGGGAGCGCAACGACGACATCGTGCTGCGCGAATTGGCTGTCCTGCCCGGTTCGACCATCGTCGGGCAGTCGGCCAGGGACCTGAAGCTTCGCACGCGCCATGGAATCAACCTCCTGGCCGTGTCGCGCGAAGGGCGTCCACCACGGGCAAGGTTGAGAACGCTCAAGCTGAACTCCGGCGATCTGCTGCTGGTGCAGGGCGCGTCGGACGCCGTCAGCGCATTCATGAACGACACCGGCTGCGTGCCGTTGGGCGAGCGCAAGCTGCGCATCCCCGACAAGCGCATGGCGATCATCGCCGGCGCCATCATGCTGGGCGCGATCGGCATCGTCACCGCCGGGCTGCTCCCGGTGGCTCCGGCATTTGCACTCGGAGTACTTGCCTCGATGGTGCTGCGGACGGTTCCGCTGCGGCAGATCTACACCGCCGTCGACTGGCCGGTGGTCGTGCTGTTGGCGGCATTGCTGCCCGTCGCGGGCGCGATGCAGAGCACGGGCGCCGCCGACCAACTGGCGCGGTTCCTGGTCGACACCATCGCGCGGGGAAATCCCGTCGTTGCGCTGGCCGTCGTCCTGGTCACGACGATGTTCCTGTCCGATGTGATGAACAACGTCGCCACCGCCGCCGTCCTGTGCCCCATCGCGCTCGGCATCTCCGCGACCCTGGGCGTCAGCCCCGACAGCTTCCTGATGGCGGTCGCGATTGGCGCATCCTGCGCATTCCTGACCCCGATCGGCCACCAGAACAACACCCTGATCCTGGGGCCCGGTGGATTCCGCTTCGGCGACTACTGGAAACTGGGCCTGCCACTCGAGGCGCTGGTGGTCGCGATCGCCATGCCGTTGCTGCTGCTCGTATGGCCGCTGTGAATCCTGACTTGGTTGGCGTCCAGGTTCGAAAGACTTCTGCCTTTGAAGGCACTGGGTCCCGGATATCGCTCCGCGATTCCGGGATGACGAGCACAATCAGAATTTCCCCAGAAGCCTGCGCAGCAGAAATCTTCCGGGCTGCAGATTGGTGTCCAGGTTCGAAAGACTTCTGCCTTTGAAGGCACTGGGTCCCGGATATCGCTCC
>CAZAXF010000013.1:0-24214 GCA_964489055.1 uncultured Rhodanobacter sp. | reverse complement strand
GCGATTCCGGGATGACGAGCACAATCAGAATTTCCCCAGACGCCTGCGCAGCAGAAACCTTCCGGGCTGCGAAAGCGCCTGCGCGGTCCATATTTCCGCCGATTCCTGGCCCATGGAATCATTATGGGTCGGCAAATCGTCGAAAATCTGTCCTCACGCAGTCACTTTTTCGTCTCGAAAGTCCCTACCGCCCAGACTCCCAGTCAGGTCGGAAGGAGAACCTGTCCGCGAAATGGTGTTGATCGGGGGGTGGCGCGCAACGCCGGGCCCGCGAATCGAGTCCGGGGTGGGCTCTGCGGGCCGGTTGTCGCCGTTCATGGCCGGGCCGGATCGACGATTGGATGCTTCCACCGTATCCTTCCACCTCGCCGAATAAAGCCAGCGATGTCCAGTCCCTGTTCAATTGGCCCTGGCCGGCGGCTGACGATCCGCACCGCGACTTGCGCTTCGTTCCTGCTTGCTGCCGCCAGCCTCGTGACCAGCTTCGGCGCCATCGGCGCCCCGGCTGATGCGACCGGCTGGCAGTTCAGCGGCGATCTGCGCGGTGGCTATTTCGCCAGCGAACGAACCGCACGCGACGGCACCGAATCCGACCGGGACGCGTTCAACGCGCGCCTGCGCCTGGCCTTCGAACGGGGTATCGGCGAAGGCTGGTTCGTGCGCACGCGGGTGGCGGGTCGTTTCAGCAACAGGCAGGACGGCATCGACGTGTACCTGCGAAGCTACGCGCCCACCCGCACCGGGGCCGCGTTCGGCGACATCACCCTGGACGAAGCCTATCTCGGCTACCAGGCTCCGGACGACGGCCTGCGGCTGCGCGTGGGGCGCTTCCAGACCGCGTTCGCGGTACTCGGGGTGGCGTCCAAGAGTCTTGACCGCAATGACAGCCCCAGCACCGACGTGAACTGGACCGACGGCGTCGATCTGGACATCCCGGTTGCGGGCGGCTGGCGCGGCCACTTCATCGCCCAATACCGGAATCCCCGGGGCAGCGGCGGTGTCGCCCGTGCGCCGCTGGACTTCAGCGACAGCCGCAGCCGTGCCACGTTGTTTCTCGGGCTGGAAAACAGGCATCGGTGGGGTCCGATCGTGCAGCGGATGCTGTCGCTGACGTGGATGCCGGCCAGCCTGGCCGATCGCGGCCTGGCCAATCCCTCACGCAAGGACTACGTCACCATCGACGCCATGGCCGCGGCGGAATGGCCGCTCGGCGGTGCCGGGCCCAGGCTGGTCACCGGCGCCGAGGTCGGCTATGCGATGGAGACTCCGCGAGACGCAGTCGTCGGAACCGGCGGCACCGGCAACGCGGGCGGGCTGGCGTGGCAGGTGCAGGTCAGCGTGTACGACTTCGCGCCCGGGCACAATATCGGCGTGGTCGTTGGCCGTGCCGAGGCCGGCTGGCTGATTTCGCCCGACTTCCGTCCCAACGACAGGGCCGCGGAAATCAGGTACCAGTGGCGGTTCAGCAAGAAAACTTCGATGGAAGCACGGGTGCGTGAGCGCCGCGAACTGGCGCACCCCGCAGGCACCCGCGCGCGGGTCGACCACGACCTGTACGTGCGGTTGACGCACAAGTTCTGATCAGGTGCCGCGGATTTCCCGCTTGCCCAGCCGTTCGCGATCGTGCGGCGCGCTGAAGTCCTGGACTGGACCGATCGACACGATGCCGTGGGGATTGATCGTCGGGTGGCTGCGGAAGTAATGGTCGCGGATGTGGTCCATGTGGACGGTTTCGGCCACGCCGGGCATCTGATGGATGTCGAGCAGCAGTCCGTGGAGGTTCGGATAATCGGCGATGCGCTTGCGGTCGCACTTGAAGTGCGTCACGTACACCGCGTCAAAGCGCACCAGGGTCGTCCATAGCCGCAGATCGGCTTCGGTCAGGGTGTTGCCCACGAGGTAGCGGCTTCGGCCGAGACGCTGCTCCAGGTCCTCGAGCGTCTCGAACAAGGCCGTCGCGGCCTCGTCATAGGCGGCCTGGCTGGTGCAAAAACCCGCCCGGTAAACGCCGTTGTTGACGTTGTCGTAGACCGTTTCGTTGATGGCGTCGATGTCTGCCCGCAGATCGTCCGGACAGTAATCGCCGGGGCGCGCGCCGATACCGTCGAAGGCGCTGTTCAACATGCGGATGATCTCGGAAGATTCGTTGTTGACGATGGTTTCGTGCTGCTTGTCCCACAGCGTCGGCACCGTCACGCGCCCGCTGTAGTGCGGGTCGGCCTTCAGGTACAGCTGGTAGAGCTTGTCGAAGCCGTACAGCGGATCGCCGGTGGCGCCGTCGAAATCGGTGCGCAGTTCCCAGCCGTTCTCGAGCATCAGCGGGTGCACCACGGAGACGCCGATGTGTTGCTCCAGCCCCTTCCATGCGCGCATCACCAGCGTCCGGTGCGCCCAAGGGCAGGCATAGGACACATACAGGTGATAACGGCCGCTTTCCGCCTTGAAGCCGTCGTCGCCGCTCGGCCCCGCCGAGCCGTTGGCGGTGATCCCGTTGCGGAACTGGCTCTTCGAACGTTCGAAGCGCCCACCGGTTTCCTTGGTGTCGTACCACTTGTCCTGCCATTTTCCGTCTACCAGAAGTCCCATGATGTTTCCGTTGTCGTTTGTCGAGGTCTCTTGAAGGTACCGGATGACCAATGAATCCGGCGCCAATGAACGCGTGTGCCGCATACGCAAGCGTTGCTCGCATCAAGCTTCACGGCATCTGCGGCAATTCGTCGTGGATCTCCAGGCCGCGAAACGCCGCACTCCCTCGGCCCGGTGCGCCCCATCAAGACCATCCCCCTCCCAGCTGATCGAGTGATCGCGCGCAGCAAGCTGCAGTGCTGCCGCGGCACGTCCCAGTCCTCCGAGCCAGCCGAACTGCCCCGCGTTCTCCGGACGCTGTTTCTCTGGCGCCAAACCGGTGGCTCGGCGACGGTGCAATCGGTTTGGCAATTGTCGATCTACTCTTGCGGTCCCTGCGGCTGGGGTCTGCAGCGTAGTATCTCGTTCAAGGCGGGAGGCTACGCCGCTGCTTGACTCCACCGCTTGCCGGTTGTGAATCAGCATCTGCAAATCGCAAGGGGTAATCACCATGAACAAGACACCCGGCGTTCCCGCGGTTGACATCAAGGGCCAAGTGCTCGCGAATGGCGAGGGCTCGGATGCGGTGCTGGTTGCCGACAAGGGCCCAACGCCGCCGACCAACATGCGCGCAAGCGCCAGGGCCGGCAAGGCCTTGCGCGAAGCGGACGGCGAAATTACGGATCGAACCGGGTTCACGGGTGGATAAGCGCTGTCGGCAAACGATCACAAACTCATCTCCTCGCGACGGGGCGGCCTTCAAGCGGTGGCGCCTCCAGGCGTGTTCCCTGATAAGCAGTGACCTCGCCAAACACTCGGTGTTGCTGCCAGTTCTCGCGTGCAAGGCGGATTTCCTCCGCCGTGCGCGCAACGAAGTTCCACCACATCACGATCGCCTCGCCAAACGGCGCCCCGCCGATGAGCACGACGTGCGCGGGGCGTTCTGCCGACAACTCCAGGCCGGCGCGGCAGGTGCCCAGGTAATGGAGGCCTCCAGGAGTCAGGGGCGTACCATCGAGCATGACTGCTCCCTCGATCACGACCAGCGCGTGTTCCCACGACACCTCCAATGGCAGGCGCAGCACACCGTGCCCGCCCACGTGCAAATCGGCTCCCACCACCGGCGAGAACGTTCGGGTGCCACTATGGGCATCATCCAGGTTCCCCATGAACACCTGCGCGCGGCCACCGCCTGGTTCCAGCACGGGCAGATCCGTGTAATGGTCGAAGCCGGGTTCGCGATGGCGCTCGGCATCGGGCAACGCGACCCACAGTTGCAGTCCGTGCAGGTGACCTGAATTTTGTGGAGGGGTCTCTTCGGAGTGTGCGATGCCCCGGCCTGCGGTCATCAGATTGAGCTCACCCGGCCGGGCCGTCGCCGTGCAGCCAAGGCTGTCGTGATGGAGGGACTCTCCGGTGAACAGCCATGACACCGTCTGCAGGCCGATGTGGGGGTGTGGCGCGACGTCCATGGCCTTGCGATTGGCAAACTCCAATGGCCCGTACAGGTCGAAGAAACACCACGGCCCGACCAGGCGGCGTTCGCGCGTCGGCAATGATCGTTGCACGATGAATCCGGCACCCAGGTCGGCATCGCGTTCCGGGAAGTGGACGATTTCCGGCTGCGCGGCGGGGTCCGACTCGCAGCGTTCGGGGGCGGATAGGGGAAGCAAGTTGCTCATGGCGTAGCCTGCAGTCGAGTGACGAACGATCCGGGTGCCACCGTGATAGTCAGCACGATTGCCATGACACCATCGGCGAAGGCTTCCGGGCGGTTGGTTTCCACGACATGCCCTCCGCCAGGGTGTTCCATCCACGGTTTCGATGTCGATGGACGCCCTTGTGACCGAAGCCGTCACGATGTCCGACGGTGCCCGCCATGACGCAGGTGATCGTTTCCGTGCCGCGATGCGGGTGGAAGGGGAACCCCTTGATGGAGTCCTCGGGCACGTCGCTGCGGAAATCGTCCAGCAACAGGAAGGGATCGAAGTCGCTGTCGGCGCCGCGAAATCCAATGGCGCGGTTGAGATGCACACCGGCGCCTTCGAGGGTCGGGCGTGATTTCGACAGCTGCTTTACGGGTCGTATCTTCATGGTCAGCTCCAGCTGTCAGCCAGGGTCTTCGCGGACGCAGGCGTCCCACGCACAAGCATCACGCGGCGATCCGCCCCGCGAAGTCGACGAGACGCTTCGCCTGGTGTTCGATCGCCGTGCGGATTTCATCGGGCAACTTGCCATCCTGCACCGCAACGGTACTCGTCCCGTACGGGTTGCCGCCGGCGGCATAGGCCGACTGATCGGTGTAGCCGGGCGGAACGAGGATCGCGCCCCAGTGCATGAAGGTCGCGTACATGCCAAGCAGCGTGCCTTCCTGGCCGCCATGCGGGTTCATGGCGCTGGTCATGGCGGACGCGGCCTTGTTGGCCAAGTCGCCCTTCTGCCAGATCGGGCCGAGCGTGTCGATGAAGGCCCGCATCTGGCTCGCCATCGTGCCGAAGCGTGTGGGCGCACTGAACAGGAACGCGTTGGCCCATACGAGATCGTCGGGCTTGGCACTCGGGATGTGTGCGGTCTTTTCGGCATGCCCCAGCCAGGCTTCCTGCGCCTTCACCACTTCCGCGGGTGCCGTTTCGTCCACCTTGCGAAGGCGTACCTCCGCCCCCGCTTCCTCCGCGGCCGCCGCTGCCACCTCGGCCATCGCATGGTTGGTGCCGTAGGTGCTGTAGTACACCACCGCCAGTCGAACATTGTTCATGATTGATTCTCCTCGATGTTTATCCCGCTTCGAACCGTACCACCTGGGGGCCATCGCCCGGCAGCGGGATGAACTCCGGGTCGCCCTCGACCATGGCGTAGCGCTGCCCGCGCCATGCCTCACGGCATCTGCGGCAATTCGTTCGGACGCAGGTCGAACACCAGCACCTCGGCGTTCTTGCCGGCGCCCAGTTGCAGCGCCTCCGGCTTGCGCAGGCGCACGCCGTCACCGGCCTCCAGCTTCACGCCGTTGAGCTCGATGCTGCCGCGGGCGACATGCACGTAGGCGTGGCGGTCCCGGTCCAGCGTCAACGTGGCGCTTTCGTCGCCGTCGAACAGGCCGGCGTATACCTTGGCGTCCTGCTGGATACGCAACGAGCCGTCGCGGCCATCCGGCGAAATGATCAGGCGCAGGCGTCCACGCTTGTCCGCTTCAGTGAAATGCTTTTGCTGGTAAACCGGCTCGCCACCGGGGTGGTCCGGCACGATCCAGATTTGCAGGAAATGCACCGGCTCTTCCCTGGAGCCGTTGAACTCGCTGTGGGTCACGCCGCTGCCGGCACTCATCAGCTGCACGTCGCCGGGCTTGATCCTGGAGCCGGTGCCCATGCTGTCGCGGTGCTCCAGCGTGCCTTCCAGCACCCAGGAAAAGATTTCCATGTCGCGGTGCGGGTGGGTGCCGAAACCCTGGCCCGGCTTGACGCGGTCCTCGTTGATCACGCGCAGGTCCGAGAAGCCGATCTGGTCGGGGTCGCGATAGTTGGCGAAGGAAAAGGTGTGCCGCGAGCTCAGCCAGCCGTGCTCGGCCACGCCGCGGTCTGCCGCCTTGCGTATCTGCATGGTCATGGTGTTTCCACTCGTTGATGGGGTATCGGGGAGCGATGCTCCCCGAAAAATCGAGGCAATCAGGCGGTCTGGCGGCGACGCAGGCGCAGTGCATCCAGCGCAAAGTCGCCGGCGCCATAGGCCGCGATGTGCAACAGCCCGCCGGTGATGGCGAGGTTTTTCAGGAAGGCGGTCATCTGCCCCGGGTCGGTCCAGGGTGCGTGGAAGGCCAGGGTCGCGGCCACGACAAAGATCGCCATCAGGACGGCCACAATGCGCGTGCGGTAACCGACCAGCAAGGCCAGGGCCATGCCGACTTCCACCAGCACCGCGACCAGGTAGGCCACGTCCGGCAACGGCAGGCCGGCCGCGATGATGTGGGCCTTGGTGGCGGCCGGTGCGGCCAGCTTGCCGACGCCGCTGACCAGGAACAGCGGTACCAGCAACACGCGGGCGGCCGCCGGAAGGAAAGATGTCTGAGGGTTCATCGTGAAATCACTCCGAATCGAGGGTAATGCAGAACTTGCTGCATCTGGGGCAATAGACTACAGTCGCCAGGCGGGGTAAAGAAGATCGCGAAACGCTTAACACTGTCAACCTGAGGTAGACAATGGGCCAACTGCAGGACATGCGGATCTTCGCCGAGACGGTGGACGCGCACAGCTTCACCGCCGCGGCCGCTCGGCTGGGACTGTCCAAACAGTTCGTCAGCAAGCGCATCGCGGCGCTGGAAAAGCGCTTGGGGGCGCGGCTGCTGGTGCGCTCGACACGCAAGCTGCGCGTCACCGATCTGGGGCTGGCCTATCACGAGCGCAGCCGGCGCATCCTGCAGGAGGTCGATGCCGCCGAGCAGATGGTCACCAGCCAGACGGCGACGCCGCGCGGCGTGTTGCGGCTGAGTGCGCCGATGACCTTTGCCACCATGCATCTGGGAGCGCTGATACCGGCTTTCATGCAGCGCCATCCGGAGGTGTCGGTGGATCTCGAGCTCAATGATCGCGTCGTTGACCTGATCGACGAGGGCTACGACATGGCCGTGCGCATCGGCGCGCTGGCCGACTCCACTCTGGTGGCGCGCCGGATCACCAGCGTGCAACTGGTCACCTGCGCAAGTCCGGACTACCTGCGCCGGCACGGCGTACCGGCCAAGCCGAAGGAACTGGCCGCGCATGCCTGCCTGCTGTACGGCCATGCTCCACGTGGCGAGTGGGCCTTTCGCATCGGTGCGCGCACCCGCAAGGTCGCGGTGGGCGGACCGATGCGCTCGAACAATGGCGAGATGTTGCGCGAGGCGGCCATCGCCGGCTTGGGCCTGATCGTGCTGCCCGACTTCATCGTCGCGGCAGCGCTGGCAGACGGACGGCTGGTCGAGGTCCTGGAGCATTTCCGTCCCGCCGGCTTCACGGTGTATGCGGTATATCCACAGCACCGACAAACATCCTTGCTGGTGCGCGCCTTCAGCGATTTTCTGGTCGAGCACTTCCGCGGGAAAGCTCCGTGAGCGACGGGTGCGGCCGAGAAGACACAAGGAGTACCGGCATGACCGACATCACAAGCTCCAACCCCTGGCCTCGACTGCCCGCTCTGGCCGATTGGCAGGAGACCGCCGACACCGTGCACATGTGGACACAGATCGTGGGCAAGGTCCGTCTGGAGCTCGGTCCGTGGATCAATCATTCCTGGGGCAATGCGCTGTATGTGACGACGCGCGGGCTGACGACGTCGTCCATGCCGTACCGGAACCGAAGTTTTGCGATCGACTTCGATTTCGTCCATCACGCGCTCGTCGTGCACACCTCGGAGGGCGGCGAACGCGGTTTCGAACTGCGCCCGATGACGGTGGCCGCGTTCTACCGGCAGCTTCTGGATACGCTGGCCGAACTGGACATCCGGGTCGATATTTTCACGCGCCCGGTCGAGGTTGAAGTCGCGATACCGTTTGAAAGCAACACCAGGAATGCGAGCTACGATGCCGACGCGATGCAGCGCTTCTGGCAGGCGCTGGTGCAGGCGGATCGCGTGTTCACCGCGTTTCGTGCCCGCTATCTTGGCAAGGTCAGCCCGGTGCACTTTTTCTGGGGTGCGTTCGATCTGGCCGTGACGCGCTTTTCCGGCCGCACCGCGCCGACCCATCCCGGCGGTGCGCCCAACTGCCCGGACTGGGTCATGGAGGAAGCCTATTCGCACGAGGTCTCCAGCGCCGGATTCTGGCCGGGCGCCGGCTTCGGCGAGGCGGCGTTTTACGCGTATGCCTACCCGACACCCGATGACTTCGCAAGATATCCGGTGCAGCCGGCAGCGGCCTGCTATCACGAGGACCTGGGAGAGTTTGTCTTGCCGTACGAGGCCGTGCGCATGGCCGATGTGCCCGACGAGGCGCTGCTGGCTTTCCTGCAGAGCACCTGGGAAGCCGCCGCCGAAACCGGCAACTGGGACCGCACCGCACTGGAATACCCCGGCGATCGGACCGGCAAGCCGCAGCTGGCGTGACGCAAGGAATCCGGGAGTAGTCCGATGATCGAGCCGACAGGATATGTGGTCCCGTCGAATCCGGACATCATCGGGGCCGCCTTCCGTGGTTTCGACTCGACAGGAACCTCATAGAGATGGCGTCCCCGGAGAACGGTGAAGGCATGCTTTCGGCCCCGGGCGCCGGCCCGCCGTCGGACCCGGTGAGATGGCGCGTCCTGGTCGTGCTGCTGGTCGCCATCTTCATGTCGCTGATCAGTGTCAGCATCGTGAACGTGGCCCTGCCTGCCATCCAGCATGGCCTCGGTGCGACCCAATCGGACCTGCAATGGGTGTTGTCGGGCTATGCGCTGACCTTCGGTGTGGTGCTGGTGGCGGCCGGGCGTGCCGGTGACATCATGGGGCGCGGCGGGCTGTTCCTGATTGGCGTGGGCATCTTCACCGCCGCTTCGGTCGCGGCCGGGCTCGCACCGGATGCCGATTGGCTCAACGTTGCGCGCTTTGTACAAGGCATCGGCTCGGGGCTGCTCAATCCGCAGGGCATCGGCAAGATCCAGCATTACTTCCGCGGCGAGGCGCGCGGCCGCGCGTTCGGGTATTTCGGCACGGCGGTCGGCTTCTCGGTCGCCATCGGGCCCGTACTGGGCGGATTCCTCATTCAACTTGGCGGGCCGGATCTGGGCTGGCGGCTGACGTTTCTGGTGAATGTGCCGATCGGCATCCTCACCATCATTCTGGGATGGATGTGGTTTCCGCGGCCCCTGGTCGGGCGCCTGCCGCGCAAGGGAAGCGGGCTGCGTTCGCTCGACCCGGTGGGCGCCGTCCTTCTGGCGCTGGCGGTGCTGGCGATCCTGTTCCCTTTCGTCGAGGCGCGCGGCCATCCGCTCTTGTGGGTGTTGCTGCCGCTCGGCATCGCACTGGTCTGGCTTTGGGTCACGTGGGAGCAACGCTATGTCCGCCTGGGCCTGAAGCCGATGGTCGATCTCAAGATCTTCGCCACGCGCAGCTACCGCAATGGCATAACGATCATGACGCTGTACTTCATGGGCATGACCAGCGTCTGGGTGCTGGTGGCGATCTATGTGCAGGAATACGGCGGAAAGTCGGCGATCGAGGCCGGTACCTTCGGGGTGCCTGCGGCCCTGCTTTCGGCCTGGGCCGCGCATTGGGCCGGAAGCCGGGTGCGACGGTTGGGTCGCAAGCTGGTCGTCGGCGGGCTGTTTCTGGCGCTCGCCGGTCTCGGGCTGAGCATCCTGGTGGTGATTCTGCATGAAACGGCCAATGCCAGCGTGTGGTGGCTGATGGCTTCGCTGTCACTCGTCGGCGTGGCGCAAGGGACCGTCATCAGCCCGAACCAGGCGCTGACCCTTGCCGAAGTGCCGCTCGATTACGCGGGCAGTTCCGGGGCAATCCTGCAGACCGGCCAGCGTATCGGCACCGCCGTCGGCATCGCCGTCATCACGGCGGCGACCTTTTCCGCGCTCGCGGCCAGCTCCTGGTCGACCGCCGTCGTGCTTGGATTCGGCCTGATTTCGCTGGTCATCATTGTGGCGATTGTTGTTTCGATCAGGGACCTTGCAAACCGCGAATGACCCGCGGCGGGCACGGTGCGTGTCTGGCGTTGACCCACATGCAGGCACCTGATTAGGGCGTTTCCTCAGCCACGTTGGCGTTGCGATGCACTCTCTACTTCAGTCATTCCGGGGCCATCGCCGGTTTCATCGGCGATGGCCCCGGAATGACGAACTTGGTGAGTATCATGCCAACATCAACTGGCTGAGAAACAGCCCTAATCAGGTGCAGGCATGACCGGAGCAGCCGTTCATGTGCCGCCAGGTTTCGGGGGATGCCGCGATCGCCCATCAACCACGCGACCTGGTGTGCCGTTTCCGGTGACAGGGTCCAGAAATCCCGTTGCATGTCATGGTCGCCGAGACCGTTGCCGGCCCGGCGCTTCCGCTTGCAGGGAACAGTTCATTTACGCCTGAACATTCGCGGGTTGCCTGCAACGAACTGCCCGATCCAGCGCTCGATGGGAGAGGCCATGCCCCACCGCAGGTACAGGTAGCCGGATACCGAGATCACCAGGGCGCCCAGGGCATCGAGAATGAGATCCCACATGGTGTCGGTCAGGCCGGACGGATCGCCCAGAAACGGCTTTTGCATGTTCATGCCGGCCAGTTGGTCCATCGCGAATTCGAATATTTCCCACAGGGTGCCGACGCTCAGTGCGAAACAGAACGCGAAAAAGGCGACGAAGCCCGGGCGCATGTGCAGGGCCAGCTGCGGTATGCCGTTCAGGACATGGACCAGCAGAAACCCGAAGATGCCCAGCAGGATTCCCGAGGTGGCATGCAGCGCCATGTCCCACCACCAGAACTGCCCGTAATAGCCGCGGGTTTCCCCGAGAAAGAGCGACGCGAAAATGAATGCGATGGTCAGCAGTTCAAGCTCCGCCGGTATGAAAATCCGGAACCGGCGAAACAGCAGCATCGGCAAGATCGTCAGCAGCAAGATGCCGCTGATCGCGGCGACGTTCAACCACTGCCCTTCATGGGCGGACAGTCCGAGGCCGACCAGCATGATGAACTGAAGCGCCAGCGTCACATTGCGATGAATGTTGCGCCTGCCTGCGTCGGCTCCGGGCGAGGTGGTGGAATCGGAAGGGTCGAGGTTGTCCGGCATTGGCGTGCGGCTCCATGGCCAGGAACGGGACTGCGCCCCGCACACTCTGCGCGACGGTGCGGCAGACATTCGCGGGCGATTGGTGCACCAGGAACGCGGTCGAATCCAGCAACGGCCCTCGCGCTCGCATGAACCATACACCGGGTGCTGCGCAACAGCTCGTTGCCGCCAGGGTCAATGCGCCGAAACGGTGCAGCCAGACCGGGAGCTACCAATCAGGCGTGAGGATTTTCATGGACGCCGGAGAGAAGGTGGTGGAGCCGGGAGGTACGTCAATGTGCAACACGGGTGGGCGTTGGCATTGGTCCGCGGTCGACCATACGAGATCCACGGCGGGGACAAGAACGGCGAAAACGTCGAGGTCCACCTTGATCCGACCGATCAGTCCTTCAGCCAGGCCAGGGCTTCGTCGCGCTGGTCGTAATCGAAGCGGCGCAGCTTGGCCAGCATCAGGGGATCGAGCACGCGATCGGCGAACGATCCCATGGGGCTGTTGGTGACCAGGGCCACCTTGCCGATCCGGTCGTGCACGCTGTTGACGAACTTCAGGTGCGCGAACAGGGCGCCGATGCTCTGCCAGCCGGGGAAGCGCCGGCTGTGGATCACGATGCCGCGCAGTCGATCATGGTCGGCGAGGTACTCACGGATCGCCTTGCCCACCGCCTCGAAATCGTCTTCGCTCAGTGCGCTGTCCGAATCGTGCTCCAGCACCAGGATGCCGGCATCGGCATCCAGCGTGATGTCGATGCGGGCGCGATCGCGCTCGCAGACCCAGGCCTTCGCCTCCTCGTAGTCATCACTGTCGAAATGTCTGAGTTCGCCGGGCGAGAACAGCCGGAACAGCTTGATGGCATTTTCCAGCCAGTCGATGTCGGTGACGATCGCCATGCGCGCCCAGTGGCCCAGCTTGCCAAGGCCCAGGCGCAGGTCCTGCCACGCCGCGCCGGCCTCCATGCCCTTCCATTTGCCTTCGATGCAGCACAGCAGGTCGAGCTTGCGGTGTTTGTCCAGTTTCTCGTTGACCAGCGGGATGAGCTGCTTCTCGTAATCCTCCGCGCGCAACTTTTCGGTGATCCGGATGCCGATCACGTGGTCGGGAAGTCCTTCGATCATGGTCAACATGGTGGGCTCCGTGCGCTTGGGGGAGGGATGTCATTGACTGGCGAAAATCAGTGTAGCGCTGCACCCGGATCGGTCGACGCGATGTGCGGGTTTGACGACAATTTCTCGCGGTGGGTCATGCTTCCGGGGCGAGGGGCGTGGCAGCTCCGTCACAAGCCGATCCAGCGCGGTACACGCCGTGTGTAATCTGCGTAATCGGCGCCGAAGCGTGCCGCCAGGTGCCGCTCTTCGCGCCGGATCGCCAGGCGGTCGACCAGCAGCGCGGTGATCAACGTCACCAGCAGCAGCCAGGGCAGCAGCAGCGCCAGCGCGAAACCGGCAAGCACCAAGGTGTTGCCGAGGTAAATCGGGTTGCGCGAGAAGGCGAACACGCCGTCGGTCACCAGGTGTTGCGCGCCGCGGTGCGGCATCACGTTGGTCGGTGCCCGGTGCATCGCGACCATGGCGGCCAGGTCCAGACCCGCCCCCAGGATCACCAACACGATGCCGACTGCGCGCAGCCACACCCGCGCACTGCTCCACGCTGCAAGTGGGGACAGCGGCCAGAGCGTGTGGAGCGCCCAGGCCGCCAGCACCGCCACTACATAAAGAATCGGCGGCCAGGGAATCCGGGTGGGGCGCTCGCGGATTTCGTCTTCCATCAGACGGGAGGCTCCTTGTCCAGATGGATCGCGAAACGCTGTGCCTGATCCAGCGGTGTCTTCAGGTGATGGACGCCGGTGCGGTCCGCGGGCGGCAGTTCGCCGGCGCGGATGTTGATCTGGATCGAGGGAATGATCAGGGTCGGGATGGCGAGGGTCTTGTCGCGGGCAGTGCGAAGCTTCACGAATTCGGCTTCCGAACGGCCGCCACCGACGTGGATGTTGTCGCGCTTTTCGGCGCCGATGGTCGTTTCATTGCGGCGCTCGCGGCCACCGGGGCAGTAATCGTGGAGCACGAACACCCGGGTCTCGTCGGGCAGATCGAACAGACGCTGGATCGAGCGGTAGAGGGTCGCCGCATCGCCGCCCGGGAAATCGCAGCGGGCGGTGCCGCCGTCGGGCATGAACAGCGTGTCGCCGACGAATGCGGCATCGCCGATGACATGCGTCATGTGGTCGGGCGTGTGGCCGGGCGTGGCGATGACGTGCGCGTCGATCGTCCCGACCCGGTAGCGCTCGCCATCGTCGAACAGATGATCGAATTGCGAGCCGTCGACAGGAAAGCCCGGTTCGAAGCCATAGACTTCGCGGAAATGTTGCTGCACGGTACGAACGCCGGCGCCGATGCCGGTGGTTCCACCCAGGGCCTGCCGGATGCGGGCGCCGCCCGCAATGTGGTCGGCGTGGATGTGGGTCTCGAGCACCCATTCGGTATCCAGATGGTTGTCGCGCACGAACTGCACGATCCGGTCCACGTAATGGGTGGAGGTCCGTCCCGATTCGGCCTCGTAATGGAGGACGCTGTCGAGTACCACCGCCTTGCCCGTGTCGGGATCCCAGATGACGTAAGAGAACGTCGACGTCGGCGGATGCAGGAAGCTTTCAACCTTCGGTTTCTGTGCCATGTGACCTCCACGTCGGGGGAACGCCATGCACAATGGGCCGCTACTGCCAGAACAGGCACCATCAAACCATCACGGCGCAGGGTAACAGTGTCGCGCCGTGGCATCTGTCGGAAAGGAGTTGTCCGTGCGCGAATGCAACCACCGGATCGACATCGCCCGGGTGGTGCTTGTACGGCATCGTGCCGTATCGCGCACGCAGCATCTGGCGAACTCCGGCCGTTACCCGCAGGGTGGTTGCCGCCGGTGCGCGAACGCACGGGCCCTGTACGCCGCAGTACGGCGGCACTGCCGGCACGAGGGTACTCGTCCGTGATCGCCGCGGTTCTCGGCGCGCTGGCGGTCGGCCTGAGCCTTGGATTGCTGGGTTCGGGCGGGTCGATCCTGACCGTGCCGGTGCTGGTGTACCTGCTGCACCAGCCGACCAAGGTGGCGATCGCGGGCTCGCTTGCCATCGTGGGCTCGATTGCGCTGATCGGCGCCACGCGTTATGCCCGTCAGGGTCTGGTGAGCTGGCGGCACGTCGCATTGTTCGGCATTCCCGGGATTGCCGCGACGTACGGCGGGGCCTGGGTGTCGCAGTTCGTTCCCGGCGCGCTGCAACTGGTGGTCTTTGCCGGCATCATGGGCATCGCGGCCTGGGGCATGCTCCGACCGCCGGCTACCGGAAACAAGCCGGCAAGCACGCGTTCGCTGCCCTTGCTGATCGGGGCCGGCATCGGCGTTGGCCTGGTCACGGGTTTCGTCGGCGTCGGCGGCGGATTCCTGCTGGTGCCGGCGCTGGTGTTCCTGGGTGGACTTCCGATGCACCGGGCCGTGGCGACCAGTCTCGTGGTCATCGCCATCAACTCGGCCAGCGGCTTCTACAAGCAATACGACGTGGTAGCGGGTGCCGGACACGCACTGGACTGGCGGATCATCGGCCTGTTCGTGCTGGTCGGGGGGATCGGCAGCGTGATCGGCAACGTGGCGGCCCGGCGCATTGACCAGCATCGCCTGCGCCAGGTGTTCGGGCTGTTCCTGATCGCGATGGGTGCGTTCATCCTCTGGAGCACAATTCCCGAACTGCTGCAGCACGCAGCAAGTAATCCAGTGACTTCGGTATCGTCGCAAAGCTCCAACGGCGCTGGATCCCCGCCTACGCGGGGATGACGAACGTAGGAGATCGCCCCCAGGCAAGCGCTATGCGGCGCTGGGGTATTGATCGCCGTCATTGCCCGCCCGCCACGCGCATCACTTGCAGCGTGTCGGCCGAGGCCTTCTCCATCCCGGAGGCGGACAACATGACCACCGGATCGCCGGACTGCGCAAGCCCCCGCGCGCGCAGCCAGTGGCTGGCCAGGCGCAGGCTCGCGCGCGGTTCAAATCCCGTTTCGGCCAGCAACGGCGACACGCCCCACACCATCGCCAGCCGGCGGCACAAGTCTTCGGAGTCGGCCACACCCACCAGCGGTGCGGCGGGCCGGAAGCGGGCGATCTCAAGCACGGTCGCCATGTCCTGCACCGGGACGATGATCGCCCTGGCGTCGAGGCGGATGGCAAGCTGGCAGGCGACGAGGCTGACGGGGCTTTCCGTGGTGGTCGACTCGTTGCCTCGCAGCCGGTCACGCGCGATGCGTGCGGCATGCTCGGCTTCCGTGGCTGCCAGCACCCGCTTGAGGATCTCGACGGCCGCCACCGGGAAGTCTCCGATGGCCGTCTCGGCGGACAGCATCACGGCGTCGGTTCCATCGAGCATGGCATTGGCCACATCGGTCACCTCGGCGCGCGTTGGCTGCTCCTGCGTGACCATGGATTCGAGCATCTGGGTGGCGGTGATCACCGGACGTGCCCTGGCATTGGCCAGAGCGATGATCCGCTTCTGTACCAGCGGTATCTCGGCCAGGTCGGTCTCGACGCCCAGATCCCCGCGGGCCACCATCACGCCATCGGCCGCCGCCACGATCGCGTCGAGGTCGACCAGGGCCTGGCGTTTTTCGATCTTGGCCATCAGCAGGGGCTGGCGGCCGGGCGGAAGCAGTTTCCGGACGCGGACCAGGTCATCGACGGACTGGACGAACGACACGCCGAGCCACTCCGCCTGTTGCGCCAGCGCGAAGCCCAGGTGCCGGCGGTCGTCGTCCGTCGGTATGAGGGTCGAGAAGCTGGAATCGGGCAGGTTGATGCCCGAACCCGAGGTGACCGTCCCGCTGACGAGCACCCGGCAGACCACGCGTTCCGCGCCGACGGTTTTCACCTCGAGCCTGACCGCACCGTCGGCGAGATGGACCGATTCGCCCACGCGCAGTGCCTGCAGTACCGCCGGATGCCTTACCGGCAGCACGTCCGGGGCATCGCCGCCGGGCGCCAGCACCACCTCGTCGCCCGGACGCAGTTCGCGCGTGCCGTCGCGCAGCTCGCCCAGCCGGAACTTGGGTCCCGGCAGGTCCACCAGGACGGCCACGAACCGACCGGCCTGTTGCGCCAGTTGCCGCACCTTCTCGATCCGGCGGGCATGGCTGGCGTGGTCGCCGTGCGACATGTTGAAGCGGGCGACATCCATGCCCGCGTCGATCAGCCGCGCCAACACGCCCGGCCGATCGGTCGCCGGACCCAGCGTGCACACGATCCTGGTCCGGGTCCAGTGCGGTTGCGGCATCTCCACCTCCGGGTGCGCGGCGATCCGGCCGATCCTTCTCCGGCCGCCACCGGCATCGTCAGTCTACCCCGGGTGGCGTACCGTGCTTCGGACGCGGGCCGGTGGCGCATTCTGGTGGCGAGGAAGGACAATTGAAAATTCATTGGTGCCGTATGCCGCAGAGGACAAACCCATGGAACATCTGTTGACGCAAGTGCTGGACCTGGGGGGGACGTTCGTTTTCGCGATCAGCGGCGGGCTTGTCGCGGTTCGTCGTCGAATGGACATCTTCGGCGTCATGGTGCTTGCCTTTGCGGCGGGAAATGCCGGGGGCATCAGTCGCGACCTCCTGATCGATGCCACCCCGCCCGCGGCGATCTCGAGCTGGCATTACGCTGCCGCGTCGATCGTTGCAGGCCTGATGACGTTCTTCTGGTTTCCCCGGATCGCACGGCTGAAACATCCGGTGCGCTGGTTCGATGCCGTGGGACTGGCCTTCTTTGCCGTCGCGGGTACCGAGAAAGCCTTGATCCACGGCATGAATCCGGCGATGGCGGCATTGCTCGGCATGCTGACCGGCATTGGCGGCGGGATGCTGCGTGACGTGCTTGCCAACCGGGTGCCGATCGTGCTGAAAACCGATTTCTACGCACTGGCCGCGCTCGCGGGCGCGGCCGTCGTGGCCACGGGTTACGTACTGGATCTGCCCCCGCTCGGACCCGCCATCGTCGGTGCCGCGCTGTGCTTCGTGCTGCGATTCATGGCGCTCCAGTACGGTTGGCACCTGCCCGCTCCCAAGGGGCCGGATCCCGGCAACGACGGCGGGGGTGTGCGGAACCCGAGGGAATGAACCTGCCGTGACAGTGTCGCCTTCGTCGAAGGCCATGCTCGCCACGCGACCGGGTTGGCGGAACGATGCTTCCACCTCGCCAATGTCGGCGGCATCGCAAGCCCGCGATTCATGGCGCGCTCTTCGAAAGTTATTGACGCCGGTCAAGCCGGCGTGCGGGCAGGCTGGTTAGATTGACCGGCATGAACGCTGCCATCCAGATTCCGGAATTCGATCCGGCGCTGATCGCGCGCTACGACGTGGCGGGGCCGCGCTACACCAGCTATCCGACCGCGCCGCAGTTCCACGAGCGCTTCGACGAGGCAGCCCTGCGCGAGGTGATCCGCGATTCCAACGAGGACCTGATTCCGCGCCCGCTCTCCCTGTACGTGCACGTGCCGTTCTGCATGAGCCCGTGTTTCTATTGCGGCTGCAACCGCATCATCACCCGCGACATCGGCAAGGCCGACCAGTACCTCGGATACCTCGAACGCGAGATCGGGATGCTGGCGCCGCTCATCGATCACGACCGGCCGGTGCAGCAACTGCACTTTGGCGGCGGCACGCCGAACTTTCTGGACCTGCCGCGCATGCGCGGGTTGCTGGAAACGCTGGCCCGGAACTTCCATTTCAGTTCGGCGCCGGAGCGCGAGTACGGCATCGAGATCGATCCGCGCTTTGCCGATGGCGACTACGTCCGTGGCCTGGGCGAGCTGGGGCTCAACCGCATTTCGGTCGGCATCCAGGATTTCGATCCGGCGGTGCAGAAGGCGGTCAACCGCATCCAGAGCGTGGAACAGACACGCGCGGTGCTGGAGACCGCGCGAGAGGCCGGCTTTGCATCGGCCAGCGTGGATTTGATCTATGGCCTGCCGCGCCAGAGCGTGGCAGGCTTCGGGCGTACTCTCGACGAGGTGATCGCGCTGGCGCCCGATCGCGTGGCGGTGTACGGCTACGCGCACTTGCCGCAACTGTTCAAGCCGCAGCGGCAGATCCACGCCGAGGAACTGCCCGATGCCGCCACCCGGCTGGCACTGTTCGCATGTGCACTGGAACGGCTCGGCGAGGCTGGCTACGTCTACATCGGGATGGACCATTTCGCGCGTGCCGACGACGAGCTCACGCGCGCCTGGCGCGAGCACACCCTGCAGCGCAACTTCCAGGGCTATTCCACGCACCGCGAATGTGACATCGTGGGACTGGGGGTCAGCGCGATCGGCCGTATCGGCGACAGCTACAGCCAGAACGCGCGCGATCTTCCGGGTTACTACGGCGCGCTGGATGCCGGCCGGCTGCCGATCGCGCGCGGGCTGCTGCTGGATGCCGATGACCTGGCGCGGCGCGAACTGATCGGCGCGCTGATGTGCCACGGGGAAGTCGACAAGCGCGCCTTCGGGGGTCGTCACCGGCTGGACTTCGACGAATATTTCGCGGCCGGGCTTGCAAGACTCGAGGCGCTGGCCGACGATGGCCTGGTGGAACGGCAACCCGAACGCATCCGCGTGACCGGCAACGGCCGGTTGCTGCTTCGCAACATCGCGATGTGCTTCGACGCCTACCTCGAACGCGACGAGGCGCCCGCGCGCTACTCACGCGCAATCTGACAGCATGTTGTCCACGATGCATCCGTACCGCCCGCCCGCGCCGCCCGTTCCGATCGCCGATGACGGCGACGAAACCCGGTTCTGTTCCACCTGCGCGTTTGCCGAGGCCTGCAGCGTGGCCGGCTACGGCAAGCCCGAACTGGCCGAGCTGCACTGCATCGTCGAGCACGTCGGCCCGTATGCGCCCGGCGAGACGGTGTTCCGCACCGGCGATCCGTTTAAGGCCATCTTCGCCGTGCGCGAGGGCAGCGTGAAAACCTGCCTGCCCGAGCGCGGCGAGCGCAAGGAGCAGGTGCTGGGTTTTTACCTGCCGGGCGAGGTGATCGGGCTGAACGCGATTCACCCCGAACGATTCCCGTGCGATGCGGTGGCGCTGGAAACGACAATGTTCTGCCGGTTCTCGTTCCCGGCCATGAGCGCGCTGGCCGCGCGCATGCCGGCGGTGCAAAAGCACCTGTTCCGGATGATCAGCAAGGAGCTCGGCACCATGAGCGCGCTGGCCGGCGCCCACGGCGCCGACGAACGCGTGGCTGCGTTCCTGCTGAACCTGTCTGCCCGCTATGCCAGGCGCGGGTTCTCCGGCACCCGCATTCGCCTTTCGATGTCGCGCAGTGACATTGCCAGTTACCTGCGGTTGGCCAACGAAACCGTCAGCCGGGTGCTCACGCGCTTTCGCTCGAAGAACCTGATCCGCCTGAGTGGCCGCAGGCTGCAACTGCTGGACATCCACCGGCTGCATCGGCTCGGTGCCGGTCTGCTGCCCACCTGAGGCGCCCGGATTGCGGTGCGATGGACTGGTCCGCGTTGCCGGTGCAATGTCGCATTCGTGGTGCACGGCGAGTGCGGATCCCGGGGCGCGTCAAGCCCCGGCAATTCGACGACGTCATACCGGGTCCCGCCACCGATCGAGCCATCGGTAGCCCCGCAATCACGCCAAAAACTGACCGCCGTCAGGGTGTCGAACGGCGGTGCCACCCATGATGTCAGCTGATTCGCATTGATCCTCCACCGACTTGTCTGTCCGCGGCCGTGCGGCGTGCCGAATTCCCTTCCCCACGAGTGGCTTGCCGCTTCGTGCCGTGACCGAAAAGCAGATTCCGGATCACGGCTCCGCCGCGTCCGGAATGACGACAGCTTTCGGATCGTTGAGGTCTGATGCCAGCCAGGTGCTGGTTTGTCGTCATCGCAAATCCGCAAACGATATCAATCCCGGAGACCGCAGCATGTACAACAACGTCCTGGTCATCGGCGCGGGCCCGGTTGGCCTGTGCCTGTCGCTGGCGCTGGCCGCGCGCGGGCTGGAAGTCGACCTGATCGAGCGCCAGGCCGAGGAGACCTTGGCGGAACCCGCCTTCGACGGGCGCGAGATCGCGCTCACCCATGCCTCGATGCGCCTGCTGCGCGATCTGGGCGTGTGGCGGCACCTGCCGCACGACGAGATCTTCCCGCTGCGCCGCGCGCGCGTGATGGACGGCGCACACCCCGGCTTCGAGGTGGATTCCGCCGCCTTCGGCGGCGACCAGCTCGGCAGGCTGGTATCCAACCACCTGATCCGCGCCGCGGCCTGGAAGGCAGTGGCCGAGCGGTCGGACATTCGCGTGCACACGGGTACGTGCGTCGAGGCGGTCGAGACCGATGCCGGCACGGCTCGCGCGCACCTGGCCGGCGGTGGCACGCGCGAAGCTGCGCTGCTGGTGGCCGCCGACAGCCGCTTCTCGGAGACGCGCCGCGCCATCGGCATTCCGGTGCACCTGCACGACTTCGGCAAGTCCATGCTGGTGTGCCGCATGCAGCACGCCGAGCCCAATCACGCCGTGGCCCGCGAATGGTTCGGGCGCGGCCAGACGCGCGCGTTGCTGCCATTGGGCGATCACCTTTCGTCGATGGTGCTGACCGTTCCCGGTCGTGAGGCGCAGGCGCTGATGCAACTGCCGGAAGCGGCGTTTTCGGCCGATCTGACTTCGCGCTGCGAAGGCATCCTGGGCGAAATGACCCTGGCCAGTACCCGCCATGTCTACCCGCTGGTGGCGACCTGGGCGCGGCGCTTCGTCGCGCAGCGCTTTGCGCTGGCCGGGGACGCCGCCGTGGGCGTGCATCCGGTGACCGCGCACGGCTTCAACCTGGGCCTGGCCAGCGTCGAACACCTGGCCGGGGCCGCAGGCGACGGCTGGCACCGGTATCACGACGCCGGCGATGCCTCGATGCTGGCGCGCTACCAGCGCCGGCACCGCCTCGGCAGTGCGCCGATGTTTGCCGGCACCCAGGCGGTGGCCGGCATCTTCACCAGCGAACGGCCGCCGATGCGGACGCTGCGCCGCGCCATCGTCGGTGTTGGCCGCCGGCTGCCACCGCTGCGCCGGGCGCTGGCGGTGGGCCTGCTGGACGAATCGCCACGTCCGCGCTCGCCGCTCAGGCACCTGCGCACGGGACTGGACATCCTTCGGCCGCGCCTGCGCGGCAAGGCGGTGCGCGCATGATTACCGCGCTGGCCCGGAAGCTGGAAGCCCCGCTCGATCCGCCGGTGGCCCGGTCGCAGTCCTTCGATCGCGAGCAACTGCTGGCCTGCAGCCGTGGGGAACTGTTCGGCCCCGGCAACGCGCGCCTGCCCGCGCCGCCGATGCTGATGTTCGACCGCATCACCCACATCGGCGAGAGCGGCGGCGCCCACAACAAGGGCGAGGTCCACGCCGAGCTGGACATCCGCCCCGACCTGTGGTTCTTCGACTGCCACTTCCCCGGTGACCCGGTGATGCCCGGCTGCCTGGGCCTCGACGCGCTGTGGCAGCTTGCCGGGTTCTTCCTGCCGTGGCTGGGCGAGCCCGGTCGCGGCCGCGCGCTGGGCGTTGGCGAGGTGAAGTTCACCGGCCAGGTTCTGCCGGGCGCGACGCTGGTGCGCTACGCGATCGACGTCAGCCGCGTGGTGCGCGGGCGATTGAAGATGATCGTCGCCGACGGGCGCATGTTCGTGGACGAGCGCCTGATCTATACCGCTCGCAACCTGCGCGTGGGCCTGTTCCAGTCCACCGCGGGTTTCTGACATGCGTCGCGTGGTCGTGACCGGCATGGGCATCGTCTCGTGCCTGGGCAACCTGCCGGTGACGGTGTCCGCCGCGCTGCGCTGCTGCCGCAGCGGCATCCGCGCCATTCCCGATTTCGTGGCGCAGGGTCTTCGCAGCCAGGTCGCGGGCGTGCCGGAAATCGACCTGGATGCGGCGATCGGCCGCAAGCTGCGCCGTTTCATGGGCGATGCCGCGGCGTACGCGTATGTGGCCATGCGCGATGCCATCGCCGACGCCGGACTGGCCATCGAACAGGTGCGCCACCCGCGCACCGGCGTGATCGCCGGTTCCGGCGGCGGCTCGCCGCGCTGGCAGATCGAGAGCGCGGATGTCTTGCGCAGCAGGGGCATACGCAAGGTCGGCCCGTGCATGGTGCCGCGCACCATGTGCTCGACCGTATCGGCGACGCTGGCCACCGCGTTCGGCATCCTCGGGCTCAGCTATTCGATCGCGGCCGCTTGTGCCACTTCCGGGCATTGCATCGGCGCGGCGGCCGACATGATCCGCCACGGCGCACAGGACGTGATGTTCGCCGGCGGCGGCGAGGAAGTGCACTGGGGCATGACCGCGCAGTTCGACGCCATGGGCGCGCTGGCCACGGCACACAACGATGTGCCCGGCGCCGCCTCGCGGCCGTATGACGCCGACCGCGACGGCTTCGTGATCGCCGGTGGTGGCGGCATGCTGGTGCTGGAGGAATACGAACACGCCCGCGCGCGCGGCGCCAACATCCACGCCGAGCTCACCGGCTACGGGGTCACGTCCGATGGCGCCGACATGGTGGCCCCGAGCGGCGAGGGCGCGGTGCGCTGCATGAAGATGGCGCTGGCGAACGTCCACGGGCTGGTCGATTACCTCAATACGCACGGCACCGCGACGCCGCTCGGCGACATCATCGAATTGCAGGCGGTGCGCGAGGCGTTCGGCCCGAACATGCCGGCCATGTCCTCGACCAAGGCCCTGGCCGGCCACGCGCTGGGCGCGGCCAGCGTGCACGAGGCCATCCACAGCCTGCTGATGCTGAAGGAAGGCTTCGTGGCCGCCTCGGCCAACATCGACCGGCTCGACCCGCAGGCCGAAGGCTACCCGATCGCGCGCGAAACCCGCGCGATGCAACTGGACACGGTGATGTCCAACAGCTTCGGCTTCGGCGGCACCAACGCCAGCCTGGTGTTTTCCAGGGTGTAGGCGCGTCGCGGCCTGTCGCATGGCGGGTTCGACCGGAGTTCAGGCCCGCGCGGTCCGGGCGTGCGGAGCCATTTGGCTTCCGTGGTCGGGGCGGGGGAAAGCCGACCTGCCGGCTTGTTATCCGGCGCCGGCACCTCGATATGGGGGTTTGGGGGCGCGACATCACCGTGGTCAATCATCCACAACAGGAGCAATGCAAATGAGCCTTCGAATCAACGACATCGTGCCTGATTTCACGGCCGATACCAGCCAGGGCAGGATCAGCTTCCACGACTGGATCGGCGACAGCTGGGCGATCCTGTTCAGTCATCCCAAGGACTTCACGCCGGTGTGCACCACCGAGCTCGGCGCGGTGGCCAATCTCGACGCGGAATGGAAGAAGCGCAACACCAAGGTTATCGGCGTGTCCGTTGATCCGGCGGAGGATCACAGGAAGTGGACCGGCGACATCGAGAAATTCTCGGGTTCGTCGGTGGGCTTCCCGATCATCGCCGACGAGGACCTGAAGGTATCCAAGCTCTACGACATGCTGCCGGCCGAAGCGCACCTGCCCGATGGCCGCACCGCCGCCGACAGCGCCACCGTGCGCGCGGTGTACATCATCGGGCCGGACAAGAAGCTGAAGCTGTCGATGACCTACCCGATGAACGTGGGCCGCAACTTCGCCGAGATCTTGCGCGCCCTGGACGGCCTGCAGACTGCAGCGAAGCACAACATCGCCACGCCGGCGGACTGGAACGTCGGCGATGACGTGATCGTTCCGACTTCGGTCTCGACCGAGGACGCGAAGAAGCAATTCGCCAACGTCAAGGAGATCTTCCCTTACCTTCGCACCGCCAGCCTGTAGGGCGACCTCGCCCGGAGAGGCGAAAAGCCATCCCCCTCGATCCCCCTTCGCGAGCGAAGGGGGAGGTTGTCACCCCCTTCGGGACGAAAGGGGTCGGCGCGCAGCGT